>JAJHRQ010000011.1 GCA_020833645.1 Thermocrinis sp.
TGGCTTAGGTTTTTAGTGGATAGTTTTGGGCTTATGGGAGATAGGGGATACAGGGGTTGTGAGTATGTAGAGGTTTGCGAGAGCAAGGAACAAAAGGGTATAAGGCAGGTGGTAGAGGGTGTAAATTCACAGATAAAGCTTTTCAACCGAGTAAGCAGGTGGAGGAAATGGATTACCTTACTTGCTTACCTTTATGGCTACGCTATAGGCTACAGCTTTTTCAGGAAGTCTCAAATATGGGGGTAATTTTTCACCCGACGTATCAGGAGATCATAAACCTAAAGGACATGTCCCTCTTTGGCTTTGAGGTGCTTATGAGGATATTATGCAGGTCGTAAGCTTTGTTAGGAGGTAGTTAAAGATTTAGGCATAGACTACGCACAGGGTTATTACCTTGGAAAACCCGAACCTTTTTTGGAGGAAAAGCTCAAGAAGTACTTCTCCAAAGTATAAACCCAAGGGCTTGGAAGAAGGAATTTAAAATAAGGGCAAAGACACTCACCCAAAGGGTGGCGTTATACCAGAACTTCATAGGATATACCCTAAGCAACATATCTTCGTCAAAAAAACGCCAAGAGTATGGATCAAAAAAGAAGTTGTGGAAAGCCTCAAAAAGTAGGTCGTAGTTTAAAAGGGAAAAGATAAGAACAAAGATAACGAAAATCTCCGTAAGGGTTGCACCAAGAAGGAGCGTGAGACCCATTTTTCTTTTGTTCCTTAGGCTAAAAAACAGAATTAGCCAGAGGGGACCTCCGAGGTAGAGAACTTTAAAGACCACTGAAAGAAGTTTTTTTACATCCTGCATATGCTTTATTTCCTTTTCTCTAAAAAGTCCAGAATTGATAAACTCCCGCATTCCCTCGTCAGATAGCACAGACCTTAGCCCTAGCTTGGCAATGTTTAACCTTTCTTCGTAGCCCATGCCCCAATGGTCCGGTGGCAGGTTCCCAAATCTGTAATTCAACTCCACAAAAAACTCTGTAAAGGCAAGCCTAACGCACAAAAAAACGAGAAGGAAGGGGAAGAAAAGGGAGAGGAGGATGACCCTTTTCACTTATAACCTCTGATCTGCGTCTGTCCTGCGTGGCAGGCTGTACAGGACAGACCAAAGCTTTCTGCGATCCTTTGATGTTTTGCGTGGATCTCTTCCACTGGTTTGAACTTTCTTACCTGAGGTATGCCTATACCTTGATGGCATTGGTAGCAGGTTAGCATTGCGTCTTTCCAAAGGGCAACCGCCTTCTCTTTGTCTCTTTCTTCCAAAGCCTTTGGCAGTTCTTGGTATAGAATGGCGTTCCTCTTTCTAACCACTGCCTTCATATCATCAGACCATTGGGCTACCATAGGTCCAGCCAAAGCCATGTTTTTACCACAAGCGGAAATCCCCAGAGGGCTCCTGACAAGCCTTAGGGCAGCGTCAAACTCACCCTTTTCTATGTATCCCCTCAATGCCACAAAGGAGAAGAAAGTTCTGTAGGCACCCGCCTTGAAGTTTAGCCTAACATCCGCAAGGTATTTGGCAGACTGTATGGTTTGTTCCTTGTTGGCTCCTCCCACCACCAGAATTCTTTTTCCATCCTTTTCCACCATCTTTATGGTAGGCTTTTCAAAGGTCAATCCCAGCTCTTTTACTACATCGTTGTTGGTGCCAACCACTATGATGTTTTTCCACTGAAGGTTCTTTAGTTGGGTGTCGCTTACCAGTAGTGGTGGTATTTTGGACTGTTTTACCTCCTCTGCACCAAAGCCAATGTCTTCCGCCCACTGCCCCAAGTAAAAGGCAATCTTGCCCGCTTGGGCTACAACCTCTGGGTCTTCCTTTGAACCGTAAACAATTAGCACATTAGGAATGGCCACATCTTTCAACATGGCTGGAGTGCCACTCCAAACTTCCCCGTAGGTAATGTAGGGAAACAATCTATCCGCAAAGTTGGGCTCTATAACAGGCTGAGCCAAGGCCACACTAAAGGGTAAAAGCAAAAGGCTTTTTCTCATGGCTTAAACCTCCCAGTTAATATTTTACCAAACAAAAAACAAAAAATATAAGGAGGGAGGGATAGGTATGTCCCATGTTATCTACGCTGCATACGGCTCTAATCTACTTAAGGAAAGATTCCTGGTTTATATTAAGGGCGGTACTTTTATGGGGGTACATTACGAAGGCTGTAAAGACAAAACGGAACCTGAACCTCTTGGATGGATATGGGTTCCATATAGGGTTTACTTCGCAAAGAGTTCTGGAAGGTGGAATAATCAGGGAGTAGCCTTCTTATCCTGTGAGAAGGAAACTAACCCAGAGTATCATGCAGTAGTCAGGCTTTGGAAAAATAAAGGAAAGCCAGCTTGAGGATCTGCAAAAACAAGAAGGGAAAGGTTGGTATGGTGAAATAATCACACTGGGAGAAAAAGACGGATTGAAGATACTTACCTTTACTGGATGCTGGTATGATGAGAAAAACACGCCCTCTCAGCTCTATTTGGATGTTCTTAAAGAGGGGCTAAAAGAAACAACAGGTTGGACAGATGAAGAGGTAGACAAATACTGGGAGAAGTTTTTGAAGTAGAACTAAGCTGTGAGGCTGTTTTATAAATTCCCTATTGAGTGTATTTTAGAAAGCTTCCACTTATTGACTGTCAGAAACTGCTGAGAATGTGGGTTATATATAATGTATGATGGTCGTTGGGATAAGAAGCAAAAGTGTGAGCCTTCCTAACAAGGGAGGGCTTTCTCTGAGGGGTCTTTTGGCCCCTTATTGCGAGGAGGTGGGCTAATGGCTTACCTCTTCGTGTATGGCACCCTTAAAAGGGGTGGATCAAGGCACAGCCTCTTAAAGGGCTGTCCTTTTTTAGGGCGTGCCTTGGCAAAGGGCTTTGCCCTTTATGACCTCGGCGCCTACCCTGGGATGGTTCCCGGAGATGGGGTAGTGCGTGGAGAGGTCTATGAAATCCCAGAAGGGCTCTTTAAGGAGCTTGACTGGGTGGAAGGAGCTCCTTTCCTCTTCAGGAGGGAGCTCATTGAGGTGGTCCTTGAGGACCACACTCCTTTGCGTGCCCACGCCTATCTGTATAACAGAGAGGTGGAGGGTGCGTCTTTGGTACCTTCCGGTGAATGGAAGGTATAAAACAAGGTCCCCATGGGGGGCCTTTTTAAAACCAAAGACGAAGGAGGTATAACCATGGAAATAACCGAAAAAGTTAATGCAGAGCCCCTTAGCCTAAGGCACGGAAAGATAGGATTAGTGTTTGAACTGTATCCACAAATTCATCAAAACCTTTACACGCTACCCATTAGTTTTCCACAGGAATGGAGACAACAGCTCTATGTGGAAACAACAACGCCCTACTACACAAAAGAAGAACTCCAAGATGTAAATGAAAATGGAAAACTTAAAGCGGTGTGATAAAGAGAGGGAGAATAGGTTTTGACTCGCAGGAGCTTAACTCCTTTTTGTCCTTTTTGAGATATTTAACCCTTCACGCTCAAATGGAAATGACGATAATAAAGGAAAGGCAAGTAGCCATTTTCAGGAGATGGACGGAGGAGTTCTTTAGCTACGATGTCGCTCCCATGAAGGGTATCATTACACCCCAGGGGAGGGTTAAAGTCTTAAGAATGCTGTATGAGTATCTCCAGGGCAATAGGGATCTGAAGCCTGTTGATTTCGGAGAAAAGCTAATGTTTCAATATGTTTTTATAAGTTCTTTTGAAAAATCCCTTGTAAGGACTCCCTCCAACCTTTAAACTCCTTGGGCTTGAGGAAGTTGAGGAGTTAAACCCAAGGCTCGTATTCCGTCATCTGTTCAAAGGTATAAGGGCATTCCTGTGGGAAATCTTTTTCCGTGGGAAATCTGCCAAAGTATTTTTTAGCAAGGTCGTGGTTTTGAGGCTCTTTGAACCAGTTAATCAACCTGTAAACTGCCAACTCCCATGCGGTTTGTATATTTTCCCTTTCTTGGGCTTTTGCCTTTACGGACGGGTGTCTTTTAAAGATACCCTCAAGTTCATTCCTTGCATGAAGATGTCAACTTTTGGCATTAATAGACTGGGCTGATACGCTTAGAGATATGAAGGCGATACAAGTAATAGAAGAAATACTAAGCAAAGCTTTTAAGCGACATAGGTTTCCCGTAAGCCTAAAAGCAGAAGCTGTGCTCCTCTACTTTAAGGGACTTTCTCTAAGAGCAGTAAGGGAGTTCCTACTTCACAAGGGTTATTAGGGAAAGCTCTTCAGGCAATATATACGATTGCTATTTGGGTCTATAAGGTTTGCCTGTGTTTGTGCATCTTTCAGGAAGGAGGGACTCTTGGACAGCTAAATTGGTTCTTTACAACACAAAGGCAAAGGGATGCACCACTGACAAGGGACCTTGGTATGTGAGTGAGGAATGTGGTAGAGAGGTGGTTTTTCTACATCAAGCACAGAATAAAAATGCTAAGTATGAAACCGTCTATAGATGGTTAGCCTCCTTTATTGTCATTTATACGATCATGAACCTGAAAAGTTGACATCCTCGCTTATAGTAGATGGAACTATTCTTGAGGTAGCGAACCTAAACAGGGCAAGGACACAAAGGATAAAGCGGTTTTCTGGTAAAGCCCTTTGTGGCAAGAAAAAGAGAAACCTTTATAGCGAGCATTACAAAGAGAAGGTAAGATTTGAGGAGATGTATTATGGCGTTTTGGATATGGTAGTTTGCGATGGCGAAGGGGTTGTATATGACCTGTGGTTTCATCCTGCGAGCTATCATGAAGTGAGGTCTTTGAGGATAAGGTATAGGAAGAGTAGGTGGCTTAGGTTTTTAGTGGATAGTTTTGGGCTTATGGGAGATAGGAGATACAGGGGTTGTGAGTATGTAGAGGTTTGCGAGAGCAAGGAACAAAAGGGTATAAGGCAGGTGGTAGAGGGTGTAAATTCACAGATAAAGCTTTTCAACCGAGTAAGCAGGTGGAGGAAAGGGATTACCTTACTTGCTTACCTTTATGGCTACGCTATAGGCTACAGCTTTTTCAGGAAGTCTCAAATATGGGGGTAATTTTTCACCCGATGTATAGCTAAAATTATATGGTGATGATAAAGGTAAGGGATATGGAAAAGGAAGACATACCGGAGGTCTTCAGAATCAACAAAGAGAACTTTACCACCGATGCGTGGACTATGGAGGGCTTTGAGAGGGAGTTTAAGCTTCCTTACTCGGTTAGGTTTGTGGCGGAGGTGGAGGGCAAGCTTGTAGGATACTGCATCCTTTGGCTGATAGAAGACTGCGCCCACGTTATGACCTTTGCAATAGACCGGGCTTACTGGGGAAGAGGTATAGGAAAGGAGTTTTTAAGGGAAGTTTTAAACAGGCTTAAGGGCAAGGTTAAAAAGGTGCAATTGGACGTTAGAAAGTCAAACATAAGAGCTATTAGGCTCTATCAGGCCTTAAACTTTTACATCGTAGGAGAAAGGAGGCATTATTATTCCGATGGCGAAAATGCTATTCAGATGGAGTATAGCTTTGATGGTTCTTAGCCTTTTTGCCTTTGGTTCTCCCTCTTTGCAGGAGGCGGAGGTTATATACCTGCCAGAGACCCACGACAACCCAAAGGATCATAAGTTCCAAGAGGAGTTTATAAAAAGGCTCTATCAGGAGGGTTATAGGTTTGTCTTGGCAATGGAGATGTTCCAGCAACCCTTCCAAAAATATCTGAACGATTACATCGCCTGCAAAATTTCAGAGGAGGAAATGTTGGAAAGGACCGAATACAGAAAGAGATGGGGGTTTCCCACCGAGTATTACTCACCCTTGTGGAGGTTTGCCAAGGAAAAGGGCATAAGGATATACGCCCTTAACATACCAAGCGAGTTGGTAAAAAGAATTTCTACGGATGGCTTGGAGAATGTGAAAGATGACCTTTTGCCCTCCAAGGTCTATGAACACACACCGCAGGAGAAGGAAAGGTTAAGAGAGGTGCTGAAAGAACACCCAAAGGTAGATGAGAAGAGGTTTTTTGATGTGCAGTCTGCGTGGGACAATGGTATGGCTCTGAGGATCGTGCGCATACTCTCGGAAAACAAATCTGCAAAGGTGGTGGTTATCTTGGGTAGAGGGCATGCACCCGATTTAAACTCCGGCGTGCCGAGGATCGTCCAGCTTCTCAGAAAGGGGACAAAACAGCTCATTATGGAAAACCCGTCCTCTTCTCAATGGACTTCTCCAGAGATAACTCATCCGCCAACTCCACCAAGCTTCCAAACTGCAAACCGTGAGAGATCCTGCTCACCTTGAGCTTGCTATACCTCTTCTTCAAAAGCTTTATCAGATAGTTGGCGGTTGCCTCTCCCTCCAAGTTGGGGTTTGTGGCTATTATAACCTCCTTAACTGCGTTTTTCTCTATCCTCTCAATGAGTTTGTCTATATTCAAGTCCTGAGGGGAGACACCTTCCAAGGGTGCGATCCTACCACCCAGCACATGATAAACGCCAGTGTATCTTTCAATCCTCTCTATGGCGTAGGCGTCTTGGGGTTCTTCCACCACGCATATAAACCTTTTGCTCCTCTTTGGGTCCTGACATATCCTGCACGGGTCCATATCTGAGACCAAACCGCACTCACTACACACCTTTATCTGCTCGTTTAGGGCAATCAAGCTCTCCAAGAGCCTATCCCTCTCCTCCTTTGGAAGCTTAAGGAAGTTATACAAAAACCTTGAGGAGGTTCTCTCTCCATAGGTGGGAATTTTTGATAGCTCTTCCAAGGCTTGTTTTATAACCTTAGGAAAGTAGTCTTCAAACATTTAGTAGTATTTTAATGATATCCCTTGAGAGATTAAAATATTGAAACATCATGAACAGATTGCTCTTTATTATTTTTTGGCTTTCTCTTGCCTTTAAAAGCTCTATGGCGGAGGTTATAAGGGTATTCGCAGCAGCAGACCTCCAATACGCCCTAAAAGAAATAGCCCGAGAGTACATGAAGGCTAACCCTCAGGATAGGGTGGAACTGGTCTTTGGCTCCTCGGGTAAGGGAGCCATCCAGATAAGAAAGGGTGACCCGTACCACCTGTTCTTCTCCGCCGACACGAAGTATGTGGAGGAACTCCACAGAGAGGGCTACATAATAACACAGCCTAAAGCTTACGCAATAGGAAGGATTGTTGTTTGAGTGAGAAAAGATTCGGGCTTGGACCCTTCCAACTTTCCGGACGTACTTTTTAGGGCGAACGAAATTGCCATAGCAAACTGGGAACACGCTTCATACGGACAAGCAGCAAAGGAAGCCCTTGAAAGCTACGGAGTTTTTGAAAAAGTAAAAAACAAACTGGTTATTGGGGAAAACATTTCCCAGACAGCCAGCTACGTTTATTCGGGCGCAGTGGATGTGGGTATAATAGCCCTTTCCCTTGCCCTATCTCCCACCATGAAAGAAAAGGGAAAATACTGGCTAATTCCTCAAGAGAGGCACAGACCCATCGTTCAGGGCTACGGAATAACCAAGTTTGGAGAAAACTCTCCGTCTGCAAGGAGGTTTTACTTCTGAGGGAGAAGGTCTCCCAGATAAACCTTTTTGAGGGAATGATAAAGTCCTTAGAAAAAGGTCGTGTGCTCTCTATGTTGGTGGTAGATTGCAAAGGGCAGGAAATAAGGGTTATGCTCACAAGCAGGCAGGTGGATAACCTTGGGCTCTCTAAAGGAACAAAGGTTTATATGCTCCTCTCACCCATGCATGTGATTTTGGAGGCACAGGATGAATAGCTTGGACCTTACACCCTTTTGGCTTACCCCTTGGAGCTTTCCTTTTGGACTACCATTATACTGCTCTTTTTGGGTATTCCACTAGCGTACTTTTTAGCGTACAGCAGAAGTAGGTACACCTCTTTGGTGGAGGCTTTAGTTTCCCTGCCCTCGGTTCTTCCTCCAACCGTTTTGGGCTTTTATCTGCTCTTAGCCCTAAACAAAGAAGGTTTTATTGGCTCCCTTTGGTATAGGCTTTTTGGAAAGCAACTGGTTTTTCATTTTGAGGGTATTTTGATTGCCTCTGTGATCTACAGCTTGCCTATGATGGTTCATCCTCTCACTGCGGGCTTTAGGTCTGTGCCCAAAAATCTCATAGAAGCCAGCTATACTTTGGGAAAATCCAAGAAGGTTTCCGTGCTTACGGGTGTAGTTCTTTCCTTTGCCCACACTTTGGGGGAGTTTGGTGTGGTTTTGATGGTAGGCGGAAACATTGAGGGGGAAACAAGGGTGGTCTCCATAGCCATATACTCTGCGGTGGAAGCCCTTGATTACACCACCGCCCATGTTTATTCCCTTGTGCTCTTACTTTTTTCTGTATTCTCCCTTACCGCGTTGTATGTGCTAAACAGAAGGTGGAGCCTTCTATGATAAGGTTCAGCTTAAAAAAGAAGCTTTACGGCGCTCAGGGGGACTTCCTTTTGGAGCTGGAGTTTGAAATAGAAGAAAACGAGTTTATTGTGGTCCTTGGACCATCTGGCAGTGGAAAGACAACCCTTTTAAGAATGCTGGCAGGTTTAGAAAAGCCAGAGGAAGGATACATAGAGGTAAAGGGTGAAGTCTGGTATGACTCAAAAAGAGGAATAAACTTACCACTGCAGAAGAGGGATGTGGGCTTTGTCTTTCAGGATTATGCCCTCTTCCCAAACATGAGCCTTTTTGAAAACATAGCCTTTGGAATGAAGAAGAAGGACCCACAGAGGGTTATGGAGCTCTTGAAATTAGCGGGCTTAAAACAGCTAAAGGATAAAAAGCCAAGCGTTCTTTCGGGCGGACAAAAACAGAGGGTAGCCTTGCTGAGGGCTTTGGCAAGGGAACCGAAGCTTTTGCTGTTGGATGAGCCCCTCTCCGCCCTTGACCCGGAGACCGCCATAATCCTCAGAGAGGAAATAAAGAAGTTCCAAAGGAGCTTTAACATACCCACAATTATGGTGTCCCATAGCAGGCAGGATGCCCTAAGCTTGGCAGGCAGGGTGCTTTTGCTCTCCGAAGGAAAGATAAAGTCGGTAGGAAAGCCAAAGGATGTGCTCTATAGTTCTTGAAAAAGAAATTGCGGAATATGCCTGTATTCTCAGTGTGGCGGTTGGGTCTGAGGTGGTTCAGGTGGTGGTGCCAAGGTATCAGGAGAAGGAGTTCAAGCCGGGAGACAAGGTACTTTTATCCACTAAGGCTTTTGTTCCCATAGTTCGTAAAGCTGATGCTTCTTTCAAAGATCCTTCATCTAAGCGGTCCTCCAAAGGATAAACGCTTGCGAATCTTATAAAATGGTATTAAATTAGTACGTATGAGGTTATACCTCAACGGAGAAGAGTTGGAAGTTCCTGAAGGCATTACGATTTCTGAGCTTATCAAAAGTTTAAACATTCAGGTGCGGGAAGTGGGCTTTGCAGTGGCGGTCAACGAGGAAGTGGTGCCAAAATCTAAGTACGAAAGCTACAAGCTATCGGAGGGGGACAGAGTGGAAATTGTGCATCTGGTGGGTGGTGGCTGATTACATGTGAGGACCTGCCAGATACCTCCTCCTGCTTTCCACAGAAAGGAAGGCAATAAGCACGAGCACGAATATAACAAAAGCCCTTGCAACGATAACGCCGGGTTCCGTTTGGGATAGGACCTGCGGTAGCTTGGTAACACCCCAGAAATACAGAAGGATAACCAAAAATGCCGGTGAAACAACCGCAAAGAAATAGACCAATGCCTTTGGAATTTTTATAAAGCTGTTGGTGTTTAGCTCCCTGTGGAAGTTATTAACACCAAAGATCCAAACAAAAATTATGATCTCCAAAAGACCAAAGAACAGGAGCATCAATGTGCCCGCCCAAAAATCCACATCGTCTATAAAGCCCGGCACAAAGGCGGACAAAAAGGCACCCGCGCTAACCACAAGCATAGACACATTAACCGCCTTGGAGTGGCTCCACCTCATCTCATCCTCCAAGAGGGCAACCAAAGGCTGTATTAGGGCTAAGGAGGAGGTAAGGGCTGCTATGAAAAGTAGGAAAAACCAGACAGTAGATAGCAGGCTCCCAGGGGGCAAGGACATTAAAATGGCTGGCATGGTCATAAAGCCAAGGCGGAATGTTCCCTCCTTTGCGAGCTCTGGAACCGCCAAAGCACCGAAAACCGCAAAGGCGGCAGGAATGGCTATGCTGGCACCGATAACTACCTCCACAAACTCATTGATTGTAGCAGTCCACAAACCCGCCTTTACCACATCCTCGTCCCTTTTGACATAGCTGGCATAAGTTGCGATAGCACCCATACCCAAGGATAGAGTAAAGAATATTTGACCCGATGCCTCGAGCCACACCTGAGGGTCCGAGAGCTTTGAAAAATCAGGGGTGTATATGAAAAGCAAGCCTTCCACACCCTTCCATCCGTTCATACTCAAAGATACAAAGCCCAAGAATGTTCCCATTAAAATTAGCAGCGGAAGACCGTACTTGGCGGTTAGCTCTATGCCCTTAACTATACCCCTCTGAAGGATTACCCAGTTGATGGCTAAGGTGATCACCAAGAAAACAAGGGCAGTTAAAGAGGGTTGTGTGTACTCCTTGAAAAAGGAAATGTATGGCTCCATGGCGGTTTTGTAGTCAGGGCTTTGCACGGGCTGGGGCATCTGCCCGAACAGAGACAGAAAGGCAAAGCCCAGGGTCCAAGATTCTATGTATATGTAATAGCAAACTATGAGGACGGGAATGGAAACTCCGATGGAGCCAAGAACCCTTGAGCCATAGGAGTGGTTGAAGAAGGAACCTATTATACCCGTCATAGAGCCGTGCCCCTTTGCCCCCGCATACCTACCTATAACCCACTCTATGAGCATTAAGGGAATGCCCAGGAGGAAAAGGGCGACAAAGTATGGAATCATAAAGGCTCCACCCCCGTATAGGGCTACCTTGGAGGGAAATCTAAGAAGGTTTCCGAGCCCTATGGCGTTGCCCGCCGCAGCAAAAATAAGCCCTATTTTAGTTTGCCAAGTTTCCCTCTTCATTGAATGAGCTTATCCAAATCCTGCTCTGTGGGCAAGCCCGCATGGATTCTGCCGTTCATGCCTATGAAGGTGGGCGTCCCACTTATGCCATATTTTTCCGCAAGCTGTAAGTTGCTTTCAATCTTTTTCTTTCCATCCTCGCACTGATTGTTGGAGTTATATCCACTCTTATACTCTTCCCATCCCTTTTTGTCGCATACCAAGGCAACAGACTTTCCAAAAGCCTGCGGATGTATAGGTAATGGGAAAAGGATTACGCGAACCTCCACTCCCTTCTCATTAGCCCATTTTTCCACTATGGGCTCAGACCTTTTGCAGAAAGGACAGTCTGGGTCAGTAAACAGATAAATATACTTTTGGGAGCCTACTTTGCCAAAAACAAAATCCTTGTACTTCTCAAGTTCCTTCAAAAGGTCTTGGCTAACCTTCATAAACTCCTGCTGTCTTTCTCTGGTGATGTTCTTCTTGTCCGCAAGGCTTATGAGATTGCCAGCCAGCACATACTTCATCTCTTTGTCTGTGTAAAAAACAAGAGGTTGGGCTCCCACTTTTATAACCACTTCACAAAGCCCCGGAATATCCTTTAGTGTCTGAACGCTCTCTACCTTAAACTCTTGAGGGATAAGTTCCTTAACGCTCGTCTTTATCTTCTCCTCTGTGGGGCAAGCTTTACTCTGCTGACAGCTTACGAGCCCAGCAGACAGAAAGCTTACAAACAACCCAATCGCTAAAATCTTCTTCATAAAAAACCTCCATTAGTAATTATAAAAGAAACTGCCACCGAGTACTCTTTCTCGTGGGAAAGAGAAATAAGCACCTGTATGTCTTTGAGCTCTTCCCTCAAGAGTCTAACCTTTGCTGGCTTTCCAAAGTCTCCCAAAATTTCAATCTCAGAGAACTCTAGGACGATCCCTTTGCTCTGATAAACCGCCTTTAAGACTGCCTCCTTTCCCGCCCAACGGGCCGACAAGCAAGCTATCCAATCTGCCTGTTTTTTGCAGTATTCAAGCTCCAAAGGAGTGTATATGCGTTTTAAAAATCTCTCGCCGAACCTTTCTACTGCTTTCCTTATCCTCTCGTTGGAAACTATATCAACGCCTATCATTCATCCACTTCTACCCTATACTCTACCTTCTTTCTTAAGCTTTTCAGCTCCTCTGGAAGCTGGTTTATCTGTTCCAAGACCCTTTCCCTTATCTCCTTAAGGCTTGGCAAGGGGAAGCTAACCTTTTTTACCAAGCCACCTTCTTGAAACCTGCTGACCTTATCGTAATCAAACCTTCCGTCTTTGAAAAACCTCCAAACCTGCCTTTTGTATGGAAAGGTCTTCTTGCCGGGGCTCTCTTTGAACTTGGGCTTTCCTTCGTACTCCACGAGCTTATACGCTATGTCCAGATAAGGTGCATCTGCAGAGGTCAAAAGCTTTGTCCCAACGCCAAAGGCGTCTATGGGCACACCCTCGGAGACCCACCTTTCTATATCGTACTCATCCACTCCTCCGCTGACTAAAATCTTCACATCCTTAAAGCCCTCCTGATCAAAGATCCTTCTTACTTCTCTGCAAAGCTCCGGAATGTTTCCGCTGTCAATTCTTACACCCAAGACCTTTATACCTTCCTTCAGAAGCTTTAAAGCCTTTTTTGCCCCTTCCACCGTGTCGTAGGTGTCTATCAACAAAAAGACCCTGTCTGGAAAACTCTTTGCAAAAGCCCTGAAGGCTTCCTCTTCTTGATCAAAGACCATTATGTAAGAGTGTGCCATGGTGCCAAAGACGGGTATGCCATAGAGCATTCCCGCCTGAAGGTTGGAGGTGCCGTTAAAACCTCCTATGTAGCATGCCCTTGCGGAAAGTAGCCCAGCCATGGGAGAGTGTGCCCTTCTGAGCCCAAAATCCACCAAAGTTTTGCCCTTTGCGGCAATGTAATTTCTTACCGCTTTGGATGCGATTAAGGTTTCAAGGTGTATTAGGTTTATAACTAAGGTTTCTATGAGCTGAGCCTTTGGCAGGGGACCCTCCACCTGAAGGATGGGCTCGTTCTGGAAGAAGATAGTCCCCTCCTCCAAGGCATAAAACTCCAAGTCCAGCTCCAGCTCTCTCAGATAGTCTAAAAACCAATCTTTGAATATACCTAAACTCTTTAGGTATTTCAGTTCCCTGTCTCCAAATTTGAAGTTTTCTAAACTTTTCATCAGTGTTTCAAGCCCGCAGGCAACTAAAAAGTTTCTGTTTTCCGGAAGTCTTCTGACAAACAGGCTAAAGACAGCCTTCCCGGTCTTTCCGTGCTCCAAGTAGCTTTGAGCCATAGCTAGCTCATAAAGGTCCGTAATTAGGGCAGCGCTTTCCATGTTTAAAATTATTATAGGTTATGCAAAAACCTTGGGAAGGACGCTTTAGGGAAAAAACTGACGAACTTGTGGAGGAATTTACCCAGTCTGTTAGCTTTGACCAACGGCTTGCCTTACAGGATATTCGGCAAAATCTTGCCCATTTGAAGGCTCTTAGAATGGCAGGTATTGTCTCAGAGGAAGAAGAGAAGCTCTTAAGAAAGGGACTTGAGGAGATAGAGCAGGAAGTAAAGGAAAACAGAATGGAGTTTTCCAAAGCTTGGGAAGATGTGCATATGAACATAGAAAGGAGGCTAATAGAAAAGGTGGGGGAGGTAGGTGGCAAAATTCACACCGCAAGGTCCCGCAACGACCAAGTAGTAACGGACGAGAGGCTATTTATAAAAGAAGAACTACTGAAGATACTGGAAGGCTTGAGGGAACTAAGAAGAACCTTAGTGCTTTTGGCGGATAAGACAGTAGATGTGATAGTGGTCTCTTATACCCATCTTCAAAGGGCTCAGCCTATAAGGCTTGCCCACTACTTTTTAGCTTACAGGGAAGCTCTGCTGGCGGATGCTATGCGCTTTGCCCACGCCTACAGGTTGGCGGACAGTTTGCCCTTGGGTAGCGGTGCGTCCGCGGGTGTGGATTTTCCCATAGACCGGTTCTTTTTAGCCCAGGAGCTTGGCTTTAGGTCCCTAACAAGAAACTCCCTTTATGCGGTGGCGGAGAGAGACTTTATCCTTGAGGTTTTGTATGCCTGTGCAGTTTGCGGTATGCATCTTTCAAGGCTGTCTGAGGACCTGATCCTTTGGTCCTCTGAGGAGTTTGGCTTTGTTTCCCTGCCCGATAGGTTCTGCACTGGAAGTTCCATAATGCCTCAGAAAAAGAACCCCGATGTGTTGGAGCTCATAAGAGGAAAGACCGGAAGGCTCTACGGCAACCTCTTTGCCCTTTTGACCGTCATGAAGGGACTGCCTTACTCCTACAACAGGGACCTCCAAGAAGACAAGGAGCCCCTCTTTGACAGCTTGGACACCCTTAAAAGCATTCTGGTGGTCTTAAAGCCTCTATTGGAAGGGCTGAGTATAAACTCAGAAAAGACTTACTCTTCAGCGGGAAATTTTGCCTTGGCTACAGACCTGGCAAACTATCTGGTTTTAAAAGGTATGCCCTTCAGACAAGCCCATAAAGTGGTGGGTAGCCTTGTAGCACAGCTTTTGGAAAAGGGGAAAAGCTTGGAAGAGGTTAGTTTGGAAGAGCTAAAAGCTTTCTCTGAGCTTTTTGAGGAAGACGCACTGAGCCTATTAAAGCCCGAAAAGGTAGCGGAAAGAAGAAAGAGCTACGGCGGGACCGCAAAGGAGCAGGTGCTTTTGCAATTAGAGGTTGCCAAGAGGGAGGAAGGACTATGAAGATGTTTATATACTTTTCTTTACTTTTCCTTTTGCTTTTGGCCTTTGGCTATGTGGTCTACTTAAACAAAACTCCAGTGGAGCTTGTGCTAACCCCAGAGTTTAACGGAGAATATTACCGCATACCACCCATACCCCTTGGACTCTTGGTAGTCGGGGCGCTCTTTTTAGGCTTTTTGTTTGGATATTTGATAGCTTGGCTCACAAGTTTAAAGAGATGATCAGCGTGCGTATGCGAGCAGAACTAAAGGGTATTCATGTATCCGGAGCGGAGAGGATAGTGGATGAAGGGCAGGTGGAGAGGGTGGTAAAGGAACTACTAAAAAGACCAAAAGATTATAACAAGATGGTTATAACCTTGGAAAAGCTGGAGGAAATATACATAATTCCCAAGGCTCTGACCATATACAGCTACGACTTTGAAAGCGTCCAGTCTGCCCGGAACTTTGCGGTGAAGAAGTTGGAGGAGGCGGGTATAAGCAGAGATTTAGCTAAAAGGGCGATAGAACTTTTGGAAAAGGGTCCAAACCCAAAGGGTGGGAACATGAGGGGTGCGGTCCTTATGGATGTCAGAACTGGGGAAAGACTTGAGCCAGACCAAGAGAGAGGAATACGCACCGTTAGGGTTGATTGGAAAGACAGAAAATCAATAAAGCTTGCCCTTTTGAAGAGGGGAATAAAAAGACAGTATTTACATAGACTCCTGGACGCCTTAGCCCTTGCCACAAAGAATGTGTACTGTGGAGTTCTTGCAGAGCTCTGCTGGAGCGACGACCCCGATTACACCACAGGATATGTGGCAAGCAAAAACATAGGCTATGTGAGGATTAAACCTCTAAAAGAACTCAATAACCCACTGGGTGGGAGGGTGTATTTTGTGGAGAGGGATAGGGTGGAGGAAATAATAAACTGTCTTGAGAAAAAGGCGGTGTTGGTGGAGGCGTTGTAGCATAAAGATAACCGTTGACGAAAATTTTTGAGATTGTATATTAATATTAATACCCTTTGGAGGTGAAATCGTGCTGGAAAAGGTAGAGGTGGGCAAGAAGGTTAAGGTTTTGGACATTGAAGGAAAGGAGGATAGCATAAAAAAGCTTCAGGCTATGGGTATAAGGAAGGGTAAAGTATTGGAAGTGGTGCAGAAGCTTGGTAGGAGCATAGTGGTCAAAGTAGACCACTCTAAGATAGCCATCAGCAAGAGCTTGGCACAGAAGATAAAGGTTCAATGAGGATCAACGTAGCCCTTGTGGGAAATCCTAATGTAGGTAAAACGAGCCTTCTCAATCACATTGCTGGAACCACCCTACGTGTCGGCAACTGGGCGGGCACCACCGTAGAAAAGAAGGAAGGCAAAGCCTTTTACAAGGGTTACGAAATTTACTTGGTGGATTTGCCCGGCATTTACAGCCTTGAGCCCTTTTCCGAGGCGGAGCAGATGGCAAGGGACTACCTTTTGAGCCAAAAGCCCGATGTGGTGGTAAATGTGTTGGAAACTCCCAACATGGAAAGGGACCTCCTCCTAACCGCAGAACTGTTGGAGATGGAATTGCCTACCGTCATTGCTTTGAACATGTTGGACGAAGCCCGAAGGCTCGGCATAGAGGTGGATAAAGAAAAACTTTCTGAACTTTTGGGAATAAAGGTAGTCCAAACTAACGGCAGGACTGGAGAGGGAAAAAGAGAGCTTTTGGAGGCTATAGTCCAAACTTACGAGCAAAAGATAAAGCCCTTTCCCTTGAAATACTCCCAAACTTTAGAAGAGTACCTTTCCAAGGTAGAGGGGAATACCAAGTTTGAAAAGATCAGAAAAGCCCAAGAGGTTTACGGAGAGGATTTTGACAGACTCTTGAAAGATGAGAGATTTGCCTTTGCCCATGGCTTGTTCTACAAGGTGGTAAAAAAGGTCAATCAGGGTGCCTTTGACCTGACGGACAGTTTAGATAAACTCCTTTTGCATCCAGTTTTTGGTCTGTTTTTCTTTTTGTTTTTGATGTTTCTTATGTTCAAAATAGCTTTTGACTTTTCTGCCCCTTGGATGGAGTGGCTGGACGGTTTTATGAATAACTTTATCTCTCCTTTGATAGTTTATCTTTTGGGTGAGTCTTTGCTTTCAAGGTTTTTATCTGAGGCGGTTGTAGGTGGTGTGGGCTTTGTGCTTACCTTTTTACCCCTGATTGCAAGCATTCTTTTTATCCTTTCTTTGCTTGAGTTTTCTGGATATCTGCCAAGGGTTGCCTTTTTGATGGATGGTTTGATGCATAGGTTTGGACTGCATGGCACCGGTTTTATTCCCCTCCTTTTGGGCTTTGGTTGTAATGTGCCAGCCATAATGGCGTCAAGGATTATGGAGACAAAAAGGGACAAACTCTTGGTTCTTGCAATGGTCCCTTTTATGAGCTGTCCCGCAAGGCTTGTGGTTTTCTCCTTCTTTGCGGTTCTCTTTTTTCCAAATCCCGCCCTTGTGATTTTTCTGCTCTATCTTTTTGGTGTTCTTGTTGCCTTTTTAACCTCGTTTCTTCTTCAAAAGCTGGTTTATAGAGGCTCTTTGCACCATATGATCTTGGAGCTACCACCCTACCGTTTGCCCGCCCTAAAGCTGGTGCTTAGGATCACCTGGGCACATGTGAAACATTTCATATACAGGGCTGGAACCCTAATATTTGCGGTTTCTGTGATCCTTTGGGCTATGCTAAACTTGCCCCCGGGCATTTCCAATCCGAAGGATAGCGTTGCGGGTCATGTGGGCAGGGCGTTGGTGCCCATATTCAAACCGATGGGGCTTGAAGATTGGCGGATTACTACATCCCTTATCCCCGCCTTCCTTGCCAGAGAGATAGTCCTTAGCTCTATGGCAGTGATCTACTCGGTGGAGGAAGGCAAGAAAGAGGAGTTTGAGCCCAGAAAGGCACTGCAGGAGCAAGGAGTAGCCTTTGTCAATGCCCTTAAAGAATCTTTTCTTAACCTTTTAAACCCAATGCCAAAGGCCCTTGAGGTGAAGGAGGAACATTCTCAACTAAAGTCTGCCGTTAAAAACTCCATGAACCCAGCCCAGGCTCTTGCCTTTATGGTCTTTATACTCTTATACACCTCCTGCTTAGGTACGGTGGCAGTTTTGCAAGAGGAGGGAGGGACAAAGTTTGCCCTATTGTTCTTAGCATACAGCTTTGCGGTGGCATGGGTCTCAGGGGTTATTGCTTATAAACTGCTGAGCATTTTATAGCTTAAAATTCGGGTATGGGTGAAAACCATTTGACGGGTTTCCCTTTTTGCGTTATACTATCTAAAGAAATCAAAAAAAGGGGGGTGAGTCATGATGGAACAAGGCAACTTGCCCACTCAGAGGGTGAATATATCCACCCAGAAAATGCTCGGTGGCATTGGTTCTATTTTGATGCTGTTAGGTTGGATACCAGGAATAGGGATTCTTTTAAGCATCTTGGGGGTTGTTCTATGGATTATTAGCATGTACCAGCTGAGCAATATATTAGGAAGGCCAACTATTTTTCAAAAGGTTTTGATAGGTTTCGTTTTAAACATAGCTGGCATAGTAATAGCTCTTGGCTTTGGGCTATTGGCAGGAATATCATCATTTGCTACCATGAGAGACGAAACAGGTGCTATTTTAGGATTAGGTTTTGGGGTTATTGTTACTATTATAGTTGCATACGCCATTAGTTTAGTTGCTTTCTACTTTTATAAAGAAGCATACGAAATCCTTGCCCAAGCAACAGCTCATAATCTTTTTAAGATTGCTGGGATTTTGATGTTTATAGGTGCAATTACAGTAATCCTATTTGGGTTAGGTGCTTTGCTGATAATCGCGGGTTATATAGTGCTTCCGGTAGCATTCTTCACAGCACCAAACGAGGTGGAGGTTAAGGGCACATAGGATAGAGAAGTAGGTATTGCTGTGGATAAGTTAGGTCCCTATCTCCCAAGAGGAAAGATAAGCTATCTGCTCTTGCGTTAGCTGGTCTATTTCCACGCCCATACTCTTTAACTTTAAAACCGCCACCTCCCTGTCTATTTCATCGGGCACCTTATAGACCTTCTTCTCAAGGTTTTTGTAGTTTTTGACGATGTATTCTGCCGAGAGGGCTTGGTTGGCAAAGGACATATCCATCACCGACGCAGGATGACCTTCTGCGGAGGCAAGATTTACGAGCCTACCCTGTGCCAGTAGGTATATACGTCTGCCGTCCTTGAGGGTGTATTCCTCCACGAACCTTCTTATCTCCCTCTTGGATACAGCCATGCTTTCCAGAGCCTTTTTATCAATCTCCACGTCAAAGTGCCCTGCGTTGGAGATTATGGCACCGTCTTTCATCACCTCAAAGTGCTCTCCTCTTATGACGGAAGTGTTGCCCGTAACGGTGACGAAAAAGTCCCCGAGCTTTGCCGCCTCCTTCATGGGCATTACCAAAAATCCATCCATTTTGGCTTCTAAGGCTTTGATTGGGTCCACCTCTGTTACGATCACCGTTGCTCCCATACCTCTAGCCCTTTGGGCTACTCCTTTGCCACACCAACCGTAGCCAGCCACCACAAAGTAAGAGCCCGCTATGAGCCGGTTGGTAGCCCTTAGGATACCATCTATGGTAGATTGACCCGTGCCGTAACGGTTGTCAAACATGTGCTTGGTATAGGCATCATTCACCGCGATAATGGGAAAGCCCAGAACACCTTTTTGTGCCATAGCCTTGAGCCTTATTACGCCCGTGGTGGTTTCCTCCATACCACCCATTATCTTACCTAACAAGTGAGGATAGTCTTTATGGATGGTGGATATTAGGTCTGCTCCGTCATCTATTACTATGTGGGGCTCCTTTTCTATAACAGCCCTTATGTGGGAATAGTAGGTTTCCGTGTCCTCACCTTTTATAGCAAAGACGGGAATTTGATAATACTTTACCAAGGCACTGGCAACATCATCCTGGGTGGATAGGGGGTTTGACGCAGTAAGATAAACCTCTGCACCACCTTCCTTTAATGTGATCACCAGGTTGGCGGTTTCTGTGGTCACATGCAGGCATGCAGAGATCCTCAAACCCTTAAAGGGCTTTTCTTTGCTGAACCTTTCCCTTATGCTTCTCAAGACGGGCATATCCCTTTCTGCCCACTCTATGCGGTTTTTCCCTTCCTCTGCTAGGCTAAGGTCCTTTACGTGGTATTCCATAAGCTTTAAGTTTATCATATTTTTATGCTGAGACCTGTTTTAGTCCTTAACTTTGGTTCCCAGTATGTCCAGCTGATCGCCAGAAGGATAAGGGAGTTAGGAGTTTACAGTCAAATTGTGCCCTTCTATGAGAGGGTGGAAAAGCTCCTTGAAAAGAAGCCCTACGCCATTATTCTGTCCGGAGGACCTGCCAGCGTCTATATGCCAAAGGCTCCACTGCCCGACGAAAGACTGTATGAGTTAAACATACCCATCCTTGGCATATGCTATGGGCTTCAGGCAATAACCTTTCAGTTGGGTGGTGTTGTGGAAAGGGCACAAAGGCAAGAGTATGGCAGGGCAAAACTACGGGTTTTGAAGGAAGACCCATTCTTTGAAGGACTTCCAACGAGCTTTGATGTGTGGATGAGCCATGCGGACAAGGTTTCTAAACTGCCACCGGATTTTGAGGTTCTGGCAAGTTCGGAAAACTCTCCTTACGCGGTAATTCGGCACAGAGAAAAGCCCATTTATGGCGTTCAGTTCCATCCAGAGGTTGCCCACACCCAGTATGGAAATGAGATGCTTGCCAACTTTCTCTTCAAGGTGGCAAAGGCAGAAAAGAACTGGCAGATGGAGGACTTTATTGAAAGAAGCATAGAGGAGATAAGGCAGAAGGTAGGAAACAGAAAGGTCATATGTGCCCTCTCTGGCGGTGTGGATTCTACGGTAGCCTTTGCCCTAACTTACAGGGCTATTGGAAACAACCTTTTGGGTATATTTGTGGATCATGGGCTTTTAAGAAAGGGCGAAGCCCAAGAGGTGGAGGGCTACTTTAGGGCGATGAACTTTCCCTTCAAGAAGGTAGATGCAAGCCGATTGTTTTTGGAGAGACTGAGAGGTGTGGAAGACCCAGAAGAAAAGAGAAGGATAATAGGCCATACCTTTATTGAGGTCTTTGAAAGGGAGTCAAGGGACTTTGGGGCGGAGCTTTTGCTTCAGGGAACCCTCTATCCCGATGTGGTGGAGAGCGCGGGCATAGAGGGAGCCCAAGTAATAAAGACCCATCACAACGTGGGAGGACTGCCAGAGAGGATGTCTTTGGAGCTTTTGGAGCCCTTGAGGGAACTGTTCAAGGACGAAGTTAGAGAAATAGGAAAGCTTCTGGGGGTTCCCGAGGGCATACTTCGGAGGCATCCATTCCCTGGTCCAGGTCTTGCCATCAGGATCTTGGGAGAAGTAAAGGAAGAGGACCTAAACATACTCCGGGAGGCGGACGCCATATTCATAGAAGAACTAAAAAAATGGGGACTATATGACAAGGTTTGGCAAGCCTTCGCGGTGTTGTTGCCAGTAAAAAGCGTGGGGGTGATGGGGGATGTTCGGACCTACGAGAGGGTAGTGGGTCTAAGGGCTGTGGATAGTGTGGATGGCATGACCGCGGACTGGTCTAAACTGCCCTACGAGTTTTTAGACCATGTGATGCGCAGGATCATAAACGAGGTGAAGGGTGTAAATAGGGTGGTGTACGATATATCCTCTAAGCCACCTGCCACCATAGAGTGGGAATGAACGTAGAACTAAAAAGAAAGCTGTTTCATATATTTTCCATACTTCTATGGCTTTTGCCGCTTTTTTTACTTCCAAAGCCTTTACTTTTACTGTTATGTCTTTTGGTGATCCTTTTAAATCTTTCACTAGTTTTTAAGTTAGGCAAAGACCGGCTAAAGCCCATATACGATCTAGTTTATTACTTTGAGAGGGAGAACAACCGCGAAAAGCCATCCATTCAAGCCCTCTGGCTAAACTTGGGTGTATTTTTAAGCTTTCTTTTCTTCCCAAAAGAGTGCAGTGCGGTGGGCGTGGTAATTACTGCAGTAGGAGACGGCTTTGCAGGCATAGTGGGCTATCACTTTGGAAAGACAAAGATAGGAAACAAAAGCTTGGAGGGTGCTTTGGCTTTCTTTGTTAGCACCAGCTTTGTTCTTTTTCCCTTCCTTGGTCCAAAGGCTTTCTTGGTAGCCCTTGCGGGTGCATTGGTGGAATTTTTTTCCAAAAGGATTGACGATAACTTTTTGCTTCCCTTGGTGGGTAGCTTGGTTGCCTGTTTTTAGCAGTTGAAGAACATGGCGTGGGAGCCTTCTAGGGGTAGGTTGTTAATATAATGGCAATTATGTTAACATTTCTACCATCCCATCCCTTGACATTTCTGACGACAATTTGCTATCATTTATATCAAGTATCAAACCTTTAAAAGGAGGGTATCATGGATACTGTCAAAATAAAGGCAAGTGAATATGCAAATTTGATAGGAGTATCTCTGAACACCGTCAAGAACCGTATAAAGGCAGGGGTGCTTCCCGGCGAAAAGGGGGAGGACGGCATATGGTATGTCCTTTTAAACAGGGAAGAGTATGAGTTTTTGACATAGAAGGAGGAAGAAAGAGCCAAGCAAGAGGCCAATCTTTCTTCCAACTTGGAAAAGCTAAAGGCGGGCTTTGAAGGGAGCCTGATAGCCACCTACTTGGAGATGCTTATGCAAAAGGACAGACAAAGGGAAGAGCTTTTTCATGAGCTTTCCAGCCTATACACCCTTCTGGCGGTAAAGGAGAAGGAAATAGAACTTCTAAAGAGGGCTTTGGAGGATCGCGAGAGGGAAAAGGCTTTGGTGGAAGAGCTAAGGAAGGAGCTCAAGGAGAAAGAGAAAGAGGTCCACAAATTGGAAGGAAAGCTCAAAGAAAAGGAGCTTGAACTGGCGCAAAAGGATATAGAAATCCAAAAACTACTTCTGGAAAAAGAAAGGGAGATGCTCTCCTTGAGGCTTGAGCTTGAACAGTGTAAAAAACAAAGGGAGACAGAGTGAGTATTATCCGGCTATACTGAACATCCACTAAGGCTCCTTCTGAGCCATTCGTTAAAATAAAAAATCATGGAATTTGAACCGGTTATAGGGCTTGAGATCCACGTACAATTGGACACCAAAACCAAAATGTTTTGCTCGTGCCCTGTGGAGTTTGGGGCAGAGCCCAACAGCCTTGTGTGTCCTGTATGCCTTGGTCTGCCAGGTAGTCTTCCCGTGGTCAATAAAAGGGCTGTTGAGTACGCCATAAGGGCAGCTTTAGCCCTCAATTGCAAGGTGCATACCTTTTCTATCTTTGCCCGAAAGAACTATTTCTATCCGGACCTGCCAAAGGGATATCAAATATCCCAGTATGAACAGCCCTTGGCTACAGACGGGTGGGTGGAGGTCAACGGTAGGAAAATTCGCATAAGGAGACTGCACTTAGAGGAGGATGCGGGCAAAAGCATTCACGAAGGCAACAAAACTTACATAGACCTAAACAGGGCTGGCACACCACTTATAGAGATCGTTACTGAGCCAGACATAGATTCTCCGGAGCTTGCAAGGGAATTTTTGGAAACCCTCCGGAACATACTCCGGTATGCGGGCGTCTCTAAGGCAGATATGGAAAAGGGACAGCTAAGGTGCGACATAAACCTTTCTCTAAGACCTAAGGGCACAGATCAGCTTGGCACGAAGGTAGAAATAAAGAACGTCAATTCCTTTAGGTTTGTTCAGAAGGCAATAGAGAGCGAGATAGAAAGGCAAGTAAAAATTCTCTCCACTGGTGGAAAAATAGTGCAGGAAACCCGCACCTTTGACCCATCCACCGGGCTCACCCATCCCATGAGAACCAAAGAAGAGGCGGAGGACTACAGATACTTTCCAGACCCAGACCTTCTACCCTTGGTAATAAAGGAGGAGTGGATAGAAGAGATCAGGACAACCATGCCCGAACTTCCCAAACAAAGGTATGAAAGGTTTATAAGGGACTACGCCCTTTCTTCTTACGACGCAAAGGTTCTAACGGACTTAAAAGAGCTTGGAGACTTCTTTGAGAAAGCCCTCAGCTTTTACCCTGAAGACCCAAAGCTAACATCCAACTGGCTTTTGAACGACTTTTTGGGACAACTAAGAGACCGTGGTCTGAGCCTTGAGGACTCGCCCGTAGACCCAGAAAAGTTTTCCAGGTTAATAAAACTCATAAAGGAAGGCGTGCTCTCTTCCAAGCTTGCCAAAGAGGTGCTCTCTCAAATGTTTGAAACTGGAGAGGACCCGGATACGATCGTGGAAAAGAAGGGTCTCAAGCAGATAACCGATGAAGGTGCTCTTAGGGCAGTGGTACAAGAGGTCTTAAACGCCCATCCAAAGGAGTACGAAAGGCTCAAAGCAGGAGAGACAAAGCTTATAGGCTTTTTTGTAGGACAGGTTATGAAGGCTACAAAAGGAAAGGCGAACCCTCAATTGGTAAATAAAATCCTCAACGAGGTGTTGTCTCAATGAAAATAGCCATAGGTTCAGACCACGCGGGCTTCAAACTAAAGGAAAAAATAAAAGAATTTTTGCTATCCAAGGGCTATGAGGTTTTAGACTTTGGAACTAATTCCACTGAATCCACCCATTATCCCATCTTTGCCAAAGAGGTGGCAAGGGCAATTCAAAGAAGGGAGGCGGATTTTGGCATTCTCATCTGCGGAAGTGGTATAGGGATGTGCATAGTTGCCAACAAGTTTAAGGGCATTCGGGCAGCGTTGTGTCTGAATGAATACATGGCACGCATGAGCAGAAGGCACAACAACGCCAACGTACTCTGCCTTGGAGACCGAGTTCTGGGGGAAGAGTTAGCCCTTTCCATAGTGTCCGCTTGGCTCAGTGAGGAGTTTGAGGGCGGAAGGCATCAAAAGAGACTGGAACTCATACAAGAGATAGAAGAAGGTATATGTTAAAATACCTTTTCAGGAGGCTAAGATGGAAATACAGCAAGCCCTTTATCCGAACGTAACAGTGTTTATCCAAGCCTTCCTTTTTCTGATCTTCCTGTTCATAATAAGGCAGATCCTCGTAAAGCCCTACAGTGCGGTAATAGAGGAGAGGGAGAGCATTACCGCAAAGAACTATGAAGAGGCAAAGAAACTCCGAGAGGAAGCCAGTAAGTTCTTAGAGCTGGCAAAAGAAGAGTTGGAAAAGGCAAGCTTGACCTCCAAGGAGATATTAAACTCCGCCCAGAGAGAAGTGGAAAAGATCAAGGCGGAAAGGCTCGCACAGGTGGAAAAGGAAGCTCAGGAGGAGATAGAAAGGGCAGTGGAGGAAATAAGGAAAAAACTTGAAGAAGAAAAACAAAAACTTCAAGAAAGGGTAAAGGATATAGCGGAAGAAATCGTGAGAAAAATAGAAGAGGAGGCAGCGTAATGGCAGAAGGGCACCACACCATAGAGTTAGTTTGGAAAGGGCTCAACATACTGCTCTTTTTGGCGATAGTCTATTTCTTTGGTAAAAAGCACATAAGCCAAGCCTTTGAAGGCTTTTTCTCCAAACTAACGGAAGGTCTGGAAAGCTCCGAGAAGGAGCTGAAGGAGGCAAAGGAGACCTTAGAAAGGGCAAAGGCAGAGTATGAAGATGCCAAAAGACGCCACACTGAGCAGATAGAACTTGCCAAGCTGACCGCCCAGCAGATGAAGGAAGAGGAGCTCAAAAAAGTGGAAGAGATAGCCAGCAGGATAAAGGAAAAGGCAAAAGAAACCATTGAGTTGGAGACCAAGAAAGCAAAAGAAGAACTCCTGCGGTTTGGAATGAAGCAGGCAAAGGAGCTCGCCCTCCAAAGGCTATTCCAAGACTTTGAGAACCCAGACGTCCAGAAAAAATACGCAGAGAAAATGCTCAGGAAACTGGAGGTACAAAAATGAACAAGGAGCTTTCAAAAAAGCTGGCTAAATCCCTGCTGAGCAAACTTCCTAAAGAAAGGTCTGTTTTAATTCAAGTCAGCGAGTTTCTTGGCTTTGTTTATAACCTATACCGAAAAGAAAGACTCTTTAGGAACTTTATACTGAACCCACAAGTTCCCAACGAAAAAAAGGTGGAGTATTTAGTAAGTCTTTCTTCAAAATTTTCCCTGCCCTCGGAAGTAAGGGAGTTTATAAATTACCTGGTGGAGCTCAACGCAATGCCTATGCTGGGGGAAGTCAAAAGACTCTACGATCACGAAGTGGAAAAGTTCCTAAGGCTTTCCAAGGCTTTCATACTCGTTGCCAGAAAGCTTGACGAGAATACCTTAGAGTCCATAAAGTCAAAGGTTCAACAGATCCTCAACAGGGAATTGGAGTTTGAGGTCCAAGAGGATCCATCCCTCATAGGGGGCTTTGTGGTAAAAACGAGCGGTTTTGTTTTGGATGCTTCAGTAAAGAGGGCTTTAGAAAAATTAACATAGGAGGTTCCAGATGGCGGTGGAGAGAACTTTGGTAATTGTTAAACCCGATGCCTTTGAGAAGGGGGCAACTGGTAAAATAATAGACAGGTTCCTCTCCGAAGGCTTTAGGCTTGTTGCCCTCAAGCTCTTTAGGTTCACCACGGAGCAGGCAAAGGGCTTTTACATAGTGCACAAAGACAGACCCTTTTACGGGGAGCTTGTGGAGTTTATGACCTCGGGCCCTGTGGTTGCCATGGTTTTGGAGGGAGAGGATGCCATAAGGAGGGTAAGGGAGATCATAGGTCCCACCGACAGTGAAGAGGCAAGGAGGGTTGCTCCTAACTCCATAAGGGCATTATTTGGCACCGATAAGGGTAAAAATGCGGTGCACGCCTCAGATTCTGTGGAATCTGCCCAGTATGAGATTCCCTTTATATTCTCAAGGTTGGAGATGGTAGAGTGATGTATGACTGGAAGAAATATAAAGAAAAGCTCTCGGCTTTGAGGGAGTTTATTGAAAGGGAAAGACCCTTTGGTGCAGATGTGGATGTAGAATTGGTGCTCCCGGAGGACCCTCAGTTTAAGCTACATAAGGAAGTCCCTTATCTTCTGGTGCGGTTTGAGGTTTCAGAAAACATAACCAAGGAGAGGAAAATAGAGCTCTTTGACTACTACTTGGAGAAGAACACGGAGGAGCTTTTAAAGCTTATAACCGATATGTATGATAGAAGAGTTTGCGGCGGAGTCGGAAAGCTCCGAATACGGCGGTGGGTAACATGCGTAGTATGACTGGGCTCGGAAAGGCTATCGCGGAGGATGAAGAGAGAAAGGTAACAGTTTTTATAAAGACCTTAAACGGGAAGGGGCTTGACGTTTCAATAAGGTCTAATATAAACCTTTATGAGTTTGAGTTTGAGGTAAGGAATAAGATAAAAGAGTACCTGCAAAGGGGAACTGTTAGCGTCCTGGTGCAGGTAGAAGCAAAAAAGCCGAAGGGAAACGTGGTAAATCCCGACGCCCTGGTTAGCACTTTTCAGTTTTTTAAAGATTTAGCCCAGCGTTCTGGGTTCAACCTCTCCGATGATATGGCTTTTTACGCCTCTTTAAGGTATGTAGAAATGGCGGAGGAGGAACTGGAGGAGGAAACCAAGGCACTTATTATTCAGGCATTGACCGACGCACTAAAGGAAGTTGTAAAGAGCAGGGAAGAAGAAGGAGCAAAACTAAAGGAGGAGCTTCTTTCTAGACTGAGAATTATAAGGGAGCACCTAAAAAACATCCTTGAAAACAAGGATAGCATTTTAGAAAGGGCAAAGAAAAGGGTTTTGGAGAAGGCGAAGGAGTTAAAACTCCCGGAGGGAAATCCCACTGTTCTCAGTGAGATCAGTCTTATCCTTTCAAAGATGGACATAGAGGAGGAGGTGACACGCTTTAAGGTTCATCTTGAGAGGTTTGAAGGACTGTTGGACGCAGAGGGAGAGGTAGGAAGGAAGCTGGAGTTTTTGCTCCAAGAGATGCACAGGGAGATAAACACCTTAGGAAACAAAATGCCCGAGCTTTCCCAATGGGTGGTGGAAATAAAAACGGAGGTTGATAGGTTAAAACAACAGGTAGCAAATATAGAGTAGTTTGGGTTATAATATAGACTATAGCGGGCGTAGCTCAGAGGTGGAGCGGCTGCTTGCCATGCAGCAGGTCGCGGGTTCGAGTCCCGTCGCCCGCTTTTAGGCAACGTGGCCGAGTGGTTAGGCGAGGGACTGCAAATCCCTTCTACGGCGGTTCGAATCCGCCCGTTGCCTTAAGAAAAACCCATCAACAATGGAAACCTACCTAATACCAATCCTTGCCTCCATCGTAGCTGGTTTTATAAACGTCATAGCTGGCGGTGGAACCCTTATAACCTTTCCCGCTTTGGTCTTTGCAGGCTTAGACCCACTCTCTGCAAACATAACAAACACCGTAGCCCTATGGCTTGGACCTTTTACCAGTGCCCTGAGCTACAGAAAAACTCTGAGGGAAAACTTCCCTATTCTTAAAACCTTTTTGCCTCCATCTTTACTTGGTGCCCTGCTTGGTGCCTTTTTACTCATATACACTCCGCCCGAGACCTTTAAAAAGGCTGTTCCCTTTTTGATAGGCTTTGCCACCCTTTTGCTTGCCTTCAGTGAGCCGATTCTCAAGTTAATAACAAGGCTTGGCAACTCCTCGAAGCTCCTTCCTATCTTGCTTCAGTTTCTCACAGCTATATATGGGAGCTACTTTGGGGCGGGCATAGGTATAATGATGGCATCCTCCATAGTGCTTTCCGGTGTTTCAAACATGCAACTGACCATAGCCCTCAAGAATTTTTTGGGTTTTGTGATAAACCTTTTGGGTGCCCTTATCTTTTTGTTTAGTGGCAAGGTTGCCTTTAATTTTGTGCTTGTTATGATGCCGGCTTTTATGCTGGGGGGATACTTGGGGGCGGTGGTAGCCAAAAGGCTAAATCAGAAAACCGTCAAAGCGGTGATCGTCGCCTGGGGATTTTTGCTTAGCTTTGTGTTCTTCATAAAGGAATTTGGGCTTCTTTGAAGGCCTCTTCCCTTTCTTTGCACTTTATACACCTTCCACAATGAAGGACCTTCCCATTTCGTAAGATGGGATTGATGCAGGAAAAGGTCCTGTGCAGTGGAACCCACTTTGAAAATCTCTTTACAACCTCGCCCTTTTCCATGCCAAAAAAGGGGACCTCTACTTTTAACCTTTTCTTTGAACCTTCTGTGATTAGCCTTTCCACCTCTTTAAGGTAGACAAGGTTGTTATCGGGAAAGGGATACAGTCCCAAACTGCCTATGCCTATACTCTCCGCCCTCTTTGACAGGGCGTATCCTGCCACTGCAGTTAGCAAGGTTAAGTTTCTCAGAGGGATAAACAATTCCTCTTCTGTCTCTATGGCTTTGTGCTTTTTATGGTAAGTTTTTAGAGACAGAACCTTTATAGGCATCAACTTTGAAAACCTTCTTTTTGTCTCTTGCCAGAGCTCAGTAGCTTTTACATATTCAAGCCTTTCCCAGGGCATTCCGCATTTAACATAAACCGGATAGACAACCTGTCCTTCCAAGAGCTTAAGGTATAGAACACACGTGCTTTCCACTCCTCCACTGAAAAGAACAACGCTCTTTTTCATGGCTTAACCACCGCCAAATAGACCACCACCAGACCACCCACCAGCAAGGGCAGGGCTACGATGTATGTAAAAAGGTCGTATCTTTTGTATGCCTTTTCTTTGTCTTGGCTCTTTGGTATGTGTATATTCACAAACCAAAAGTTTAGGACCTCCAAGGGCAAAAAGAGGAGCAGTACAATGGGCAGTTTGTAGTTTAACCAGTTTATGTCAAAGCGATATTTAAGTAAATGTAGCATATAAAAGCCCATGGCAAGGGCAAGAACAAATCCGGCTATCTCAAGGTTTGTCATCCATCGGTAGAAGTTTCTGAGAATGTGCTTGTCGCATTTGGTATCTTTAAAGTTTCCGTAAATCATAAAAAGCCCTAAGGAAGAGGAGGATGCAACCCACAAAAAGACGCCTATCAGGTGGAAGAACTTGGCTGTTGTGTATTCCATTTTGCTACCCTTTTTATGTAAGGATACAGAATTTTACCAACGTAAGGAATTTTTTTAAGGCGCACTAAGTCTCTTTTTGAAGACCTAACCAAAAAGAAAACAGCCAACAGCACAAAGGGAACAGTTGGAAGCAGTGGCAAAAAGACACCCACAAAAGCAAGCAGTAGCAAAATCCCAGCAATAGTTCTGTAAAGGAACTTTCTCATGTTTGCACGCCAATCATACCTAAGCACATTGGTGACGACATAGAAAACCCTTTTTACGCGTGCTGGATCCCTTTTGTTGAAGTATCTGACTAAAAAGAAAACAGCCAACAGCACAAAAGGAACCACTAAGAGTAGCGACAAAAAGACAACCACAAGAGCAAGCAGTAGCAAAATCCCAGCAAAAGCCAGGCAAAGAAACTTTCTCATGTCCGCACACCAATCATACTTATGCAAAGATGAATATAGACATAAAGAAAAGCCTTGTCAATTAATTCTCAGAGGCTGTTCTAAAAATACAACTCCATCGACACACAAGAGTTTTAAAGCTAAAATCTAACCCTGATGTTTGCAAGCCTTCAGTTCAAGCTTGAACTGAGAAAAGAAGATAAAGAAAAACTCATAAAGCTTATGCGTAAGCAATCCTCCGCTATCCGTGTGGCATACAATATGCTAAAGGAGTTGGAAAAAGAAAAAACAAAAAACCCACACGCCCAAATATACCAAAGACTGAGACAGCTATTTCCTGAATTACCAACTAAATACATTGACTCAGCCATTTACAAGGCTAAGCAGTATCCTACCGATAAACCATTGGTCTTTGGAGGCAAAAGACTTTTTGAAAAGCTTTGTAAAAATCATCTTTCAGGAAAGGCAAGAGAAAAACTTAAAAAGCAGTGGAGAGAACTAAGACAAGGAACTCTTATAAGCATCGGGTCAAAGGCAGACAAAGGAAACAGACTAATGAGATTTGAAGACCTAAACGGACAACTCTGCCTTAGAATTACCACAGGAAATAGAGAGTTTATCTACGCCAAGAGGATGTCAACTTTTTAGGTTCATGATCGTATAAATGACAATAAAGGAGGCTAACCATCTATAGACGGTTTCATACTTAGCATTCCAAGGAAACCTCTTGTAGAACCTCATTCCTCTTCCCAAAAGTCTCATGTAGCCATTCCATTGCAAGCCCTTTGACCGCACTCACATACCAAGGTCCCTTGTCAGTGGTGCATCCCTTTGCCTTAATAGCAATCGTATATATTGCCTGAAGAGCTTTCCCTAATAACCCTTGTGAAGTAGGAACTCCCTTACTGCTCTTAGAGAAAGTCCCTTAAAGTAGAGGAGCACAGCTTCTGCTTTTAGGCTTACAGGAAACCTGTGCCACTTAAAAACTCTGCTTAGTATTTCTTCTATTACTTGTCTTGCCTTCATATTTCTAAGCTTATCAGAACTGCTTCAGGTCCTAACCATCAACCACCCCAGTCTATGGATGCCAAAAGTTGACATCTTCGCGGAAGTGTCAAAAACTGGAGAACTACTAAGCTATCAAACCATCAGCTTACACCACCTTTTAGGACTTTCCCAAAACAGCAAAGACCACTAAGAGTGGATATTGGCACATCAGGTAGTAGATTTGGCCATCCAGAAAGGTAAAGCTATAGCAGTGGAGAATCTTAAAAAACTCAAAAAAGGAGTGCGTAGGGATGGAAAAGCTACACTAAGAAAAAGACTTCATCAGTGGAACGTCAAAAAGTTTTTGCAAAAGCTAAAAAGGGTAGCAATGTTAAAGGGAGTGGAAGTAGTAGAGGTCAATCCTGCTTACACCTCAGTTATTGGCATGCTAAAGTATGCACCGCAGTTAAGCATAGACAAGGACATAGCTGGTGCTTATGTGATAGGGAGAAGGGCACTGGGATTTAAGGAGGATGTGCCTGAGAATTACGAAAGACTGCTAAAAAACAAAGCATATTTGGAGTTTGCCCTAAAGAGGTATGAAGAGAGGGAAAAAGAACTTAGAGAACTTATAGAGAAGGAAAGCAATGAATACAAGAGAAACGCACTAAAAAGCGAACTAAGGAGTGTAGAGAATTCAAAAAGGCTATTAATCAATCTCCTGCAAAGCCTTCAGAGCGAGCCAAGCGGATGTGAGGGAGCCAACGGAAGTAATCCCGAGCAGGGAAGGGTGGCAAAAGCTACCCTTCAAAGTGTTTGGCAAGTTCTGAAGGTAGCCCTCCTCTTCCCTATCCTTGGAAAGGTCTTGCCAAGGGACCTTTCTCCTCTGAAGCCCGTGTTGGTGGAAGGGGTGTGGGATAGGGTGGGGAGTAGGTCAGTTCCCTTTGAGGCTGGGGGACGGTCCCAATAAGGGATTTTTAAAACAGCCTCATTAATTCTCAAGTCTTCTTTGGGTTAGAAACAAGCGCCTTTTCGAAGACCTGGTCTAAGTCTTTGACAAAGTGAAAGGTCATTTTGTCCCTCACGTAGGCGGGTAAATCTTCCAAAACCTCATCTTTGTTCTTCTCGGGAAGGATCACCTCATATATGCCAGCCCTCTTGGCGGCGAGGATCTTCTCCTTTAGCCCACCCACCGGCAGAACCCTTCCTCGCAATGTAACCTCTCCAGTCATGGCAATGTCAGACCTGACAGGTATATCTGTAAACAGAGAGAGCAGGGCTGTAGCAATGGTAATACCCGCAGAGGGTCCATCCTTGGGCACAGCTCCCTCTGGCACATGTATGTGCACATCCCAGTTGGAAAACTCCTCCGGGTTTATTCCGTAATCTTCCGCTTTAGACTTTATGTAAGACATTGCCGCTTGGGCGGACTCCTTCATCACATCTCCAAGGGAACCGGTAAGTATGAGATTGCCCTTGCCTTTGAACCGAGTTGCCTCTATGAGCATGATCTCACCGCCTACTTCTGTCCAAGCAAGACCTATTGCCAAGCCAACCATTGGTGTATCTTCTTTATCTGTAAATCTCTTGGGCACTCCCAAAAACCCTTTAACATCTTGGGCTTTTACCTCAAAGGGTGGCTTTTCGCCCCTTAGCTTTCTGAGGGCAAGCTTTCTTAGGATAGTTCCCAACTGCCTTTGGAGGTTTCTAACTCCAGATTCGCGGGTGTATCCTCTTATAACCTCCAAAAGGGCTTCCTCTTGGAATATAACCTCTCCCTCTTTAAAGCCGTGCAAGGGCAAAAGCTTGGGCAACAGGTGATTTTTGGCTATAAATACCTTCTCCTCCTCCGAATAACCAGAGAGGTATATCACCTCCATCCTATCAAGGAGAGGTCTTGGAATTGTATCCACTCTGTTGGCGGTGCAGATAAAGAACACCTCCGACAGGTCAAAGGGTAAGCCTATGTACAGGTCCGTAAAGGTCTTGTTTTGCTCTGGGTCCAACACCTCCAACAGAGCTGCGGCAGGGTCTCCTTGGAAGGATACGGATATCTTATCTACTTCATCCAGAACGATCAGAGGGTTTTTGGTACCCGCCTGCTTTACCGCCTGAATGATCCGACCTGGTAGGGCACCCACGTAGGTTCTCCTGTGTCCTCTGATCTCCGCCTCGTCCCTTATACCACCTAAGGATATTCTCACAAACTTTTTACCCAAGGCTTCCGCTATGGATTTTCCGAGGGATGTTTTGCCTACGCCCGGAGGACCTACAAAGCAGAGGATCTGCACCGCAGTGCTTTTACCTTTTGTAAGCTTCTTCACCGCCAGATACTCTATGATCCGCTCCTTTACCTTCTCTAAGTTGTAGTGATCCCTGTCCAAGATCTCTTTGACCCCTTCCAAGTTGTATCTGTCTTTGGTTTTTTTGTTCCAGGGCAATTCCAAGACCCAATCAAGCCAAGTTCTTATCACTCCAGCCTCCGCAGATTCTGGATGCATTTTTTCCAGTCTCTTTATCTGCTTTTCTATTTCTTCCTGCACATCTTTTGAAAGCTTCAACTGGGCTAACTTCTTTCTGTAGTTTTCTATCTCTTCCTTTTTTTCGTCAAGCTCTCCGAGCTCCTCTTGGATAGCCTTTAGCTGTTGCCTGAGGAAGTACTCCCTCTGCTCCTTCTCTATTCTTTCCCTTGCGGTGTTCCTGATCTTGGTCTGGACTTCCAGCATACCCACTTCGTTGGACAGATACTGATATACCAGCTTTAGCCTTTCGATGGGATCCAAGCTTTCTAAGACCTTCTGGGCTTCGTGGGACTTTATGTCCGAGATGGATGCGGTAAGGTCCGCCAGCTTGCCGGGGTCCTCCAACTCCCTTATTACCATCAAGAGGTCCGGGATCACTTGCTTTCCTAAGGCTACCGCTCTATCCAAAAGCTCCTTTACAGCAGAAATGTACGCCCTGTCTTCCCTGCTAAGTTCCTCTGGGTTTATCTCCTTTTCATCTATAGCTTGAACCAACGCCCAGTAGTGGTCCTCCTTTTTGTAGTAGTCCTTTATATGTGCCCTCTTTATACCCTGCACGAGTATTTTTAGCTTTCCTTCCTCCAAAGGCGTTGCCCGGATGATGTGGGCTATAACGCCCATAGAGTAAATGCCTTCTTTATCTGGCTCCTCCACGTTCTTTTCCTTTTGCAAGACCAAGAGGATTAGCCTGTCCCTTTTGAGGGCGCTCTCTATGGCTCTGACGGAAAATTCCCTGCCCACAAAGAGGGGAACAACCATGGCGGGAAAAACCACCAAATCCCTCAGGGGCATGGCGGGCAGTTCAAACTCATCTGATGGAACTTCCGGCAATTTGAAAAAGTCCTCCATAATCAACTTGTCAGCTCCTCCACAAAGGTTTTTGGGTCAAACTCCTGCAAATCCTCCAAACCCTCACCTACCCCCAAAAGCTTTATGGGAATTTTTAACTCACTGCATATGGGCACCACCGCACCACCCTTTGCAGAACCATCCAACTTGGTAAGCACTATACCGCTAACATCCACCGCCTCCTTAAAGACCCTAGCCTGTGAAAGGGAGTTCTGTCCTATTGTGGCATCCAACACCAAGAGGGTTTCGGTGGGCTCCTCTGGGTAGAACTTTTGAATGACCTGCTTTATTTTCCTTAGCTCCCTGATAAGTGGCTCCTTTGTATGTAGCCTTCCGGCGGTATCTATCAAAACCACATCGTAGTTTTCTTTCTGAGCCTTTTCCAAAGCCTGATAGACCACCGACGCAGGGTCTGCACCTTCCTCTTTATAGACTATATCCGCCCCGCTCCTCTGAGCCCAAACCTGCAACTGCTCTATTGCCGCAGACCTGAAAGTATCTCCAGCACAGAGCAGAACCTTTTTCCCTTGACTTTTGAACCTATAGGCGAGCTTTCCTATGGTGGTAGTTTTTCCAGAACCGTTGACTCCCAAAAAGAGATAAACCTTGCCTTCCTTTAACTCTCCTTTACAGTTTCCTATGTAGCTCAGCAACTTTTCCCTCAGCACCGGCAACAGCTCTTCCCAGGTTTTTATGTTTTTTCTTATGGCTTCCTTTCTTAGCTCCTCCACCAGTTGCTCCGCAGTTTTTACTCCAATGTCTGCCCTTATGAGCCTCTCTTCAAGCTCTTCCAATAGTTCTTCGTCTACCTTCCTCCCTGCAAAGATAATGCCAAACTCAAGGAGCTCCCTCGTCTTTTTTAGACCTTTGCGGAGCCTTTCCAAAAAGCCCTCTTTTTTTACCTCTACAAGGCCGAGCCTTTTCTTTATCTCCAAAATGTGCTCTTCCAACTCCTTCTTTTGGAATTCGTTTGCCAGCTTAAAAGCCCTCTCAAAAAACTCAAGGCTTTCTTTGGGCTGTGCCTCCTTCAAAAGCATCCCAGCCCTATAGAGGCTCTCATAGTCTCCCACCTTGGAGTACTCCTCCACCGCCTTTTGGATCTCTCCCACCTTTTCGTAGAGAAGTGCCCTTTCTTTGGCGGTGGCTAAGTTTTTATCGTAGTATTCCACCAGTTGGTAGGCATAGTAATACTTGCCCTCCTCCATGTAAAGCTTAAAGAGAATGGGTCTTAGTTCAGGGTCTTCTTTGAATCTTTCTAAGATTTCTATAGCCTTATCCTTTTTGCCCTTTTCTATGAGCTTAAGAATGGCAGATTTATCTCCCTTTTCCGCTAACTTTTCCTCTTCTGACTTTTTGAAAAAGCCAAACATTTCACTTCATAGCTTCCACTGCGTTGACTATATCTATAAGCTCGTAGGTTATGGACTCCTGCCTTGCCTTGTTGAAGATCAAGGTCCATGTCTTTATAAGCTCGTCCGCGTTGCGCGTAGCATTGTCCATGGCTACCATCCTGGCAAAGTGCTCCGCTGCGTTGGACTCAAGCATAGCCCTGTACAGCTGATAGTTCAAATAAAGGTCAATGAGCTTGTTTATGAAGGTTTCCGCATCCACCTCAAACTCGTAGGAGCTATAGTCTTGCTCTTTTTGCTCTATCCTTTCAAAGGGCAAGAACCTTCTAACTACAGGCTTATAGCTTACCCTTGTGATCATTTCATTGTTTATTAGATACACTCCGTCTGTCTCCTTGTTTTGGTATCTTTGCCGGACTAACTCGCCCACCTCTTTGACCACATCAAAGTTGATTTCCTTTCTAAAGACCTCCTCGTAAGCCTTTAGAACCTTCCAGTTTCTCTTTTGGAAGTATTGGACACCCTTACGCCCTATAAGGATAAGGGATACCTCTATGCCGTTCTGATTTTTTTCTGCGATATGCTCTTCTACCTTCTTTATTACGTTTGAGTTGAAGGCACCAGCCAAACCTTTATCTGCAGTTATAAGAATGATATCAACCTTTCTCTCTTCCCTAACCTCCAAAAGGGGATGCGCGCTCATATCCACATGGGCAGAAAGGTGAGCAAGCATCTCGTAAAGCCTTTCTGAGTAGGGCCTTGAGGCGTATATTGCCTCCTGAGCCTTTCTCAGCTTGGCGGCGGAGACCACCTTCATAGCGTTAGTGATCCTTCTGGTGTTTTTTATACCCTGGATCTTTCTTCTTATATCCCTCGGAGAAAGCTTTGGCATGGCATTTAAATTATATCACAGACTCCTTCCCTCTGCTACTTTGTGCTATAATTCTAAATAGCCTACATAAGGGAGCTTGAGGGTCCAACTTGGACCCTTGTCAACTCGGCAACTGAATATGGGGGCAGCGTTTTTATTTTGAAAATCTCAATTTTAGCAGAGAGAGGGTTCTGATTTTCAAGCTTTTCGGGTAGCAGTCTCACCGTAAAGCCGTAATTATGTAATGCCGTAATGCCGTAATTATGGTCAGTGGTGGAAAGCGTTGGGAGACAGAGATTTGAATTTGACAATAACATACTCAACTTTGCATGATCTCGGATTTCGGAAAATTAACTTCATTTGAAAGGGGTGCCCTCTTGACAAAATGATTGATATGATATGTCTTATTTTAGTTAATGTGGTCGTTTAGGGTTCCTAATGTACCGTGTGGAGTTGAAAGTTTGATAGGGATGTTGTATTGAGGCGTTTCCATTTAACTTGTTCCTAATGTACCGTGTGGAGTTGAAAAAGAATTGTCAGAAACCGCTTAATTTTTGTGTTTTATAAACTATACGAAGTCCCTTGTGTTTTTTAGGCTAGTTTCTATAAGGCTTTTTGAACCTTACTATCCAGACAGGCTTGAGCTTCAGTACGATAGAAAGTTTATGCCCATACTTAAAAAGGCACTAAGGCGAGCTCTGAAAAGAAGGCACGAGTTAAGACCTATGAGACAGGCAGACTTTTACAGATTGGAGAGGGGAAAAAGTAGGGATTTCCGTCTTGTGGTTAGTTTTTATCTTGCGGAACAGATAGAGAGCATCCCACCGGAGTTAAAAAGGCACTTTTGGTTTATACTTCACGAAGAACTTAGCAACGCTATAAAAGAAGAGTTCGCTATGACAAATTGAGTTCAAAAGGGTTTTATTCTCTTCCAAAAACTCCAAAGCAAGTCAAGGCTTATGTGGGTAAGCTCGGAGGCTATTAGACCTAAGAGGGCGTAAAAGGTCCATTCTTTGTATGCGAGCTTTTCGGCAAGAATAAGAGGGTTGAGTTGGGATATTTTTTGGGTGCCATCCTGCCAGTAATAAGAAAGGAAAAAGTAAAGCAGGTAATAAAGGGCTGTGATTATAAGGAAGATGTACAAAAGCCTTGTGAAGGTGCCCAAAAGGGGGATATGGGAAATGCCTCTATGTTTTGACTTTTTTTGATAGGGACGCCAGAGGATTTTTAGTGCTTTCCATCTTTTGGAAGGTTTGGAGTGCTTTAGGTCCAAATCGGGGGATAGAAAAAAGGTGCCCAGCAAGTAGCCCACGCTAAAGGACAAATAAAACTCTTTTGGTAAAAAGTAAAGAAAGCCCGGGAGGGTAAGCAGGTTTATAAGTTCGTGAGTTCTCCCGAGGGCCAAGGTTCAATGTCCGTGGTGATGGTGATTATGCATACCACCCATTCCCTTTTTGACGGGTGCTTGAACTTTTATTTCTCCTGACTTTTCAAACTTTAGGGTGATCTCCACCATTTGACCTTCCTTGAGGGGCTCCTTGAGTTCTATGAGCATTACATGGAGACCTCCGGGCTTTAGTTCAACGGTCTTTCCTGCAGGAACTTCTATGGCTTTTACTCGGCGCATTTTGCCCCCCACCGTCTCGTGAAGCTCGGTGATCTTGGAAACATTGTTGGACGCATCCACCAGTTTGTCTGCCTCCGTTCCCTTGTTTTCAATCTTCATGTATGCGGCGGTGCTTTTTGCGTTGGGTGAGACGAGCCTGACCCATGGATCTTTCACCTCAATCTTTGGTTGGGCTAAAGCTAAGGCAACCGCACTTAAACCAAAGAGCACTGCCCTGACCATTGTATCACCTCCTTGAGTTAGATTTGTATTAAATCTATCACAAAATTCACCCAACATCAAGCACATGTTTATCGGGTACCACGCACAGGAACTCTTCCAAAAAGACCAAATCTTGGTTTCTATAGACCTTTACCTCTACCCATCGCTTTTTGCCCTCTGCCCTTTGAAGTCTGCCCTCTGCCCGGAGGGTGTCTCCTACCACCACGGGTTTTTTAAAATCCACCTTGGCGGATGCCAAAACAGCAGTGGGTTCATTGACCGTCAGCATGGCACAGTAATCCGCAAGGCTAAAGATAAAACCTCCATGCACCAAGTTTTTCTCATCGGCACGCATGTTTTCCTTGAGGCTGTTCTAAAAATCCCTTATTGGGACCGTCCCCTCAGCCTCTAAGGGAACTAACCTACTCCTCACCCTATCCCACACTCCTTCCACCAACACGGGCTTCAGAGGAGAAAGGTCTCTTGGCAAGACCTTTCCAAGGATAGGGAAGAGGAGGACTACCTTCAGAACTTGCCAAACACTTTGAAGGGTAGTTTTTGCTACCCTCCCCTGCTTGGGATTCCTTCCGTTGGCTCCCTCGCAAGAGCTTGGCTCGCTCTGAAGGCTTTGTAGGAGATTAGCTAGAAGTTTCCTTGCATCCTCTACACCCCTTAGTTCGCTTTTTAGTGCGTTTCTCTTGTATTCATTGCTTTCCTTCTCTATAAGTTCTCTAAGTTCTTTTTCCCTCTCTTCATACCTCTTTAGGGCAAACTCCAAATATGCTTTGTTTTTTAGCAGTCTTTCGTAATTCTCAGGCACATCCTCCTTAAATCCCAGTGCCCTTCTTCCTATCACATAAGCAACAGCTATGTCCTTGTCTATGCTTAACTGCGGTGCATACTTTAGCATGCCTATGATTGACGTATAGGCGGGATGGACTTCTACTATTTCAACTCCCTTTAACATTGCTACTCTTTTTAGCTTTTGCATAAACTTTTTGGCATTCCAGTGATGAAGCCTTTTTCTTAGTGTAGCTTTCCCATCTCCTCTACTTCCCCTCTTAAGCTTTTTCAAATTCTCTATGGCTATAGCTTTACCTTTCTGGATGGCCAAATCCACTATCTGATGTGCCAATATCCACTCTTGGTGGTCTTTGCTGTTTTGGGAAAGCCCTAAAAGGTGGTGTAGGCTAATGGTCTGATAGCTTAGTAGTTCTCCAGTTTTTGATACCTCTGCTATGGCTAAATGAATTGGTGATGCGTTTGTGTCCATGGCTATTACTCCGTTCTCTTTGGTGTATCTTACCTTGGGCATTGGAAGTTCAAAGGATACGCTTCCATAAAATTCTCCTTCCCTCAGCTTTAACTCCACTGTGTAGGCAAAGTAGCTTTTTGTTTGCCAACTTTCTAAAAGCATAGTCATAAAGATAAGCCACTTGTCTTTGCTATTGCTTGGTTCTCTTAACACTTTAGCGTAGATAAACTCTCTGTTTCCTGTGGTAATCCTAAGGCAGAGTTGTCCGTTTAGGTCTTCAAATCTCATTAGTCTGTTTCCTTTGTCTGCCTTTGACCCGATGCTTATAAGAGTTCCTTGTCTTAGTTCTCTCCACTGCTTTTTAAGTTTTTCTCTTG
>JAJHRQ010000002.1 GCA_020833645.1 Thermocrinis sp.
CGCTTCCATAAAATTCTCCTTCCTCTAGCTTTAACTCCACTGTGTAGGCAAAGTAGCTTTTTGTTTGCCAACTTTCTAAAAGCATAGCCATAAAAGTGAGCCACTTGTCTTTGCTGTTGCTTGGTTCTCTTAACACTTTAGCGTAGATAAACTCTCTGTTTCCTGTGGTAATCCTAAGGCAGAGTTGTCCGTTTAGGTCTTCAAATCTCATTAGTCTGTTTCCTTTGTCTGCCTTTGACCCAATGCTTATAAGAGTTCCTTGTCTTAGTTCTCTCCACTGCTTTTTAAGTTTTTCTCTTGCCTTTCCTGAAAGATGATTTTTACAAAGCTTTTCAAAAAGTCTTCTGCCTCCAAACACTACTGGTCTATCGGTAGGATATTGCTTAGCTTTGTAAATAGCTGAATCAATATATTTGGTAGGCAACTCAGGGAATAGCTGTCTTAGTCTTTGGTATATTTGGGCGTGTGGGTTTTTTGTTTTTTCTTTTTCCAACTCCTTTAGCATATTGTATGCCACACGGATAGCGGAGGATTGCTTACGCATAAGCTTTATGAGTTTTTCTTTATCTTCTTTTCTCAGTTCAAGCTTGAACTGAAGGCTAACAAACATCAGGGTTAGATTTTAGCTTTAAAACTCTTCCGTGTCAATGGGTTTGTATTTTTCAATTATATGTTAAAATATTGCCCATTATGAAGGGGAGAATTATTCAAGTCATAGGTGCAGTTGTGGACATAGAGTTTCCTGAGAAGAATTTGCCACCGGTTAGGCATGGTCTAAAGACCATAAGGCGTTTTATTGATGATAGGGGTAATTGGACACAGGAGGAGCTGTATTTTGAGGTAGCCCAGCACATAGGAGAGAATAGGTTAAGAAGCATAGCCTTGGGTCCCACCGACGGTTTGGTGAGGGGGCAAGAGGTAGAATACTTGGGCGGTCCTATAAAGGTGCCAGTGGGAAGGGCAACCTTGGGTAGAATCTTCAACGTGGTGGGACAGCCCATAGACGAAGCGGGACCTGTAAACGCAGAAGAGTATTGGCCTATATTTAGAGATCCTCCACCCTTGGAGGAGCAATCCACAAAGGTGGAAATTTTGGAAACGGGTATAAAGGTAATAGACCTTCTGGAACCCTATGTGAAGGGTGGGAAGGTTGGTCTCTTTGGTGGTGCAGGAGTTGGCAAGACTGTTCTTATGCAAGAGTTGATTCACAACATAGCCAAGTTCCACAAAGGTGTTTCGGTGGTTATAGGCGTGGGTGAAAGGACAAGGGAAGGAAACGACCTTTGGCGCGAGATGAAGGAATCGGGAGTTCTTCCATACACGGTTATGGTCTATGGACAGATGAACGAGCCTCCGGGTGTTAGGTTCCGGGTGGCACAGACGGGCATAACCATGGCAGAATACTTTAGGGATGTGGAAGGGCAGGACGTTCTTGTTTTCATAGACAACATCTTCAGGTTTGTGCAGGCTGGTTCCGAGGTTTCCACACTGCTCGGAAGGCTTCCCTCCGCGGTCGGATATCAGCCCACCCTCAACACGGACGTGGGAGAGGTTCAAGAGAGAATCACCTCCACCAAGAAGGGTTCCTTGACATCCGTTCAAGCGGTGTATGTGCCCGCAGACGACATTACAGACCCTGCACCTTACTCAGTTTTTGCCCACCTTGACGCAACCACAGTGCTTGCAAGAAGGCTCGCAGAGCTGGGTATATATCCTGCAATAGACCCACTGGAATCCACCTCCAAGTATTTGGCACCGGAGTTTGTAGGAACGGAGCACTACGAGACCGCCATGGAGGTCAAGAGGATCCTCCAAAGGTACAAAGAACTTCAAGAGATCATCGCCATCCTTGGTATGGAAGAACTTTCTGAAGAGGACAAGGCAATAGTCAACAGGGCAAGAAGGATCCAAAAGTTCTTGGCTCAACCCTTCCACGTGGCGGAGCAGTTCACCGGTATACCCGGAAAGTACGTCAGGCTTGAGGATAGCATAAGGAGCTTTAAGGAAATACTGTCAGGTAAGTATGACCATCTGCCAGAGCAAGCCTTTTACATGGTGGGCACCATAGAGGAGGTGATTGAAAAAGCCAAGGCTATGGGAGCCAAGGTTTGAGGAAGGACGGCAGAAAGCCCAACGAGCTCAGACCTGTAAAGATTGAAAGGGATTATCTAAAGTACGCAGAGGGCTCAGTTCTGGTGGAGTTTGGCAACACAAGAGTGATATGCGCAGTCTCGGTTCAAGATGGCGTCCCACCCTTTTTAAAGGGAAAGGGTCAGGGTTGGATCACCGCCGAGTACTCCATGCTCCCAAGGGCGGGGCAGACAAGAAACATAAGGGAATCCGTTGCGGGTAGGATTGGCGGTAGAACCCACGAAATTCAACGGATGATAGGTAGGGCTATGCGCACTGCCTTGGACCTTACTAAGGTGGGCGAGAGGACCTTTTGGGTGGATTGCGATGTTATACAGGCGGACGGTGGCACTCGCACCGCATCCATAACTGGTGCCTTTGTAGCCCTGGCGGACGCGGTCATAAAACTATACAACGAAGGCATTTTAAACTGTACTCCCATAAAGGATTTTGTGGCTGCGGTTAGCGTAGGTATAGTGGGGGATGAGGTGCTCTTAGACCTTAACTTTGAAGAGGATTCCTCCGCCAAGGTGGATATGAACGTGGTGGCTACAGGTCAAGGCATGATATCCGAAATTCAAGCTATGGGAGAAGAAAACACCTTTACAAAGGAGCAGTTTGATAAGATGTTCGCCTTGGCTATGGGTGGTATAAAACAGCTTGTGGAACTTCAGCGCAGTTTTTTTGAAATAAAGGGTGGAATTTGGTTTAGAAAAGATATAAAGCAGGCTAGGTTAGAGTAAAGGTTTCGTCCATCAATCTTAGTTTTTCGTTCTCTATTGCCCTTCCGAGTTCTTTTCCTTTCAAACCCGAAAACTTAGATACATCCACCTTTAGCTTTCTGAGCTTTTCCATGTAAAGGACGACCTTTGGTCTCAGACTCTCTTCTATTGCCAAAAGTAAATAAAAGGGTTCGCTGAACCCTTTCAGGGTAAGGTAAACCTCCGAGGGCTTTTTGGCTTGGTGGAGTTTTTTTATCACCTCTTTAGCCTGCTCCTTGTAGGTGTGGTATAGCTCCCTAACCCATGCGGGTGCGCTCATGTCTCTTAAAAACTCCTCTCCCTCTACCTTTTCCAAGAGAATCACCAGGTAAAGCCATCCGTATTCAAGTTTTCTATCCGGAAACTCAATTTTGTGCCAAGAGACCACCTCCTTTAACTTTTCCAGCTTTAGTTCTAAATCTTGGCTCCACTGAAAGCCATCTATTAGCTCCTCCAAGACCCTGTACTGTCTGTAAAGCTTTAGTATGTCAAGAATTTTTTCCTCCCGGAAGGCTAAGGTTAGCTCCTTTAGAAGTCTGCCTCTTGATGCCTGCTTTAAAAGATGCATGGAAAGGGCGTTTAGCATTGCCTTTTCTGTGCTTTTGGAGAGCTTAAAGTCAAACCTACCTGCAAAGCGTAGGGCTCTGAGGATTCTGACGGGGTCCTCCACAAAGCTGAGGGGATGGAGTATTCTTATAAGCTTGTCCTTTAGGTCCCTGAGCCCTCCAAAGTAGTCTATAAGAGTTCCAAAATCCTCCTCCATCACCGATATTGCCATGGCGTTGATGGTAAAGTCCCTTCTAAAAAGGTCCTCCTTTAAAGAGGCGGGCTCTACCACTGGGTAGGCACCGGGATGAGGGTAGGTTTCCCTGCGGGTGGTGGCAAACTCAATCTTAAAGTCTCCCACCTTTAAATGTGCGGTGCCAAACTCTGGAAAGGGATGGACATTCACGCCGTAAAATTGGGCAAACCTCTCCGCCACCATTATTCCGTTACCTTCTACCACAAAGTCCAAATCCCAAATTCGCCTTCCCATAAGCATGTCCCTCACCACACCACCCACCAAGTAGCCCTTAAAACCAAGCTCCTTGCAGATTTTTCCCACAACCCTTGCCAACTCCTCCACCTCTTTGGGAAGTTGCACCCTACGGTGGGAGGGCTTTAAGGGCTCCGTCTGCTTTATTAGGGTTTGCATTAGGTCCAAGCGTGTGATCACACCCACAAGCTTTTGGTCTTCCACCACAGGTATTAGTTTTTCTCCGTAGGTGGATAAGATAGCCTCCGCATCCCAAACAAAATCCTCCGGGCTCAGGGTGTGAAACTGCGTCTGCATAAAGTCCTTCACCTGCTTTGAAGGAAAAAGCTTGGCAACCTTTAAAAGGACTTTTTTATAAACCACACCCACAAGCCTTCCCTCTTGGTCCAAAACGGGCGCACCAGCAAAGTTTCTCTCCGCAAGGGAAATCAAAGCTTCCTCTACGGTCATATCTTCCCTCAGGGCAAAGGGTGGATAGTTCATCACATCCTTAACCCTTATGGCTGGATTTTCTCCCTTAAGGAGTTGCACCAATAGGGTTTTTAGCCTTTCTGCGGACACGTTTTCCAACTTTACCGCACTGGCAAAGCTGTGCCCTCCACCACCAAAGGCTTCCAAAATTTTTGAAGTGTCAAAGCGACCCTTTAGTCCTCTGCCAAAGAGGTAGGTTTTACTGCCGACGGAAACGATCACAAAAAAGGCGCCCGCATCTTTAACATCCTCCAGGCGATACACCACCTGCAAAAAGTCCGGGTTGTATTCCTCCGACCTTAGCACAAAGACCACCACCTTTGAGCCATCAATAAACAGCTTTTCAAGGGCAACCAAACTTTTAGACAAAAAGTCTATCTCCTCTTTGCTCAGGCTCTCCCTGAGAAATTCCCTTATAGTTCTTAGGTTTGCACCCTTTTTTAAAAGCCAAGCCAACGCAAGGGCATCCCGTTCAGTGGTTCCCTCATAAACTAAACTCCCAGTGTCTTCGTAGATGCCCAAAGCCAAAAGGGTTGCATCCTCAGGAGTTATATCTACGTTTAACCTTTGGAGTTCTTCCACCACCAAGGTGGTTGCACTGCCCACCTCATCCACCTTTCCCTTGAACCCCTTGGGTGCCTTTGGATGATGGTCAAATATGTAAATCTCCTTCACTCCCTCAAACTTGTATTCCTCCACATGGTGGGCATCCACCAAAACCAGGTCAAATTCCAGAGGAAGTTCTTCCAAAATTCTGAACCTTTCTTTGAACCTTTTAAAAACCTCGCTTGCCCTTCTTGAAAGCGAAGAGGGCTTTAGAAGGTATGCATCCTGATAAAGAAGGAGCACACCATAGGCACAGGATAGGGCGTCCAAGTCCGCCCCTTCTTCCAAAATAACAACCTTCACTGTGCTATAATTATACTCATTATGAAAAAGTTAGCTACCCTTCTGCTTTCCTTTCTTCTGGTTTTTTTGGATTATAAGATTGCAGAGCACCATCACGAAGACCACCAATTCCACCAAGACTGTGAGCTCTGTATAATCCAGCATCAACCCCAGCACAAGGAGGATGTAAAACTTCAACCAAGGCTTGAAAGCCCTGTCCTTTTTGTAGAGAAAGAAAAAACCCAAGAAACCACCCCAAAGCTTGAAATTCCATATAACTATCCCATTCGGGCACCTCCTGTGGGCTAAGGCTTTTCAAAAAATCCCTTAAACCCAAAAACCCAAAAAACCACAGGAGGTGAGAGCCATGAAAAAAGCTATACTTTTACTATCTGTCTTTAGCTTTGCCTTTGCCCAAGATAGCTTAGAAGAGCTAAAGCGTCAGCTTGAGGAACAAAGAAGGCAAATAAGAGAGCTTGAAAAGAAGATAGAAGCCTTAGAAAAGCAAAAGTTAGAAGCTAAGGAGGAAGTCAAAGAAGAGCAAAAACCAGCACCCGCTGACAGAACACTACAACTCAGAGTTAAGTACGAGGAAAGGCTAAAGGCTTTTCAAGTATACCCCTTCAGGCAAACCGCTTTCCTTCCTGACCTCTCCCTTATAGTGGATACCTCCCTTGTGGGAAGGAATAAGAATGACCAAGAGCTCAAACGCTTAGAAATTCCTGGGCTTTATCATAGGCATGGGAGTGAAGAACATGGTATTCTCAACAAAAATAGAGGCTTTAACCTCAACTACGCAGAGCTTTATCTGTATGCCCCAGTGGACCCATACTTTGACCTGTATGCAACCATTCCCTTCTCTGAAGATGGCGCAGAGGTAGAGGAAGCCTACGCAGTTACCAGAGGGCTTCCCTTTGGCTTTCAGTTCAAGGTTGGAAAGTTCAGAAGCTCCTTTGGAAGGCTAAACGCCCAGCATCCCCACGTGTGGGACTTTGCCAACCAACCCCTTGTTTATAAAGTCTTCTTGGGAGATGACGGACTAAAGGAAAAGGGAGTTCAGTTAAACTGGATTGCACCCACGCCTTTCTATTTACTCTTTGGCGTGGAAGTCTTGCAAGGAGAAAACGAGCAGAGCTTTGGCACAGAAGGGTTTAAGGTGAATACTAGAAGGGATGGCTCAGGAACTGATATCACCATAGGCGACACCAAAAAGCCAAACCTTTATGTGGGCTTTGTAAAGACCTCCTTTGATGTGGGTGATCTCTCTGTTCTGACTGGGCTTTCCTTTGCGACAGGGCATAGCAGAATTAACCATCTTGAGGGAGACGATCCCCACGCCTTTGCAGGAAAGACCAAGCTCTATGGCTTTGACCTCACCGCCAAGTACATGATAGACTCTTACAGGTATATCTCCTTCCAGGGAGAGTATCTCTACAGAGACCAAAAGGGAACCAGGTACGGATATAACAATGCGGGAGACTTAAGAACAGCTGAGCTCAAAAAGGAGCAAGGAGGTTTTTATACTCAATTGGTCTTCAAGTTTGACAGAAGGTGGAGGGCTGGCGTTCAATACAACCTTATAAACAAGAACGATGTAAAAAGGAACGGAGTAAAGAGGAACCTGCCAGACAACCTCCCTGCCTACTACGCCATGCTGGAATACAACCCCACCGAGTTTTCCCGCATAAGGTTCCAAGTGGGACAGAACAGGGCATTCTTCCATGATGGAAAGCGTAAAACCGTCAATGAAGTCATTTTGCAGTTTAACTTTGCCATAGGTGCCCATGGTGCCCATCCCTTTTAAGGAGGCAAAGCCATGAGAGTTTTGGTTCTTTTCTTGCTTTTTCTTAGCATTAGCCTTGCCCAGCTAAAGGTGGTTGCCACTTATCCTTGGATCGGAGAGCTTGTGAGGGAAATTGGCAAAGACCGGGTAAGCCTTTATGTGATCGCCAAGGGAACGGAGGACCCCCACTTTGTGGTGCCAAAGCCATCCCACATAGCCAAAATGAGAGACGCAGACCTTCTTATAGTTCAAGGGGCAAGCCTTGAGGTGGGCTTTTTGCCCCCTCTTTTACAACAATCCAACAATCCCAAAATCCAACCCGGTAGGCAAGGCTATTTGGACCTATCCCAGTTCGTAGAACTCATAGAAAAGCCAGTGAATATCTCAAGGGCTATGGGAGACGTCCATCCAGAGGGAAACCCTCACTATCAGCTTGACCCCCACAACATTCCCCCGTTGGCAAGGGCAATAGCGGAAAGGCTCTGCCAGTTGGACAGTCCAAACTGTTCTTATTACAGAGGAAACCTTGAGGAATTTTTAAAGAGATGGAACGCAAGGCTAACAGAGTGGGACAGAGAGTTTGCAAAGCTAAAAGGCATAAAGGTTATCCAATACCACAAGCTCTACGACTATCTTTTGCAAAGATACGGAATGGTGTTGGTAGGCACTCTGGAACCCCTTCCGGGCATTCCTCCCACTGGAAAGCACATAGAAGGTCTTATCTCCCAAGCCCAAGGAGTAAAGTTTATCCTTCAGGATGTCTATCATGAAAAGAGGACTGCCCAATTTGTAGCCCAAAGGCTAAACGCCAAGGTGGTTATTTTACCCCACGATGTGGGTGCGGTGCTAGAAGCCAAAGACCTTTTCTCTCTGTTTGACGAGATCCTAAGGAGGCTCAGCCAATGACGGATGTTTTTCTCAACGCCCTGTTGCTCTCTTTTGTGCTTTTGGGCATTCATGCATACTTTGGAATGGAGGTGGTAAGGAGAGGGATCATCTTCACAGACATTGCCATAGCCCAAGCCTCTGCGGTGGGGCTTGCCCTCTCCCTTTTTCTATTTGATAAGCCTTTTTACCTTCTTTCCCTTTTATGCTCTTTGCTCGCCGGTGTGCTTATCCTACTTTCCCAAAGGCTAAGAGACTACGCGGAAGCCTTTATAGGGCTTTTGTATGCCCTTGGCTTTTCTTTGGTTGTTCTGGTGCTTTCTAAGTCTCCCCATGGCATGGAGGAGTTTTTAAAGCTAAGTGCTAAGGATATTCTCTTTGTTCCGAGGGAAGAGGTTATAAAAACGGGCATCCTCTACACGGTTTTTGGACTTTTTCTTTACTTAAGGGAGAAGTTTTTAAAGGGTTTTTTGTCCGAGTTGGCGTTCTTTGTGCTTTTTTCTTTGACTATAACCAGTTCTGTTAGCTTGGTGGGTGTTTTGATTGTTTTTTCAATCCTTGTGGCACCAGCTTTGGTTTCTTTGCTTTTAAAAAAGGGACTTTTGTTTGCATGGGTTTATGGGGCTGTTATAAACACTGCGGGCATAGTTTTGTCCTTTTATTTAGACCTTCCCACAGGCTTTAGTTTGGTCTTTTTGCAAGCCCTCTTTGGGATTTTGGTGTTTGTTTCTGTCTTGTTTTTGAAAGGGTTCAAAAATCATCATAAATTCAGATGATGGAACTCCCGAAAATTAAAGAAATCAGCATACTTTTATATCCTAAAAGGTAGCCTTGGGATACCAATCGGACCTCTAGCGTTCTTTAGCTTTTTCATGAGTTTTTTCATTTCTTCATACTCTTTGAGGAGTTTATTCACATCAGAAATAGTGGTCCCACTGCCTTTGGCTATTCTCTGCTTCCTGCTCATATTTATTATAAGTGGATTTCTCCTTTCTTCCTTGGTCATAGACTGGATTATAGCCTTTTTCTTTTTTATAAGTTTTTCGTCTATTTTTAAGTTTTTCAGCTGGGAAGGAAGACCGGGTAACATTCCAAGGAGTTTATCAAGGGGTCCCATTTTTTCCATAAACTCAAACTGTTTTAAAAGGTCCTCCAAGTTAAAATCACCCGTCAGAATTTTTGTGGCAAGCACCTGTGCCTCGTCCTCTGGTATAACCTGCTGTGCCTTTTCTATGAGGCTTTGGATGTCTCCGAGCCCCATGATCCTTTGGGCTATTCTGTCCGGATAGAAGGGCTCTATGTCCTCTAACTTTTCTCCCACACCTACGAACTTTATGGGTATACCAAGGGCAGACCTCAAAGAGAAGGCAGCACCTCCCCTTGCGTCTCCGTCCATCTTGGTAAGCACCGCACCCGTAAGTCCAACCTTTTCGTGGAAAACCTTGGCAATTCTAAGGGCTTCTTGCCCTTGCATGGCGTCCGCCACATAAAGCACCTCCGAAGGAGACACTGCAGACTTTATGCTGCTGAGTTCTTCCATTAGCTCCTCGTCTATGTGTAGCCTTCCCGCTGTGTCCAAAAGAAGGTAATCCACACCATCTTCCTTTGCCTTTGCTTGGGCCTTTTTGGCTATTTCAAGTGCAGAGAGTCCTTCATCAAAATGGTAGTACGGCACTCCTACCTTCTCCGCCAACCTCTGAAGCTGGAGCATGGCAGCGGGACGCCTAACATCGGTGGATGATACCGCCACCTTAAAGCCTTTGTCTTTTAGATACTTTGCCAGCTTTCCTATAGTGGTTGTCTTTCCCGTTCCTTGAAGACCCACAAAGAGAACGGTCCCCTTTTCTAACTCAGATACAGTCTCTCCTAGAACCTTAACCAACTCCTCATAAACAGTCAAAAGCAGGTGTTCAAAAGGTGAAATCTTCTTGGTTATGTCCTCCTGTAGTGCTTTTTCCCTCACCCTCTTCAGAAAATCCTTTACCACATCGTAGTCCGCATCGCTTTCCAAAAGGGCAGACCTTATCTCCCTTAAGAAGTCGTTTATTTGCTTTTCCGTTAGCTTTCGGCTGTTTTCTACTTTAGCAAAAGCTTTACTAAACCTCTCGGTCAAAAGTTCCAACATAATGGTAAAATTATAACCAAGCCTATGAAACTGTGCTTTGTATCTACCAGAGGCAATGTAAGGGCTGCAATGGCAAAGTCCATATTTACAAAACTTTCGCGCATTGCCCTTTTAAACATACAGGTCTATTCCGCGGGTGTGCAGACAGAAAGGGAAGTTCCCCAGGCAGTCCTTGATGTGCTCTCTGAAAAAGGCTACCCCACCCAAGACCTTGAACCCATTGATTGTTCCCTTGTGCCCTACGAAAAGCTAGATATACTCATTACCCTATCCTCCGAGGCAAGGGATCAGTGCCCTTACCATATAAACCACAAAAGGAGAGAACACTGGGCTTTGGAAGAAGTGAAGGATACAACAGACCTGAGGGCGTTAAGAAATCTTAGAGACAGCATAGAGAAGTCTATAAAGGGATTCCTCAAAATAAGCTCTGCTTAAACTCGTTATAATTTTGCGTTATATTTTAATCTGATGATTGACATAACAAAATTGAAAACCTTTGTGGCGGTTGCGGACCTTGGGAGCTTCTCAAAGGCATCCGAGATACTCTACATCACACAACCCGCAGTTACCCAACAGATAAAATCCCTTGAAAAGATGGTGGGTGCCAAGCTCTTTCAGAGGCAGGGTGGGCGGATAGTGCTAACGGAAGAGGGAAAGCGGATTTACGAACTTGCCAAAGCATTGCTAGAGGACTACGAGAACCTGGTAGAGGAAATGGCAAAGATCAAAAAGGACTTCAAAGACAGTCTCTTTGTGGGTATAAGCACCACTCTAAGCGAGTATAGAGTTCCCGAACTTTTGGTGGAGTTCCATTCCCAAATGCCTGGCATCTTCATAAGGGCTTTTGTGGAAAACTCCCAACAGATAGAGGAAGGGCTATCTTCTGGCGCTTTAAACATTGGAATAATAGAGAGGGAACCCTCAGAAAAATTCCGTGCCGTTCGTTGGTTCTATGACGAGATCATCTTCTTTACCCATCCCTCCCACCTTTTTGCAAAAGAGGGAGAAATAGAACCAGAAGACCTATATTCCACAGAACTTATCTTCAGATAGGTTAGCTCTGGCACCAGAAAGGTGGTTAAGGAGGAACTGGAGAGGTTGGGAGTGATCTTTGAAAAATTAAACATAAAGATTGAGATCAACTGCGGAAGGTCCATACTCAGAATGGTTAAATGTGGCTACGGCTGTAGCTTCCTGTCAAAAGGTCTTTTGGAAAAGGACCTGCAGGAGGGCAACATAGTAGAGGTAAAGATAAGAGGTTTTAACGCAAGAAGGTGGTATTACATAGTATTCCCAGATGATAGTAAGACAACGTTCTTAGCAAATAGCTTTGCCAAGTTCTTGCTGTCCAAAACACAGGAGAACATAATAAAGGATGAGGAAAGGGTTAATCTTTGATGTGGATGGTGTGATAATAGACGTTAGCCATTCTTACCATTACGCTATAAAAAATACTGCGGAAAGGTTTTTAGGAAGAGATCTGGACATAGAATTGGTCAGAGAGATAAAGTTCAAAAAAGGCATTAACAACGACTACTTGGCTACCCTGGAAGTCATAAAGGCCTTTGGTGGGTCTGCAAGCTTGGAAGAGGTTGTTGAAGTCTTTAACCAAGAGTACGAAAAACTAAAAGAAATGGAGAGACTCATTCTCAGCAAGGATTTTTTCAAAAAGTTGAGGGATTTAAAGGTTCCACTTGGAGTTTTAACAGGAAGACCAAGACAGGACCTAAAGGATGCCTTTGATAGGTTTGAGCTCTGGGAGTTTTTTGATGTGGTTGTGGACGATGACACCATAGAACAGCCAAGCCTAAGAAAGCCCAATCCTTACGCTTTGAACTTTTGCATGGAAAGAATGAACCTAGACTACGTAGTTTATGTGGGAGATAGCTTGGCGGACTATCAGATGGTGGAAGGTTTTAAAAGACAGTACACAAAGAGGGTGGATTACATACACTTTGGTGATCGTGTTCTTCCACCCTCTGTTAAGGTTGTTCGCTCGGAGGAGGAACTTTTCCAAGCTCTGAAAGAGGCTTTGCAGAATCAGGAAGAAGTATAGGAATATCATCCACCACTTGGTAAAAGACTCCACACTTTTCACAGATTAAGACGCACAGACTTCCCTCCCACTTTAAATCACCCTTACACAGAGGACAAGCCAAAATTTCTAAAAGCTCTTTGCTAATACTCACTTCCCGTCAAGCCTTTTTATAACTTCTGTGGTTATATCTATCTCTGGAGCATTATATACGAAAACCGAACAGTCCAAAACACCGGTAAAGCCGTTTTTCTTTGATATGTCTTGTGCAATATCCTTTACTTTCTTCGTGAGTTCATCTTCAAGCTTTGCCTTCATCTCTGCCAACTCTTTCTGTACCTTTTGCTGAAGCTCAAAGGCTTCTGACTCTGTCTTTTGATACTCCTTTATCTTCTCTTCCCTTACCTTTTGGTTTATAGACTTACTTTCTATTTGCTTTTTCAACTCCTCAAGCTTTTTGGCTTTTTCCTCAAGGCTCTTTTGGTAAGATTGGATTTTTTCCCTTAGCTCACTTTGAGCCTTTTTGGCAGTCTCCGATTCCTGAAGTATCCTGTTTGCGTCTATGCAGGCAAACTTCTGCTGGGCAAAGGATAGGGTGCTTAGTGTTGCGGACAAGAGAATAAGCCTTTTCATAACAACCTCCTTAGGGAAAATTATAAACCAAGTTCACTAAACAGGGACCTCAACAGCCTTGAGGGTTTCTATTATAAAATCCACCTCCTCCTCCGTAAGGTAGGGATGGACGGGTATAGAAAAGACCTCTTCTTTAAATACCTTTGCCCTATCCACCGGTAGATGTTCTGCGTTTCTTAGCTCGTTCAAAAGATAACTATAGTAAACGCGGGCATCTATGCCCCTTTCCTTTAAAAACTTTATAATGCGGTCCCTTTCCTTGTGCCTCAGGGTGTAAAGATGATAAACGTGGTAGGCACCTTCCCTTTCCGCAGGATGGACAAAGGAAGAGTTTATGTGTTCTTTATATTTCTGGGCTATTTCCCTTCTTCTTTTGTTCCTTTGGTCCAAGTATTTAAGCTGGATGTAGCCTAGGGCAGCTTGAAACTCAGTGATCCTAACGTTAAAGGCGGGATGCTCCCCAAAGTCTATCCACTTTTTTACCTCTTTGGCAAGCTTGTCGTCATCTGTGGCTATAACTCCCCCTTCTCCCATGGGCACATTTTTTGAGGCGTAAAAGCTGAAGGCAGATAGATGTCCCAAGCTACCCACCTTTTTCCCCTTGAACTCTGCGCCGTGGGCTTGGGCGGAATCCTCAAGCACATAAAAGCCGTACTTTTCAGATAACTCCATTATTGCATCCATGTCTGCGGGCTGACCGTAAAGATGGACTGGGATTACCACTTTTGGGTTGTATTTCTTTACCGCATCCTCCAACTGGTTTGGGTCCATGGTGTAGTATTCATCTACATCAACCACCACAGGCACACCACCAGCCAAATAAACTGCGTCTATGGTAGCCATAAAGCTCATGGCAGGAACAACCACCTTCTGCCCTTCCACTCCGAGGGCTTTTAGGGCTATGAAGAGGGCAACGGTGCCCGAGCACACCGTAAAGACGTGCTTCACCCCCAAGTATTTGGCAAAGGCTTCCTCAAAGGCTTTTGTCCATTCACCCCTGGTGATCTTACGGCTTTTTAAGATGCTGAGGATAGCCTGTTCTTCCTCTTCAAAAAACCTAGGTTCTGTTATGTTTATCACGGCAGAAAATTATAAAAGAAAATCCCCTCTGTAGCCTTTCAAAAACTCTTCCCCGGAGACCCTTTTACCCTTTTGATTTACAAGCTCCAAAATTTCCACCGCACCCTCTCCGCAGGCTACCACAAGCCTTTTGTTATCCAGTATCTGCCCTTCCTCCCCTTCCAATCCTTCCACCTTCTTAGCTTTCAAAATCTTTAGCCTCTCCCCTTTGATATTAAGGCAGTAAGCGTTGGGATAAAAGGCCCTTATGCGGTTTATCACGCTTTGGGCGGATGCTTTCCAGCATATCCTGAGTTCTTCCTTGCTGACGGGTGGTGCGTAGGTGGCCGGACCCCTCTGAGGTTTTGGCTTGATCTCTCCTCTGAACCAACCTTTTAGTGCTTGAATTAGAAGTTTTGCCCCCCCTTTGGCGAGCTTTTCAGACAGGGTCTGATAGTTATCCTCCTCTTGTATCTTTATCACTTGTCTGAGAAGCACAGGTCCCGTGTCCATGCCTTCGTCCATGAGCATGACCGAGTTGCCCGTTAAAAGGTCTCCCGCCAAAAGGCTCCTCTGTATAGGGGACGCCCCCCTATATTTGGGAAGCAAGGACGCATGCAGGTTTATACAGCCAAAGCTTGGAAGCTCAAGGGCTTCTTTTGGTAGTATTCTTCCGTAGGCTACCACCACCACGCACTGAGGCTTTAGCTCCTTCAGTACAGAGTATATCTCCCCCTTACTCTCTGGCTGAAAGCACTTCAGCCCCTTCCTAAGGGCATATTCCTTTACCGGTGGAGGTGTGAGCTTTTGCCCCCTACCCGCAGGCTTGTCTTGCTGAGTGATTACGCCCACCACTTCAAAGTGTTTTAAAAGTTCCTCCAAGGATGGAAGCGCAAAGGAGGGAGTGCCCATAAAGACAATTTTCATTCTCTAACCATCTCCAGATAGATGTCCCCATCAAAGAACTTAAGCTCCCTTCTTTTTAACCTTATAGCATCCTCCACCCTTTTTATTCCCAAGTCTCCAAGCCTTACTCCCTCCCCGATAAAAATGGGCGCCAAAAAGATGCAGACCCTATCGTAAAGATCCTGTCGGAGGAAGCTGGTAAGCGTGCGGGCTCCACCTTCCACCAAAAGGTGCATAACCTCTTTAAAGTACAGCTCTCGGAGAACTTCCCGAAGGTTCAAAAGTCCATCCCTGTGTTCAGTCAAGAGGACCTCCACGCCTTCCTCCTGCAGTATCTTTATTTTGTCTTTGTCCTCCACCGCTGTTATCACAATGGTTTTAGCCTTTTTGTCCTTTACAAGGTTGCAATCCATCGGTATTCTTAGCCTTGGGTCCAAAACTATCCTTGTGGGGTTTCTTTCCCACTCAAAAGCCCGAACCGTCAGACTTGGGTTGTCTCTGAGGACGGTGTTTATTCCCACCAACACTGCGGATGCCTCAGCCCTCAGCCTGTGGGCATATTTCCTACTTTCTTCAGAGCTTATCCACTTGCTATGATAATCCTTCGTTGCCAGAGAACCGTCAAGGCTCTGGGCAAACTTAAGGGTTATGTATGGTCTTCCCTTGGTTATGTACGTGAAAAAATCTTCGTTTAGCCTCTTTGCCTCCTCTTCCAAAACTCCCACCTTTACCTCTATGCCCGCTTCCTTTAGCCTTTGAACTCCCTTTCCGGAGACCAAAGGGTTTGGGTCCAAGGTGGCAATGACTACCCTCTTTACGCCCGCTTTTATTATGGCATCCACGCAGGGAGGAGTTCTTCCAAAGTGGGTGCAGGGCTCAAGGGTAACGTAAAGGGTAGAGCCCTTGGCAGATTCACCGGCAATAGAAAGTGCCTTTGCCTCCGCGTGTGGCAGTCCTGCCCTTTCGTGGTTCGCCTGGGCTATAACCTTTCCCTCTTTGACTATTACACAACCTACAGTAGGGTTAGGGTGGGTAAGCCCCTTTCTCTCCCGAGCCAGCCTTAGGGCCAGCTCCATAAAGTATTGATCATCCATCAAATAGACTCTTGGATGATCTCCTTCATCAACTTTTCCACTTCCTCCGCTACGTCCTTGAGTTGAGGCTCTTGAAACATTTCAAGCATAGCGGTGGGTGCCATGGTGCTAACAACCGTCTTGCCATCCTTTTGGAATATAGCTATTCTGCATGGCATGGCGGTGGATATGAAGGCGTTTTTGGAAAGTACTTGACTGGCGTGCCTTGGAGAGCAAACCTCCACTATGACGCATTCGTAGTCTATAGGCACCCCTTTGTTTTTGAGAATGTTAGAGACCTCATGCACAGCCATCACACCAAAGCCCTTAGCCTTTGCTTTTTCTTCCAAAGCAGTCCTTACCTCTTGAACACTCTTTTGGGTTTCAAAATTCATAAGCATGGCTTCACCTCCTTATTAAGTCTTCTATTAATTTATTATATACTATACCAAGGGCATCCTCCAGGGCGGAACGTTTTGGCAAATCTCCCTGTCCCCCGGAGGGCAAAAAGTAGGGAACCGCTACATTGTATTTATAGCTTTTACTTTGTGTTTTTAGCTCAAAGCTTAAAAACAGATTGTAGCTGTTTACCCTCTGATAGGGCGAAAGCCCTGTGGGAATGTCTTTATATTCAAGAACCTCCACGGTTACTTTTTCTGAACCCTCTCCACACCTTAGCCTTTCTCCCGCCTGAAGGAAAGCCCTTTCCACAGTCCTTCTCAAGGCATAGTCCAAATAGTCGTCAGGGTAGGGATTTTTCAATTCACTGAGACATACCTCTCTGCCGATGGCGGTTTGGAAAAGAACCAATCCGAGGATTAAGCCTTTAAAGATTGCTTTGCCTTCCACTTGAGGTATTCCTCTATAAAGGGGTCTATGTCTCCGTCCATGACCCTTTCCACATCACCCACCTCCAAGCCTGTGCGAAGGTCCTTGACCATCTGGTAGGGTTGGAACACATAAGACCTTATCTGGTGTCCCCATCCTATTTCCGTCTTTTCTCCCTCCAAAGCCTTCTTCTTCTCCTCCAACTTCTGAAGCTCCAACTGGTAGAGCTTGGCTTTTAACAGCTCCAAAGCCTTCATCTTGTTTTGGTATTGGGACCTTTCCTGCTGACATGTGACCACAATGCCCGTGGGCTTGTGCCTTATTCTAACTGCTGTGTCTGTTTTATTCACGTACTGCCCGCCCGGACCACCGGCACGAAAGGTCTCTATCTCAATGTCCTCTTCCCTGATCTCTATTTTTATCGTCTCATCTATCTGAGGCATCACAGAAACCGATGCAAAGGATGTATGACGCCTTGCGTTGGCATCAAAGGGAGATATCCTAACAAGCCTGTGCACACCGCTTTCACCTTTCAGATAGCCGTAAGCGTAAGATCCCTTTATTAGCATGGTGGCACTCTTTATACCCGCCACATCGTCGGGTTGGTAGTCTATTATCTCCACCTCGTAACCCTTCTTTTCAGCCCATCTTCTATACATCCTAAAGAGCATTTCCGCCCAGTCGCAAGCTTCTACCCCTCCTGCCCCTGCTTGGACGGTAAGATAGGCGTTCTTTTGGTCCATTTCATCGGAGAGAAAGACTTTTATCTCAAGTTCTTCTATTAGCTTCTCTGCGGTTTTTAACTCCTCTTCTATCATCTGAAGGCTTTCAAGGTCCTCCTCGGAGGTGATCTCCAAGAGCTCCTCCACATCCCGTAGGGACCTCTCCACGCTTTTTATAGCCTTTATGTTTTCCTCAAGCACTTTTCTCCTTTGGGTTAAGCTCTTTGCCTTTTCTCCATCACTCCAAAAGTCGCTTTCTGCCATTTTTTTATCTATCTCCTCCAGTTCCCTTTCAAGGGCAGAAGGATCCAAGCTAAGCTTAACATCCTCAAACCTATCCCTTAGCTCTTTTAGCTTTTCTTTGGACTCAACCAATAGCATAAGGAATAAATATAAATATAATCCACAAACTGCTATTTAGGAAATGCGAATATTTGCACGCTTTATAGGCATATAAAAAGTTTTTAAGTCCTTTCCTTTGGGTTTGCGTTATCTTTCCACTGAAAAAACTTTGGGAGGTGAAAAAATGAAAAAGGCACTTCTTCTTTCTTTGGCCTTAGTTGGTAGTGCCCTGTCCACCATTGTTTTTATGGGTCCCGAGTATGCAAGGGAACTGTGCGAGGTTTGGAATAAGACACCAAGGCTAGCGGAGGAGCTTGGGAAGAGCGAAAGCTGGACCGCAGTGCCAGAGAGAAAGATATTCCTGTATAGAGAAGACTGTTCGCCCGATAAGCAGATCCAACTTACCATAAGAAGCGAAGGAAATAAGGATAAGAGGGGCAAAGAGAGGCTGTTCTAAAAATCCCTCATCGGGACGTCCCCCCAGCCTCAAAGGGAACTAACCCGTTAGAATGCCTCACCCTATCCCACGCCCCTTCCACCAACACGGGCTTCAGAGGAGAAAGGTCCCTTGGCAAGACCTTTCCAAGGATAGGGAAGAGAAGGGCTACCTTCAGAACTTGCCAAGCGGATCGAGAGACCTTTTTAGTCTCTCCCTGCTCGGGATTCCTTCCATTGGCTCCCTCACAGGAGCTTGGCTCACTCTGAAGGCTTTGTATGAGATTAGCTAAAAGTTTCTTTGAATTCTCTACACTCCTTAGTTCGCTTTCTAATGCATTCCTCTTATATTCGTTGCTTTCCTTCTCTATAAGTTCTCTAAGTTCTTTTTCCCTCTCTTCATACCTCCTTAGGGCAAACTCTAAATACGCTTTGTCTTTCAAAAGTTTATCGTAATTCTCAGGCATGTCCTCTTTAAAGCCCAGTGCCCTTCTTCCTATCACATAAGCACCTGCGATATCCTTATCTATGCTTAACTGTGGTGCATACTTTAGCATGCCAATAACTGAGGTGTAAGCAGGATTGACCTCTACTACTTCCACTCCCTTTAACATTGCTACCCTTTTTAGCTTTTGCATAAACTTTTTGGCATTCCATTGGTGAAGCCTTTTTCTTAGTGTAGCTTTCCCATCTCCACGCATTCCTTTTTTGAGTTTCTTTAGGTTCTCTATGGCTATGGCTTTGCCTTTCTGAATGGCTAAATCTACTATCTGATGGGCTAATATCCACTCTTGGTGGTCTTTGCTGTTTTGGGAAAGTCCTAAAAGGTGATGTAGGCTAATGGTCTGATAGCTTAGTAGTTCTCCAGTTTTTGACACTTCCACTATGGCTAAGTGGATGGGTGATGCGTTTGTGTCTATGGCTATTACTCCGTTCTCTCTGGTGTATTTCACCTCAGGCGTTGGGATTTCAAAGGATACATTTCCATAAACTTCTCCATCTCTCAGTTTTAACTCCACTGTGTAGGGAAAGTAGTTTTTTGTTTGCCAGCTTTCTAAAAGCATAGCCATAAAAGTGAGCCACTTGTCTTTGCTGTTGTTGGGTTCTCTTAACACTTTGGCGTAGATAAATTCTCTGTTTCCTGTGGTAATCCTCAAGTGTAGCTGTCCGTTTATGTTTTCAAACCTCGTTAGTCTATTTCCTTTGTCTGCCTTTGACCCAATGCTTATAAGTGTCCCCTGTCTTAGCTCCCTCCACTGCTTTTTAAGTTTTTCCCTTAATTTTCCTGTAAGGTGATTTTTGCAAAGTTTTTCAAAAAGTCTTTTGCCTCCAAACACAACTGGTTTATCTGTGGGGTATTGTTTAACTTTGTAAATGGCTGAGTCAATGTATTTTGTTGGTAATTCAGGGAATAGCTGTCTTAGTCTGTGATATATTTGGGCGTAAGGATTTTTTGTTTTTTCTTTTTCCAACTCTTTTAGCATATTGTATGCCACCCGTATAGCTGAAGATTGCTTACGCATCAGCTTTATGAGTTTTTCTTTGTCTTCCCTTTTCAGTTCAAGCTTGAACTGTAAGCTAACAAACATCAGGGTCAGATTTTAGAGTAAAAAACTTTGTGTGTCAATGGGTTTGGATTTTCAGAACAGCCTTACAAGAATGATACCATCTACTATGACATAGCCCAAGTAGTTTTCAATGTTGCCCGCCTTTATCACCTGCCCTCCCACCTCTTTTGTGATCAGCACAAAGTCCACCTTCTTCCTTACTGCGTATATTGAAGCAGAAATACCCGCAGGTCCTCCGCCTATTATGACCAATTACTTCATAGGTCTATCCTTGCGAACCTCCTTCTGCCCTCTTCAAAGATATCCCCGCCGTAGATGTCGTTGGCAACTATTACAGGAAAATCTTCCACCACAAGCCTTCTTATGGCTTCCGTGCCAAGGTCCTCATAGGCTATTACCTCGGAGGATTTTATTGCCCTTGCCAAAAGGACTGCCACTCCACCCACCGCTGCAAAATAGACTGCCTTATATTTGACCAAAAGCTCCTTCACCTGAGGACTTCTATAACCTTTACCTATCATGCCCTTTAGACCCAGTTTTAGAAGAGGTTCCACGTACTTGTCCATCCTTATGGCGGTGGTGGGTCCAGCGGAGCCTATTACCTGTCCGGGCTTTGGTGGAGTAGGTCCCACATAGTATATGATCTGTCCCTTCAGGTCAAAGGGTGGTGGCTCTCCCCTCTGCAGGGCTTCTACCATCCTCTTGTGTGCCGCATCACGGGCGGTGTATATGACACCGCTTATGAGTACCCTGTCCCCCGCCCTGAGGCGTTCTACGATTTCATCTGTTAAAGGTGTTTCAATTCTTATCATGTGGTATAATTTTAATACCAAAGAGGCCCGGTAGCTCAGTTGGTAGAGCACCCGGCTGAAAACCGGGGTGTCGGCGGTTCGAGTCCGCCCTGGGCCACTTTACAAACTGAAGCATAAATTTTTACCCTATGCTCAAAGAAAAGAGCGCTTACTATTCCTTAAAGGACTATTTAAAGGAAAAGTATGGCAAGAGGGTTCAGAAGATCACCGTAGCTTTACCCTTCACCTGTCCTAACATAGATGGCACGAAGTCTGTGGGAGGTTGCACCTACTGTTTTTCTGGCACAAGACCCGCCCACCTCAGCCCCAGCGTGCCACTGAAAAAACAGATAGAGGAGGGCATCCTACGGGCAAAGGAGAAATATGGTAAAAACATACTCTTTTTTGTTTATTATCAGTCCTACTCTAACACCTACGGAGAGAGAGAATACCTAAAGAGCATTTATGACACCGCCTTAGAGTTTGACGAAGTGGTAGGAATTGACGTGGGAACAAGACCCGATTGTGCCCCCGAGTGGGTGTTGGACCTTTTGGAAGGCTACACCCAAAAAGGTTTAGAGGTGTGGGTGGAGTATGGACTTCAGTCTGCCAACTTTACCACCCTCAGAAGGATCAACAGGGCGCACGGAGTTTCGGACTTTGTGGATGCGGTCTTGAGGACCAAAAGGAGAAACCTAAAAGTTTGTGCCCATGTGATACTGGGACTTCCCGGAGAGGATGAGGAGGATATGTTAGAAACTGGAAAGCTCCTGTGCGCCCTACCCATAGACGGCGTTAAAATACACCCACTCCATGTTATAAAAGGAACCAAGATGGCACAGCAGTATTTGAACGGAGAGTTTGAGGTTCTGAGCCTTCAGGAGTATGCAAAAAGGGCGGTGGACCTAATAGAGATCCTACCCCCCAATGTGGTGATCCACAGGTTAACGGGGGAGGTGGAGGAAGACAGGCTCATAGCCCCAGATTACTGCACCTACAGGAAAAAACATGAGGTCCTTCAGGCTATCCAAAGGGAAATGGAAAGTAGAGGTAGCTATCAGGGCTGTAAGTCTCCCTTCAACCGATGAGCAAGGAACACTGGGCTTTAATCGCACTTTTGGTTAATCTACTGCAGTCTCTTGCCAAGTTTGTGGGTGGTGTTTTATCCGGTAGTTTGTCCCTGATCGGGGAAGCGGTTCATTCCCTCTCTGACTCCTTTGCCTCTGTGATCACATACATCTCCATAAAGTTCTCTACCAAAAGGAACGAGAGATTTCCCTACGGGCTTTACAAGCTGGAAAACTTAGCCTCTGTGGCGATTTCTTTCTTTCTACTTTTGGCAAGCTACGAGATAATAAAGAGGGCTTTTTCCCAAAGGGTGGAGATAAAGGAAGAGTTTTGGGACATTGGCGCGGGAATTGTGGTCTTTTCTCTCTTTAGTTCCCTTAGCCTTTCTATGCTGGAAAGGTGGGCGGGCAAAAGGTACAACTCTCCAGCCCTCATAGCAGACTTCTATCACACCCTAACGGATGCCTTTGGCTCCTCTTTGGTGCTTTTGAGCTTTGTAAGTGCTAAGCTTGGGTACCAGTTGGACAGATACTTTGCGATAGCTGTGAGCCTTTTGATCCTTTGGACTGCCATAAGCATACTCAAAAGGGAGTTTGCGGTGCTCTTGGATGTTTCTGCTGATGAAAAGACCTTAGAGAGAATAAGGCAGATCATACTGGATTTTGAAAACATAAAGGAAATAAAACATCTTTATGTTAGGTCCTCTGGCGGAAGGCTCTTTGCGGATATTACGGTAGCGGTAGAGGGCTGGAACTTCCACCACATCCATCAAACAGTGGATGCTTTGGAAGAGAGGCTAAAGAGGGAGATTCCTGAGCTGGAGATGGTCTTTATCCATTACGAACCGGTGGGAGGGATAAAGCCAAGGGTGGGAATACTTTTGGACGAGGAGCAAAAGGTTTCTTCCCACTTTGAAAACACCAAATACTTGGCCATATTCTCCGACGGGAAGAGGGAGCTTTTAAAGGAGATCTCCGGCGATGAAAGGGAGATATCTCAAATATTGGCAGAAAGCGGAGTGAACATTGTAGTATGTGGGTGGCATCCCGAAGACCAAACCGCCAGGCTTAACTTGAGCAGGGCGGGTATATTTGTATGGGAAACAGAAGAAAAAAACCCATACATAGCCCTTTCCCAAATAGCCAAATGCATAAAGGAGTGTAAGGATGTATGAGATCTTTTTGAAGGACGAACAAGAGACTATAAACTTTGGAAAAGAGTTTGCCAAAAGGCTAAAGGGGGATGAAGTAATATGCCTACTTGGAGACTTGGGGTCGGGCAAAACTACCTTTGTGAAGGGACTGGCAGAGGGTTTAGGAATAAAGGAGGGCTATCAGGTTAGAAGTCCCACCTTTACCATCGTCAACGAGTATCCCACCCAAAGGGGAAGGTTAATACACATAGACCTGTACAGGGTGGAGGACTTTGACGTGGAACAGTTTGTGGGGGAAGGTATAGTAGTGGTGGAGTGGGCAAAGAATTTAGAGCTTTGCGATTGTATCATTGAGTTTTTGTTTGAAGGAGATGGAAGAAGGGTAGTGTTAAAATTTAACAAAAAGGAGGTGCGCTATGGACTTTCTGGGTAGAGACCAATCACCCCTTACGCAGGAAGAGTGGGCTACCTTGGAGGAGGCGGTTATAAGGGTGGCAAAAAATACATTAGTTTGCAGAAGGTTTATGCCTGTGGTTGGTCCTATAGGTGCAGGGCATCAGGTTATATCTTATGATGTGTTTCTTGGGGTGGAGCCCGGTAGCTGTGAGGTAAGACCCGGAGAGGAAGCCCAAACCTGCGAGCCAGTTAGGGTAGGTAAAAGAATACACATAGTTCTTCCCACCATCTATAAACCTTTTTCCATAAGCTGGAGGGACCTTGAATACTGGAGGCAGTTTAACCTACCCATAGATACATCCACTGCATCCGCCGCGGCCTTTGCCACCGCAGTGGCAGAAGACACCCTTATAATACATGGCAACAAAAAGCTAGGCATAGAAGGGCTTCTGACGGTGGAGGGAAGGCAAAGCATCTCAATGAGCGATTGGGATGTGATGGGAAATGCCTTTAACGATGTGTCTTTGGGTGTGGCAAAGCTCACAGAAAGCGGATTTTTTGGTCCATACCATCTTCTTTTGAACCCGAAGGATTACTTCAAGCTAAACCGCGTTTATCATAACACGGGGCTCCTTGAAATAGAGCAGATAAAGAAAATAGTCAGTGAAGTTCACACCTCTCCCATAGTACCAGAGGGGAAGGCTATACTGGTCTCCGCCGGTCCTCAGAACATGGACATAGTGGTAGCCCTTGATATGTCCCTTGCCTACGTGGAGACCACCAACATGGTTCATGAATTCAGGGTAATGGAGATTTTGGCGCCAAGGATAAAACGGCCAGGTGCTATCCTCGTTATTGGTAAGTAATTGCCCTCCAGAGGACTTCTGCCAACTCCTCCTCCAAGCCCGCCTCCCTTTCCATTATTCCACCCTCCACTAAAAGGAATGTCCTTTCCAAAGTGCCCACCACCACCGCTAAAGCCAACTCCCTTCTGACCTTGATAATTCCCTTCTTAAAACCTTCATCCATGAACTTCATCAGGGCGTCTTTAGGGAGGTTTTGAAAGTTCTTTACCTCTTCAGCCCTCAGATAGTGAAACAAGTTTATGAACTTAAAAGCTTGTGGATTCTCAAAACAAAAGCTCAAGAAGGTTTTTACAAGCTTGAAAAACCTGTTTTTTATTGATGTATTTTCTTCAACCACTGAAATCAGCTCTTTGTATAGCCTTTCGGCGTATGTGGAGAAGAGGGTGCTAACAATCTGATCTTTACTAACAAAGTGTCTGTATATGGCACCCTCTGTTATGCCCACATCTTTGGCTATATCCTTTATGGTGGTCTCCCTTATGCCCTTTTCCGAAAACAGCTTGAGGGCGGATTCTAAAATCTTCTCCTTGGTGTTTTGATGGCGTGGCATATCTATCTATTATACCTTTTTCTCCTTACAAACTCTTTTACTTCTTCCACAGTTCTCGTGTTTAAAATGTCCTCCTTCTTTGCCCATCCCCTTCTTGCCAAACCTAAACCAATCTTTAAATACCTTAGGTGGCTCGGCGCGTGGGCATCAGTTACGATGGCAACGAGCGCGCCCTTTTCAACACACTTTCTGACCATTTCTGGAGATAGGTCTGCTCTGAATGTGTTTAGCTCCAACGCGGTTCCCTTCTCCTTTGCCAAGTTTATTATCTGTTCCATGTTGAGAGGGTAGCCTTCCCTGCTTCCGTAGGCCTTTCCAGTGGGATGTCCTATTAAATTCACATAGGGGTTTTCTATCGCCCGCAAAATTCTATAGGTGTTATCCTGTCCAAAACGTGTGTGTATGGAAGCCACCACAAAGTCAAACTCCTCTAAAAATTCATTGGGAAGATCCAAACTGCCATCGAGAAGTATATCTACCTCGCACCCCCTAAGTATATTTTAACCTCTCTATTACCTTCCACTGTTCTCTGTATCTTTGTATGTCTAAACCTTTCGCCACCCTTGCGGAGGGGGAATGGTCTCCGATGACGATGTACTGCAATCCCAGCCTGTAGGCGGTCTCCGCCATTTCCTCAATACTACCAAGCCCATCGCTCCAGTTGGTATGCATATGAAAATCACCCTTTATGTCTTCCCATTCCACAAGCCTTGGTAGCTTCCTCTCCAAGGCAAGCTCCACCTCTCCCACGTTTTCCCTTAGCTCGGGTGGGGGACAATCCATACCAAGAAGTTCATAGACCTCTTCCTCCGTTCTTCCACCCAACCACTCTTCTGTGTCTGCCCTAAAGACGCCGTATTCGCTCAATTTTAATCCCTTAGCTTTTGCTATATCCCTTATCCTAACATTGTGCTCCCTTGAACCCGTGAAGTATTGGAGGGCGGAGCCCCATTGATGGGGTTCAACGGTCCTGAAATCCGCCTGTTTTCCGTTTTTTAAAATCACACTGGACTTTGTTTCTCCCTTAAGTAGAACATCCTGAACTTCATCAAATTTAGTAAAGTGCTCATGCAGTGCGGGCCAAAACCTTTTATCCGCAGAAACCAAGAGGTCTATATCTCCAACGGTTTCCTTTCTCCTCCTTAAACTTCCCGCCAGCTCTATATTTTGGTAAAGCTCCCCAACTCTTTTCATATGTTCCAAAAGCCTTTCGCCCAATTGATAAGCTTCTATAAGGGACATACGCTCTTTACTCTTTTCATACAGTTCAAGCCCTCTCATTATGTTCTGTAATTTTTTCTCCCTTATACCGGGCAAGGTAGCAAGCATACCACTTCTGACTGCTCTCAAAAAGTCATCCTTAGTTCCGATATGTAGCTTTTCGTAGGCTAACCTTAGGGTTTTTGGACCAATGCCGGGTACATTAAGGAGTTCAAGCAGATCCTCCGGCACCTGCTTTTTCAGCTCCTCGTATTTGGATATTTTCCCGGTTCTTAGATACTCCAATATTTTGCTTAAAGAAGATTCTCCTATTCCGGGTATTTGGTATATCTTACCAGTTTTAACCAACTCCTACACATCCACCCCTAACTCAGAAAGGACCTCCGCCACCCTCCTGTAAGCGTTTATCCTGTAAGGATTCTCCCCTAAAAATTCCATAATGTCTGCCATCTTAGAGAATATTTCTGCAATCTCTTTATTCTTGGACATCTTGTATTATCTTAAAAGCCTTTTTGTTTTTTGAATGACCTAACACACCCAAGAACTTTTTTATCCCCTCCACATAGATCTCCACCGGTTCCCTTGTGGGTTTGTCTAAGGTTATTGTATCCCCTACTTTAAGGCTGTACAGTTTTCCTAAGGTGATTTTGGTATAGCCAAGTTTTACGCGAGGCTGTTCTAAAAATACAACTCCATCGACACACAAGAGTTTTAAAGTTAAAATCTAAGCTTGATGTTTGTTAGCCTACAGTTCAAGCTTGAACTGAAAAAGGAAGACAAAGAAAAACTCATAAAGCTTATGCGTAAGCAATCCTCTGTCATTCGCGTAGCATACAATATGCTAAAGGAGTTGGAAAAAGAAAAAACAAAAAACCCACACGCCCAAATATACCAAAGACTGAGACAGCTATTTCCTGAATTACCAACTAAATACATTGACTCAGCCATTTACAAGGCTAAGCAGTATCCTACCGATAAACCAGTGGTCTTTGGAGGCAAAAGACTTTTTGAAAAGCTTTGTGAAAATCATCTTTCAGGAAAGACAAGAGAAAAACTTAAAAAGCAGTGGAGAGAACTAAGACAAGGAACACTTATAAGCATCGGGTCAAAGGCAGACAAAGGAAACAGACTAATGAGATTTGAAGACCTAAACGGACAGCTACACTTGAGGATTACCACAGGAAACAGAGAGTTTATCTACGCCAAAGTGTTAAGAGAACCAAGCAACAGCAAAGACAAGTGGCTCACCTTTATGACTATGCTTTTAGAAAGTTGGCAAACAAAAAGCTACTTTGCCTACACAGTGGAGTTAAAGCTGAGGGAAGGAGAATTTTATGGAAGCGTATCCTTTGAACTTCCAATGCCCAAGGTAAGATACACCAAAGAGAACGGAGTAATAGCCATGGACACAAACGCATCACCAATTCATTTAGCCATAGCAGAGGTATCAAAAACTGGAGAACTACTAAGCTATCAGACCATTAGCCTACACCACCTTTTAGGGCTTTCCCAAAACAGCAAAGACCACCAAGAGTGGATATTGGCACATCAGATAGTGGATTTGGCCATCCAGAAAGGTAAAGCTATAGCCATAGAGAATTTGAAAAAGCTTAAGAGGGGAAGTAGAGGAGATGGGAAAGCTACACTAAGAAAAAGGCTTCATCACTGGAATGCCAAAAAGTTTATGCAAAAGCTAAAAAGGGTGGCAATGTTAAAGGGGTGGAAGTAGTAGAGGTAAATCCTGCCTATACCTCAGTTATTGGCATGCTAAAGTATGCGCCACAGTTAAGTATAGATAAAGACATAGCATCTGCATATGTGATAGGAAGAAGGGCACTGGGCTTTAAAGAGGACATGCCTGAGAATTACGAGAAACTTTTGAAAGACAAAGCGTATTTGGGGTTTGCCCTAAAGAGGTATGGAGAGAGGGAAGAGGGAAGATGTCAACTTTTGGCATCCATAGACTGGGGTGGTTGATGGTTAGGACCTGAAGCAGTTCTGATAAGCTTAGAAATATGAAGGCAAGACAAGTAATAGAAGAAATACTAAGCAAAGCTTTTAAGCGACATAGGTTTCCCGTAAGCCTAAAAGCAGAAGCTGTGCTCCTCTACTTTAAGGGACTTTCTCTAAGAGCAGTAAGGGAGTTCCTACTTCACAAGGGTTATTAGGGAAAGCTCTTCAGGCAATATATACGATTGCTATTTGGGTCTATGTGGATGAAACAAAGGTAAAAGTAAGGGATAGAACTTACTACCTGTGGCTTGCGGTGGACGAGAAAGGTTTGCCTGTGTTTGTGCATCTTTCAGGAAGGAGGGACTCTTGGACAGCTAAGTTGGTTCTTTACAACACAAAGGCAAAGGGATGCACCGCTGACAAGGGACCTTGGTATGTGAGTGCGGTCAAAGGGCTTGCAATGGAATGGCTACATGAGACTTTTGGGAAGAGGAATGAGGTTTCCTTGGAATGCTAAGTATGAAACCTTCTATAGATGGTTAGCCTCCTTTATTGTCATTTATACCATCATAAACCTAAAAAGTTGACATCCTCGTGATATACCTAGTTTTACTGCTATACTTTGCCAAGCTAACCTTTCTTAAGGGACTATCTGCGTTTCTATCCCTTCGTCGGTATTATAATTAAGCTTACATGACAAATCCTAACCTAAGAAAGACCGTTGAACTATATTCAACGAGGCCCTCTGAAGAGCTTGTTCAGTTTTTGAATGGGCTTTCAAAACCATCCTTGATAGCCCTTTGTATAGACCTTTTGACCCTTTACTTTAATGACAAAAACTCATCAAGACTTAGAGAATTAACCACTTTGTGGATGTGTGGTTTTCAACCAAACTCGGAGAAGCTCGGATACAACGGATACAGAATGGATGTGGATGCTGGAAGGAGAGTTGATTGTGAGGTCAAACCTCAAAATACGGATGACCCCAGGAAAAAACTAAACGGCGGTGGAAGTTTTAACGACTACACCTTGGAAAGGTTTAGTAGGGATTTGGAAAATAATCCTATAATTTTGGTTAGCGGTTTTGTGGGAGGGAAGCTTATATACATCTTTGAGTTTAAGCTTGAGTGCTTAAAGGAAAAGCTTAAAGGTTTGCTTGAACGTAGGTTTCCGGAGGGACAAAGAAGAGAGGGAGAATACTTACGTTCAGCCGGATTTTCCTTTAGGGATTACAAAGATTGTCCTTCTTTGAAACTTGCCTATTTAAGGGATGATTGGCACAGTTTTAAGGATTACCTCTCAAGGGACCTTACAAAATACTTTGAGGGACTTAAAAAATGGAAGGTATAGAAAAGTTTGTTAATCAAGTTATATGTGGTGATGCCCTGGAAGTTTTAAGGAAAATGCCAGATGAAAGTATAGATTTGGGTATAACCTCTCCACCATACAACAAAAAAGAAAAGTACGGTGGTTGGTTAGTGGATAAAGTCCGATACAAGGGCTACAGAGATGTTATGCCAGAGGAGGAGTATCAAAGCTGGCAGGTGGAGGTTTTAAATGAACTCTACAGGGTAATGAAAGAAGGAAGCTCTTTTTTCTACAATCACAAAGTGCGCTACGAAGACGGAAAAATGATCCATCCCTTACAGTGGCTACTTAAAACCAAGTGGAACGTATGGCAGGAGATCATTTGGAACAGAAAAATTGCGGGCAACATAAGAGGATGGAGGTTTTGGCAGGTGGAAGAAAGAATTTATTGGCTTGTGAAAGGAAAGCCAAAAGAGTTAAAGCCCAAGCACGCCAAATTAACATCCATATGGGAGATCCGTCCAGAGCAAGGACATAAAGAACATCCTGCAGTATTTCCCATAGAACTTCCCACACGGATAATAGCAAGCTTGCTTGAGGAAGAGGATGGAATTGTTATAGACCCTTTCTGTGGAACTGGAACCACCCTTGTAGCCGCTAAGCTTTTGGGAAAGAAATACATAGGTATAGATATCTCCGAGGAGTATGTGGAGTATGCAAAAAGAAGGCTTGAGAATGCAGAAAAAGAAAAGGCAAGGGTTTTAAAAGAACTTTCCCTTCACAGTATAGAACTAACCTTCAAAGAGAGGAAAGAGAGAGGATTTTGGAACAAAAGGGCTTAGACTACGGAACGATCTGCGTTCCTATCCCTTCGTCGGTGAAAACTTCCAAAAGTATGGAGTGGGGCACACGCCCGTCTATTATATGCACCTTCTTTACTCCTTCCTTTAAGGCGGACATACAGCTCTTGAGCTTTGGGATCATGCCTCCCTTTACCACACCCTCGGAGATAAGCCTTGGAATATCACGCGCATGCAAGGTGGATATGAGGGAACCATCTTTGTCCTTTACACCCTCCGTGTCCGTTAAAAAGATCACCTTCTCCGCCTTCAGCGCTTGGGCTATCTTTGATGCGCAGAGGTCTGCGTTTATGTTGTAAGCCTGACCACCCTCTCCTACACCTACCGGTGCAATAACCGGGATGTAGTTTCTTTCAAGGAGGGTCTGCAGTAGCTCCACATTCACCTCCTCCACTTCTCCCACAAAGCCAAGGTCTTCCTCTGGCACTTCTAAACCAAGCTCTTTAAAGTAGCTTTCCTTGTCAAGCTTTTTTGCCCTCAAAAGCTCCCCATCCCTTCCGGAGAGCCCCACCGCGTATATAGGTTTTTTGGTGTGGGTGTTTATGAGGGCAACTATGTCCTTGTTTATGTTCCCCGAGAGCACCATCTCCACCACATGCATGGTTTCTTCATCCGTCTTTCTAACACCACCCACAAAGTGCGCCTTTAGACCGAACTTTTCCAAGGTTTGGCTTATCTGTGGTCCTCCCCCATGGACCACTACCACCTTTATACCCACGTAAGCCAAGAGCACCACATCACGGGCAAAGCTGTCCCTTAGTTGTTCGTTTACCATGGCAGAACCGCCATACTTTATGACAAAGACCTTTCCGTAGAATTCCCTAATGTAAGGAAGCGCAGACTGTAAAATCTTTGCCCTATCCAGCAGTGTTTGCATCCTTTACCCTCTCTATGTCTGCACCAAGTTGGTTTAACTTTTCCTCTAAGCCTTCATAACCTCTGTCTAAATGGTATATGTCCCTGACTGTGGTTGTTCCCTCTGCAATGAGCCCTGCCAAAACCAAACTGGCGCTTGCCCTCAGGTCTGTGGAAAAGACCTCCGCCCCGCTCAATCTTTCTACACCGTGCACGATGGCAGTTCTACCCCTAAGGCTTATGTTTGCTCCCATTCTTAGAAGTTCATTTACATGCTGAAAGCGGTTTTCAAAGATGTTTTCCGTTATGTGGGAGATGCCCTTTGCCACCGTGCACAGTACCATAAACTGGGCTTGCATGTCTGTGGGAAAGCCCGGATACTCTGCGGTGGATATTTCTAAAGGTTCTGGTCTTCTGTCCCCACAGACCTTGAGCCTGTCTATGCCCAAGATTTCTACCTTTGCACCCGCCTCCCTTAACTTTTCTATCTGGGCACCCATGTGGTCTACCCTAACACCCTCCAAGAGCACCTCTCCACCCGTCAAAAAGCCCGCCACCGCCAAGGTGCCCGCCTCAATTCTGTCCGGTATTACCTCGTGCTCAAAGCCCGCCAAATCCTCACTTCCCTTTATAATCATAGTCCTTCCTTCCACCTCTATCTCCACACCCATCTTTCTAAGAACCTCCACCAGGTCCATCACCTCTGGCTCCAGGGCAACGTTCCTGAGAATGCTTCTCTTTGGACATCTGCTCAAAAACATAAGGGCATTCTCTGTACCCGTAACAGTTATAACCTCAAAGGTATACTCCACCGGTTTTATTTTTTGAACCTCCATATGAAGGTAGCCCTCTTTCACGTTTATAACTGCCCCTCCCCTTTCAAAGACTTTTAGATGCTGGTCAATGAGCCTTGCACCTATGGAACAGCCACCAGGCATGCCTACCACCGCCCGACCAGATCGCGCCAAAAGGGGACCAGCCACAAGGATAGAAGCCCTCATCCTTCTGACTATATAGTCTGGTGCGAGGTAAGAGTTCAACGCCTGCGCATGGACAAAAGCCTTCCCCTCTTCAAAATGCACCTGTGCCCCAAGGGTGTTCAAGAGCTCAAAGGTAGTTTTAACATCCAAAAGATTGGGCACCCTTTTTACAATGCAGGGCTCTTCGGTTAAAAGGCTTGCTATGAGTATGGGAAGGCTTGCGTTTTTTGAACCGGAGACCTTTACCCTTCCCCTTAGCGGTCTGCCTCCCCTTATCACAAGAAAGTCAGAGCTTAATGATGTGATGCTTTTCATCTTTCTTGATAACTATTTTAACCACTTCCCAGAGCTTAGAGTAATATATCAAAACGCCGTCGTCCCCCTCCACGTAGTGGTGGGGCTCCTCCGAGTATATAACGATTATCCTGTCCTCCTCCTCCACAACCTTTGGGTAGTTCATATTCTGACCACTACGCAGGTCAAAGCCTCCTTCACCCCCTCCAAGGAGTGAATTTTGTTTATAACTAATCTTCCCAGCTCGTCCTGATTTTTTACCTCCACAAAGACGATAATGTCGTAAGGACCTGTTACTACATCCGCGGTTCTGACACCTTCAAAGGTAGAAAGGGCGAGCATTATTGACGGGATCTCTCTTGGGTCTGCCTTTATGAGTATGTACGCCTTTATGGAGTATTCAGACTCCAACTCCATCAACTCGGTTATGGACATAGGATAGCTCTCTGGCCTTGTTTCCATCTTCTTTAACCTCCTCAAGGAGTATTTTAATCAACTTTTCACTATCTGAAGGATTCCTTTTTATCTCTTCAAGGGCAAGGTGCAAAAATCTCCTAAACTTTGGCTCCCTTTTTTCCACATCCGCCCAATAGTTTTTGATTTTCACGATCTTTTCCTCTATCGGAAGAAGCTCAAGCCACCGGAAGAACTTTTCCACCTCGTCCCAGACGATGATCTCCCCCTTCTCCTTTTCCTTGAGCCTACCCTTTAGGTTCTCTTGGGCTATACCCTTAAGGTCGTCAATGTTATACAGGAAGGCTTGGTCTATGCTTTCTATGTCTGGGTCTGCGTTTCTGGGTACGGAGATGTCTATGATGAACATAGGGCGATAGTCTCTCTTTTTCATTGCGGTTTCTACCATCTCCTTGGTGAGCACATAGCCCTTTGCACCTGTAGATACAAGAACTATGTCAAACTTATGAAGATGGTCTGGCAGTTCCTCGTATCTTAGCACGTTGCCCTCCAGCTCCCTTGCCAGTTCCAAAGCCCTCTGGTATGTTCTGTTGGCAATAAATATGCTTGCCTTTAGCTTTTTAAAGTACTTTGAAGCAAGCTCCGCCATCTCTCCCGCACCTATCAAAAGCACCTGCGCCTTGCTTAGATTTCCAAAGATCTGCTTTGCCAACTCTACCGCCACATAGCTAACGGACACTGCGTTCTTGCCTATGCCCGTCTCCGTGCGCACCCTTTTGGCAGTTCTCAGGGCCTTTTCAAAGACCCGGTTTAGGATCTTTCCAAGTCCTCCACACTCCTTGGCTAACCTAAATGCCTCTTTAAACTGGTGTACTATCTGGCTCTCTCCCACCACCATAGAATCAAGACTACTGGCAACTCTGAATATGTGCGCTAAGGCTTCCTTTCCTTCCAAAAAGAAGGAGTAATTTTTATAGCTGGGGCTTACCTTTTTTAGCTCCAAAAAAGCAGACACCAAAAGGTGCATTTGATGGTAGTCTTCTGCCACTGCGTAGGCTTCCACCCTATTACAGGTGTTTAGAATTACAAGCTCTTTTACCCCTGAGTAGGATTTTACTGCAGTCAAGATATCGCAAAGTTCCTCCTTACTACAGGCTAAAAGCTCCCTTATTTCCACTGGGGCGGTTTTAAAGTTGTAGCCCCACGCAAATATGCGATCCATCATATACAAATATAACTCCTACCTGCACTTTTTCAAAAGCTCCAAAAACTCCTTTAACTTTCTCAGTGCCTTGCCTCTGTGGGAGATAAGGTCCTTTTCCTCTGGAGACAGCTCCGCCATGGTTTTTTCATAGGACTTTGGCTTGAAAATGGGGTCATAGCCAAAGCCCCCTGAGCCCCTCGGACTGTGCACAATCTCCCCTTCACAGGTGCCTTCGGAAAAGATGCTCAGTCCCTCTTCCAAAACAAGGCACAAGACTGCCTTAAAGTATGCCCTCCTATCGGAAACATCCTTCATAAGCCTGAGAAGTTTTCTTATGTTTGCTTCATCCTCCGAAGTTTGAACCTCCTCCCTTCCGCCCCAATCTATGGAGTAAAACCGACTGGAAAATACACCTGGATAACCCCCAAGGGATGAAACCACAAGCCCTGAATCGTCTGCCAAGGTGGGAATGCGGTATTTTTCAAAGTATGCCATTGCCTTTATGTATGCGTTTTCCATAAAGGAGTTTCCCTTCTCCTCCACGTTCAACTTTCCCTCTGGCATTATAACTTCCACTCCGAGAGGTTCTAACATTCGCTTAATTTCTTTGTATTTTCCCAAGTTTTGGGTTGCAAGTAGGATTTTCATTGAATAAAATATATTATCACGGGGTGTAGCTCAGGTGGTAGAGCGCTGGCTTTGGGAGCCAGAGGTCGCAGGTTCAAGTCCTGTCGCCCCGAGGGCCCGTAGCTCAGCTGGACAGAGCAAGGGATTTCTAATCCCTAGGTCGGGGGTTCGAGTCCCTCCGGGCCCGCTTGTCTTTATTCATGGCTTTGGCTTTTCCTCAGAGGTCTTTAAAACCTTTCCTGGCATAAAGATAGACCTACCCTTTCACGGAACTTCTAAGCTAAAAAGCAAAAGCCTCAGGGCTTTAGCCCAAGAGATCGCCATTAGAATTCCCAACAACTCTACGGTAGTAGGTTGGTCTATGGGGGGCACCTTAGCCCTACTTTTGGCCATGCTCTTTCCCTCTAAGGTAAAAGCCCTACTTTTAATAGGTGCCACCGCGTGCTTTCCTTGCCTTTGGGATAAGAAAAACCTAAAGGGCTTTTTGCTAAGGCTCAGAAAGGAAAGGGAGGAGTTTTTAAAGGAGTTCAGAGAGAGGGCATACCCAAAGCCCTTTGATGCAAAGGCGGAACTGGATGGAGCCCTTGGGCTTTTGGAGGATTACTTTTCCACGGACCTAAGAAGCTATATCCCTCATATAAATAGACCCATTCTCCTACTTCATGGCACAGAGGACCCTATCGTTCCTCTCAGAGGGGCCCTTGAGCTTTACAATCTGAGCAGGAGGGCTAAATTAATAACCTTTGCTGGAGGACACTTCCCGGAAAATGAAGCTGTTATCTTTGAGGTTCTCGAGGGCCTCAAGTACCTATGAAGATTGGGCTATTCCCCAAAGACAGAGTGCGGAGATTTTAAAGCGCTTAGACACAATTGAGGGTTTGGTACTTGATGTGGGCTGTGGCACAGGCTTTTGTAGTGAAGGTTTAGAGAAGGTGATAGGTATTGATATCTCTCAGAGTATGCTGAAGGCATACATACAGAAAGGTTTTTTGGGTATTTGCGCTATGGCTGAGGCAATGCCCTTTAAGGACAAGAGCTTTGACTGTGTGATAAGCAACTTTGCCCTGCACTGGACCTCCATAGACCAGAGCTTTAGGGAAATATTCCGGGTTTGCAGGAAGAAATTTCTATGTGCCATGCCCGTTAAGGGAAGTCTGGAGCCTTTGAACTTTCCCTTCCTTTCTCCGGAGGATATCCTTGAAAGGCTTTGCCATCTTGGAGGAAAGCTGAGAAAGGTGGAGCTGAGAGAGTTGGAAATTCCCTTCAAAGGTTGGGACCTTTTAAGGTTCTTTCATTACACGGGTTCCTCTTACAATCCATCAAAAGGAGATATTCTCAGAGCCAAAAAGAGCGTTGAAAGGCTAATATTTTCCATTGACAAACCTAGCTTTTTGGTGTTATTCTTTTCCTGCGAGGTTCCGCAGTGAGGAGGGTCGCAATGGCTTTTCTATCACTGTTGTTTTTGCTACTACTTTTTAGCATAGAAGGTTGTAAAGCGCAAAAAACGCCTCCTACTTCTGGGACTGCGCCACAACCTCAAGCACAAGAGGTCTCCGTTAGGTCCGGTCTTCTGGCACAGTTTGAAAAGGAATTGACGGAGCTTGTGGAAAGGGTCTCCCCATCTGTGGTAGCCATATACTCTACCCAAGAGGTTTCAAGTGGTTTTGGTGGGGATTTCCCCTTCTTCTTCCCATTCCAAATTCCGCAGGAGAGGAGGTCCTTAGGTTCGGGTGTGATCATGGCTTATAAGAACGGAAAGTTTTACATCCTGACCAACAATCATGTGGTTCAAGGGGCAAAGAGGATAAGGGTAAGGTTTGACCCGCATACAGAAAAGGACGGAAGGTTGGTGGGAGGAGACCCCAAAACGGATGTGGCGGTGGTGGAGGTGGACGCCAAGGGCATAGAAAACCCTGAGGGTAGGGTGGCAAAGCTGGGAGATTCGGACAAGTTAAAGGTAGGTCAGTTGGTGATCGCTATAGGAAATCCTTACGGTCTTGAAAGAACTGTGACCTTTGGAGTGATCTCTGCCCTGCGCAGGTCTATAGGGATAACCCAGTACGAAAGCTTTATTCAAACGGACGCACCCATAAACCCAGGCAACTCGGGAGGACCTCTAATAAATATAAAAGGTGAGGTTATAGGTATAAACACTGCCATAGTGGCGGAGGGTCAGGGTTTAGGCTTTGCCATACCCATAAACCTTGCCAAATGGGTGGCAGACCAGCTTATGGCTAAGGGTAGAGTGGTTAGAGGGTGGCTTGGTGTGGTTATCCAAGAAATTACGCCGGAGATCGCCGAAACCATAGGGGTGAAGGAGGGCATACTCGTAGCTCAGGTTGCACCGGGTAGCCCTGCGGAGAGGGCTGGGCTCAAAGTTGGAGACATAATAGTTGCCGTTGACGGTGAAAAGGTCAGAGAGGTTAGGGATCTACAGTTTAAGATCATGAAAACACCTCCCGGCACTGAGGTAACCTTAACCATCATAAGGGGAGGAAAGGAGCAGACCATTAAGGCAAAGGTGGGTGAAATGCCGGAAGAAGTTAGCTTTGGGCAACCAAGGGAGCAAGTGGGAGATCTGGGTCTGTCCCTCAGGGATCTATCGCCGGAGGAGGTAAGGAGGCTTGGAGTAAAGGGTGTCCTTGTGGAGGGTGTGGCACCGGGCAGTTTAGCCCAAAGGAGCGGTTTAAGGAGGGGAGACATAATCCTTGCGGTTAATAACGAGCCCGTAGAGAGTATCTCTCAGTTTAACGAAAAGATTGAGAGGGCGAGGAGCGAGCAGAGGACGAGGGTACTCCTTTTGATAAGGAGAGGTGGAAACAACCTGTACGTGGTGCTTTATTTGAGGTAGGGCCATGATTCCGGACAGCGAACAAGAACTTATAGCCCAATACTTAAAGAAGGTTTCAAAAATACCCCTCCTAAAGCCTGAGGAGGAAAGGGAGCTAGCAAGAAGGGCAAAGGAGGGAGACAAGGAGGCTTACAGAAAGCTTGTAGAATCAAACCTGCGTTTCGTCATAAGCATAGCAAAGCAGTATTTGGGTTATGGACTTCGCCTTTCAGAGTTGATAGCGGCGGGCAATTATGGGCTTATGGAGGCGGCAAAGAGGTTTGACCCCGACAAGGGTGTTAAGTTCATATCTTACGCAGTTTGGTGGATCAGGCAAGCTATAATGCAAGCTCTATCTCAACAGACTGGTGCGGTGCGCATACCCCTAAAGCAATCCCATCTGATCAATAAGATCAACAGTATATACAGCAAGCTATACAAGGAATACGAAAGGGAGCCAACAGCGGAGGAGGTAGCAGAGGAATACACCAAGGAGGTCTTGCAAAAGGAAATGGAAAGGGAACTGGGAAGGAGACCCACAGAAGAGGAAATCCAAAGGAGAATAGAAAAAGAGGGCTACAAGATTGACCCGGCGGAGGTGGAGAGGATTCTGCAAATATCCAAAATGCCCTTGTCCCTTGATGCGCCCGTTGGAGAGGAAGAAGACACCTTCTTTGTGGATTTTCTCAGCAAGCATGGCACTGCCGACGTGGAAGAAAAGGTAATGAACGAAATTCTGAGCAAAGAAATAGAGGAAATGCTGGATAAACTGCCGGAAAAGGAAAGGCGAGTGATAGAGCTCAGGTTTGGATTGAGGGGAGAAGAGCCAAAAACATTGCGGGAGATAGGAGAAATATTAAACATTTCAAGGGAAAGGGTCAGGCAGTTGGAAACAAGGGCTCTAAGAAAGCTAAGAAACATGGCAATAAAAAAACATCTAAAAGATTTTCTGAGCGGATGATCCCCTCTATCTTGCTTTTGGATAAGCCCAGGGGGCTCACCTCCTTTCAGTTGGTGGATACGGTTAAAAAGAAGTTTAAGTTGAACAAGGTAGGACATACGGGCACCTTAGACCCCATTGCCACTGGACTTTTGATCCTCTTACTTGAGGAAGCAACACGTTTTGCGGAGTTTTTTGTTAGGCTTCCAAAAACTTACATCACAAAAATAGTCCTCGGTGCCATAACGGACACCTACGACGCGGAGGGAAACATCTTAGAAAGGAGGGATGTGAACGTATCCTGTGAGGACGTGGCAAAAGTCCTGCCCAATTTTACTGGCAGAATTCTTCAAAAGCCCCCACCCTACTCCGCAAAAAAAGTAGGGGGAGTTAGGGCTTACGAGTTGGCAAGAAAAGGTTTAGAAGTACCTCTAAAGCCTGTGGAGGTGGAGGTTTGCAGTGCCAAGCTTTTGGAGTGCAACCTTCCACAGGTGGTCCTTGAATTTGAAGTTTCCGGAGGAACTTACATAAGAAGCTTGGCGCACGATATAGGTTTAGCCCTTGGATGCGGGGCCTACGTGTCGGAGTTGAGAAGGACGAAGATAGGGGACTTTAGCGTCAGTATGGCCCTCTCTTATGAGAGGCTAAACAGCCTTGAAGACCTCTGGGGCGTAATAATTCCCATATGGGAAGCCATGAGCTTTTTGCCGGCGGTTAGCTTGCGGACAAAAGAAGCCAGGCTTTTTAGGAACGGTGCAAAGATAAGGGCAGAGGCAAAGCACTATGGCTATGTTAGAGTCTTTTGGGATGAGGAGTTTCTTGGAGTAGGTCTATTGGAGGGCGGTTTTTTAAAGCCCTACAGGCTCATGCCTTTAAAGTAGTTCAAAAACCTCTCAAAAAGTGCATTAACATTAAAACAGACCCTTTCTTGGCAAGTGTTTGGAAAGCATGGGCTACAACTGAGGTTTAAACTTATCTGAAAAACACTCTTTCCTATAGGTTTCCATACTACTGGGTCCGTAGGACCATAGAAGATATAGGTTGGCAAACCAAGATAAGCAGAGAGGTGCGAAAGTCCGCTATCATTACCCACAAAAAACAGGGCAGACTTCAAAGCTTTGGCGATTTGCAAAGGCTGGTACATCTCCACAAAGTTCTTTACATGCGCCTTTAACCACTGGTCCGCCTCTCCAACTAAATACACACATTGGTAACCAAGCCCTGTGAGAAAGTTTTCAATCTCAAAAAACAGCCCAATGGGTGGGTTTTTCTTTGGAGAACTGCTGGATGGATGCAAAACCACCTTTCCCTTAAAGGGTGAGTTTTGGTCTGCACCAAGGGGCAGTGTTTGGGAATAGTGAGAAGAAAGACCTAAGAGTTTTAGATAGTATTCCAAAATCCACACCCTCTCCTTTGGAAAAGGGTCTATTCCGTCAGTTCCGATTATTATCCTTTTGTCAAAGTCCTCCTTGGGCATTTCCGATAAAACTCTGTCCGCCCAGCCAACTTCCTTGGCTATCTCAAAGTAATCGGTATTTCCTACTGTGGTTATGTGAAAGCCTTGCCCTTTGAAGATCTCTAAGAGGGGAAAAGTGAGCAATGTATCCCCAAGTCCACCCCTTCTGTAGAGTAAAAGCTTCTTCAAACGTTTGGAGGCTGTTCTAAAAATCCCTCATCGGGACCGTCCCCCCAGCCTCAAAGGGAACTAACCCTTTCCTCATCCTGTCCCACACTCCCTCACGGGAGGAGAGGAGTATTCTCCTCTCAAGAACAGGGAAGAGGAGGGCTACCTTCAGAACCTGCTGGACAATGGCAAGGATTTTAAAATCCTTTCCGTCTTCAGGGTTCCTTCCATTGGTCCCACAACGGGCATCCAGCAAGCTCTGAAAGCTTTGCACAGGTAAAATTATATCACTTCCCAGAAACTTTTCAATAGGTTTGTATTTTTAGAACAACTTCTCAAACGTTTGTGTCTATCAGGAAGAGAGGTTGGTTGTATTCTACCGTCTCTCCGTTTTCCACAAGGATCTTTACCACCTTGCCCCTAACATCGCTTTCTATCTCGTTCATCACCTTTAGGGCTTCTATTATGCACAGCACTTGACCGGGGGATACAATGTCGCCTACCTCCACGAAGGGGGGTGCCCCAGGGGAAGGTGCCCTGTAGAAGGTTCCCACCAGAGGGCTCCTAATCACATATAGCTTGCTCTCCTCCAAATCTTCGGCGGGAGGAACCACCTCAATATGTTTTACCTCCCTCGGTGTTTCTACTTTCTGCACTAACTCCCTCTGATGGGTCTCTATCCTAAGCCTAAAATCTTGATGCTCTATCTCAAACAGTTTTATATTGCTATTTTTTATAAGGTTTATAAGCTCCTTTATAAAATCTTTGTCCATCACTTGACCCTTTCTATGTAAGCGCCCGTCCTTGTATCCACCTTTATTATGTCCCCCTCTTCCACAAAGAATGGTACTTGCACCACCGCACCGGTTTCCAACTTGGCGGGCTTAGAACCACCCGCAGCGGTATCTCCCTTAAAGGCAGGCTCCGTTTCCACCACCTTTAGCTCCACATGTCTTGGCAACTCTATACCTATGGGCTGACCCTTATAGACAAAAACCACAACCTCCATGCCCTCTTTCAGGAACTTTACTTCGTTTTCTATGTTCTTGGCGGGAACCGCAAGCATCTCGTAGGTGGTCTTGCTTACAAAGTAGTAGTGATCACCGTCGTTGTATGAGTATTCCGCAAACACCTGCTCAAAGTCCGCCAGTTCTATGCTGTCGGAGGCCTTGTAGGTTATTTCAATCACGTTGCCCGTGCTCATGTTCTTTGCCTTTACCCGCACAAAGGCTTGTCCTTTGCCTGGTTTCACGTGTTCATAGTCCAAAACTCTGTGGGGTTGTCCGTTATGTTCAATAAACATATCCCTCTGTATGCTGTTTATGTCTATCTTAACTCCCATGGCTTTATAATTTTACCACATGAGGAAGATAGAAATCACCGATGTATCCCTGAGGGATGGCATTCAGTCCCTCCTTGCCACAAGGGTAAGGACGGAGGATATGCTGGATATTGTTGAAATCCTTGATAAGTGTGGTTTTTACTCCTTGGAGGTTTGGGGTGGGGCTACCTTTGATGTGTGCTTGAGGTTTCTAAAGGAAGACCCTTGGGAAAGGCTCAGAAAGTTCAAAGATAGGGCTAAAAACACTAAACTGGAAATGCTTTTGAGAGGTCAAAATTTGGTAGGCTACAGACACTATCCGGATGACGTGGTGGAAGCCTTTGTGAAGAAAGCTTACGATAACGGTATAGAAGTTTTTAGAATTTTTGATGCCCTTAACGACACCAGAAACCTAAGGAAGGCAATAGAAACTGCCAAAAAGTTAGGTGCCATTGTTAAAGGGGTTCTCTCTTATACCATAAGCCCTGTGCATACGGTGGAATACTATGTGGAGATAGCCCGGCAGTTGGTGGATATGGGCATAGACATAATATCCATAAAGGATCAAGCGGGGATTTTATCTCCAAAGATGTCTTATGAACTTGTGAAAGCCCTGAAATCTGAATTTCCCAAATATCCGGTTCACCTTCATACCCAAACCACCGCCAACTTGGCAGAAATGGCACAGCTGAAGGGCATAGAGGCTGGCGCAGACATGATAGACACTGCCTTTTACTCCCTCTCTTCGCAGACCTCCCACCCTGCGGGAGAGATCATGATATACGTGCTAAGGGAGCTCGGCTACCAGGTGGATGTGGATGAAAAGCTGTATCAAAAGGCGGGAGACCTATTCGTTCAAGTGAGGAAGAAATACAAAAAGTTTGATGTTTTGCCACCGTATCCCGATGTGGGTGTTCTTTTGCATCAAATTCCGGGTGGTATGATCACCAATTTCATAAGCCAGCTTAGAGAACAGGGAATGGAAAAAAAACTCCCAGAAGTTTTGGAAGAGGTGGTCCGCGTTCGGGAGGACCTTGGCTATCCACCTTTGGTAACGCCCACCAGTCAGATCGTGGGCTCTCAGGCCTTCTTGAATGTGCTCCATGGAGAGAGATACAAGGTTGTTACTAAGGAAGTCAAAGACTATGTAAGAGGTCTTTATGGCAGACCGCCCGCACCCATAAAGGAGGAGGTTCTAAGGAAGGTTTTGGGTAATGAGGAGCCTATTTATCACATAAGACCCGCAGACCTTTTGGAGCCCGAGCTGGAAAGGATCAGAGAAGAGGCCATAAAGGCGGGAGCAAAAAGCGAAGAGGACGTGCTCTCTTATGCCCTCTTCCCATTGGTGGCAAAGGAGTTCTTTGAGTGGAGAGAAAAGGGCGAGCCATATGTGCCCGAACTGGAGGAGAAGGAAGAAAAAAGGGAAAACATCCCGGTAGAGTTTGTGATCACCGTCCATGGAGAGCAGTATCATGTGCAGATAGCGGGAAGGGGTGAGCCCACCCAAGATGGAAGGACCTTCTTTATAAGGCTGGACGGTAGATTGGAGGAAGTGCTACTTAAACCCGTCAGGGAGCTCAGTCCAACGGAGGTAGTTAGCGGAGACCTTTCAAGCCTTGGCACAGAGGTAAAGCCCAAGAGGTCCAAGCCGGTAGCCTTGGGAGATGTGGCATCTCCTATATCAGGCAAAATAGTCAGTATAAGGGTCAAGCCGGGGGATGAGGTAAAAGAGGGAGACGTGCTCTTTATGGTTGAGGCTATGAAGATGGAGAACGAAGTGCGTTCACCAATAAGTGGAGTTGTGCAGGAGGTTCTGGCACAGGTGGGCGAGACGGTCAATCCGGATGAGGTGGTTGTTAGGATCAAGCCAAAAACATGAAGGTTTTCCTTTTGGAAGATGACACAGACCTTTTGGAGCTCTTAACCTACCATCTACAAAAGGAAGGCCTTGAGGTTGTTTCTTTTAGCAAGGGTGTTGAACTCTTGGAAAGGGTGAAGGAGGAAAAGCCGAGCCTTTTCATTTTGGACGTGATGGTGCCCTCCTTGGATGGCTTTAAAGTGGCAAACATACTCAAGTCCTCTCCAGAAACCAAGGATGTTCCAATAATTTTTTTGACCGCCAAAACTGCAGAGGAGGACAAGCTAAAGGGCTTTGAGCTCGGGGCAGATGACTACATTACCAAACCCTTTTCCATAAAAGAGCTTTTGGCACGAATAAGGGCGGTTATGAGAAGGTATGGCGCCTTAAGGGAGGGTGGGATTGTAAAGCTTGGCAGTTTGACGGTGGATATGGAAAGGATGGAAGTAAGAAGGGACAAAGAACCCATAAACCTAACAAAAACGGAGTTTGCCATTTTGAAAACCCTTTTGGAAAACTACGGAAAGCCCGTAAGCAGGGAATATTTAGTGGAACATGTTATAAAAAAGGAGGTCTATGATAGAACTATAGATGTTCATGTAAAAAACCTTAGGGAAAAGTTAGGAAAGGAGGGTGAGTGGATAAAGACGGTTAGGGGTGTGGGATATAAACTGGAGGAGGTGGAGCCAAAATGAAGGACATAACCTTTGAGGACAAACTTTGGAAGGCGGCGGATAAGTTAAGAAAAAAAGTCGAAGTGCACGAGTATAAGTACATAGTCCTTGGTCTTATATTTCTAAGATATGTCTCTTTTGCCTTTGAAGAGTTAAGAGATAAGCTAAAGGGAGGATGTCAACTTTTTAGGTTCATGATCGTATAAATGACAATAAAGGAGGCTAACCATCTATAGACGGTTTCATACTTAGCATTCCAAGGAAACCTCATTCCTCTTCCCAAAAGTCTCATGTAGCCATTCCATTGCAAGCCCTTTGACCGCACTCACATACCAAGGTCCCTTGTCAGTGGTGCATCCCTTTGCCTTTGTGTTGTAAAGAACCAACTTAGCTGTCCAAGAGTCCCTTCTTCTTGAAAGATGCACAAACACAGGCAAACCTTATAGACCCAAATAGCAATCGTATATATTGCCTGAAGAGCTTTCCCTAATAACCCTTGTGAAGTAGGAACTCCCTTACTGCTCTTGGGGAAAGTCCCTTAAAGTAGAGGAGCACAGCTTCTGCTTTTAGGCTTACAGGAAACCTGTGCCACTTAAAAACTCTGCTTAGTATTTCTTCTATTACTTGTCTTGCCTTTATATTTCTAAGCTTATCAGAACTGCTTCAGGTCCTAACCATCAACCACCCCAGTCTATGGATGCCAAAAGTTGACATCTTCACTCGTGCCTATGATCTGTTTAAATCCATGGGTGCGGAAGGAGGCGCTAAGGAAGCCCTCTCTGATATACAAGAGCTTGAAAAACAGAGGGTGGCTGTATATGGCGGGGTGGAGATTGGGTCAAAGGGTGTGAAGGCTCAGGCTTACAGAATTGATCTTAAGGGGGATGAGTTTTATGACCTGCAGGAGGTCTTTAGGGAAAGCATAAACACCACCATAATAGCTGGGGTCAAAGAGACGGGAGCTTTAGGATGGTATAAAGGAGACTGCGCAGGCGGTTAAGGCTTTGATAGAAAAGCTAAAGGAAAAGGGTGTGCCCGGGGATAACATTTTTGTGGTGGCAAGCAGTGCTATATCCTCTGTGAAAAACAGGGATGAGTTGGCAAAAAGGGTGGAGGAACTCACGGGTTATAAGTTGGAGTTTTTGACGGTTAAAGATGAGGTGCTTTTTTGGTATTGCTGGGGCTGTTCCGCCCAAGTATTTTTATAGTTCCATCTTTGTGGATGTAGGCAGTGGAAACACCAAGATAGGATACCTTGAAAAGGTAGGGGGCTCCATAAACGTGATGAGCTTTGAGATTCCTTATGGGACTGTGAGCCTGACGGAGAGGGCAAGCAAGGGTAAAGATTTCAGAACGGAGTTGGTGGGGGTTTTGAACAAAGAGGTGAAGCCTGTGCTCAAGAGGGAAGCCCAAAAGAACCCTGCTTATCTAAACAGGCAGAATGTTTTCTTGGTGGGTAGCATAGTTTGGGCTATAACCACTCTTCAAAAACCGGGGCAGGTTGAAGAGGCTTATGTCAGGCTTAGAAGTTCGGATATTAGAAACTTCACGCTGGCGGTCTGGTAAAATCCAGACAGAGTTTTAAACCCTGACCTTTCAAAGCTAAAGCCTGAGCTCAGAGACAAGGCTAAAAAGTAGGTAGAAAAAGTGAAGGATGTTTTCAGTATGGATAATCTTTATGCGGGTGGCATGCTTTTGGACGGCATCAGCAGGACCCTTAACTTTGAAAAGAGGAATTTGATATTCCCTAGGTATGGCAATTGGTTGGTGGGCTATGTGGTGCTGAGGGGATACCTTGAAGAGACGGAGGCGGTGAAAAAGTAATATAAGGTGTGTCCCTACAGGGGATTTTTTAGAACAGCTTCAGTATATTCTGCGAGGAGTAGTGTAAGTGTTATATTTATAAAATCATACGTCGGGTGAGAAATTACCCCCATATTTGAGACTTCCTGAAAAAGCTGTAGCCTATAGCATAGCCATAAAGGTAAGCAAGTAAGGTAATCCCTTTCCTCCACCTGCCTTATACCCTTTTGTTCCTTGCTCTCGCAAACCTCTACATACTCACAACCCCTGTATCCCCTATCTCCCATAAGCCCAAAACTATCCACTAAAAACCTAAGCCACTTACTCTATGATAGCTCGCAGGATGAAACCACAGGTCATATACAACCCCTTCGCTATCGCAAACTACCATAACCAAAACGCCATAGTACATCTCCTCAAATCTTACCTTCCCTTTGTAATGCTCACTATAAAGGTTTCTCTTTTTCTTGCCCCAAAAGGCTTTACCAGAAAACCGCTTTATCCTTAAGAACAGTTCCATCTACTATAAGCTTTACCTTTTTTCCAAGCAACAGCTTAACAAACAGAATGCTAAGAATTCTTCTGTTTCTGTATTCTTTCAAAAGCCTATACACTTTTGGGGTCAATCAAGGATTTAGCCAGTGTGAAGACGGGAGTGTTTGTGATATAGGATAGGATAAACGAGGCACAGAGTTGGAGGTCAGAGACTTTTGGAGGTCTGCCTGCCTTTTTCTTTTCCTGATCAACTCCAAGGTAGAAAGTTAGGGACTTTAAGACCGTTTGGTATAAACTATAGATGTGATTTTTCATGTTAGTACCTCCTTGGTGGGGTTTGGGGGTATTATAAGCCCCCTCCTTGCCAAGACTTTTTTCCTAAGAGATTTACAGCTTCTTTGAATTTCTCACCCGAGGTGTAGTGTAAGTGTTATATTTATATTTATAAAATCATGGGTACTTTGAACAAATTTAAGGTCTTTGGTATAGCTTTAATTACCTTTGCTCTTGGCTTTATAGTGGGTTTTGCCTCCCAGGGTAAGCAGTCGGAGGACGAATACAAATACCTAAGAATGTTCACCGATGTCCTCCGAATCATAAAGGAAAACTATGTGGAACCGGTAAATACCAAGGACCTCATATACGGTGCTTTGAACGGAATGACTAAATCCTTGGACCCCTTCTCCAGCTTTTTCACCCCCAAGCAGTACGAGAGCTTCAGGCAAGAAACGGAGGGTGAGTTTGGTGGTGTGGGCATTGAGATCAGCATGGAAAAGGGAAGGCCTGTTGTAATATCGCCCATTGAGGGAACGCCCGCCTTCAAAGCAGGCATAAAGCCTGGGGATGTGATCCTTGAGATAGATGGTGAGGACACTTCCAACATGAGCCTTATAGATGTGGTGCAAAGGATAAGGGGAAAGGTGGGCACAAAGGTTCAGCTAACCATATACAGGAAGGGAATGGAAAAGCCTATGAAGATAGAGCTTGAGAGGGCTCTTATAAAGATAGAGAGCGTGAAATGGACCACCTTGGGAGATGTGGGGTACATAAAGCTATCCCAGTTTAACGAGAATGTTAGCGTTCAGGTGGAAAAGGCCCTTAAAGAGCTGACCTCCCAAAGGGTTAAAGGTATTATCCTTGACCTGAGGAACGATCCGGGTGGGCTTCTCAGCGAGGCGGTCAATGTGGCAGATCTTTTCCTTCCTGAGGGTAAGTTGGTGGTTTATACAAGAGGCAGGAACGGAGAAACTCAAAAATATTTTGCCAGAAGGAAGCCTGTGGTGCCCGACGATCTTCTGGTAATAGTTCTCATAAACAAGGGTTCTGCCAGTGCCTCCGAGATAGTAGCGGGTGCTCTCCAAGACTACAAAAGGGCGATCATACTGGGTGAAAAATCCTTTGGTAAGGCTTCTGTTCAAAACATAATACCCTTGGAGGATGGCTCTGCCTTGAAGTTAACAGTAGCCTACTACTACACGCCTTTGGGTAGGCTCATCCACAACAAGGGCATAGTTCCAGACGTTCAGGTAGCGATGGACGAAAAGCAGGAAGAGGCACTACAAGAAGCCATAAGGCAGAAAAAATTGGAGGGCAAGAGTGGGTTGATACTTCTTCCCGAGAAGGATCCCCAACTGAGCAAGGCAATAGAACTTATAAGGTCCGGGCAAGCCCTCAAAAAGGTGGCTAACCTATGATTACCTTTGCGGTGGAAACCTCCTGCGACGAGACTGCGCTGGCCATATACTCAGATAAGGAGGGTGTTATAGGGGAGGTCCTACTATCTCAGGCAAAGGTGCACGAACAGTTCGGGGGAGTGGTCCCGGAGCTCTCCGCAAGAGAGCACACCAAGAACCTCTTACCCTTGCTTAAGGTTCTTTTAGACAGGACGGGCTTTGACCTAAAGAAGGTAGATTTCATATCCTTTACCCTTACCCCTGGGCTGATCCTGTCTTTGGTGGTGGGTGTATCCTTTGCCAAGTCTTTGGCATACACCCTAAAAAAGCCCTTAGTGCCTGTTCATCACCTGGAGGGGCATATATACTCTGTCTTCGTGGAAAGACCCATTGAAGAACCCTTTTTGGCTTTGGTGGTTTCTGGAGGGCACACGGACCTTTACTTGGTGGAAGGGTTTGGTAAATACAGGTTCTTGGGTGGTACCTTGGACGACGCAGTGGGTGAAAGTTATGACAAGGTTGCAAGGCTCATGGGACTTGGATACCCGGGAGGTCCCATAATTGACCGCCTGGCAAGGCAGGGAGAGCCCAAGTATCCACTGCCCAGGCCGATGATTGATGATCCAAGCCTGAACATGTCCTTCAGTGGGCTAAAGACAGCAGTCCGAAGGATCGTAGAGGGTGGGAACTATTCCAAAGAGGACCTTTCTGCATCCTTTCAGCGGGCGGTCTTGGACGTTTTGGAGGCAAAGCTTTTAAAGGCGGTAGAACTTACAGGCGTAAAGAGGGTTGCTGTGGTAGGGGGAGTCTCTGCTAACAGTGAGCTCAGAGAAAGATTTCAAAAGCTCACAGAAAAGGGTATAATCTCTGCATACATACCACATCCAAGGCTATCCACCGATAACGCGGTGATGATCGCCTATGCGGGCATTGAAAGGTTCAAAAGGGGTATTACCGCACCAGAGGACATAAACCCAGAGCCCAACATACCCTTAGAAACCTTTGGGAGGTATTGGTCGTGAGCGCAAAGGAGCTTATAAAGGAAAAGGCAGGCTATATACTTTCTAACCTACTTTCCCAGGGTGGAGAGTATGGGGAGATCTTCTATGAGCGGTCTCGCGTTTGTCGGATGCAGTTAGAAGACAACAAGATTGATAAGGTTCAGTGGGGAGAAGAGGAGGGTGTTGGCATAAGGCTAATAAAGGGAGGGAAAACTTATTATGGCTACACCACGGAGATTACCTACGAAAACCTTTTGGAGATCGCAAGGACCTTGGCAAGGGGGCAAGGGCATGGACCCGTAGCCATAGGCAAGAGGCACATAAAGGGCTGGACTTCAACTTTGATAGACCCGGATGAGATGAGCCTGAGCTACAGGGCAGAGCTTTTGCACAGGGCTAACCAAAAGGCAAGGAGCTACGGAGATAAGATAAAGCAAGTGCTTGCAGTCCTTATGGACAAAACCCGTGACATAATGATAATAAACTCTTTTGGTGAATGGGCGGAGGACCTACAAAAGAGGGTGGTTTTCTTTGTGGAGGTGGTGGCAAGCGACGGAAGCACTCTACAGAGGGGTTATGAGTCTGTAGGTGGCACAAAGGGCTTTGAAATTTTTGAGGAAACACCCCCAGAGCTGGTGGCGGAAAAGTCCGCCAAGAGGGCCCTTTTGATGCTCTCCGCAAAGCCTGCCCCTGCGGGGCAATTTACTGTGGTGCTTTCGGGAGAGGCGGGCGGAACCATGATCCACGAGGCGGTTGGACATGGCTTGGAGGCAGACCTTGTACAAAAGGGGCTCTCTGTGTATAAGGGAAAGCTGGGGCAGAAGGTTGCCAGCGAGCTGATCACAGTTATAGACGATGGCTCTATTGTAGGAAAAAACGGACACTTTGTGGTGGATGACGAAGGAGTTCCTTCCCAAAGGACAGTTCTTATAGATAAAGGCTACTTGGTGGGATATATGTACGATCGGCTAAGCGCTATGAGGGAGGGTAGAAGCTCTACAGGAAACGGTAGAAGGCAAAGCTACGCCCACATACCCATGGTGCGTATGACCAACACCTACATAGCTGCCGGTAAGGACAACCCGGAGGATATAATAAGGGATACAAAAAAGGGTGTTTATGTGGTTAAGATGGGTGGAGGGGAGGTGAATACGGTGACCGGAGACTTTGTCTTTGAGATCATGGAGGGGTACATGATAGAGAACGGGGAAATCACCTATCCCATAAGGTCTGCCACGTTGATCGGCAACGGTCCAAAGGTTCTTCAGGATGTGGACGGAGTAGGATGGGACTTGGGTTGGAGCATTGGCACCTGTGGTAAAGACGGACAGGGGGTACCCGTATCAGACGCCCAACCTACCATAAGGGTCAAGTCCTTAACCTTAGGCGGAACGGAGGTTTGAAATGAAGGGCATCCTTGATCTTATACCTTTTATAATTTTTATAGGCATTGTCCTCCTTTCCATCTTTGGGGGAGAGGCTTTAAAAATTTTGGGAGGTTTAGTCATGGATTTTTCACCCCTCATAGTAATAGCCATATTTGTAGTTATCTTTTTGGCTGCTTCCCTAAGGATAGTACCAGAGTACGAGAGGGCTGTTATATTCCGTTTGGGAAGGGTCATAGGTGCCAAGGGACCGGGTCTCTTTATACTGATTCCCATAATAGACAAAATGGTAAGGGTGGACCTCCGGACTGTCACTTTGGATGTGCCCACCCAGGATATCATCACAAAGGACAACGTGTCTGTTAGCGTGGATGCGGTGGTTTATTTTAGGGTAGTGGACCCGGTAAGGGCAATCGTGGAGGTGAAAGATTATTTTTATGCCACCTCCCAGATAGCCCAAACTACCCTCAGGAGCGTCTGCGGTGCGGTTGAGCTGGATGAACTTCTCTCGGAGAGGGAAAAGCTAAACTTACAGCTTCAAGAGATCATAGACAGGCAAACGGACCCTTGGGGTGTAAAGGTTGTAGCGGTGGAGCTCAAAAGGATTGACCTTCCGGAGGAGCTAAGGCGTGCTATGGCAAGGCAGGCAGAGGCGGAAAGGGAAAGGAGGGCAAAGATCATAACCGCAGAGGCAGAATACCAAGCGGCGCAGAAATTGGCAGACGCAGCCCAGATCCTTGCATCTCAGCCCTTAGCCCTCCAGCTAAGATACTTAGAAACCATACAGAACGTGGTCTCAAAGCCAGGAAACACGGTTCTTATACCGTTGCCCATAGAGATGCTCTCCTATTTTGCTAAGGATGGTTCAAAGGTACAGGGTCAAGGTCAATAGGGCGGGCGTCTTTTTCACGGGAGTGACCATATTCCTTGGCGTATCTGCGGTAAATACCTCCAACAATCTACTCTATTTGGTGGTCTCCTTTTTGCTCTCCTTTATGCTACTCTCGGGTATGCTCTCCCTTTACAATCTGAAGGGTTTGAGCCTTGAGCTCATACCACCCAAAGAGGTCTTTGCCCAAAGGCCTGAGAACTTTAAACTCATCATAAAAAATCAAAAGAAGTTTCCCTCCTTTAGCCTTCTGGTGGAGGCACAAGGCTCAAGGGCTTTCTTTCCCATTCTGAAAAAGGAGGAGGTGGGCTTTATAACCTTAAAGTTTCCAAGAAGGGGCTATTATGACAAAATATCCGTTAGGGTTTCCTCCTCCTTTCCCGTTGGGCTCTTTGAGAGGTTCTTCCACATGGATGTTCCCATAAACTTGGTGGTCTATCCTTATCCCATGGCTGTTTCAAAGAATATAAGGGTGGAGGGTTTGCAGAGGGGAGAATGGCTAAGCGTTGGAAGAAGGAGGGGCTACGAGCATCTTCATTCCGTCAGGGAGTATATGGGAGAGCCCGTAAAGCTTATCCACTGGAAGTTGTCCGCAAAGGTTGGAAAGTTCTACGTTAAGGACTTTTCGGCGGAGGAGAGCCCTCCGGTGGTTTTGAGCTTGGACATGGTGGATGGCACATTAGAGGATAGGCTTTCAAAGTTAACCTATCTGGTTTTGGAGTATTCAAAAAAGGCTACGCCAGTGGGCTTAAGGCTGGATGGTGTTTACCTTGAGCCTGCCTTGGGTGAAGAGCACAAAAGAAGGATGCTCAGAGAGTTAGCCCTCTTCGGTGATAGCCCGAGGGTAAGAGCCTAATACCTTTACCATCTGGGTTCTCTCTTTTAGCATCTCAAGGGCCAATCTCACATTCTCGTCCTCAATGTGTCCCTCCAGGTCTGCGAAAAAGACATAATCCCAAGCCTTTCTCTTTGATGGTCTTGATTCAATCTTTGTAAGATTTACTCCGTATTTGTAAAAACTCTCCAAGGCTTTATAAAGGGCTCCTACCTCATCCCTGACCGCAAAGAGAATGCTGGTTTTATCTTTGCCCGTTCTTTTCATATCCCTTTTGCCAAGCACCAAAAAGCGCGTGTAGTTGCTGAGGTTATCTTGGATGTTCTCCGCCAGTATGTTTAGATGATAGGTGTAGGAGGCAACCTCGCTGGCTATTGCAGCGCTTCCTTCCCTTTCCAAAACGATCTCGCAAGCCCTTGCAGTGCTGTCGGTCTCTATTAGCTTGGCATGAGGTAAGTTCTTTTCAAGCCAGTTTCTGCACTGGGCAAGTGCTTGCCTGTGGGAATAGACCTCCTTTATCTCCTCCAAGCTTCTACCCGTTGAAAGAAGGTGCAGTTTTATGGGTATTACCACCTCCCCCACGATCTTGACGCTAAATTCTAAGAACATGTCCAGAGTGTAATTGACTACTCCTTCTGTGGTGTTTTCCACCGGAACAACGCCGTAATCTACTCTTTCCGTTTCAACCTCCACAAAGACATCCCTTATGGTGGGAACGGGTATATAATAGGCAGAAAGTCCAAAGTGCTCCAAGCTCGCTTGATGGGTAAAGGTTGCCTTTGGTCCAAGGTATGCCACCCTTAGCTCTTTTTCCAAAGAGAGGCACGCGGACATAATCTCCCTAAAGACATGCTTTACCGCTTCTGAAGGAAACTCTTCTCCATAGAGTTCCTTGTTCAGTTTCACCAGTCTATCTATAACCTCCCTCTCCCTTTCTGGCGAATGGATCTCCAAGTTGAGCTGTTTTTTTATTTCTCCAATGGACTTGGCGAGCTTAGCCCTTCTATTGAGTAGCTTTAAAATTTCCTCATCTATAACATCAATTTCAGCCCTGAGCCTTTCTATCTCTTCCATAGGAAGGAAAGATACTTGGGCTTGCTCTTTAGGTCCTCCATTAGGGATAATTATAAAACACTCTCTCTGCCATGTAGGAGCTTCTAACATTAGGACCACTGAAGACATGGCTGAAGCCCAGGCTGAGGGCAATCTCTTTTAACCTTTCAAACTCCTCTTGGGTGTAAAGCTTAACCACGGGGTGATGCCTTTTGGAAGGTTGGTAATACTGCCCAATGGTTAGTACATCACACCCCACCCTTCTTAGATCTTTCATAACTTCCACGATCTCTTCCTCCCTTTCTCCAAAGCCCAGTATGAGGGCAGACTTAGTTATGATGTTTGGGTTGAATTCCTTCGCCCTTTTTAAAAGTTCTAAGCTTCTTTGATAATCCGCACCCTTTCTGACCCTACGATATAGCCTTGGTACCGTTTCCACGTTGTGGGCCAACACATCGGGCTCTGCCAAGAGGACAGTTTTTAGGGCTTGGTGAGAGCCACCAAAATCGGGCACAAGGACCTCTACCTTGATGTTTTGGACGTTTTCCTTTAAGACCCTTATGCATTTGGCAAACTGTCCCGCTCCACCGTCTTCCAGGTCATCCCTGGTGGGAGAGGTGATCACCACATACCTGAGGTTTAAAGTCTTAACCGCCTCCAAAAGGCGGTATGGCTCCTCTGGGTCCAAGGGCTCCGGATTTCCCCTCTTTAAGTTGCAAAAACTGCAAGCCCTTGTGCATTGATTTCCAAGGATCATAAAGGTGGCGGTGCCGGAGCCGAAGCATTGAGAAATGTTGGGACATCGGGATTCTTCGCAGACGGTATGTAGGCTTGCCTTTCTTAAAAGCGCCTTCAGTTGGTGGGTTTTGCTCAAAACCAAGAGGGGCTTAGCCATTGGGACAATATTATCACGGGTTATAATTATTGTGTAGCCTGCTCATGGATTATTGGAAAGGTATCATACACCATTACAGAGAATACCTGCCGGTGAATGAAAATACTCCCATCATCACCCTCTATGAGGGAAACACTCCTCTGGTGCACGCCCAAAACTTGGCAAGGGAGATTGGCTTTAAGGGTGAGATATTTTTAAAGTACGAGGGGCTGAATCCTACGGGTTCCTTTAAGGACAGGGGCATGACCTTGGCTATTTCCAAGGCGGTGGAGGCTGGAAAGAAGGCAGTTATATGCGCATCTACGGGGAACACCTCCGCTTCTGCCGCTGCGTACGCTGCAAAGGCTGGTCTTAAGGCTTATGTGCTTTTGCCGAAGGGTGCGGTAGCATTGGGAAAGCTCTCCCAGGCGGTGATCTATGGGGCACAGGTGATTGCTATTCAGGGGACCTTTGACGACGCTTTGGAGATTGTCCGGAAGCTTGGGGAGATTTTGCCGGTGGAGGTGGTAAATTCTGTAAATCCCTACCGTATTGAAGGGCAAAAGACGGGAGCCTTTGAGGTCTGCGATGCCCTCGGCTTTGCACCCGATTATCACTTTATACCTGTTGGCAACGCGGGCAACATCACCGCCTACTGGAAGGGCTACAAGGAGTATTACCAAAGGGGAAAGATTGAAAAACTGCCCAAGATGATGGGATGGCAAGCGGAGGGTGCTGCGCCCATAGTGAAGGGCTATCCAATAAAAAACCCACAAACCATAGCCACCGCCATAAAGATCGGAAATCCCTACAGTTGGCAATCCGCCCTGCAGGCTGCAAGGGAATCGGGAGGGCTCATTGATGCGGTTAGCGACGACGAAATACTCTACGCCTACAAGTTGGTGGCTTCAAAGGAGGGAATCTTCTGCGAACCTGCTTCTGCCGCATCGGTGGCAGGGTTGATAAAGCTCTGCAGGGAAGGGTTCTTTAAAGGTGGTGAGGTGGTGGTATGCACCCTGACGGGCAATGGACTAAAGGACCCAGACACCGCCATGAAGGTATGCCAACAGCCCATAAGTATGCCACCGGTTTTAGAGGAGGTGTTAAAGCTCATAGAACTCTAATATACCGACTGGTCGGTCAGTTATAATAACCCTATGTATAAATTTTTCATAGCCAGACCCGTCACCTCCTGGATGTTTATGCTCTCTTTTATCCTCTTGGGTCTGTATTCATTGCGGAACATTCCCATAGACAGACTACCCGATGTGGATTTTCCTACTGTTTCAATAGTAACCACCTACCCAGGGGCAGACCCAAGCGTGGTGGATGTGAACGTAACAAGGGTAATAGAGGACCAAATATCCACCATAAGCGGTATAGAAGCCATAACTTCTCAGAGTTTTTCCGGTATATCTCGGATAACTATCTCCTTTTCCCTTGAGAAGGACATAGACGTGGCAGCACAAGAAGTTAGGGATGCGGTTCAAAGGGCTATGATAAATCTCCCGAAGGGTGTGGACCCGCCCGTGGTCAGAAAGGTGGATACATCCTTAGCACCAATATTGGCTATTCTGCTTCATTCAAAAACTGCAGACTATCAGACCTTAGCCTACTGGGCGGACAAGGTCATAAAAAGGGATTTTGAACGGATAGATGGCGTAGGACAGGTAGATTTGGGAGGCTTTAGGGACAATGTAATGTGGGTTAGGATAGACCCACAGAAACTATACTCAAGGAATCTCTCCATCCAGGAGGTCCTAGAAGCCATCGCCAAAAACCATCTGGACGCGCCCGCGGGCGCCATCTACGGCAAAGAAAGGGAATACATAATAAGGTTTTACGGCAAGGCAAAGGATGCAAAGGAGCTGGAAGAAGTCGCCATCACTCCAAACTTGAAGCTCAGGGATGTGGGCTATGCGGAGTTTGGAGAGGATGAAAAGAGGGGAATGGCAAGGTTCATGGGAGAGCAGGCGGTCGCCCTTATCATATACAAGCAGTCAAAAACCAACACGGTGGCGACCGCAGAAAAGGTCAAGCAAAGAATGGAGTATTGGAACAGGCAACTTCCCCCCGGCATGCGTATGGACATCACCTTTGATTCAAGCGTCTTCGTCAAGGACAGCGTCAGAGCGGCCATAGAGGAGATCATCATAGGAAGCCTTTTAACTGCAGTGGTCGTCTATTTCTTCCTCGGAAGCCTAAGGCTAACCCTTGTGCCCATATTTGCCATACCAGTAACCCTTCTGGGAACTGTCTTTTTCCTGTACCAAACGGGACAATCTTTGAACACCTTTACGTTGCTTGCCCTTGCGGTGGCTGTGGGTATAGTCATAGACGACGCCATAGTGGTGTTAGAGAGCATATACAGAAGGAGGAAGGAAGAAGGGCTATCTCCCATGGAGTCCGCAATAAAAGGGACCCGTGTGGTGGTGTTTGCCCTACTTGCATCCACCGCCTCTTTGGTGATCGTGTTCATTCCCATAGTGTTTCTGAAGGGTGTGGTGGGCAAACTCTTTGGGAGCTTTGCTTTAACCTTGATCGTAGCTATAGCCCTCTCTTATTTGGTGGCCATAAGCTTTACGCCTATGGCTGTTGCCCGTCTGGTGGACAAGGTAGGGGAGGAAAACCCATTTACGAGGGCTTACGCCCGCTTTGAGGCTTTCTTTGACAAGCTTTTAGGGTGGTCCTTGGAGCACAAGCTGGTGGTGGTGGGTCTCTCTCTCGTAAGCGTCCTGATTGGTTTTCAGTTTTTGAGGATTGTAAAAAAGGAATTCTTCCCTCTGGTGGATGAGGGGAGGTTTTTGGTAAGGTTTGAAACGCCCGTGGGTTCCTCCTTTGAATATACGGAGCAAAAAACCAAGGAAGTAGAAGAAGTCATCAGGAAAAATCCTTATGTGGATCGTTTTGGCTTGGCTATGGGACAAGGTGTGGCTGGCAGGCCCACCGTCAATGGTGGTTTAGCCTTTGTCTATCTGGTGGATAGGAGTAAAAGACCCCACCAGAGGGAAGTGATGGAGATGATGAGGAGGGAGTTGGCAAAGATAAAGGACATCAGGGTAAGCGTGGAGTCTGCGGGCATTGTGGGTCCGGCGGGCGGTAGGCAGGTGGACCTGCAGTATGTAATAAAGGGTCCGGACATAGAAGAACTCCAGAGGATTTCTGAGAGATTAGTAGCAGAGTTCAGAGGAAAGCCAGGCTACAGGGACGTAGACACGGACCTGAGGCTAAACGAACCCCAACTGCATGTAAAAGTAAACAGGGAAAAACTGGCAGACCTTGGGCTGAGCGTGGAGCAGGTTTCCAACACCCTTAACGTCCTCTTTGGTAAATTCCAGCTTGGCACCTACGAGCTGGGTTCCGAGAGCTACAACCTTTATGTAAAGGCAGTTCCCGAGTTTGTGCAAAACCTAGAAAACCTAAAAAAGGTCTATTTGAAGAACTTCAGAGGTGAGCTGGTGCCCTTAACGGAGGTGGTGGAGATTCAAGAAACCACCGGCTATCAAGTGCTAAACAGGTACAACAGGCAGTATTCTTTTTCCTTCTTTGCCAACCTCTCTGGCGAAAAGTCTTTGGCGGATGCGGTGGCGGAGCTTGAAGGATGGCTCAGGGCTAACCTTCCCCCAGGCTATACCTTTGAGGCAACAGGTCAGGCAAAGGAGTTTGCCCGTTCCTTCCAAGGGCTAGGCTTTGCCCTCATCTTTGCTCTGGTGGGCGTTTATATGGTTTTGGCGTCCCTCTTTGAGAGCTACAGGCATCCCTTTACGGTGCTTGTGATGGTGCCCTTGGCGGTTATGGGCGCCTTTGGTCTTTTGATACTTACCAACACCTCTCTGAGCGTTCCCTCCTACTTTGGCGTGATACTGTTGGTTGGGATCATAGTCAGGGACGCGGTGCTGTTCATTGAGAGAATAATCCAGCTTAGGAAGGAGGGACTCCAAACAAGGGAAGCCATCCTTCAGGCAAGAAGGGAAAGGCTAAGACCTATTTTGATGACCACCATAACCATAGTTTCTGCACTGTTGCCCGTAGCCCTGGGGCTTACCGCCGGTGCAGAGTTAAGAAAGCCCTTAGCTTTGGTGGTTATAGGTGGCATCTTTACCGGTCTTCCACTTAGCTTGTTCCTACTGCCCGTTCTTTACGAGACCTTTGACAGAATCAAGCTAAGAAAGAAAGAAAGCCTTTAGATACCTTTCCTTATCCTTCATTTTCCTTGCGAGCTCCATTACCTCTTTGCTCGCCCCCTTTGGTAGATTGTGTTTTTCCAGCCATCTTAAAAACTCAGCCCTTGCCTTCATGCTGGCACAGGCAACCTCCACCTTTTCCTCCGCTCTGTGTTCAAAGGATACCAAACTGCCAAAGGGGTTTCGGTGGGAATAGGCATCCACCGTGATCTTGGCTGAAGGCTCCTTGGAGAGTATTTCTTTTATCAGCTCCCTGTATGCCCAATCTAAAATCCTGTTTAGGTTTTTTCCCTCCCTGTGGAGGAGGTTTAGCTCCAGAGGTTCCAAAATCTTGCAGTAAAACTCCACAGACCTTTCTAACATGGGAAGTTTTTTGAAAAGCTCCCCGTCTTGGACCTTTTTTGAGTCCTTTGGTGCCAGCTCAAGGACTTTGCGAAAGTTTTCCGGTCTAATTAGGGCACAGCAGACCACCAAGGGACCAAAAACATCCCCTTTGCCCGCCTCGTCGCAACCCACCAGAACATCCTCCGCTTGCACCAAAGCCAAAATCTCATCCTTCAAGCTTTCGGGATAATCCCCCTGAAGTAGCACACTGCCCGAAGGATAAAGGGTAACGTAGGCTTTGCCATCGGTAAAGCTGGCGTAGGCGTTTGGGACATCCCTTTTTTGAAAGCCCTTTTTGAGTAAAAGCTCCATCGCTTTTTGTAGATACTCCTTGGGAAGCTTTATAGAGGGCATTTAAGAATTATAGCTACTTTTCTACCCTCCTGTAGATTAAAATTTAGCACTATGATTGAGAAAAGGCTTATTTTGGGTGGAGAGTTTGTAAAAACAGATAACCTAGTAGAAGTAAAGTATCCCTACACTCAGGAGACTGTTGCCAAGGTGTGCTTTGCTACGGAGGAGGAAGCCCTCAAGGCGGTGGAAGTTGCCAAAGAGGGTGCAAAAGAGATGGCAAAGCTTACACCCTACGAAAGGTACAACTTACTTATGAAAGCTGCCAAGCTATTGGAGGAGAGGGCTGAAGAGTTTGCAAGAACCTTGGTCTTGGAAGTGGGAAAGACCATAAGAGAGGCAAGGACGGAAGTTCAGAGGGCTATCCAGACCCTCCTCTTTTCTGCGGAGGAAGCCAGAAGAATAGGTGGCGAGGTCATTCCCATAGATGCCCATCCCAACGGAAGAGGAAAGTTTGGTTTCTATGTAAGGGAGCCAGTGGGCATAGTAAGCGCCATCACACCCTTTAACTTTCCGTTGAACCTTTCCATGCACAAGGTTGCTCCTGCCCTGGCGGCGGGCAATGCGGTTATCCTAAAGCCATCCGAGAGGACACCTTTGACTCCTTTGATGCTGGGAGAAATACTCCTTGAGGCGGGCTTTCCGCCCTCCGCCATTTCTGTGCTACCGGGCTTTGGAGAGGTAGGCAAGGTTATAACCACCCATCCGGATGTAAGGGTTGTTTCCTTTACGGGTAGCAGAAAGGTTGGTGAAATAATAGCCAGACAGTGCGGAATAAAAAAGCTTGTCCTTGAGCTTGGCTCCAACTCCGCCATAGTTTTGCACAAGGACGGAGACCTCCAAAAGGCTGTCCAGAAAACCATCCTCGGTGGATACGCCATAGCGGGGCAGGTTTGCATCTCCGTTCAAAGGGTCTTTGTCCATGAGGACCTGTTTGAAGAGTTTCTGCAAAGGCTCTCCTCCGAGGTGGAAAAGCTCCAGGTGGGAGACCCAATGGACGAGAGGACCGATGTGGGTCCCATGATCTCTCCCGCTGAAGTGGAAAGAATTCAAAGCTGGATAGACGAGGCGTTGCAGATGGGCTCAAAGCTCATAACTGGGGGTGTTTCTTGCGGTGATAAGGTTTCTAGTGTCCTAACACCTACTGTAGTTAGCCTTGTTCCACCAAGTGCCAAGCTCTTTAGAGAGGAAGCCTTTGCACCGGTGGTGGTAGTCAATCCTTACAAAGATGTGGAGGAAGCCATCAACTTGGTCAATAACTCCGATTACGGCTTGCAGGTTGGTGTGTTTACTCAAAGTATAGACACCGCTTGGGCTTTTATAAAGGGCATAAAGGCGGGCGGAGTGCTCATAAACGAAGGTCCCAACTTCCGGGCAGACCACATGCCCTACGGTGGCGTCAAGTTCTCGGGTGTAGGAAGGGAAGGTCCAAAGTACGCTATAGAGGACTATACGGAAATCAAGATGGTTATATTTAACATCCATGGGTGAAGTTTCTTTATTTATAGCCTTTACTGCGGGCATCTTGTCTTTTTTGTCTCCCTGCGTTTTGCCCATTGTCCCGGGTTATCTTTCTTATCTTTCTGGGGTGGCGGGTGCGCAGGCACAACCCAAGGGCTTTAACTTCAAGGTATTTCTTGCTTCTATCCTTTTTGTTCTTGGTTTTTCCTTGGTCTTTACACTCCTTGGGGCGTCCGCCACCACTGTGGGGCAGTTCCTTAGAAGCTACCAGGACATCATAGCCAAGGTGGGTGGCGGTGTGGTGGTTTTCTTTGGTCTTCACTTTGCGGGAGCCTTTTTGAGACCGAACTTTTTAAGGGAAATTCTCGGCTTTTCTGCCTTTTTAGTAGCCCTTTACCTTTTCTCCGCCATAAGCCAAAAACTGCTCTTTAACCTACTTGGCATAGTACTGATAGTTTTGTTTTTGTATGCCTTTGGTGTTCACGAGAAGCTATACGCCCAAAAAAGGCTTGAGGTGAAAGCCGGAGGTATTCCCATCTTTGGTGCCTTTTTGGTGGGCACTTTCTTCGCCTTTGGTTGGTCTCCTTGCATTGGCCCAGTCCTTGGAAGCATTCTACTTTATGCATCCCAACAGGAGACTGCTATGCAGGGTGCCATACTCTTGTTTGCCTACTCCATGGGCTTGGGTATTCCCTTTGTGGTGGCGGGAGGTTTACTCTCCTTGTTTTTGGGATTTGTGAGGAGCTTTGGAAGGTTCTCTGGTGCGGTGGAGCTTGTAGGTGGCTTAGGCTTGATAATTCTGGGTGTGCTTTTGACCACTGGGTACCTTTCACTGCTTGCAAACCTCAGTTTTTAGATGCTAAAATTCTTTAAATGGCAGTCTACAAGATAGCGGTTTTAAAGGGAGATGGAATAGGTCCGGAGATTGTAAATTCAGCCCTCAGGGTTCTGAAAAGGTTGGGAGAGCTCTCCGGTGTTAGCTTTGAGTTTGAGGAGGGCTTGATCGGTGGCATAGCCATAGACCAAAAGGGCGAGCCATTACCTCAGGAGACCTTGGAACTTTGCCTGAAGGCAGACGCAGTCCTTTTGGGTGCGGTGGGCGGACCCAAGTGGGATAACCTCCCCACATCCAAAAGACCCGAGAAGGGACTTTTGCAAATAAGAAAGGCTTTGGACCTTTATGCAAACCTCAGACCAGCCAAGGTTTATGAACCGCTCATTTCCGCATCACCGTTGAAAGAAGAGGTAGCCAGAGGCACAGACTTCATAGTAATAAGGGAACTAACGGGGGATGTGTATTACGGAGAGCCAAGGGGCATCTTTATTGAGAACGGAAAGAGGGTGGGAATAAACACCATGAGATATACAGAAGACGAAATAAGAAGAGTGGTTAAAAAGGCTTTTGAGGTTGCCCTAAAGAGAAGGAAAAAGCTAACCAGCGTGGATAAATCCAACGTGCTTGAGGTTAGCGGTCTCTGGAGGGATATTGTGGAGGAGGAGAAAAAGAACTACCCGGATGTGGAGGTGGAGCACCTTTACGTGGATAACTGTGCCATGCAGATCGTCAGAAGACCATCCTCCTTTGATGTGATCGTTACGGGCAACATTTTTGGGGATATCCTCTCCGACGAAGCGGCAGTTATAACGGGCAGTTTGGGTATGCTACCTTCCGCAAGCCTTGGGGAAAAATACGCCCTTTATGAGCCAGTGCACGGCTCCGCCCCAGACATTGCGGGCAAAGGCATAGCCAACCCAATAGCAACCATCCTCTCCACCGCCATGATGCTGAGATATTCTTTTAACTTGGAAAAGCTGGCAAGCGCCATAGAAAAGGCTGTGGAGCTTACCCTACAGAAGGGCTACCGAACTCCCGACATACACTCAGAGGGTTGCATAAAGGTGGGAACTGAGCAGATAACAGATGCTATAATAAACTCACTGGAGGAGATATGGGAAGGCTTATAGTTCTTTTTCTGCTTTTTTCCGCCGTTGCCCTCTCCCAAGACTTAAGGGAAAGTTTAAAAGCATTCTTTGAAAGGGAAGGCTATGTGCTAAAGGTAGAGGGAAACAGGATTTTGGTGGATGTGAAGGACCTTAAGAAGGGAGAGGAGCTTGTGCTTTTTAGGGAGGGCAAGGAGGTTATCCACCCAATAACCAAGCAGTCTCTAGGTAAAGAGTTAGAGAAGGTCGGAAAGGCGGTGGTGGAGGAGGTAGGACAGAACTTCTCGGTGGCAAGACTGGTAGAGGGTAAGGACATCAAGGCGGGAGACAGGGCAAGGGTGGATATAAAGAGCGTATGCTTTGAAGGTTCCGAGGAGGGTTTCTTTTTGGTTAGCTCAGTCCTTCCCAAGGTGGAAAAAGGGAAAAACTGCCAGTATGTAGTAAAAGAGTTTGAAAGGGGCTACGGCGTTGAGTTTAACGGTTCTGCAGTAGCCTTCTTTGAAAAACAGACCTTTGGTGCGCCAAGGGCGAGCTTGGATGACCTTAACCTACTGGTTAGAGGCAAGTTTGTTAAGCAACTTTCTGGACTGCCCATCTCTGCAGATGTGGGAGATGTTTTTGGGGATGGAAAGGAATACTTGGTAGTCCTTTACTCCAACAGGGTGGAGGTCTATGAAATCTTAACTAGGGACATAATCTTAAAAGCTTCCTATCCTCTGCCCGCCGGTGTGGCGGTGTCTCTCACGACCGCAAAGGTGGACGATGACAATAGGGATTACATACTTGTGAGCATGGTCTCCGGTGGTAAGGCAAGTTCGGTGATTTTAAAGGTGGTGGGTGGCGTCTTTGTGCCCGTGGTAAAGGATGTTCCCTATCTTTTTGGTGTCTTGGACAAGTCAAGACCGAAGGAGACCTTTTTGGGGCAGAGGTTTGAAACTGGCAAAGGTTTTGGCAACGTGGTAAGGCTTAGCTTGGAGGGAGATAGGCTAAGAGAGACGGGCGCCTTTTTGGCACCCAGGGGATTCCGTATTGATTCCGCCTTCTATTACAAAAACTATCTGGTCTTTGTGGACGGCTCTGGTAGGCTAAAAGTCTTTGAGGGAGACTCAGAGGTTTATTCTTCAGAGGTGGGCTTTGATGGTTCTTACGCCAGTGTAGAGTTGACGATAGAAGGAAGAGGAAACTTCGTCTTTTATCCAAAGGCGAGCGTAGTAAACGTGTTGAACTTTAACTTTGCCCTGGTGCCCAAAAACACTGCGGGGTCCATACTCAAGTTCCTTGACGTGCTTAAGTTTTCCCGTGGTGAGCTGGTGATGTTGGGAGAACAGAAGAAGAGCCTGATCTTTTCCAAAACGGTGAGGGGAAGTGAATTTGTGGAGGCTATCCAAGCGGTGGTAAGCACAAGGGACGGAAGGGTTTTTGTGATCACAGGGAGGGTGGGTACCATACCAGTTCAAAACAAAGGAGAGCTGTACGAGCTTGAGTTCAGGCTCCTTTGAACTTTCTAAGGTTTATAAGGAAAAAATTTTTGAGCTTGATGTTAATCATAGTAGGGTCTAAGACCTACCGCTTACAATATATAGCCAAATATAGTCAAAACCTAAAAAAGGAGGTACAACATGAACTTTAGGCATGTTTTTGTTTGCGTTCAGCAAAGACCACCAGGGCACCCTATGGGTTCTTGCTCAGACAGGCAGAGCAGGGAAGTCCTGCAAAGGTTTATGGAAAAACAGCAGATGGACCCAGAGCTCTTTATGGGCTGTATGATCACACCCACCGGATGTTTGAACGCCTGCGGAGTGGGTCCGGTGGTAGTGGTCTATCCGGAGGGAGTTTGGTATGGAGGAGTTAGACCGGAGGATGTGGATGAGATCGTGGAAAAACACCTAAAGGGAGGAGAGGTTGTGGAGAGGTTGGTAGTATCTAAGGGAAAACCACCTGGTATGTTCTAAATGAAGGGGCTTTAGCCCGCACCGGGCACCCCTTCCTCTTCAAACTCAATCTGGAGCTTTTCTGCGGGCACTATGGTGCTTATGGCGTGTTTATAGACTAAAGTTTGTTGTCTTCCATCTTCTACAAGAATGGTAAAGGTGTCAAAGGACCTGATCTTGCCTTGAATCCGCACTCCGTTGATTAGAAATATCGTTACCTTTACCCTTCTTTTTCTTGCAGTGTTCAAAAAAGCTTCTTGTAGCCTATATGCCATAACAGTGTCCTCCAGGGATGTTTTCCATCGTTATTTCCCAAAGCCTTTCGGATAGAGAAATATAATAATCTACCTTTTCCAATTTTTCAACAAGCTCCGCATCAAAGGCAGACATTCCAAAGTAAGCACCTAAGTAGGCGCCCACCAGATAACCTATAGCGTCCGTATCTCCACCAAACTTACCATAAGAATTCACCGCCTCAAAGAACGCCCTCTGAGGATTTTCTATATTCCTAAGGAAAATAAAAAGGGACAAAGGGAAAGCTTCCAGGGCATAGGAAGAGTTTCCGAGCTGGAATATTGCTTCCTCTAAACCGCTTCCTTTTTCCAAGAGCTCTTGGACCTTTTTTATAGCCCTTCTGTTTGCCTCATACTTTGCAAATTCCTGCAAGTGAGATAAGAGTTCAAGTCTTTCTGAATGATCTTCTAAGTTCCAGTCTCCACTCACCAGATGAGAAATAAGGGCAGAAAGCATACCAGAGACATCGTAAATCTCTTTACTTCTGTGGGTTATCAGGCTCACAAGCCTTCCACCCTCTGCAGAAAGGTAAGGATTGTAAAAGTGAAATAGCCCCACTACCACACTCCTTAGGGCACCCTCTATGGAGGAGGAGTAAAAGCCAGCAGACTCTAAGCTAATACCGGAGGATAAAAGGTCTATAGCGGTTAAAAGGTTAGGGTCTGGGTAGCGATGGCTCTTTTCGTCTTTACGCCACTTGAGGAGTTTCTCAAAAAAGTGATAGGGGTCTATAGCCTTTCTTTCCAAAATGCTCTCGAGCAAAAGGATGCTTATGGTGGTCTCGTCGGAGACTTCCCATGGTTCAAAGCCAACGGCGGGGCTTTTGGGATGTGGCTCCACAAAGCCCTTCACCGGACCCCCATAAAAGCTATGAACTTCCTCCTCCGTTAGGTCCTCCACGCACTTACCTATGGCATCCCCAAGGGCGGAGCCTATGATTACTGCGCTGAACTTATCTCCCATTAGTAGAGCCTACCCATTTTTCTTGCAAGCTCCTTCAATCTCTCTATCCTTTTTTCGGTGGATGGGTGGGTAGAAAAGAGCTCCCAAATTCCCTCGCCCTTGAGGGGGTTTTCAATAAAGAGATGGGCAGTGCCTTGATTGACTTCTGCGGGAATTTGATACACATAGTTGTGTATTTTTTCCAAAGCCCTAGCCAATGCTAATGGGTCTCCACTGATTTTAGCGCCGGTTTCATCCGCCAAATACTCCCTTGCACGAGAGATCGCCAACTGAATGATCATGGCTATTATGGGTGTGATTATGATGAGGGCTATGCTTCCTATTATGGAAAGGGGATTGTTGTTCCCTTCCTCTTCATTTCTTGAGTGTCCAAAGAGAAGCGCCCACTGAAGCATATTAACAAGGTAGGATATGGCTCCCGCAATGGTTGCCGCCATGGTTGCCACCAGCACATCACGGTTTTTTATGTGCGCTAACTCGTGTGCCAAAACTCCTCTTAGTTCATCCCTATCAAGGAGCTGGAGGATGCCCGCAGTAACTGCCACCGCAGAGTGACCGGGACCCCTACCGGTGGCAAAGGCGTTAGGCTGTTCCATGGGAACAAGATATATTCTGGGCTTTGGTATGTTTGCCCTTTGGGCAAGCTCTTCCACCATCCGATGTAGCCAAGGGGCTTCTTCTTCCGTTATTTCCCGCGCGCCATACATTGCCAGCACAATCTTGTCTGAGAACCAGTAAGCTATAAAGTTCATGATACCTGCCATTATGAGGGCAATGGTCATACCCATTTTACCACCTACCAAATTCCCTACAAAAAGGAAAAGACCCGTCAAAACACCAAGCAAAAGTACGCTTCTAATCATGTATCCCATGGGAATGCCTCCGTGGAGGATTTTTAAATATATTCTAATGTTTACCACAAGTTTTTCAAGTCCCTCTCCATCTGCCTCTTTATGTCCCTTTCCCTGAGCTCCTCCCGGCGATCGTAAGTCTTCTTACCTTTTGCCAAGGCAATTTCCACCTTTACCTTTCCGTTTTTGAAATAGACCCTGAGGGGGATTATGGTAAATCCTTTCTGCTGGACCTTGCCTAAAAGCCTCAGAATCTCCCTTTTGTGCAAGAGCAATTTTCTCTTTCTAAGGGGGTCGGGGGGCTTTAGTGTGGCATACCTGTATGGGGCTATGTAGAGGTTACAGAGCCAAGCTTCTCCGTTTTCTATACGCACAAAGCTGTCCTTGAAAGAAACGGTTTGTTTGTTTCTGAGGGCTTTGACTTCAGAGCCCTCAAGCACTATGCCCGCCTCGTGCGTTTCAATGATCTCATACTCTGCCTTTGCCTCTTTGTTGAAAGCTACTGTAAATTCTTCAGTCTTTTTCAAGGTGTTAATATTATACAGGCTGGATGGAAAGGGAGAGGTTTTTTAAATACTCTGTTCTAACGAGCACCATTGGGCTTTTGATGGTAGTTTTGTATATACTCTTGCCTTTTATTAAACCCATCCTTTGGGCTCTGATTTTCTCCTTGGTGCTCTATCCAGTGCATCAAAGACTAAAAAAGCTCCTCCCATGGGCAACTCTCTCCGCTTTAATTCTTACTTTGCTTACCTTGCTCGTTATAGTGATACCCTTCGGAGTTTTGGGCGCCATAATCCTAAACCAAGCTGTAGAGCTCTCTGTCCATCTTTTGAACTTTACTCAAAATCATACCTACCAGCAGTATCTGAGCGATTTGGAAGCCCTGTTGAAAAAGTTTTTCCGCCAAGAGCAGGTGGATGTCTTTTTGAATTATATAAAATCCGAAGAGTTTAGGTCTTTGGTGGTAGGAATGCTCAAGGGCACGAGCCAACAGCTACTTCAACTTTCCACAAACCTATTCACCTTTGCCCTCTCCTTTATCTTTAAAAGCTTTATCTTCTTGCTTACCCTCTTTTTTATTTTGAGGGATGGCGAAAAGTTTGCAAGCTATATTCAAAGATTTATACCCATGCACGAAGAGGATGTTAGGGAAATTTTTGGTACTGTGTATAAAACTGTTTTGGCTACTGCCTACGGTTCAGTGGTTGTGGGCTTTGCCCAGGGATTGCTTGGCGCTATTGGTTATGCCATAGCGGGCATTAAATACTATCCTCTTTTTGGTCTTGCCACCTTTTTTGCCTCCTTTGTCCCACCCTTTGGTGCAGGTGCGGTCTGGGCACCCTTGGTGGCTTATCTGTTTATCACCCAGAGCATAAAGTCTGCCATTTTTTTACTGATCTGGGGGACGTTCATAATTTCCACCGTTGACAACATCATCCGCCCTCTTATTATGAAAATTGGCGTGCAGATACCATACATTGTGCTGTTCTTTTCCATTTTGGGGGGACTCATTGCCTTTGGCTTTGTGGGAATATTCCTGGGACCTATAATCTTTACTACGCTATTTAGCCTTTTTGTGATTTACGAAAGAAGAATTTTAAGATGAACTTTTAATGAATGTATAGTCTTTCTATGAGAATAATGTATAGCCTTTCTATGAAAACTAGGATATCCTCAAAGAGCTCATTGGCGGTATCCTCTGTGTCAAGCTTTATTACAACCTTTTCCATACTGTTCGTTTGGATCACTAAGTTATTTTTTGACACACTCAAAAAAGCTATGTGGGCGTATGGCACAGCTACCCTGCGGTCTTCCTCCTCGTAGATTAGATACCTATCCTCAAGCTTTACTCCATACTTTAGATACTTTTCGCTTCTTTTCATTGCTTTACAAACATCGCATAAAAGCCGTAGGCGTAGGGTCCCACTTCCACCACCCTTCCTACCCTTAAACCCGCCTCTTCTAGGATCATACCCACCTCACACTCAGAATAAACCTCCTCGGGTGGTGGTCCTTTGTCCCTTTCCTCCTTCTTCCAGTCTATGAGGGCAAGGTAGCCAATGGGTTTGCTTACCCTTTCAAGCTCTTTTAAAAACTTCACTGGGTCCTCCAGCTCATGAAAGACAAAAGCCATGTATGTGAAATCTACCGTGTTGTCCGGAAGTGGAATTTGGTTCTCTTGGGACAGCAGAACCTCCACGTTTTTTAGCCCAAGCTGGCTAACTTTGTTCTTTGCATACTCCACCGCCTTTGGGCTTATGTCTATGGCATAGACCTTTCCGCTATCTGAAACCATCTTGGAAAGGTAAGGTAAATAAAAGCCTGCACCTGTGCCCACATCAAGGACTGTCATGCCGGGCTTTAACCCAAAGGATTTGAGAACCGCCTCCGGGTCAAAAAGGCTAAGCCTTTCTGGGTCGTCTAACTTTTTCAGTTTTTCTGGGTCAAACTTGTGCATGCTAAGATTTTATCATGCTCGGTATTATAGGTGGAAGCGGACTTTATAGAATGGATGGGCTAAAAAATCTCAGGGAGGTGTCCCTAAACACACCCTTTGGAGAGCCCTCCTCTCCTGTGATCTTAGGTGAGCTAAGTGGAAAGCAAGTGGCCTTCATATCAAGGCATGGGCTAAACCATCAGTATCCTCCCTCCCTTGTGCCATACAGGGCAAACCTTTGGGCTTTTAAAGAACTTGGAGTAAAAAGGGTCTTGGCCATTTCTGCGGTGGGGGCTATCAATGAGAGGTTTAAGCCGGGGGACTTTGTGGTGGTGGATGACCTCATAGATTTAACCAAAAGGCGGGAAGACACTTTTTATAAGGGTTTTTATTCGGTGGAAGTACAAGGAGAGGACAAACCCTCCAAGCTCCTGAGGGAAAAAAAGGTAGTTCATGTGGATATGACGCAGGCTTACTGCCCTCATATGAGAAAGGTTTTGATTGAAACCCTGGAAGAGTTAAAGCTCAGCTATCACCCTGCGGGTGTTTATGCCTGCACGGAAGGTCCAAGGTTTGAAACACCCGCAGAAATAAGGGCTATAAAGCTATTGGGTGGGGATGTGGTAGGTATGACCGGCTATCCGGAGGTTGTCTTGGCGAGGGAGCTTGGTATGTGCTATGCAAGCCTTTGTGTAGTGGCAAATCCAGCGGCGGGCATTGCGGGCTATCGTCTAACCAGCGAGGAGGTTATTTTAATGATGAAAAACAAAGAGGAGGAGATAAAGGAGGTGTTAAGGTTATTTGTAGCAAATCTCCCAGAGGAGAGATTATGCAAATGTGAAGAATCTTTGGAAGGGGCGGAGGTCTAAAGAAGTCCGTTGCTTCTGAGTGAGAAAAAGTCCTTTTGGTTAATGATAATGTGGTCTAAAAGTTCAAAACCCAACAGCTCGCAGGCTTGCTTTAATCTTTTGGTGAATTCTATGTCTTCCTTTGATGGTCTTGCGTCTCCCTTGGGATGGTTGTGTAAAACGATCAGGGAACTGCATGCCTTTTTTACCGCGGTGTAGAGTATGTCCTTTGGTTCTGCGTAAAGGGAGTTCATTTTACCTATGGCAACCACTTCGTAATCTATCACCTTATTGGTTGGTGTAAGATAAAGGGCAATGAGATGTTCTCTCCTTTCGTCAAAGAGTACCTTTTTTCTAACAAAATCGTAGGCGTCTTGCGGGTTGGAGATTTTAAAGTCTCCATAAGGGTCGTTTATCCTTTTAGCAAGTTCTATAACTGCTTTGAGTTGGCAGGCTTTAGCAAAGCCCAAACCTTTGATCTTCTTAGTTAGTTCCTCCACATTCATAGACATCAGTGTTTCCCATCCTAAGCTAACTACCTTGCTTGCCAAGCTTATAACATCCTCTTCCTTGGTGCCAGAGCCAAAGATAACTGCCAAAAGCTCCTCATCCGATAAGGCGGACGCACCAAACTTGGAAAGCTTTTCCCGAGGGCGCAGGTCCTTGGGTAGTTCCCTTATGGACTTCTTTGGATACATCAGGAACCCAGCATAAAATCTAAGATGGACGCCTCTATCTGCACTTCCCAGTCCTGAAAGCTTTGATCTTTATTGCTTATTTGCAGGTACCCATCCCTTTCCAGATAGAGGATCAGCTTGGCTAAGTTGGCAAGACCGCAAAGCCTGGCGGACTGAAGATTTGTGAGCTTTACCTTTGGAAAGGGCGTTTCTGCCTCCTTGTAAATCCTCAAAAGTTCATCCCTCAGATGGTAATACAGGTTTTCCAAATCACACATCCAATACCTCCTTTACAACATCTTGGTCTTTAAAGGGATATTTTACTCCTTTTATTTCTTGGTAGTCTTCATGTCCTTTTCCTGCTATAAGGATTACATCTCCCTCTTTGGCGTTCTGCAAGGCGAACTTTATTGCTTCCTTTCTGTCCTTTTGCACAAAGACCTTTTGCTTCTGCCCTATACCTTTCAAAATGTCCTCTATTATAGCTTCGGGTTCTTCCCACCTGGGGTTGTCGGAGGTTATAACCACAAAGTCTGCCCACTTTTCCGCAACCCTTCCCATTAAGGGTCTTTTGGTCTTGTCCCTGTTGCCACCGGCACCAAAGACCACCCACAACTTGCCCTTTGTCAGTCTCCTGGCGGTGATCAAAACCTTCTCCAAGGCATCTGGCGTGTGGGCATAATCTACTATTGCCAACTTTCCTTCCTTGAAAAAGGTCTCAAACCTACCGGGAACGATTACCCTTTCTACACCCTGTTGTATTGTCTCCGCATCCAAACCAAAGAGAAAGCCCACAAGGATGCCCAAACTGAGGTTGTAAGCCTGAAATTCACCCCTTAGGTTGGAGAAAAATTTGTAAGTCCTGCCTTTCCACTCAAGAGTAAGCTTGCTACCCTCAATAGATGTCTCAAAGTTTATTATTTTGAGGTTTCCTTCCCTTCCGTAAGTTATAGCTTTTCCTTTAAGCTCCTCCAAGATTCGCCTACCGTATTCATCGTCTATGTTTATTAAAGAATACTCCTGCGGATACTCCACAAAGAGCCTCAACTTTGCCCGAAAGTAGTTTTCCATAGAGCCATGATAGTCCAGATGATCCTGAGAGAGATTTGTAAAGGCGGTTATAAAAAACTTTGTGCCCCAGACACGCCTTTGGTCTAAGGCATGGGAAGAAACCTCACAGGCTACCGCCTCTGCCCCATCCTCCAGCATCTGCTTTAAGGTCCGGTGCCACTGGATAGGGTCCGGCGTCGTTCTTCCTTCGTACTCGTATATTTTGTCTTTGAAGCGGTAGTATATGGTGCCTATAAGACCGGTGGGAATACCTCCTGCGTTGAGAACAGCTTCCACTATATGGCTACTTGTGGTCTTTCCGTTGGTGCCCGTTATACCCACTACCTTTAGCCTTTCGGAGGGTCTGCCAAAGAACTCATTGGCCAACTCTCCAAGAAGTTTTCTGGTATCTTCAACCTTGATGATCCTTTTGTCTTTTATTCCTACATCCCTCTCCACAAATACCAAACTGGCACCTCTACTTAGGGCTTCTTGAACAAAGTTGTGCCCATCTGTGGAGGAACCCTTTATGGCTACAAAGACCCAACCTTCCTGAACTTCCTTTGAATTTTGGGTGATGCCCTTTATCTTGGAAAGCTCCACCTTAGACTATTTTAACTCAGAGAGGTATACTTCCGCCGAGGATGTCAACTCTTTAGGTTAATAATCGTATAAATGACGATAAAGGAGGCTAACCATCTATAGACGGTTTCATGCTTAGCATTCCAAGGAAGCCTCATCCCTCTTCCCAAAAGTCTCATGTATCCATTTCATCGTAAACTCTTTGACCACACTCACATACCGCGGTCCCTTGTCAGTGGTGTATCCCGCTGTCTGAAAAAGAACAGTTTGTTTATAATTATGAACAATGTTGAGAATACCTAAGCACATAGCGATCATAATGGACGGTAATGGGAGGTGGGCAAAGGAAAGAGGTCTACCAAGGATAGCAGGGCATTATGAGGGAGTAAAAAGGGCAGAAGAGGTGGTCTACGCGTGTCAGGAGTTAGGCGTGGAGTTTTTGACACTATACACCTTTTCCACAGAAAACTGGAAAAGACCTAAGGAGGAAATAAAAGCCCTCTTTGAGCTCTTTGAGAACTATTTAACCAAAAAAGTTCCAGATTTAAAGAAGAGAGGCATAAGGCTGAAGTTTATAGGAAGGAGAGACAGGCTTCCTAAAAGCACCCTAAAGGTTATGAATTATGCGGAAGAGGAGACAAAGGACCGTACATCCCTTACGGTTATCTTGGCGGTAGATTACGGAGGTAGGGATGAGATAATTAGGGCAATAAACAAACTGTTAAACTCTGGCATAAAGAATATAACTGAAGAACAATTTGCCCAATTTCTAGACCTTGTGGGCATCCCAGAACCTGATTTGCTTATCAGAACCGCCGGAGAAGAGAGAGTCTCTAACTTTCTACTTTGGCATATAGCCTATACTGAATTTTACTTTTCACCGGTTTATTGGCCCGATTTTACAAAGGAAGAACTCATAAAAGCCTTAGAAGACTTTTCCTGCAGGGAGAGAAAATTCGGTGCGGTTCTCTAAGGGGAGAGAAGGTGTAGGTCTTCTCATAGGTGTAGCAACTCTTTTGTCTGCTTTTCTTCCAAATTCTATGTTTTTACTCCTGCTGTGCCTTCTGTCTTTCGGTATGGCAAGGGAATTGGGAAAGGCTTTGGGAGTTTCCGAGATTTCCTATCTTGCTCCCTTAGTTCTTGTGTTAGCTGTCTTGGGCGTTGAGCTTGGAATTGCTGGAGTTTTGATGCTTGCTTTTTTATTTGCATACCTTCGGTGGTCCTTAGACTGTCTTTTGAAGGCGGTGTTTGTACTTATTTACGCTGGTTTTTTACCGATATATTTGTATATGGTCAAGAGCCAAGGTTCATGGGAGCTTATTAAGTTGGTCTTTTTTGCATACACGGTGGATACTGCCTCTTATTATGCGGGCAAGCTTTTCGGTAAAAGACCTTTGGCGGTTAGGTTATCTCCTAAAAAGACCTGGGAGGGCTTGGCGGGGGGTATGCTTGGTGGTGCGCTCTTTTTTTACCTTATTAATAAACCCATCCTTCTGGCAGTGCCTTTTGTTCTGATCGCCTTAGTGGGGGACCTCTTCAAAAGCTTTATTAAAAGACAAGTGGGAATTAAGGACTTTTCTAATCTACTGGGAGAACATGGCGGTTTAGTAGATAGGTTTGATTCGGTGCTCTCTGTTGCAATTTTTTGGAAATTCCTATAATATTAAACAGGAGGGGTTGAAATGAAAAAATTGTTGTTAATTATTTTATGTGCGCTTGTAAATCTTGCCTATGCCACTACACTTCGAGAGATGAAGTTTGAAAACACTAAGCTTGAGACTGTTCTTAAAGCTCTGTCTCAGGTGGCAGAGTTAAATGTGATCTTTGACCCTAATGTAAGCGCAGACCTACAAAAACCTGTTAGCGTATCTGTTTATAAGCCTATGCCTATTAGGGAAGCCATTAACCTTATTCTCAAAGAGTATGGCCTTATAGCGGTTCCTGTGGATACTAAGGTTTATAGGATCACAAAGGCTGGAGAACTGACCATCAATGTGGGAGCCCTTGGAGAGGACCAGGTTAGAAAAATAGTAGGTTTTCTAAAGGAGAGGGTAAGTCCATCTGCGGAGATCGTAATAGATAGGACCCTTGGGACTATTTACATAAGAGACGAGGAGGCAAGGATTAAAAGGTTGGAGCCAGCTCTAAAGGATTTTCAAAAAGTGGTCGGAAAGATAGCCCCCACAGAAGAGAGAATAACAAGGGTCTTTTATCTGAAAAATATAGACGTGGAAGAAGCGTACGGGTTGATTTTGCCGAAAACTAAAAAGGACACAGTTATAAACAAGGTGCCAACCTTTAACGCCTTGGTGATAACCGATACATCTTCTCAGATTGAAGAATACACTAAAACACTTCAAAGTTTCCTAGCTGAAACTCCAAGGGAAAGAAGGCCAATAACTAAAATCTTCTACCTTAAATACATATCTCCCGAAGAGTTTATAAAGATGATAGAGCCTCTCAGGTCTGAAGCTGGTGTAATATTGAGTGGGGGAGGGTTTAAAGTGGAGACTACACCCCAGCAGTCCCAACCAACGGCAGGACAACAGACACAAACTCAGGTGCAAACAGCACCCACCCCAATCTTAAAAGAATTTAACGCAGTAATGATCACAGATTACCCAGAGGTAATAGAAAACATAATGGATAGGTTCAAAGAATACATAAGTGAGGAGCCTGTAAGAATTAGAATTGAGGCGAGGATAACAGAAGTAAGCGAGGAAGCCCTTAGGGAGCTAGGAATAAATTGGAGTGCTTTGTTTTCTAATGCACGGGTTCCACAAGCTTGGTCTGGTGGGGTCGGTTCAAACTTAGGATTAGACCCAACATTGAACCCGTTCTCTCCACCACTATCTAATCCCGGTCTTTCTCCTACGCCGGGCGGAATAGCCATATTTACTTACCAAAAAGGTGTGCTAAACGCCTTAAATTTAAGGATATCCGCCTTAGAGAGAATAGGTTCTGTAAAAAACATCGCAAAGCCCTCCGTTTTAACCATTAACGGACAGAAGGCTACTATAAAGCAAGGCATCCAGGTGCCTTATCAAACTGCAGCGGTGGGTGCGGGTGGAACTGCTGTTCCAAACATTCAATTTAAAGACGTAGTATTACAGCTTGATGTAACTCCTATAGTCTCTCCAGATGGAAGGATTATGATGGAAATTGAGCTAAAGAGAGACACCATTGGCATACAAACTCCTGTTGGACCCGCCATAAACACAAAGGAGGTTAAAACTAAAGTTATCGTGGAAGACGGGCAAACTATCGTTATAGGTGGAGTTATAGATGACCAGAGCAACACGACCAACGAGGGAATTCCCGGCTTGGTTAGAGTGCCCCTTCTTAAATATCTCTTCGGACAAGAGAGGGTAAATACTCGGAACAGCGAACTGCTCATATTCATAACTCCATTGATTGTGAGGCAATGAGGGCTAAGTTCAGACTTTTAGATGTTAAGGATATAGAGAAGCTAATCTACAAGCTTTCTGAGGTCGGTGTAAGCGTGGCTGATATATACCGCCAGCTTGCGGAGGGGAAAGAAAAGAATATAGAGTTCTACGTAGAAAAAGACAAGGTTCAAGCGGTAAGCACTGCTATAAAGGAGTTCTGCCAATTTGAAGTTGTTTATGAGGTGCAAGAGAACAAATGGATTCCGTTCCTTTTGCTTGGAACTCTTTGGCTAGACAGCGTCCTTCTTTATGTTTTCTTAAAGCTTTCTTTTCTCTCTGAAGATTTCAACTACTTTTTAAGCCAAATCTTTGGCTCAAACAAACTGGTGGCTTTTGTGAAGGGTTTGGTTAGCTTTTTGGCTATCTTAGTTTATTATTTGGGATTTATTTTTGCCAGAGGGACCACACCAGTAGGTAAGTTCTTTGGTTTGAAGATTGAAAAGGATCATATTTACGCGGTGGTCCTCTTTAGCTTACCTTTGATCGCTTTTTACCTTCTTCAGTTTAATCAAACCTTTATAAGAATTTTGGGACTCTTTGCCTTAAGCATATGTGTGGTAATGCCCTTCTACCTAAAGGACTCCGTTAGAGGTTAAAATTTCGTTGCTATGGTTGTACTGCTTATTTTGCTTACTTTTCTTAACCTTTCCCTTGCCAAAGTCTACTATGCCAGGTGGGAGGATGCGGTAAGCCCTATAATGGTGGAATACATAAAGAGGAGCTTAGCAAAGGCGGAAAAGGAAGGAGCTGGTGTTTTTATCCTTGAACTGAACACACCTGGCGGTTTGGAAACCTCCATGAGGCAGGTAGTTCAGGAATTTCAAAGAACTCCTACTCCCATTGTGGTCTATGTGTATCCGCCCGGAGGAAGGGCAGCCTCTGCGGGTGCTATAATCACTGCGTCCGCGGACATTGCGGTGATGGCTCCAGGCACCAACATAGGTGCGGCGCACCCAGTTCCAGCCACCGGGGAGAGGATGGATGAGACTATGAAAGAGAAGGTTGTGCAAGATATGCTCGCCTTTGTTAGGTCAATAGCAAGGGAGAAGGGTAGAAATCCAAGCGTTCTTGAAAAGATGGTAAGGGAAAGCATATCCTTAACACCCGACGAAGCCCTGAAAGAGGGCGTAATAGACCTTATCGCAAGTAATAGACAAGAACTTTTAGAAAAGCTAAACGGTAGAAAGGTAAAGAAACACGGAAAAGAAATAACCATAAAAACTCTGGGTGTGCCTGTGGTTGAGGTGGAGGAGAGCTTGAGAGAATCCTTTCTGAAGGTTATCACCAATCCTACCGTAGCCTACATGCTACTGCTTATAGGTTTTTATGGCATATTCTTTGAGCTTTACAATCCGGGTGCGGTGGTACCCGGGGCGGTGGGTGTTGTTAGCTTACTGCTGGGTCTCTACGGTCTTGGAATCATAGGTATAAACTGGTTGGGACTTTTACTGATCTTGGCGGGTATCTTGCTCTTGGCTTTGGAGCTGGTTACGCCAACCTTTGGTGGATCGGCAATAGCGGGTGCTATTGCCTTAGCCATAGGCTCCTTGGTGCTCATAAGCCCAGACTCTCCTTACGGAGATATACCCATATCCGTAATAGCCACTATGGTGCTTACCACTGTTTTATTCTTCTTAGTGGCAGGCAGGCTTGGTCTAAAAGCCCAAAAGAGAAAGAAGATGACCGGTTATGAGGAACTGATAGGAGAAGAGGGGGTAGCCATGGTGGATTTTGAAAAAGGTAAAGGTAAGGTTTTTATAAAGGGAGAAATATGGAACGCAGTAAGTGAGGATGATATTAAGAAGGATGATACTGTGATCGTGGAACAAGTGAAGGGGCTTACCCTGTATGTTAAAAAGGCTAAGTAGCTTCCTCTGACTCTTTTTCTGCAAATCTATGATGGCAAAATGGACACACCAGAGCCTTTCTATGCACTTTTGAATAGCACACTGAACATCTCTTTTTGCCTTTTAAAAACAAAAACAGATTTATATGAAAAATTTGCTTTATCAGGAAGTAAGCTACTAAAAAGCCGAAGATTATAGTCCAACCTTTTAAGGGAGTAATCGGTTCAAAACTTTTGACCCAAAAGTATGTGGTAGCTATGGACGCTATCCAAAAGGCGGGTTTTCTGTCCAAAAATACCTGAACGAGGATTTGAATTAGTGCCATATAAACAAAAAACTGAAAAAGTGGATTGCGAAAAAGAGGCTCAAGAAAGTTTAATAGCTCCAAGCTTTCCAAACCCCCTCAGGAAGGTATTCAGTAAAAAGCCAAGAAGAAAGTCACCCATTAAAGGGATAGTTTTGATCAAACTTCCTTCCATAAGGAACACAGCCATTATTATAGCGAAAATGAAAACCCTCAACGGATAAGTAAAAAGTGCTAAAGATATACCTTTTTTAAAAAGTCTATAAAGTACCTCCACATAGAGGACACCCAGACCAGCCCCCCACAAAGAATTCAAGCATTCAAGCCTTTAAAAGCCAAAGGTGGTTGGTATGTCCAAGTTGACGTCTCTTACTTCTTTTATCTCGGGGAATCTACTCTTTAGAGCCCTTTCAATGCCTGCCTTTAGGGTAAGCACAGACATTCCACAGCCTGAACACGCCCCTATCATTCTAACCAAAACTACGCCATCTTCCTGCACATCCACAAGCTCTACATCTCCACCATCAAACCTGAGGGCTGGCCTGATCTCATCCAAAACTGCCTCTATCTCTTCCCTTGTTGGCATAGCCATGTTTAACCTCCTTAAAAAAATATAATCAACCCAAAGCTTATCTTCAATAACAAATATCATACTTTAGCAGTTCTTTCCAACCCAGGTGTGGAATACAACTCCTCCTTTATGGCGGATAAAACCATCTCAAGGGCATATCGATAATCTTGGGCTTTTATTTTGCAACCGCTTGCATACTTGTGTCCGCCTCCACCGAGCCTTTCTGCAATTTTTGCTACGTCTACCTTTCCTTTAGATCTAAGGGAAACTTTAAAAACCCCTTCATCGGGTTTTTCTATTAGAGCAAAGGCAACTTCTACGCCCTCTATGGACCTCGGATAATTTACCAAACCCTCGCTGTCTGAGTATTCTGTACCTGTTTCCTTAAAGAACCTATCAAGGATGACCACACCGGCAATAAGACCATCTTCGTAGCAAGTTAGAGTTTCAAGAACCTTGGAAATGAGCTTCATTTTATTCAGAGATTCCCTTTCGCTAGACATCACATAAGTTTTGTAAGGGTCAGCCCCAAGCTGAACCAATTCCTTTGCCATCTCAAAGACTTCCGCGGTGGTGTTGGAGTATCTGAAAAAGCCCGTATCCGTCGCCAGACCGGAATACAAGCATTGGGCTATCTCTTGGTCTATGCAATCTCTGTCCCAACTCTTTAAGAGCCTGTATACTATGCTTGCGGTTGCCGGTTCAGAGTAATCTATGTAATCCCACTCCCCGTAAAATTCACCACCTATGTGGTGGTCTATGCGTGCCCTTTTAATAGCCTTTACTTCCGCACCTATCCGGTAAAAACCGGAAGCGTCCACCACTATAGCAAGGTCATAAACCTCTTGGGTGGGAAGCTTTATCACCTCTTCCACATGGGGAAGGAAGTCGAGAAAGTGGGGCACCTTGTCTTTACAACCCACGCTGACCCTTTTGCCCTTCTTTTTCAAAAATAGATACAGGGCAAGGGCTGAGCCAAGGGTGTCCGCATCAGGGCTTTCGTGGCTTGCTATGAGTATAGAACCTTTTTCTTCTTTTAGAAGTTCAATCAGTGGGATCGTCTCCACCTTCATAATACACCTCCAATTGTTATTTAAGTATAAACCGTTCAACCCCTTTTTACCCAGCCTATTGGTCCGTAATGGACTTCCATGGCGCATTGGACTATAGACTCAGAAAGGGAAGGATGGGAAAATGTTGAGCTGGCAAGGAAGTCTGTCCTAATATTTGCCTTCATAAGATGCACCACTTGGTGGATCAACTCTCCTGCGTGGGGACCAACTATGTGGCACCCGAGTATATTTCCTGTCCGTCTGTCTGCAACAAGCCTGACAAAGCCCTCATCCTCTCCATCATCCATAGCCTTTGGGTTAGACATAAAGGAAACTACACCCACCGCACAGTCATAGCCTTCGTCTTCTGCCTGATCCTCTGTGAGCCCTACAGAGGCAACCTCGTAGGCGCTGTATATGATCTTGGGCATGAGTTTGTCGTTTCTGACATTCTCCCTCTCTCCGAGCATGTGGCTAACCGCTACTTTACCCTCATACATAGACTTGTGGGCAAGCATCAAGGGTGATGTAATATCCCCGGCAGTATTCATTGACCTTTACAAAGCCCCTGCTGTCCTTTTCCACACCAACTTCCTCCAAACCTATGCCCTCCGTATTTGGCTTTTTGCCAACTCCCACCAAGATACAATCTACCTCTACAACAGAACCATCCGAGATATTAACCTTTAATCTACCGTTTTCTTCGGAGTACCCGGTTACCTTAGCTTTCAGCCTAACATCCACTCCAAGCCTTTTTAGCTTCCTTGCAAGATATCTGGAGGATTCCTCGGGTATGTCTGGAGAGGGTAAGAGTCTGTCTAAAAGCTCCACTATAACCACATCCACACCGTACATTCTGAATATGTAGGCAAACTCCACACCCACCGCACCACCCCCCACTATCAGCATACGTCTTGGAAATTCTCTTAAGCTCCAAATTTGGTCCGTGTTGAAAATCTTTTTGCCGTCTGCGGGTAAATCCTTCAAGTCTGCACAGGATGAACCGGTAGCCAAAAGAATGTAGCGGGTCTTTAAGGTAATGTCTGAACCTTCCACGTAGACAGTGTTTTTGTCCTTGAGAATGCCCCTTCCGTAGAATATGGGAATGCCCAGCTTTTGGGCAAACTTTTTGAGGTTCTCTCTTATGGTTAGCACCACTTGGTCTCTGCCCTCTGCCAACATCCGAAGGTCAAAGCTAATCCCTTCTACCTTTATGCCATAGTTCTGTGCCTTTGATAACTTTTCCAATAGGTAAGCGCCGTGTCTCTCTGTTTAGACAAGAGCCTCCTACTGTCTCTGGAGAAAGTTCCACAAAGGCAACCTTCATGCCACGGCGGTAGGTGTAAAGTCCCGCCTCGTAACCACCACTACCTGCACCCACTATAACTAAGTCAAACTACATCCTTTTTGTTCCTCCTTCTTTCCTTATAAACTGCCTGCCTGCATTGCCTTATTATGGTTCTGTATTTGTAATACACAGAGGGCTCTTTGATGGGTAGCTTGTAGTACTTTTCTAGAAGTAGCATAATGTCTTCGGTGGTCAGGTATTTATGGTTCCTTATTAGCCCCTTTATATACTTAACTATACGGGTCTCTTTCATTAGGGAATTAAGTATATACCAACCCAGTTTGTGTTATAATGATTATCAACATGGAAGGTTTGAGCTTAAGTCATGTATATACGGGACTTTTGGCGATGGTGGTTTGTGTGGTTTTAGTTTTACTGGCAGGCAAACCCTCCATAAGACCTACCAAATTCCAAGCCCTTTGGGAGGGATACATAAGGTTTGTTAGGGGGATGGTTATAGAAAACATGGGACATGAAGGTTTAAGGTATGTGCCTCTAATATCCGCTATTGGTCTTTTTGTGTTTTTTTCCAACCTTTTGGGAATGGTGCCTGGACTGGAGGCACCCACCGCTAACGTAAACACCAACTTAGCCCTTGCCCTAATTGTGTTTCTCTTCTACAACATAGAAGGCTTTAGGCTACACGGTATTGGATACCTAAAGCACTTTATGGGGCCCAGTCCCTACTTGGCTCCCGCTTTCTTTCCCATAGAGGTTATTTCCCATTTGGCAAGACCCATAACCCTAACGCTCAGGCTTTTTGCCAACATGAAGGGAGGGGCTATGGTTTTGGCGGTTTTGGTAAGCCTTGTGGTGCAAAACTACCTTATAATGGCTGTCTCTCCTGTATTTCTGATGTTTATAATCGCTATAAAGTTTTTGGCGGTTTTCATACAGGCATACATATTTATGATCCTTTCCACCATTTATTTGGCTGGTGCGGTAGCCCATGAAGAACATTAAAAATTTCATAGTAAGGAGGTAATGCTATGAGAAAGGCACTTCTTACGAGTATGCTAATCCCTGCCCTAGCGTTGGCCGCTGAGGGAGAGGTGTCAAAGCAAGGGATCACGTATTTGGGAGCAAGCCTTGCAATAGGCTTAGCAGCTTTTGGAGCTGGAATAGGTATGGGTTATTTGCTTAAGGCCACTCAAGAAGGTATAGCAAGAAACCCCACAGCAGGTGGTAGGATTCAGACCACAATGTTTATAGGGTTGGCTTTCTTGGAAACTCTCGCCCTTTATGGTCTGTTGGTGGCTATAATAATCCTCTTTGTGAAATAAAAGGCGGGGGCTTGCTCCCCCCTTTTGGAGGTAAAAGAACATGGCGACTAAAAGGAATATTACCCATCTTTCAAACAGGAAGAGGAGGCGTAAAAGTGGATTTTTGGCACGGATGTCATCCAAAAGCGGGAGAAAGATCATAGCAAGAAGGCGCAAGAAAGGCAGAAAGGTGCTTGCACCTAGGTGAAGAGGCTTGCTATCCTTCTTATAAAGCTTTGGCAGAGGTTTATCTCTCCTCTTTATCCACCCTCTTGTCGGTATTACCCCACATGTTCTGAATATGCTATAATGGCGGTGGAGAAATACGGTGTGATAAAAGGAATCCTTAAAGCCCTATGGCGCATAGTAAGGTGCAATCCCTTTTCCAAAGGAGGCGTTGATTATCCCTGATGCAAGGGCAGGATATTGACCCTAAAAAGCTGTTTGTGATCGTTGTTCTGGCAACCCTTTTTATATTTGCTTATCAGGCTTACCTTATCCTTTTCCCTCCGCAGAGCACCCAAAGTCAAGGAAACCAGACCATAAAAGAAGAGAAGGCGCCCCAAGAGGTGCCTCAGCTTTTGCTGGGGACTACAAGGGAAAAGGCAAAGCCCACAAACCTTGTGAGCTACAAATCTGAGAACTTTGAGCTTGTCTTTGCCCAAGAAGGTGGAAGACTGGTTGGATTCAAGGACCTAAAATACAACAGAGAGCTTATCACAGAGGAGGAAAAAAAGCTAAACCTGTTCCCCCTTGAAGTATTCACCGGAGACCCAAACATTGACCTTGCGCTGAACTCAGAGGGCTATGAGATAAAGGTAGAGGGCAACAGAATAAGGCTGAGCCTTAAAAAAGAAAACTGGAGCATAGAAAAGATTTTGGAGGACAAGGGCAATTACTTCGCGCTCTCTGTGGTTGGCAAAAACCTCCCACCAGTGTTTGTATCCTCTGGTCTTCAGGTAAAGGAGGAGGACTTCTACACCCACTCGGGTCCTGTACTAAAGGTGGGAGAGAGGGTTTTAAGGTTGGAGATAAAGGACATTCAATCTAAAGAGCTTCTCTTTGGAGACATAAAGTTTGCGGGTGTGGAGAGTAGATACTACTTTAAGGGTTTTCAGGGGGATATATCCGCTTCTGCAGTGTACAGAGTGGGCGAAAAAGACAGCCTAGTTCTTGTTAGGGCAGAAAGGCCTCTAAACCTCTACATGGGTGCCAAGGAATACAGCCGACTAAAGCCCTTGGGTCTTTCGGATGTTATAGACTACGGTAGCCTCAAGCTTTTGGTAAAACCCCTCTTCGTGTTTATGTATTGGATCTATGAACATCTTAACTCCTGGGTCTTTTCCATCCTTGCCCTTACCCTTATCGTCAGACTTTTGATGTTCCCCCTTACCTACAAGAGCACTATTTCTATGATGAAGCTTTCGGAGCTTGCCCCCAAGATGCAACAGCTTAAAGAAAAATACAAAGACGACCCTGCAAAGTTTCAGGAGGAAATGATCAAGCTCTACTCGGAGGTGGGCTTTAACCCTGCCTCGGGTTGTCTGCCTATACTCCTACAAATACCCGTTTTCTTTGCCCTCTATAAGGTTATAACCATAACCGCAGACCTCCAGCTCGCTAAGTTTTTGTGGATAAATAGCTTGGCAGAAAGGGATCCCTTTTATATCTTGCCTGTGCTCATGGGAATAACCATGATCGCCCAACAGTTCATAAGCCCATCCCCCGAAAAATCTCAAAACGTTATGATGTATATATCCGCAATTGTTTTCACCTTCCTCTTTGCCAATTTCCCCTCCGGTTTGGTGCTATACTGGACCTTTAACAACATCATAAGCTTGGCTCAGAGCTACCTTATAAAGAAGCTAATCACAAAGCCAGAGGCAAGGGAAAGGAAAAAAGGCAAGAAAAAATGAGGGTTCTTATCACCGGTGGTGCGGGTTTTATTGGCTCAAACCTGGCAAAGGAACTGCAAAGCGCCTATCCCAAGGCGAAGATTTGGGTTTTGGATAACTTTTCCTCTGGGCACTTTAAAAACCTGTTGGGCTTTAAAGGGGAGGTGATCACCGCAGACCTATCGGAGCCATCCCTCTGGGAATGGCTAAAAAGAAACTTCCACTTTGATGTGGTCTTCCATCAGGGTGCCATAACAGACACTACTGTAATGGACCAGTTCAAGATGCTAAGAGTTAATGCAGACAGCATGAGGTTTATACTGGATGCGGTCCTTGCATGGAAGGCAAAGCTCATATATGCTTCCTCCGCCGGCGTCTACGGAAACAGCCCATCACCCATGAGAGAAGGAGAAGGAGAAGTGCCCGAAAACCCTTACGGCTTTTCTAAGTTGATGATGGACCGAATAGCCCTGAACTTCATGGAAGATAATCCACATATAAAAGTTGTGGGCCTGAGATACTTCAACGTTTATGGACCGGGGGAAAGCTACAAGGGAAAGACCGCCAGCATGGTCTATCAACTATACAAACAAATGAAGGAAGGAAAAAGACCAAGACTTTTCAAGTGGGGAGAGCAGAAGAGGGATTTTGTTTATGTAAAGGATGTGGTAAGGGCAAACCTACTGGCAATGGAGAGGGATGTTTCTGGTATTTTCAACATAGCTACTGGCGTTGCAAGAAGCTTTAACGAGATCGTTTCCATCCTAAACCAGCTTTTGGGCACCAACTTAGAACCCGATTACTTTGATTGCCCCTACGACTTTTATCAGAACTACACCCAGGCGGACATAACCAAGGCAAGGGAGCTCTTGGGCTACGAGCCTCAATATAGCTTAGAAGAGGGCATAAAGGATTATCTTAAATATCTGTGAACTGGGAAGAGGTCCTCAACGCCCTTGGAGAGGGGGTTTTGGTTTTAAAAGGCTCAGAGGTAACCTTTGCCAACCGCTTTTTGGTAGAAAACCAGCTTGTTAGGGAAGACTGGAAAGGAAAACACTACTACGAGGCAATAAAAAGCCTACCCTTTATATCAATCGTAGGAAGAGCCCTTGGTAAAGACTCTCTTTCTGAGGAATTTCAATATCTTGAAAGATTCTACAGAGTAGTTTCAAGGAGGATAGAAGAGCTATTTGTCTTTGAGGTTTCCGATGTTAGCTCTGTGAAGAAATACGAGCAGTCAAAGAGGGAGTTTGTGGATAACGCCTCTCACGAGCTAAAAACACCCATATCGGTTTTAAGGGGCATAGTGGAAACCCTTCTGGAGGAGGAAGAGGACCAAAGAAAAAGACGGTTCTTAGAGAAGGCTCTAAGAAGAATAGAACAGATGCAAAACTTAGTAGAAGACCTGCTAACATTAACCAAGCTTGAATCGGGCAGGGAGAGGTTAAACCTTTCGGAGTTCAAACTGAGGGAACTGGTGGAAGAGGTCTACGACAGCCTTGAGCAGGAATTTGTAAAGAGGGAGGTTAGCTTTGAAAACTTGGTAAGCGAGGACTTTAAAATGTTTGCAGACAGGCAGAAGCTCTTTTTACTTTTGAGAAATCTTATAGACAACGCGGTAAAGTATAACAAAAGAGGGGGGAAGGTGTGGGTGCGGGCAAAAAAGGAGGGAAACAAACAGATTTTAGAGGTTGAAGACACGGGCATAGGCATTCCACCGGAGCATGTTCCCTTTATATTTGAGAGGTTTTACAGGGTGGATAAAGGAAGGTCCAGGGAGATGGGTGGCACAGGTTTGGGACTTTCCATAGTAAAGCACATTGTTTTTCTGCACGGGGGAGAGATAATGGTTCATTCTAAACCCGGAGAGGGAAGCAGGTTTTCCGTCATAATACCAATCTGAAGTTGTTCTAAAAATACAAACCTATTGAAAAGTTTCTGGGAAGTGGTATAATTTTTTTCTATGCAAAGCTTTCAGAGCTTGCTGGATGCCCGTTGTGGGACCAATGGAAGGAACCCTGAAGACGGGAAGGATTTTAAAATCCTTACCATTGTCCAGCAGGTTCTGAAGGTAGCCCTCCTCTTCCCTGTTCTTGAGAGGAGAATACTCCTCTCCTCCCGTGAGGGAGCGTGGGACAGGGTGAGGAAAGGGTTAGTTCCCTTTGAGGCTGGGGGGACGGTCTCGATGAGGGATTTTTAGAACAGCCTCTAATACCAATCTTGCTAAAGTAATTTCTTAACAGATTTTTAACAGTGCTGACGTTATAATTCTACCTTGGGAGGTTTGGCATGAAGCTACATGCGGAGATAGAAGAGACAAAACAGCTTGTTCTAAAAATGGCAGAGCTTGTACAGACTGCGGTGGAGAAGGCTATAGACTCTTTGAATAAGCAGGATGTCAACTTAGCGGAGGAGATCATAAAGGGGGATGATGCCATAGACCAGTTGGAAGTGGAGATAGAAAGACGTTGTATAAGGATGATTGCCCTCTATCAGCCGGAGGCGGTGGACCTTAGGCTAATAATGGGTATGTACAAGGTGGTTTCTGATTTAGAAAGGATAGGGGATGAAGCGAGAAATATAGCAGAGAGGTCAATTTTATTGGCGCAGGAGCCTCCATTGAAGCCCTACGTAAATTTGACTTTGATGGCGAACACCGTGAAAACCATGATTGAGGATGCGGTAATTAGCTTTTTCCACAGGGATGTGGAGCTTGCAAAGAAGGTCATAGAGAGAGACGATATGGTGGATGAGCTATACCATCAGTTGGAAAGGGAGCTGATAACCTATGTTATGGAGGACCCAAGGAACATAAAAAGGGTTATAAGCCTTTCCTTTGTGGCAAGACACTTTGAGAGAATGGCAGACCATGCAGAAAACATTGCAGAAATGGCCATTTATTGGTCTGAGGGAGAGCTAATAAAGCATCAGCATATATTGGAAAGGAAGGCAAAAGAGGAAAAGGCTGAGTGAAAGGCTTTCTTATAAGCTTTGAGGGAATAGATGGTTCTGGCAAAAGCACTCAAGCCCGTAAGCTGTATAAGTTTTTAAAAGAAGAAGGCTACGAGGTTTCCCTCTATAGAGACCCTGGTTCTACTCCCTTGGCAGAACAGATAAGGGAGCTGATAATAAACTACGCTATGGACCCAATTACAGAGCTTTTGCTCTTTGAAAGTGCAAGGTCTAGCTTAGTATGGGAGAAAATATTCCCAGACCTGACCTGTGGAAAAATCGTAATAGTAGACCGGTTTATAGACTCTACGACCGCTTATCAGGGCTACGGAAGGGAGATAAACTTAGGAACTGTTAGCATTTTAAATCACATAGCCACAAGGGGAAGAAAACCAGACCTTACCTTTATACTTAACCTACCTTTGGAGTTGGCTCTGCAGAGGTTGGAAGAGCAAAAGACCAAATTTGAAGAACCAAACTACTTAAAGAGGGTTAGGGACGGATATCTTCAGATTTTCTATTCTGAAAAGGAAAGGGACATAAGGTTGATAGACGCCAGCAGGTCAGAGGAGGAGGTTTTTGAAGAAATAAAAGCCATAACCTTGGAAAGGCTTAAGGTATTGTAAAATAATATGCTAAACCATGCGGGTGGTTATAGTCGCCAGTGAAAGCGCCCCGTATTTGAAGACGGGAGGGTTGGGAGATGTGATCCACTCCCTTTCCAAAGCCCTTACAAAGCTTGGGCATACAGTTTATGTAATAATGCCAAAGTACGCCAAGCTAAGAAGGAGCTTAGAGAGAAAGGTAAAAGAGGGCATAAAAATATACATTGACCATCAGTGGAGAGAGTTTGACCTTTATGAAGACATTCTGGACCATGTTAGGTATTTTTTCATAGACTACAAGCCTTACTACGGGAGGGAATATGCCTACGCACCTCCAAAGGGAGATTACTACGACAATGCCCTGAGGTTTGGATTTTTGTCTATGGCAAGTCTTCAGGTTATAAGGGAGTTGGAGCTAAAGCCAGAGGTTATCCATACCCACGACTGGCACACGGGAATTTTGCCCTTGTATAAGTCCTTGTATTACCCAAACTTGGAGAGAGTTCTCGTTGTATTTACCATCCACAATGCCATGCATCAGGGCATTTTTGATGCCCATTTTCTACCCGCTTTGAACCTACCATGGGAGGTATTCCACCCTTACGGGGGCATAAAGTTTTACGGAAAGATAAACTCTATGAAGGCGGGGATACTGTTCTGTGATGTTCTGACCGCAGTTAGCCCATCCTATGCGGAGGAATTGAAAGCTTACTGTTATGGTTTGGAGGGTGTTATAAGAGAAAAGAAATACTTTTTTGGTATTCTCAATGGCATAGATTACGATGTGTGGAACCCGGAAAAGGACGAACTTATCTTTGCCAGATATAACATTAAGAGCTTTAAAAAGGGTAAGTTGAAGAACAAGACCCGCCTTAAGGAGACCTTTGGATTGAAAACTGAAAACTACAGACCTCTCATAGGCATAGTGGCAAGACTTACCGCCCAGAAGGGCTTCGACCTAATATTTTCCTCCGCAGAGAAGATTGTGAAAGAGGGCTTTGATATGTTGGTTTTGGGTTCTGGCGAGGAAAAATACCAAGAGATGCTCGTAGAGTTGAGTAAAAAGTTTCCGAATAACATCAAAGCTCGCATCAAGTACAGCGAAGAGCTTGCCCACAAGATATACGCGGGTGCAGATATGTTCTTGATGCCATCCCTCTTTGAACCTTGCGGGATATCTCAGATGATCGCCATGCGGTATGGAACTGTGCCGGTGGTTAGGTGGGTGGGTGGGCTGAAGGACACTGTCAAGGACTTCTTGAAGGACCCAGAAAACGGCACGGGCTTTACCTTTGAAAACTTTGAGCCAAAGGACATGATGTCTGCCCTGCTTCGGGCAAGGGTATTTTATGATATGGAGTTTTGCAACTCGGAGAAGGTGTGGTCTGAAATTGTAAAGCGGTGTATGAGGCAGGACTTTTCTTGGGAAAGGAGTGCCAGAGAATACGAGTCCGCCTACACCACCGCAAGGGTGCTGAGGTTCTATGATAGTTGAGCTCAAAGAACTTTTGGAGCTTTTGGAAAAGGTCCGGGGAAAAAAGAAAATAGTTTTCACCAACGGTTGTTTTGATATACTCCATGCGGGGCATGCGGATTATTTGAACAAGGCAAAATCCCTGGGGGATATTCTGGTGGTGGGCATCAACTCGGATGCCTCCGTGAGAAGAATAAAGGGTGAAAAAAGACCCATACTGCCACAGCAGATGCGTGCCTATCTTTTGGACAATCTAAAGCCGGTGGATTATGTGGTGGTCTTCGAGGAAGACACACCTTTGGAACTGATAAAAGCCATAAAGCCGGATGTTTTGGTGAAGGGTGCAGACTGGGATTTAGAACGCATAGTAGGGGCTGACTTTGTGCTTTCCTACGGCGGAAGGGTGGAAAGGATACCCTTCTCCTTTGATATATCCACCAGCAAGGTTGTTGAAAGGATTTTGGACCTTTACTGCAAATGATATAATTTTTTAACGATGCTCGCTCAAAGGTTAAAAGCTCCTTCTCAAGACAACCCTTCAAATAGCACACAAAGGGATTTTATCTCTGTGTTCACAGACGAAAGCGAGAAATAGAAGCTATGCCAAAGGATACATCCATAAAAAGCATACTTATAATAGGCTCAGGACCCATAGTTATAGGGCAGGCGGCGGAGTTTGATTATTCGGGCACACAAGCTTGCAAAGCCCTAAAGGAAGAGGGCTACAGGGTTATTTTGGTTAACTCAAACCCAGCCACCATAATGACAGACCCAAGCATGGCAGACAGAACCTACATAGAACCTTTGACCTTAGATATATTAGAGACCATCATAAAAAAGGAAAGACCGGACGCCCTCCTGCCTACCCTTGGGGGACAGACTGCCCTAAACTTGGCAGTAAAGCTCTACGAGGAAGGTATTCTTGATCGCTACGGCGTGAGGCTAATAGGGGCAAACTACCAAGCTATAAAGAAGGGGGAAGACAGAAAGCTCTTTGCCCAGTCTATGAGAAAGATAGGATTGAAGGTTCCAGAAAACGCGGTAGTATCATCTGTGGAGGAGGCACTCAAAGCTGTAAAAGATATAGGCTTTCCGGTAATTCTCAGACCCGCCTTTACCCTTGGTGGAACCGGTGGTTCCATTGCATACAACATAGAGGAGTTCAAAGAAAAGGTGGAAATAGCCCTAAAGACCTCGCCCATTCATCAGGTGCTTTTGGACAAGTCTCTGATCGGTTGGAAGGAGTATGAGTTTGAGGTGGTAAGGGACAAAAAGGACAATGTGATCATAGTTTGCTCCATTGAAAACTTTGACCCAATGGGCGTGCATACGGGAGACTCTATAACTGTTGCACCCGCCCAAACCCTTACAGACAAGGAGTATCAGATTCTCAGGGATGCGTGCATAGAGATCATGAGGGAGATCGGAGTGGACACAGGTGGTTCCAACATCCAGTTTGCGGTGAATCCAGAAAACGGAGATTTCTATGTTATAGAAATGAACCCAAGGGTATCAAGGTCTTCCGCCTTAGCATCAAAGGCTACGGGCTTTCCTATAGCCAAGGTGGCAGCAAAGTTGGCGGTGGGCTATACCCTTGATGAGCTTAAAAACGAAATCACAAAGCATACACCTGCCAGCTTTGAGCCTTCCATAGACTATGTGGTAGTCAAAATTCCACGCTTTGACTTTGCTAAATTCCCAGAGACGGACAGAACTTTAACAACCATGATGAAGTCGGTAGGTGAGGTAATGGCTATAGGTAGGACCTTCAAAGAAGCCCTTTTAAAGGCGATAAGAAGCTTGGAGATGGACAGGTATGGGCTATATTTACCTCAGATGCAAAAACTGTCGGATGAGGAGTTAAGGAAGATGATAAGAACACCCAACCCAGACAGACTTTGGCATTTGGCGGAAGCCTTCAGAAGGGGCTGGAGTGTGGAAGAGCTTTACGAGCTTTCCCACATAGACAGGTGGTTCCTGTATAACATAAAACAGGTGGTAGATTTTGAAAAAAGACTAGTGGAAGAAGCGTTGGACGAGGAACTTTTAAGACAGGCAAAGGAGCTTGGTTATTCGGATATAGAGATCGCAAGGCTTGTGGGGACTACAGAGGATCAAATAAGACAGCTAAGGGAGACCTATGGAATAGTTCCCGCCTTTAAGGGAGTGGATACGTGTGCAGGAGAGTTCTTTGCCTACACGCCCTACTACTACTCCACTTACGAAAGACCCTATTACCACCTACAGGAAGGTGTCATTCTTGATGAAGATTGAGCATAAAATTAAAAAGCCATGAACCTTCAGGAGATAATTATAGCCATCCCTGCCATTATGGTGGCAGTTATATTTCATGAATACGCCCATGGATGGGTTGCCTACAAGATGGGAGACAGCACCGCCAAAGAGTATGGCAGGCTTACTATAAATCCTATACCTCACATAGACCCTCTGGGGACTATTATTTTTCCAGCAATACTTCTTTTGCTGGGCTCACCTATACTCTTTGGTTGGGCAAAGCCCGTTCCCATAAATCCCTTCAGGTTTAGGGACCTTAGGATTGGCACCTTTTTTGTGTCCATTGCGGGCGTTTCCATGAACTTGGCTTTAGCCTTTCTCTTTGGGCTTCTCTTCAGATTGTCCCATGGGGGATATTTGGACTTTCTGGGTTCTGCTGTCCTTGAACCTCTTGAGATTTTCTTTGTGAAATCAGTGATGATCAACACCGTCTTGGCAGTTTTCAACATGGTGCCCATTCCTCCCTTGGACGGTAGCAGGGCTGTTATGAGCTTTTTTTCCTTCAGATACTGGGAGCTTTTTTACAGGTTTGAAACGTATGGCTTTTTGGTGATAACTCTCCTTCTCTTTACTGGCATCCTGCAAAAGATCATTGCGCCTCCCATACTTTTTCTTTACAGTTTATTTTTAGGAATATGAGGTCGTGGAGTTATTTAATACAGGTTAGGGCACAGTTTGAGGATGGAAGGGTGGAGGAGGAAGGGGTGCTTTACGTGGTGTCGCTTCCTTCAGACCCAACGCTTTTAAAGGAAGTGGAAATGGAGTGCTACGCGGTTTCCTATATACCCTTTCAGACGGTATTAAGAGTGGCACAGGCTTACGCCTTGGGCACAGACGCACAGATCCAAGACTTACAAAGCTACCACCTACAGGGCTATAGGGAAGACATGGACCTTTACATCTTCCAAGAAGGAGTGGGTTTTAAGGAGGGCTTGACGAAAGCTTATGAGCTCATACTTAACTTACTCAAAAAGAGGGGGAAGGTAGTAAAAATAGAGCCTGTAGTGGATGTTGGCACCCCACCTATGGAAGTTATGACGGAGTGTTTGAGGTCTGCCTTAGCTTAACCCTTTTCCAAAATCCTCGGGCTTTATATTCTCCAACCATTCTCTGAGCTTTTTCTTTTCTTCGTCTTCTTCGGGTTTTGGCACCCTGGACTTTTCCAAAACACTCTCTTCTACGAATATTGGTGCAGAAAAACGCAATGCTATGTTGATGGCATCGCTGGGTCTTGAGTCAATGATCAAACGGTTGTTTCCTTGGAGTATGTGTACCTCCGCATAATAGGTGCTGTCTCTCAGGTCGTTGATTACCACCCTATCTACCACTCCGCCCATTTGAGTGATAACGTTTTTCATCAGCTCGTAGGTCATGGGTCTTGGTGGTTCCACATTCTGAAGCTGTCTGAGGATGCTGTCCGCCTCAAAAATTCCTATCCATATGGGAAGAAATGTTTCGTCATCGTCCTTTGCCTTTAGTACCACTATGGGCATCTGAGACACTGGGTCCAGGGTGATGCCGTGAACCACCATCTCTAACATTTTTGCTCCTCCTCTTTATTAAAATATAAGCCTGTGATTTTGGTTGAAAACGTTCACAAGGTTTATCCCGACGGCACAAGGGCATTAAAGGGTGTGAGCTTTAGGATAGAAAAGGGGGAATTTGTGGGCTTGATGGGACCTTCTGGCTCAGGCAAAAGCACCCTATTGCACATCATAGCTGGCTTGGACAAGCCCACAGAGGGAAGGGTACTGGTGGATGGAAAAGACATCACCCGTATGAACGAGGACCAACTGGCAGAGTTCAGAAAGAACAATATAGCCCTTATTTTTCAGTTTTACTACCTTTTGGAGGACTTTACCGTCTTAGAAAACCTCGTATTAATAGGACAGTTGGCTGGGCAAAGGGAACCCAAAAAGAGGGCCTTGGAGCTTTTGAACTTTCTGAGGCTTTCCCACAGGGCTAACCACAAACCCTATCAGCTATCGGGGGGAGAACAGCAGAGGACGGCCATAGGTAGAGCATTGATGCTAAAGCCTAAGCTCATACTGGCGGACGAGCCAACTGGCAACTTGGATTTAGAAGAAGGTAAAAGAATTTTTGAGCTCTTTTTGGAACTCAGAGATAAGGAGGGTATCACCTTCTTGATTGCAACCCACAACCAAGAAATGACAAGGTATTTTGACAGGGTTTTGAGGATCAGGGATGGACTTTTGGAAAATTGACAGAATTCTTTTGCAATTCCTTGAGGAGGACATAGGCCACGGGGATATAACCACTGAGGGCGTTTTCAGGGGAGAAAGGGCTCGGGCGGTAATGGTGGCAAAGGAAGGGGGAATCTGTGCGGGGCTACCTTTTTCCGTTAGGGTCTTTGAACTTTTGGGTGGTGTGAAGGTTCTAAAATCTATGGCGGAGGGGGAACGTTTTAAAAGGGGGGATGTGATTTTGGAGCTGGAGGGTCCTGCGGATGTGCTTTTGAAGGGGGAAAGGGTTGCCCTCAACCTACTTCAAAGACTGAGTGGTATAGCAACCCTAACGGGGGAGTTTGTGAAAAGGCTTGAAGGTACAAAGACCAAGCTCTTGGACACAAGAAAGACAACGCCAGGGCTTAGATTCTTTGAAAAGTATGCAGTGAGGGTGGGTGGTGCCACCAACCATCGCTTCGCCCTTTACGATATGGTCCTCATAAAGGACAATCACAAAAGGGTGGCGGGTTCCCTCTCCGAGGCGGTGAAAAGGGTAAGGGAAAGGCTTGGACCTGCATATAAAGTAGAGGTGGAGGTGGAAAGCTTGCAGGAGTTGGAGGAAGCCCTTGCCTGCGAGGTGGATATGGTGATGCTGGACAACTTTGGCTTGGAGGAGGTGAGACAGGCGTTGAAGCTCATAAAGGGAAGGGTGAAGGTGGAGGTCTCCGGCAACATAACCCTTGAGAATGTCAGAGATTACGCCTTGGAGGGTGTGGATTACATCTCCACCGGTGCCATTACACACTCCGCCAGATGGGTGGATGTTAGTATGAATATAATAGAAGTGTTATGATTGCATATTTTGCAATGGAAGTGGGTATTGAGGACAGAATTCCCACCTACAGCGGAGGGTTGGGGACTTTGGCGGGTGATACGCTTTATGCCTTTGCGGACTTGGGCATTCCTGCGGTGGGTGTAACCCTTCTATACAGAAAGGGCTATGTTTCACAAAAGCTAACTCCGGGTGGAATGCAACTGGATTTTGATACCGTCTGGGATTATAAAAAAATCCTAAAGCCCACAAGGCTATACTTGGACATAAGCTTTGGAGACCTTGATCAAAAATTCACCGCTTGGGAGTATTCCCTGTGGGGAAGGGAAGAGGTAAAGGTGTTCTTTTTGGATGCAAACCTTCCGGAGAACGACCCAGAGATCAAAAAGCTAAACGACAGGCTGTACGGCGATGATGGAATCTACAGACTTAGGCAGGAGATCCTTTTGGGTATTGTTGGATACAGACTTTTGAAAGCTCTAGGCTATAACGTCAGCGTTTATCATATCAACGAAAGCCACTCTGCCTTTTTGTTGGTGGAGCTACTTAAGGAGCTTGGTAGCAAAGAGGAGGTTCGTAGGAAGTGTGTCTTTACGACCCACACGCCTGTAGCGGTTGGACACGAGAGGTTTCCAGTATATATAGTAAAGCAGGAGTTAAAAAAATACGACCACATAGATTGGGACGAAGAGGCAGAGGATGGCTTTATAAACCTCTCAAAGCTTGCCATAAAATACAGCGAAAGAATTAACGCAGTTTCTTACAAACACATGTTTGTGTCTGCAAACCTTTTCCCGGAATGTTCAAAAACCTCTCAGAGCACCTGCAAAATAGATTATGTAACCAATGGCGTCTATCATAAAAGGTGGATTCACGAGGAGATACAGGCGCTTTTGAACGAATACCTGCCCGGTTGGGACGAAAATCCCATACTGCTTGGACAGGTGTACAATGTGCCTTCTGAGCTTCTACTTAAGGCTCACATGAAGGTGAAGAGTGAGCTTGTAAATTTGGTAAACAAACTTACAGATGCCAGTTTTTCGGATGATGTGCTAACCATAGGCATTGCAAGGAGGGTAACAGCATACAAGAGGAACAATCTGATACTCCAAGATTTAGAAAGGCTAAAGTATATAGCAGAGCATAAGGGAGAGATACAGATTCTTTTTGCGGGAAAAGCCCATCCAAAGGATAATGTTGGTAAAGAGATGATCGCAGACATAATAAACAGGGCAAAAAAACTTAAAGAGATGACAAAAAGCGTAAAGATAGCCTTTTTGGAAAACTATAGCATAGAGATGGCAAAGTTAATCATAGCAGGGTGTGATATGTGGTCAAACGTTCCAAGGAGACCTTACGAAGCCTGTGGTACCAGCGGTATGAAGGCGGGTATGAACGGAGTTTTGAACTTTAGCACTTGGGATGGGTGGTGGTTGGAGGGTGGCCTTGAGGGAATAAACGGGTGGGGAATAGGACCAAGGACCAAATGGGATGACCTAACCGAGTCAGACGACAAAGAGGATTTAGAAGACATTTACGGAAAGCTTTCCCACATAATAATCACCTACTTTTTATAATAGAAAGGACGAGTGGGTCAGGATGATGAAAAATAGCATCGCGACCGTTGGTCCTTACTTCAATACATATAGGATGGTAAACGAATATTTAGGTAAAATCTATCAAATTGGCTTGAGGTGATAGCCATGAACAAAAGGGAACTTATAAATCTTTTGCTTTATGATGTGGCTTTGGAGCACTCCGCCATAGTGCAGTATCTTTATCACATTTTCTTAATAACCGATGCAAACATTACCGCTGAGATAGAGGAAATTGCAAGGCAGGAGATGAGGCATTTAAAGTGGTTTGCCCAGAAAGTGGTCCAGTTGGGGGGTGAGGTGGTTCTGAACAGATTGGAGGATATGATCGTTATAGGTGGTCCCGATTGGGCGAGTATGCTTTCAGAAGACGTAAAAGCGGAAGAGATGGCTATTGAAATATACACAAAGCAGTTGGACATGGTAAAGGACGATTCGGTAAAAAGACTGCTTGAAAGGGTCATAAGGGACGAAAACTTTCACAGAATAGAGTTCAGTGAGCTGAAGGAAAAGGTGAAGGAAGGTATTTTATGCATGCAGGAGGAACAGAGGAAGGCAGACCCGAAGGTTATAGAAGTCCTAAACAAGTTCCTCCAGGAGGAGTACCAGAGCATAATAAACTATCTTTATCAGTTCTTCCACTCAAAGGACCTAAACCACAGGGACGCAATGCTTGATATAGCAATAGAGAGCATGGTACATATGGGTAAGTTGGGAGAAGCCATTGGTGAGTTGGGTGGTATGCCGGACATAAGGGCAGACCTGAGCAGGAAGGACAGAAAAACTATGCAAGAGAGCCTTGCGGAAGACATAAAGTTTGAACAGGAAGCGGACGGAGATTACAAAAAGGAACTTGGGCACATAGAGGATGAGGGAGTGAAAAAGCTTTTTGAGTTCATAGAGAGCCAAGAGGAATATCACAAACACATGCTAATGGAGCTGTTCAAAAGGATGAGAAGGCTAACGGTGGGAGACCTGAGGAAGAAAGAATGATTGACCTAGTGATAAACTCATTCAGGGAAAGTGCGGACGTAAAGCTTGCCTTTGTGGAGATGTACGCGGAGAGGCTTTTGGAGGTGGGAAAGATCATAGCAAACGCCCTGAAGGAGGGGAATAAGGTTCTGCTCTTTGGAAATGGAGGATCCGCAGCAGATGCCCAACACATCGCCGCAGAGATCGTGGGAAGGTTCAAAAAGGAAAGGAGAGCCCTGCCCGCCATAGCCCTGACCACGGACACATCCATCCTAACTGCAGTGGGTAACGATTACGGATTTGAAGCGATCTTTGAAAGACAGGTGGAAGCCCTGTGTATGCCCGGGGATATAGCCATAGGTATATCCACCTCCGGCGAGTCTGAGAATGTAATAAGAGGGCTCAAAAAAGCCCACGACCTTGGTGCAACCACGGTAGCCCTTACGGGAAAGAAGGGAGGAAGGTTGATTGATATAGCCCATTACTGCTTTGTGGTTCCCTCTTACGATACCGCAAGAATACAAGAGTGCCACATCACGATAGGACATGTGCTCTGTGAGATCATAGACCATTATTTATGAAGGTTTTACTTTTTGTAAAAAACTCACCCAACGCCATAAGCACCGCAGAAGCCCTTGAGAAATTCTTAGAGAATAAAAAAATACAGGTGGAATTTTTTGTGAACGAACCCGGTAAAAAACCAAGGGAGGGAAATTACACGTTAACTTTGGTGGTGGGTGGGGACGGCACCTTTTTGGCTGGGGCCCGCTTTTCTGCAGTCAGAAACATCCCAATAATGGGAGTAAATGAGGGAAAGTTTGGTTTTTTGACGGAGATAGACAGGGATGAAGCCTTTGAGTATGTAGAAAAGGCTTTGGATGGAAAGCTAAAACCTCAAAAAAGAATGCTAATCTGTGCCTTTGTGGATGGAAAGCTCGTGGGACATTACCTTAACGATGTGGTGCTTTCTAAACTAAACTTGGCAAGGATGGTGGAGGTGGAGGTCTTTGCGCAGGATGAGTTCATGGTCAGGGTCTATGGGGATGGGGTGATAATCTCCACACCCACTGGCTCTACCGCCTACGCCCTCTCTGCGGGAGGTCCCATCATACACCCAACCATGGAAGCCCTTCTGTTTGTTCCCATATGCCCACACACCCTTTCCAACAGACCTATGCTTATACCTCCCGATTTTCGCATCAGGCTAATTTCCAACATGCCCACCTTTTTAACCCTTGATGGGCAGGAAGGTATAGAGGTTAGCCCAAGGCAGGAGGTTTGGGTGGAAAAGTCGCCCTTTTACTGCACCCTATACACCCATCCTCAGAGAAGCTTTTTCTACATCCTCAGGGAAAAACTCAAGTGGGGAAGGTAGCACCACCACCACTGCAGGCTTTAATCCCAAGTAAAGCCTTCCGAGTTTGAAAGCGTAGCTATAGCATACATACACATTCCTACCCTCTACAAGGGGCAAAATCAAGTTCTCGCCCAAATAGAAGTCTCTGCCCTTTTCTGTAAAATGTGCCACCAGAAGGGGTCCGTGCGGAGCCAAAAGCCTTAACTTTCCCTCCTCCACGTAAGCCAAAAAAGGTTTTCTTTGGAAGGATATCAAGCTTAAGCCCGACCTTAGTGCATGGGTCAGCTCCTCCGCAGAGTTAACCGGCTTTGGTGATATTAAGAGGTTTCTCATTAAATAGAAGGAGTGTTCGTAGGAAGGGAATAAAAACCTTATTCCTACCTCCCGTATATACACTTTGGTGTGATGGTCCAGCCCGCCCAAAACTGGGTTTTTCCATTCCTCTTGCATATACCTTTGGACATACTTTTCCACCGGCAAAACCTTTTTTAAAAGCTCAAGGGCTCTCTTCTTTAGAAAGGGATAAAGTAGCACAGTGCCAAAGAGAAAGAAAAAGAACTTGCCTTTATCCTCCAAAAGGGCATCCTTCAGGTCTATGAGCTCTAAAAAGTATCCATCCCTTTCCAATTTCCATCTGTATTTCTCTTTAAAGGGGTGGGCTATTACCTTTAGGCTACCTATCTCAAGGAGGTCTCCAAGCAAGCCTTTCTCTCCTTCAATTTTTCTTTCCACACCCGCAAGGCACCTTTGGTTGCAAAAATTTTTAAAGTGGTCGTTGTCGTGGTCTGTTATCAGGGCAAAGTCTATGCCCTCCGCCTCCATGGCACTGTATATATCCTCTGGCTTTCCCAAAGAGTCGTAAGAAAACTGGGTGTGGATATGAACCTGGTAAGAATACACATAAAGCTTTGGCAGTTTTTGAGGCAGTTGGTCGGCGGGTGTGGCTTTTACCCACCTTAAGGGCAGGGTAAAGAGAAGGACAAAGTATGCAAAAGATAAAGTCAGGACAAAGAGCCCGAACTCTATCACAATTTCATCTTCTCCCTAACTTCCTCCAAGGTTTGCCTTGCGGTCTGCCTTGCTTTTTCGGAGCCTTCCAAGAATATGTCTTTGAGCTCCTTTAGGGAACCCTCCACCTGTGCCCTTTTTTCCCTTATGGGCTCCAGAAAGGCATTCAAGCCCTCAAACATGAGCCTTTTACAATCTACGCATCCAAGGGCACCGCTTTTGCAGTCCGCCTCTATCTGTTTTGTCTGCTCTGGATTGGTGAAGATCTTATGGTAGGAGAAGACGGGGCAAAGGTGGGGTCTGCCGGGGTCTCCTTTTCTGAGCTTTTGGGGGTCTGTGAAGAACTTCATCACCTTTTGTTGGACTTCCTCTTTGCTGTCCGCAAAGTATATGGCGTTGTTGTATGACTTGCTCATCTTTCTGCCATCCGTTCCCAAAAGCCGGGGCGTTTCCGTTAGCAGTGCCTTGGGTTCTGGAAAGACCTCTCCGTAGAGCTGGTTGAACCTTCTGGCTATCTCCCGGGTAAGCTCTATGTGAGGCAATTGGTCCTCTCCCACAGGCACCGCCTCCGCCTTGTAGATTAGTATATCCACCGCCTGCAAAACAGGATAGCCCAGAAAGCCGTAGGTGTCTGTATCGTAAAAGTCCCTCTTTGACACATTTAGCTTACTTAGGATCTCCGGTTCAAGTATGCCATCAAAGACAGCCCTCACAAAGGCTTCTGAAATAGTGTCCAAAAGGTTCTCCTCCAAGGCTTCAAAGTCCTCCACCTTGTAGGGTAGCTTAGCCAAAAACTCCTTTACCAGGTCCCTTATCCCTCCTTTAAAGCTGAGTTCTAAGTCGGCGATCTTTAAAAGGTTGTACTTCATATCCTTGTAGGTAGGATTCCACTCAAGCCAACTTTTTGGTGTGATCATAGAAAAAATCAGAAAGAGCTCCAGCTCCTCCTTTACATGGGATTGGATAAAGAGCACGCTTTTGTTTGGGTCTAAGCCCAAGGCGAGCCAGTCTATCATCACCTGCTCAATGTTTTCCTTTATCTGCTCTGTGTTTTTGTAGCCGGTGGTCAATGCGTGCCAGTCTGCGATCATGTAATAGGTTTCGTGGTCCTTTTGGAGTTCTATCCAGTTTTTTATTACGCCAAAGTAATGTCCCAGATGGAGCTTTCCCGTCGGTCTCATACCGCTCAAAACTCGCATGGTACTACTATTTTAAACATTCCCACAAAAATCTAAGCGTTGTCCAATAGCCGGATGCATAAATTCTTCTGATTTCCCATTTACTCGGGCTTTGGGCATAGGTTCCCTTTATGGTAGTAAAGGCATATTGATAACCTGCCTTCTTTACCATTTCTACTACTTCCCTGTTGTGGTCTCCGTATGGATAGCAAAAGCCCTTTACCTCAACGCCGAGCTTGTCTTCCAAAAGCTTCTTTGAGTCCTCTATTTCTCTGCGTGCCTCTGGGGGAGGGATTTTTGTCAGGAAGGGATGGGTGAGGGTGTGCGAACCAATCTCTACACCCTCCTTTACAAGGAAGGAAAGCTCCTCCCAGTTCATTATGGGTTTTATCACGTTCACCTTTCGGTAGTCCCAACGGTTAAACTGCCCTACCAACTTGGCGGGCACAAAGACTATGGCATGAGCCTTTAGGGCTTTGATAACCGGGAAGGCGTTTTCCAAAAAGTCCCTGTAAGCGTCGTCAAAGGTAAGTAGCACACCTTTGCCCGTAGGTTCAAGCTCTTGGGGCTTAACAAACCTGAAGTTAAGTCTGTTTAAGAGATTTAGCCAACGCTTGAACTTTTCTGGTTTAACGTAGAGGGATTTCAGCCGGGCATTCTTCGGTGGTTCTCCCACATTGTGAAACATAAGGACTTTCATAATAGCCTCTGTGCAAGCATATAGTTTATGAGCTCTTTGGCGGTTTTGAACCTTTTTTCATGGTCCCTTTCAAGCATAAGCCCTAACAACGTCTGGACTTTTGGGGATATTCCCTCCGGCATAGTGTATATAACCAGCTTGTTCCTTCTCAATTTCTCTTGCTCATCCTCTGCGTCAAAGGGAGATTTGCCCGTAAGGGTAAAGTAAAGGACGCATCCCAGGGAGAATATATCACTGCTCCTGTGAATTTGATTCTTGAAAACCTCCGGTGCAATGTATCCCACCGTTCCCTTTATGTTTATTATGCCCGAGTATCCCCTTACCCTAAGGTAGGCTGAAATCTCCAAGCTTCCAAAGGATGCTCTTCATGACCCTTTTGCCAAAGATGTTGTCGGGCTTTATGTCTCCGTGTATGTAGCCCCTGTTGTGTAAAAACTCTAAGCCTTTGGCAACTTGGAATATTACCTTAAGGGCTTCTCCTTCCTCAAGGGGACCATGCTTTGCAACGTAATGCTTGAGATTTCCAACGTCCATAAACTCGTAGATCAAAAAGAGCTCTCCTCTGTCCTTTTTATAAAGGTAGCTCTGCATGGTTAGGATATGGGGATGGTTATAGAGTATGTGGGTTTGGGCTTCTTTCCAAAGGTAGGGTAGCACAGTTTTATCCCTTGCCACCTATAGGGCCACAATTTGCCCTGCATACCTTCCCTTTAGCACCTCCACCTTATAGACCTCTCCAAAGTTTCCTACGCCGATCAAGTCTATGACCCTGTACATTCCCAGCAAGATATCTTCTTCTTTATAAAGGCTCATATCCTTACCTTCTAAGTATAAACCCTCTGGAAATTCCGCCCAAAGGGTATAATATTTCCATTCACAATGGGCATTCCTTTCTTACTGCTTATCCTGCTGGCTTACCTTTCTTATGCCCAGGAACAGTGCTCAAAGGAGGAAACCTTAAACAAGCTAAGGGAGTATATCGTGCGGTATCACCTCTGGAAGAATAAGTTTTCGGAACTTCCACAGTGGAAGGATGAATCGGAAGCCATAGCCTTCTTGCGCTCAAAGGGAGACAGATGGACTACCATAACAAGGCTTGAGGAGGACAGAACTTGGTATTCAGAAGCAAAGCTCTTTGGATTGGGTATTAGGTGGAACGACGAGGGGGTAATCGTAAAGGTCTTTGAAGGTTCGCCCGCAGAAAAGGCAGGACTGAGAAAAGGAGACATCATCTACTCAATAAACGGGGAGACGGACAAAAATAAGTGGAGCTTTACAATAAGAAACACACCTGCCAACACACCGGTAAAGCTTGAGATCATACGCAACGGATTCTTTGAAAGCCTTGAGGTGCAAAAAGGATACTTTACCATAAATCCTATTGAAGAAAAAAGGATTATAAACTTAAGAGACAAAAAAATAGGCTACGTTCATCTTGTGAATTTTACAAACCCGACGATAAGGGAATTTAGACGGACTATGGAAGAATTTGAAAGGGAAGGAATAGATGGGCTGATCATTGACCTTAGCAACAACAGCGGGGGCTTAATAAGCGTTGCAAAGGCGGTTGCGGATATGTTTTTGAGCGGGGAGGGAGTGATGTTTTACCTGGAGACATCCTCAGGGGGTCTCAGTGTTTATGAATTCAAGTCAGAAAAAACCTTTAAAAAGCCCATATTTGTAATAGTGAACAAAAATACAGCCTCCGCTGCGGAGCTTTTGGCAAGCCTTCTAAAAAGATACGCAAAGGCAATCGTAGCTGGCGAGAGAACTGTGGGCAAGTATGTGGGTAGCAATATGTACCCCTTGAACGACTGTGGTTTAGTCCTCAGGCTCGTTACTTTTGCTATGAAGTTCCCCGATGGCACTTTGGTAGTTGGAGAAAAAGGTATGGAACCAGACTGTCCTGCAGAGGGTGGCAATTTGGAAAAAGCTCTGGAGTGCTTTAAGAGTGCTATAAATTTAGGAGTTCTTTCAGCTTCTCCTTAACCTTATGTTCGTCCTCTGAGGTGTCTAAGGTGGGAACTCCCTCCGGTTGTTCAAAAACCTCCTTCTGGCGTAGGTAAGTTTCTACTCCTGCGTCCGATATATCCTGCCTTGAGGAGAGCCTTTTTATGATCTCTTCCTCTTTGGCAATCACCCAGATGAAAACTGCAGAAGGGAATCGTTCCTTTACCTTCTCTCTCTGCCAAGCCCTCAAAAAAGTTGCGTCCAAAACTACGTTTTTGCCCTCCTTTAGCTTTTCTTCCGCCAAGTCAAGCATCCTCTCATAGACCCTCTTTGTCCATTCTTCGGAGTATATGCCTTCCGAAAAGCCCACCTTTACTTTTTGGGTAGGTTCAATACCTGCCATTTCCTTTCTTATTTGGTCGCTTCTGATCCACTCAAAGCCAAACTCCCTATGGAGGATGTTTGCCACAAAGGATTTACCACTGCCCGATAGACCAATGAGAACCACGATCACTTTTTAACACCCATGATCTTTAAAAGCTCCGGATTGTAGCCCTCAATAGCTTTGTAATCTTTCAGTATTATGTTGTAAGGCGTCCCGCCTACATTGAGAGACTCTGCCAGCCTTATGTGCTCATCCACAAGGGGACACCTTGGCACCTTGGGTGGTTTTTCATCAAACTTACCGGAGAACACTTCATCTAAGGCTTTTATGGGTTCCTTTGAGCAGGCTATGTAGTCTGCCTTTGCCCTGCTCTCTTCGTGCCCTCTGAAGGGTATTAGAAATATATAAACCTTTACCTTGTCTGGTACCTTCTTTAGCTCCTGCCATTCTTTCCTGCAATGCCCACAGTCTGGGTTCATAAAGGTGATGAGCTCCGCCTTTCCTCTACCGAAGACTATGGCTTTTTTAAGTGGAATCTGCCTTACCTGTTCTTTCACAAACTCTTGATAGAGGTCTTGGGCAAAGAGAAAACCCAAGAGCACAAGTAAAGGCAACAACGCTTTCATGAAAAACCTCCCGCAAACACAAATTATAATTCCTCTTTAAAGCATTAAAATAGGTAGAAGGAGAGAAGCCATGGTAAACCCAGATATACTTCTTCTAGCCATAGTGAATATATCAGAGGGTGTTAAAGCCTTTATTGGAGACAAGGGTGCCAAGGTGGTTCTTAGAGATGCGGGGAGGCAATCGGGACCAAAGCTTTTGGAAAGCCTGATAGGACACTTTCCTGGGGTTCTGGATAAGGAGGAAGCCCTTAGAAGGACGTGCATAATACTTGAAGACTTGGGATTTGCAAAAAGTATAAAAAAAGAGGGTGGGAATATTGTTATAGAAGAGGGCATATTCACGAACGCTATAATGGGGGAAAACCTATCAGACTCGCCGATTATACACTTTTTTGAGGGTTTGATAGAGGGTTTTGTTTCCTTTATGAGCAACCGAAAGGTTACTTTGGTGCCGGAGGTGGTTGAAAGGAGCAAGATCATATACAAATATTCATAGATGGCAAAGGCTGTTTAAGAGCCTAAGATGAAAGCCTTTACCGTCAAACTCCAACAGGCTTATGCCCGTGTTGTCCATGTGAATGTTCCATAGGTTGTTCAAGGTTATCCCGGTTGTCAAACACACGATGGCGTGCAGTGTGCCCCCATGGGCTACTACGCATACCCTTTGGTGTGGCAGTTTCTTTAAGTCCTCCAAAAAACTGCTCACCCTCCTTTCAAACTCTCCCATATCCTCTTGGGTAGGTAAGGGGTGGCTGACTGGGTCCCTCAACCAGTTGGTAAAGGTTTCCCTGTGCTCTTCCAGCAAACTCCAAAAGTGTTTGCCTTCAAAGTCTCCAAAGGACATCTCCCTGATCCTTTCATCTACCTGTAGGGGAACTTCCAAAACATCGCTTATGGTCTGGGCGGTTTTGTATGCCCTCCTTTGGGGCGATGTGATCACAAGCTCTATGCCTTTGTCTTTGAGTGCTTCTGCGCAAAGGCGCGCTTGAACAAAGCCTAAGGGGGTTAAGTCACTGTCAAGCCTTCCCTGGAATATTCCCTTTTCGTTAGCTTCGCTTTGGGCGTGCCTTACGAGAAAGATGAGCTTTTTCATTTTGAAAAGCCCTCGCACCCGGGACGGCGGGCTTACCGTTGCTCCCTTTCGGGCCTGGCGGGGTTCACCCTGTCCCGTTGCGAGGGTAGTATAATTATAAGTCCATGAAGTTCTACATTACAACTCCAATATACTATGTGAATGATTTACCACACGTGGGACACGCATACACCAACATCTCCGCAGACACCCTGGCGCGCTTTTACAGGCTAAGAGGTTATAGGGTCTTTTTCCTTACGGGCACGGACGAGCATGGACTAAAGATCCAGCGTTCTGCGGAAGAGCGGGGCATGTTTCCACAGGAGCTTGTGGATCAAAACTCGGAAAACTTCAAAAAGCTCTGGGAGTTTTTGGGCATAAGCTACGACCACTTTATAAGAACCACCGACGAAGGGCACAGAAAGCTCGTTCAGGAGGTTTTCACAAAGTGCTACGAGAAGGGAGACATATACCTTGGCGAGTACGAAGGTTGGTACTGTGTGGGTTGCGAGGAGTTCAAACCCGAAAGTGAATTAATTGAGGGAAACAAGTGTCCCATCCATCTCAAACCTTGCGAGTATATAAAGGAGCCCTCTTACTTTTTCAGGCTCAGCAAATACCAAAGCGCCATAGAAGAGCTGATTGAGAACAATCCCACCTTTGTCCTCCCCTCATACAGAAAGAACGAGGTCCTATCCTTTGTAAAACAGGGTCTGAGAGACCTTTCCATTACAAGACCCCGTCACAGGGTTCAGTGGGGCATACCGGTGCCCTTTGACCCAGACCACACCATCTATGTGTGGTTTGACGCCCTCTTTAACTATTTGTCCGCGGTTTATGACAAGATGGAACTTTGGCCTCCCGACCTGCACCTGGTGGGAAAGGACATCCTCAGGTTCCACGCCATCTATTGGCCTGCCTTTTTGATGTCTTTGGATTATGCACTGCCCAGAAGCATTTTTGCCCACGGCTGGTGGAAGGTGGAAGGGCAGAAGATGTCCAAGTCCTTGGGAAATGTAATAAGTCCTTACGAGCTTGTGAAAGAGTATGGGCTGGATGAGATAAGGTATTTTCTCCTCAGGGAGGTGCCCTTTGGACAGGATGGAGATATATCCAAGTCTGCACTAAAAAACCGCATCGTGGGAGAGCTTTCCAACGAGTTCGGAAACCTCTTTAGCCGGGTCCTTGCCATGGACCTAAAGTACTTGGGGGGCAAAGTGGAGGGAGACAAAGACCAAGAGTACATCAACTTTTGTGCGGAGGTTATAGAAAAATACGAAAAGTTTATGAGGGGGGTAGATTTCTACCATGCCTTGGAGGAGGTTTTTAGGCTCTCTTCTTTCTTGAACAAGTATGTGGATCGCAAGGCACCTTGGAGTCTGGCAGGAAAGGAACTGGCGGATGTGCTGTACACCCTAACGGACGGGCTCTTTGTGATTGCCTATCTTCTTCATCCCTTTATGCCCTTCAAAACAAAGCTGGTTTTTGAAAATATGCACATTGAAGTGCTACCCAAAGAAGTCAAACCCTACACCTTTGGCTCTTATTCTGTAAAGGAAAAGCTTATACTGTTTCCTAAACGCACATGAAGGTCTTGGTGGTAGGCAGTGGCGTCATTGGGCTCAGCACAGCCCTATACCTTGCCCTGGAGGGCTTTGAGGTTAAGGTGATCACAAGAAACCCAGAGGAAGCCACCTCTTGGGTGGCGGGTGGTATGCTGGCACCCTTTTCGGAGGGTTTAGAGGGAGAGCTCTTAGATTTTTCTTACAAAAGCCTAAAGATGTATCCGGACTATGTTAAGCTTGTGGAGAATGTTTCCAAGCTCAAGATTGACTTTTGGACCAATGGCATATACAGGGTAGTCCTTGAGGGAGAGGAGGAGCTTGTAAAAAAAGCAGAAGATTATAAAAGCAAAGGCTACAAAGTGGAGCTCTTGGAAAGACCGCCATACCTTTCCCAAAGGGTTTCCCTTTTGGTGCATTACTTGGAAGAGGGGTGGGTGGATGTGGAGAATTTGATGGATGCCCTTTTGAGGGCTATGGAGCTTTTGGGCGTGCCTATAGAGATTGACGAGGTGGTTGGAATTCAGCAGAAGGGAGATAAAGCGGAAGCTTTAAAGGGTCTTAAGAGCACCTACACCGCAGACTATTACATCTTTTGCACGGGGGCGTGGGCTAAGGAGCTCTTTGATGTGCCCGTATATCCTATAAAGGGACAAGCCCTAAAGGTAAAAGCCAAGCCCTTTGAGGTAGTTCATTACTCCACCATTTCTTACCTGATCCCAAGGAGCAGGTACATGTACATAGGGGCTACCTCTGAGGATGTGAGCTTTTTGGGTGGAAACACGGTAGAGGGTCTGGCAAGCCTGTGCCTGAACGCCACCAAAATAGCCCCATCCCTTGCAAAGGGAGAGGTCTTAGCCACTCTATACGGCTTTAGACCCGCAACTCCCGACGGAAAGCCCGTGTTCTTGTTGGGAGAGAACTACGTCCTGCTTTCAGGTCATTACAGAAACGGCATACTATTTGCCCCTCTCACCGCCCATCTAATGAAAAGTCTTTTGAAGGATAACGAAAAATCCATTTACTTTGAAAGTTTCTCTCCAAAAAGGTTTTAAATATTCTTAATGCAAATCATATACCTCCTGCCAGAAAGTCAGTTTAGCATAAACCCACCTTCCGGCAAGGCAGTTTTCCGAAGGGAAGGGGAAAACCAAAGGCGGAGTCTTGAGCTTATCCCATCGCGGGAGATAGACCCAAACATTCCCTATCCCCTTTTGAACCCCCTTCAGACCCTTTTTTATCACACCTACGAAAAGGGTAATGCCATAGTCTCTGCGCCTACCTCCGCGGGCAAGAGCTTACTCTCTTACCTGTTCTTTAAAAAGTTCAAAGGAAGAAAGGCGTACACCGCACCCACAAAGGCACTGGTCTATGAAAAGGCGGTGGAGTTAAGGAGGTTCTACAAAAGGGTGGATGTTAGGACAGGGGATCGGGTGGTGGAGAACTTCAAGGAAGTATCCGGTGAGCTGGTGGTATGCACCTACGAGAGCTTGGTTCAAGCCTTCAGGAACTCCGCCCGGTGGGTAAAGGAGCTTTCCGCGGTGGTTGTGGATGAGGTGCATCAAATAAAAAAGCGTTGGGTGGTGGAGGAGCTTTTAGCATACTGCCTAAAGGAGGGCATTTCTATTCTTGGGCTTTCTGCCACCATACCGGGTGTGGAAGAGCTCGCCCTTTGGACCTCTTCACAGCTTTTAATAAAAAGCCAGTGGAGACCGGTGCCCCTTGAGAGGTTCTATCACTCATTGCGAGAATTTATGGAAGTCTGCGAGGAGGACAAAGTAGCCTGCAAACTTTGGGACGCCCTTTGGAAGCTTAGCAAGCCCGACGAGAAGACCATACTCTTTGTGCCCCAAAAGAAGCTGGGCTGGAAGCTCTTAGAAATTGCCGCCAAGGAAAAGGTGGGCATCTTTAACCAAACACTGCCCTTTGAGGTGGATGAAGAAAGACCTCCAGAGATTGCCTTCCACAACGCGGATGTGCCAAAGGAAGAGAGGGAAGCCATTGAGAAGGAGTTCAGAGAAGGAAACCTCCGACTTCTCATAGCCACGCAGACCTTGGCCTATGGGGTAAACCTGCCCGCAGACAGGGTGCTCATAATGGTAAGGGTCTTTAAAAACAGAAAGTGGATGTGCATACCCGATGAGCTGGACATTCTACAGATGGAAGGCAGGGCAGGAAGGCTAGGACTAAAGGAGAAGGGCTATTCCCATCTGATCATTCACGGGGGCAGTTCAAGCCTTGTGGAGGACCTCATAGCAAAGACCTTCTCCCAGGGTTTTAAGACAGCCATTCAGGAAGAAAAAAACATAGATGTGCTAAGCTTTTTTATCCTACTTGGCTATCTTTATGAAGGCTTTAACTACCAAAGGTTTTTGGAAAAGTTCTACTCCTTCAGTCAAGTGTCAAAGAGGACAATAGAGAATGTAGAAAGATTTCTCAGGCAAAGGGCATACCTTGAGAGAAATTCCCTGACACCCAAAGGGCTATTGTGTGTAAGAAGCGGGCTACCTCCCACCAAACTGGAGGAGTTCCTGCGTAGGCAATATATTAGCCTGCCCACTCTGGCGGTTATCAGACCTTTACTTTACACCAAACGCTTTGATACACTCTACGACTTTGTGGAAAAGGGAGAGAGCTTTGAAGAGGATGATCACTACGTTAGGGGCATGCTGGTAAGCTGTGGTCAAAACTGCTTTGAGGACAACACCCATCAGTTTCTCTTTTATACGGAGGGTCTGACCTTTAAGTATCCCAACCTGCGCCATCCACCGGGGGAATTTTCTTATCTTGGCACAGATGCACTGCACCTTCTAAAGCTTCTGTGGGAGCTCAGAAAAAGCGGCTTTTTGCATGGGGATGATCAAAAACTTCTTTCGATTGCCCACTCGGTAAAGTTTGGGCTGAGCGAAGATTGGGCCAGTTTGGCGGGAGTGAAAGGCATAGGACATCTCAGGGCAAACCTACTAAAGCGCACACTAAAGCGGGAAGGTTTGAAACCTCCCGCCCTATTTGAAGAAACCGCCCATCTTTTGGAAAAGCTAAAGCCCTTAAAAGAACTAATGGTGGAAATCCTTATAACAGAGAGAAAAGTGGAAAAACCAAGGGCACTGGAGGAGGTCAAAAGACTCTTTAAAATCCTTGAAAACAACGCAAAGGGCAGGCTTATAGACGATAGGATACTCTTAATGTATGGCTTTTTGCACTTTGGAGTGGATGTTCTGAGGATGAAGAAGGAGGAAATCATAAAGGAGCTTGGTTTATAATCTTTTTCATGAGCGTCCTTGTCTTTGTAAGCATGACGCCTTTGGGCAAAGGTGAAAGCGTAAGCCAGTATGTGGCAAGGGTGGTGGATGTGGTGGACAAATCTGGGCTACCCTACGTGCTCACACCCATGGGCACCATCATTGAGGGTGAAAGCTGGGATGAGGTGATGGATGTCCTCAAAAAAGGCTTTGAAGAGCTAAAAAAGGACTGCCCAAGGATCTCCATAACCATGAAGATAGACTACAGAGAGGGCAAATCTAACAGACTCGTATCCAAGGTCAAATCGGTGGAGGAAAAGCTGGGAAGGGAAGTAAAGAAGTTGTGAGCATAAAAAAGCTGAGCAAGGAAGATTTAGAGTATGGCTACAGATACGATTTTTCTACGGAGGATGTTTTTCCAGAGGAGGTCTTTCTAAAACAGGACAGGGTAGAAAGGGTTTTTGATTTAGCTTTGAACACTAAACAGGAAGGCTATAACATATTCGTTTCTGGCCCAGAGAGTATAGGAAGGACCACTTATGCCCTACGTCGTCTGAAGGAAAAGGCCCAAAAGGAGCCGGTGCCCGAGGATATATGCTACTTCTATAACTTTGACAATCCACTACGTCCAAAGTATCTTCTACTGCCCGCTGGCGTTGGCAAAGGTTTTGTGGAGGAGGTGGATAGAGCTATAGAGTCTTTAAAAACTGAACTGCCGAAGGCTTTTGAAGGCAAAGAGTATGAGGAGGAGGTTGCCAAGATAACCAAGGAGGCGGAAAAGAGAAAGGAGGAAATACTGGAGAACTTGGCTAAAGATGCGGAGGCGAAGAACTTAGGGGTTGTGGTTACCCCTATGGGTATAAAGCTGTTGCCCTTGGTGGGAAGGAGGATCGTGGAGGAGCATGAGCTTTTTGCCAATCCAAGGCTTCAGGAGACTTACCAGAGGGATCTTTCTGAGTTTGAAGAACGCTTCAGGGATTATATAAGGGCCCTAAGGGAGGAGGACCATAAGCTGGCGGAAAAGTTAAACGAGCTGAAGGAGAAGGTGGCTACCTTTGTGGTGGAAGTTTTCAAGGTACGATGAGCGATACTGCCACGAGCCACAGGCGGTTGAGTTTTTAAACAGGTTGAAAAAAGAGATAGTAAAGAATGTAGACCTGTTTCTTATGTGGAAGAGCGCTGAAGGGAATACCCAGATGCTCGCCAAAAGGTTCAAGCTTAACTTGATCGTGGATAATTCCTCCCTAAATGGTGCGCCGGTGATATACGAGGAAGTTCCTTCCTTTCAGAGCCTCTTTGGAACCATATCTTACACCATGGAGATGGGGGTGCTCTATGCGGACCATACCAGCATAAAAGCAGGAAGTCTCCATAGGGCAAGGGGTGGATACCTTGTGATAAGGGCTTCTGACCTTTTGAAAAATTACATGCTTTGGGATGCCTTCAAAAAGGCGATAATGCACTCCAAAGTGCGTATCCCTGGCTATACGGTGGAGAATTTTCTGCTACCCTATGTGGGCGTAAGCCCTGAACCTGTGCCACTTAACGTAAAGGTTGTTTTGATAGGGGACTATCTGACGTACCAGCTTCTTTCCTTTTATGACCCTGAGTTTAACAGACTTTTTAAGGTCAAGGCGGAGTTTGACCCTGTTGTAGACTTGGATGAAGAAGTCTACGAAAAATTTCCCAAGCTTGTGAAGAAGATCCTTCAGGAGGAGGGAATTAAAGACCTGGATGGTTCTGCCCTGTCTGAGCTCTTTAAGTACGCGGTCATGCTCTCGGGTAGTAAAAAGAAGATAAGCGTGGTTATGGGGGATATCGTGGATGTTATCAGGGAGGCAAACGTCTTTTCTGAAGGGGAAAGGATAATAAGGGGAGAGCATATTAAAAGGGCAATAGAATAGAAGCTCTACCGTTCTAACCTTTTGGAGGAAAAGATAAGGAAAGCCATCGTGGAAGGAAAGATTCTGTGTACTGTGGATGGTAAAAGGGTAGGACAGGTAAATGGTCTCAGCGTCTACGAGCTTGGAGATATAAGCTTTGGTAAGCCTACGAGGATCACTGCATCTGTTTATCTTGGAGACAAAGGTGTAGTAAGCATAGAAAGGGAGGTTGCCCTAAGCGGTCCTATCCATTCAAAGGCGGTTCTAACCCTGAGTGGATACTTGAACGGCAAATACGGAAAGGATATGCCCTTGCATCCTTCTTGCACTATTACCTTTGAGCAATCTTACGAAGAGGTGGAAGGGGATAGTGCCTCGGTAGCTGAGCTTTTGGCGATCCTTTCTGCCCTCTCTGTGGTGGAGATAAGGCAAGATATTGCGGTTACAGGCTCCGTGGATCAGTTTGGAAATGTGCAGCCAGTGGGAGGCATAAAAGAAAAGGTGGAAGGATTTTACAGGGTCTGTAAGGCAATGGGCTTTACTGGGACGCAGGGGGTTCTTTTGCCCTCGCGAAATTTTGAAAACCTTGTTCTTTCGGACGAGGTTATTGAAAGCGTACAAAAAGGAGAGTTCCACCTTTATCTGATGGATACCATAGATGATGCCATTGAACTTATGACGGGTTTAAAGGCCGAAAAGTTTCACAGGTTGGTAAAGAAAAGGCTTGTTGAGTTCTTCAAAAGGGCAAACGCCAAGGGAAAAGGGTTAAAATCTCAAAGCCATGGGAAAACTTGCATACATCTTTCCCGGACAGGGTTCTCAGTATGTGGGCATGGGCTACGATTTTTACAAGGAGTTTCCCACAGCTACAGATGTCTTTCACTCTGCGGAGAAGGCGCTACGCTACGACCTTCCTACCCTTATCTTTAAGGGACCGGAGGAAGAGCTAAACAAAACCATAAACACACAGCCCGCTATTCTTACCACCTCCATTGCCATATACAGGGTTATGAGGGAGCTCGGCTTTCCTGAGCCCGATGTGGTGGCGGGGCACTCCTTGGGTGAGTATTCCGCTTTGGTGGTGGCGGGGGGCGTAGAGCTCTTTGAGGCGGTCCGTTTGGCACACATAAGGGGCAAGCTCATGCAGGAAGGGGTGCCCGAGGGAAAGGGTGCAATGGCGGCAATTCTAAAGCTACCACCGGAGAAGGTAGAAAGTGCCTGCGAGCAGGCCCGTCAGTTCGGTGTAGTAGAACCTGCCAACTACAATTCTCCCGAGCAAACAGTTATCTCCGGTGAAAAAACCGCAGTTGAAAAGGCTATGGAGATATGCAAAGAGATGGGAGGAAAGGCTGTTCTCTTGAAGGTCTCTGTACCCTCCCACTGCTCCCTGATGAAGGGCCCCGCGGATGCCTTTAGACTAAAGCTTGCCCAAACGCCCATAAAGAATCTTTCAATTCCACTGGTGCAAAACTACACCGCAAGGGAACACACAATGGCACATGAAGTTAGGGAGAACCTGTACCGTCAGCTCTTTTCTCCCGTCAAATGGTTTCAAAGCGTCCAATACATGGTGGAAGTCTTGGGAGTGGATACCTTCGTGGAGATAGGTCCCAAAAACGTGCTTTCAAAGTTGGTCCAGCAGACCGTAAGCGGAGTGAGGGTTTTTAACGTGGAAAAGGTGGAGGATTTGGAGAAGGTGAAAAAAGCCCTATAAAAAATTAAGCCGGGCAAAAGCCCGGCAAGCTTTAACCGTAGTTTCTCACTACAACTATGAGTCCTACACCTATGAATACAATAGCCCACAGAATGACTACAAAAACAGAGAGGTCTCCAAGATGGTGCTCTGTTTCGGAAGCTTCATAAACTTTACCTTTGGGTGTTTTCCCTGCTTGGTAAGCCATCCACCATGCATAGGCATACAAAACGAGCCCTGTTAGGAGGGTTCCCAAAAAGAGCAGTGGGCTCAAAAATTCCAAGTTCAGTTTGTAGCTGTATATGGAATACCCAAACCTCGCGGTTGAGGCAACTCTAAGGTACTCCCTGAATACTGCTATTAGCAATAGGGCTACAGACCCAGCTAAGAGAGAAGGTATTGCCATCTTGGCTGGGTTCTTTTGGGAAGAGAATACCACGCCTGCACAAAGAACAAGTCCCAAAACTGAAAGCCATGTAAAGATGCTTCCTTTTGCACCCCAGTCTGCAGGTATGGTGAATATGTAAAGGATGTGAGATACAAGCCAGCCTATACCTGCGTACATAGCAGACCGTGCTCCCAGCTTTCCAGCCCAGTCAAGGTAATCTTTATCCATGTCCTCCCTGCTTCTGAAGTACCAGTTGTACAGCATGAGAAATACACCCGTTACAGCGATTGAAGGGAATACTAGGAACGATAAATATCTGAACACATTAAAGGCGTATATGTTCCATCCGCTTATGTTCATAGTCCTCCCACCATCCGTGTACCACTCTACCCATTTTTCTGGATAAAGGGCTTGGTAGTTCACCACGTGGATGATAAACCCTACAAGGAGCAAGAACAGAACGCCGAGAACCGACATAAGCATGGACATTGAAGGTTTATCCTTTGTAAAGTAAGCTCCCCATATAAAGTAATAGCCTATAAGGAGGAAGACAATAAAGAGTACATACCACCAGGCGGAAAGGTTGGCGGATGTGTACCAAAGGGGGTCATAGATTACCTGATAAAAGAGCAGTGGAGCGACCCCAAGGACTATAGCCAAAGAGACGGAAACCTTTGAGAGTTCAAGGGTTGCCTTAGCAAGCCTTTGCCACCTCTCTTCCTTTTTTGTAAAGCCGTAGATAGTAAAGAAGAGACCGCCAATAGAGGTGTAGACAAAGATCATATGAAGCATCCATGTGAGCACCTGAAGCACCTGCATGACAACAGGGTAGAATGGGGCCCCCGCAGGGTCAGCCATAGCCTTTAGCATAGCCCCCACATCACCGGCAAACGCCCATTTTCCGCCTATTAACATAAAGGAAAGGATGAACAGTAAAAACCACCTTATCATGTCTTTCATGGCTGAACCTCCTTTTTGGCTTCTGCAGATGTATTGGGAACTTCAATCTTTGCAGAAACAGAACCACCCTTAGAGATCATATGGGCTATGTAAGCAGAGAGAGCTTTTATCTCTTCATCCGTGCCTACAAGTTTTGGCATGTAAGGTGGGTGATTGTCTCTAAGGTAGCTTGTCAAAAAGCCATAAACAGCGTTAGGGTCTGTCATTCCTGCAAATTTCTGTCCAAAAGGTCTTAACCCCGTAGAACCCGTTACATTATGACAACCAGAACATTGGAGGATTGCGATTGCCTTTCCAGCCATTATCTCGTTCTGAGAATTTATTTTCTTAAGACCTTCTGGAACAAAAGGATTTACTGTCAATAGCCCTTTTTGGTCTATAACGGGAACTTCAGACTTTATACCCTTGGCAGGCACATCCCTGGAGATTATCTGGTTAACCCACACAAACTCACCGGCTACGTAAGGTTTTCTTATGGTCTCTCTGATCTTCTCCTCAGGATAAACACCCATGAAGAATATGAGGGCATATATAGGATAGGCCATCCAGAACCTTACAGCCTGCGGTCTAACCGCTGCCAGGACAAAGTGAGCAAGCACAACAAGAATAATTAGCATTATAGGTAGCTTCAAATAGAGGGGTATAACTTTTTCGAGTATTACATGGCTTCTTTCGGGAAGGGTGGACACATACCACGCAAAGAACATAAGTCCAAAGACTATACCACCAATGCCCCAGTAAGAGAGAGTTTTGACTATATCCTTGTAGACTTTCTCCGGAAGGTCCTTCTTCATAAGCGCTGCTATGGCAAGGCCTACAGTACCGGCTATAGCAAACATATAAGACGTTCTTTCCAATAGGTGAGGGAAATAGTTCTTGTTGTAAAAGGCGTCAAGTATGCTACCCGTGGTGAACCATTTTTCGTGCCCTGGGGAGAGCATAAAGGACAGGATTCCCACTATTATGTACATGGTTGCCCAGGAACTTATAGCAAAAGTCCATGCAAGTCTAAGCCAGCTTTTCTGATCAATCTTTCCCAAGGTATAAAAGAGGATATACACAAGGGTTACCTCTGCGATGAACCAGACCCACTCTGCAGCCCACACCCACACAAAGTTGTGAATGAGTGCAGAAATACCCCGTGGGTTAACAACGGTTGCAGAAAACCATATGCCTGGACCAGTTATAGAACCTGACACGTAAGAAAAGACAAGCAGTCCTAAAAGGTACTTTTTGATGTAGTCGTAGATCTGCGGCTGGTTTTCCCTGTAGGCTTTTGTAGCCAAGTATGCCAGAAGAATGGAGGCACCCACGGAGGTGTGGGATGCCATTACGTGAATGGCAGCTATTATAGCTATGACAAAGCCACTACCCACTACGGGCACATACCACATAGGGTAAAAGCCCAACACATCCATGCTACGCACCTCCTGTTAAATTATCGTGAATATAACAGTAAATTTAACATGATTTTTATCATTGTCAAGTTGTAAAAAACGCGAGGACCCTTAACCTTCTCGGCGGGTAGAAGGCTGGCTGTGGTAAAATACATGTAAATGCTTTGGCAAAAATCTGTTTTTGAACTGCTTGAACTTTTGAAAAGAAAAGAGTTAAAACCCTCCGAGGTAGTTCAAGCCTTTTATGAGAGGTTCTCTCAGACAGAAGAAAAAGTCAGGGCGTACATCACACCCACCTACGAGCAAGCCCTACAGCAAGCCAAAGAGTTAGAAGGGAAAAACCCAGAAGACTATCCCCTTTACGGCATCCCCATAGCTATAAAGGACAACATAAACGTGGAGGGCTATCCTACCACCTGTGCGTCAAAGATTTTGGAGAACTACATCTCTCCCTACGATGCCACTGTGATAGAAAGGCTAAAAAAAGCGGGTGCCCTTATTGTGGGAAAGACCAACATGGACGAGTTTGCCATGGGCTCCTCCACTGAATACTCTGCCTTCTTTCCCACCAAAAACCCTTGGGATTTGGAAAGGGTTCCCGGAGGTTCCTCCGGTGGCTCTGCAGTAGCTGTGGCAGTTCAGTCTGCCCCACTGTCCCTTGGCTCAGACACGGGAGGTTCCATCAGACAGCCCGCCAGCTTTTGCGGTGTGATCGGACTAAAGCCCACCTACGGAAGGGTCTCTCGGTATGGACTTGTAGCCTTTGCCTCCTCCTTGGACCAGATAGGTCCCTTCGGAAGGAGAACAAAGGATGTAGCCCTTCTGATGGAAATCATTAGCGGGTATGACCCAAAGGACTCCACCAGTGCCAAGGTGGAGGTACCCAAGTTCAGCGAGGAATTAGAAAGGGAGGTTAAAGGTCTAAAGATCGGCATTCCTAAAGAGTTCTTTGAGTTTGAGATGGAGGAAGGCGTTAAAGAGTGTTTTGATAACTTTGTAAGATTCTTTGAAGGACTTGGCTTTGAAGTAGAGGAGATCTCTTTGCCTCACAGCAAGTATGCCATACCTACCTACTACATAATAGCGCCTTGCGAAGCAAGTTCCAACTTGGCTCGTTACGATGGGGTGCGATATGGTTATAGGGCAAGGGCAAAGGATATAAACGAGATGTATGCAAAAACCCGGGACGAGGGCTTTGGACCAGAGGTCAAAAGGAGAATTCTTTTGGGCACCTTTGCCCTCTCCACCGGATACTATGAAGCCTACTACCTGAAAGCCATGAAGGTTAGGGCACTTATAAAGAGGGATTTTGAGGAGGCTTTCAAGAAAGTGGATGTGATCGCATGCCCCACTTCTCCAAGCACCGCCTTTAAGTTTGGAGAGAGAACTCAGGACCCCATAAAGATGTATTTGGCAGACATCTTTACAGTAAGCGTCAATCTGGCGGGACTGCCAGCCATCTCAGTGCCAATAGGAAAGGTAAATAACCTGCCGGTAGGCGGACAGCTCATAGGCAGACCCTTTGACGAATCCACCCTCTTAAGGCTTTCTTACCTCTGGGAGCAACACTATAAACACTACCAAGAAATCCCTCTATGAGGCTTCTCTCCATAGACACTTCCTTTTCCTTTTTCAATCTATCTGTGATAGAAGATGACAACCTATCAATGCTATACTACGAGGATAGCAAAAAGAAGAGCTTGGAACTTTTGCCCACCCTCTTAAACAAACTCGGCATAAAACCCGAGGACTTTGACGCCTTTGCCCTCTCGGTGGGTGTTGGCTATACTACCCCCTTAAGGATAGGCATAACCTTTTTAAAGACCGTAGCCTTTTTGACCCAAAAGCCTTTATACACCTACGAGAATTTAGAGCTGATGCTCAGGTATGTGCCTGTGCAACCACCAAAGACTGCCCTTTTGAGGGTGAGCAGTCATATCATCTACAGGGTTCAAAATCAGGAGGGCATAGGTCCCATAAGGCGTTGGAAAGGGGAACCTTTGGAGGGCACCACCATTGCCCTCAGAAGCCACTCTATAGACTTTGCGGACCTACAGCTTGATTTTTTCCCTTTTTCCGCCTACGGTGGGCTACTTTCCTACGAAAGGTTAAAGGCTGGAGAGCCCGGGGTGGACCTTTTTAGCTTGGAGCCGTGTTATATTTAATGGGATGAGGGTAGGGATAGTTCTTGGCACTACACCCATAACTCCCTTAGAATTTTGGGTGGGGGTAGAAAAAGATCATTTGGTCCAGCTGGACGATGTGCTCTATGCGGAAACTCAGCTTGCCAACGGGCAAAAGGTCAAATTCTACGGAGTGGTGCAGGAGGTTCAAAAGTTTTTAGAGGGTGCCCAGTGGGTTTATGACGCCCACTTAGCTATACAGGGAGTGATACCAGTAAATGTGGCATACATAGCAAAGGTAGCTATCACGAGGGTTGAGCCGGAGTTCTTTGTGCCACCCTCTCCGGGAGACCCCGTTTATTTTGCGGAGGGTGAGGAGCTTGAAAAGGCGCTGTACTACGACCAGATGAAGGTAAAAATCCCCGCAGGACTCACCCGCTCTGGACAGGTGGTTTATATCAACTATCACTTTTTGGACGGCACAGAGGGTGCCCATGTATCTATATCTGGTATGTCTGGCGTAGCCACAAAAACCTCTTATGCCCTCTTTTTACTCTACTCCATATTCAACAAGGTGCAAGACCAAAGGATAAGGGGGCTTATCTTCAACGTGAAGGGCAAAGACCTTCTTTGGTTGGACAAGAAAAACAAAAACCTTTCCCCCGAGGACGAAAAAGCCCTAAAAAAGTTGGGTTTGAAGGCGGAGCCCTTCAAAGAAGTAAGGTTCTACGTGCCACCCTATGAAGAAAATCCAATGGTCCCAGATGCAGAGCGTCAGGATGAAAAAGTTGTTCCCTTCTTTTGGAGTATAAGGGAATTTGCGGAGGAGGGGCTTATTAGGTTCATGTTTGTGGAAGAGGACGAATCAAAGTCTCAGGTGCCCTACCTTGTGGAGAGGGTTGCCAACAAGCTGTACTATCTGGCAAAGAACAGCCCGGAGGGTAGGCTTCTTGATGATCACGCACAGGACATAGAATCCCTTGAGGACCTGGAGAAGAGGTTTAGCGAAGCTGTAGAGCAGGCAGAAGGAAAGGAAAGGAGTCTGTTCAGGGAATGGTTCGGAGACGCATCCTTGCAAACTGCAAGAGCCTTCTTACGTAGGTTCTCAAGGGCGAGCAGGCACATAAAAAGGTTTATCCAACCAAACATGTCAAGCCCTATAAACTGGGAGGAAAACAGGCTCTCTGTAATAGACATAAGCGGGCTACATCACATAGCCCAGATGTTTGTAGTGGGTGCAGTGTTAAAAAGGCTCTTTGAAGAAAAGGAAAAGAGGTCAAACCCATACCCTAAAGTTTTCGTTCTTCTGGACGAACTTAACAAATACGCACCGAAGGATGGATGGAGCCCCATAAAGGATGTGATTTTAGACATTGCAGAAAGGGGGAGAAGTTTGGGGGTGATACTGATCGGTGCCCAACAGACCGCCAGCGAAATAGAAAAGAGAATACTGGCAAACTCCGCCATCAAGGTGGTGGGGCGGATGGACAGTAGCGAGCTACTCAGCAAAGAGTATGAATTTCTGGTAGGAAACTTTCGCCAGAGGGCCCTTATGCTAAAAAAGGGCACCATGATACTCTATCAGCCTGACATACCCTCTCCGTTGATGTTGAAATTTCCCAAGCCTCCCTGGGCAACCAGAAGGCAGGAGGTTGAGGAGGAAATTCATGTTCCTGAGGATTTTAATAACTTTTAGCCTCTTAGTTTGGTTCTCCTTCGGCGTGCAAGTAGCCTACAGAGAAGGAAACTACCCAGACAAGCAACGCATAGTTTTGCAGTTTGAAAGAGGTGTAGAATACAGAGTTCTGCTTTTGGACAATCCAAAGCGCATTGTGGTAGATGTCATGGAAAGGGTAGAGGTTCCCAAAAACATAAAGGCAAGGGTAGGATATCATCCCTGGGGCACTCGTTTCGTTTTTGATATGGATTATTCTGAGGTAAGAGCCTTTTCTTTGGAAGCACCCTTTAGGATAGTGCTGGATGTTTATAAGGCAACTGCGAGCGCACCCCAGGAGGACCCCCTTCTTGCTATACTCGACCCCACCGTCCTAAGGATTATAGGCTATCAGGAGGTTAAAGGGGAAAGGGAGAGAGTGATATCCGAAAGGAGTAAAAGACAGGTAATCACTCAAAAACGGGTAATAGTTTTGGATGCGGGACACGGCGGCCACGACCCTGGAGCAATAGGTTATAGAGGGATAAAGGAAAAAGATATAAACCTTGCCATAGTGCTTAAATTGGCAAGGCTCCTTGAGGAGGATGGAAGGTTCAAGGTAGTCCTTACCAGAGGGGATGACAGCTTTGTGCCCCTTCAGGAGAGGGCAAACATAGCCCTTCGCAACAGGGCAGACCTTTTTATTAGCATTCACGCCAACGCCTCACCAAGGGGCATCTCAGAGCACGCTAGGGGCACTTATCTGTTTGCCATATCCTCCGAGGCTGCCCAAAGGAAAAAGCACGCAATAGTCAATAACGATCAGTATGCTAAGCTAGCCCTTGGCACCACAGATATTCCTCACAACGTGAGGAGGGTGATGGCTGATTTGGCGATGGATGTAACTCTGTATGACAGCGTCCAGTTTGGCAATTTGGTTGCTAGAAATCTAAAAAAATACTTAGACAGGCATGTGGAGTTTAAAGGTATTCAGAGGGCTGGCTTTGCGGTCTTAAAAACCCCCGGCATACCCTCCCTTTTAGTGGAGGTGGGCTTTATAACAAACCCCCAAGAAGCCCTTTTGATGGCGCAGGAGGATTTCCAATATAACTTCGCAAAAGCTCTATACTCCGCCATCGTAGAGTACTTCTTCCCTAGTAGCGTCAAGGAAGCCCGAAGAGCTTATGAAGCTGAGGCAAAACTCTCACAGTAAAACCAAGCTCAGAGAGTTCCTTTTGAAGTTCAAGGGCCTTCTTAAAAAAGACAGCCTTGTTTCCTTCCGGCTGAAGGACAACCTTACCTTCCTCAAGGAAATTCCTAAACTGAGTCTTCAGCAGAACTTCTATGCTTAATACGTCATCCACTACAAACTTTAGCTCTTTGGCATTTTGCAAGATTTGGGGATGGACAAACCAGTGGGCAGACCACTTGGGAGAGCAGGTTATATGAAGGTTTTCCACATTTTCCAAACCTTCTTGCCAAAGGGTGCCGTTGGTCTCAATCTGCACAGAGTAACCTCTTTGCACAAGCTCCTTAACCAGCGTAGCCATCCCTTCCTGGGCAAAGGGCTCACCGCCCGTGATGACCACATGCCTTATCTTATACTCGGAGACCTTGTCCAGAATTTGTTCCACTTCAAGGCTTGTACCACCCTCAGAGAAGGAGAGTGCCGAAGGTTGGTCGCACCAAGGACATCTAAGATTGCAACCTTGAAGTCTGATGAAAACAGCGGGCAGTCCTATCAGCAAACCCTCTCCCTGTATGGAGGGATATATTTCGTTTACCTTCAGAGCGATGGTTTCTCTAACTTGACCTCGTAGCATTCTATTATATCACCCACCTTTACGTCGTTGTAATCTTTGAGCTTTACACCGCATTCAAATCCCCTTGCTACCTCTTGCACATCCTCCTTGAACCTCTTTAGGCTCTCTATCTTACCCGTGTATATTACCACGCCGTCTCTTATTAGCCTGGCGTTGGCGTTGCGTACAATCTTACCATCCAACACATAGCATCCAGCCACTGTGCCCACACCTTTGATCTTGAAGGTAGCCCTAACCTCTGCAGAGCCCAACACCACTTCCTTTTGGACTGGTTTTAGCAGACCCCTGAGGGCGTTCTTAACATCCTCTATGGCTTCGTATATGATGCTGTACAGTCTTATATCTACCTTTTCCCTCTCTGCGGTTTCCTTTGCCTTTAGGTCTGGGCGTGTGTTGAAGCCTATTATGATGGCTTGGCTTGCCTTGGCAAGCATTACATCGTTTTCTGTAATACCACCCACCGCACCGTGAAGGATCCTTACGGACACCTCCGGCCTAGAGAGCTCTGTCAGGGCCTTCTTTAGGGCTTCCAAGGAGCCTATCGTGTCGGTTTTCAAAATAAGCCTGAGTTCATTTAGTTCTCCCTCCTCTATTTTCTTAAACACATCCTCTAACATTAGACCCCTTGAAAGCTTCTCTTGCTGTTCTTTCTTCTGCTTCCTAATCTCTGCGATTTGCCTTGCCTTTTTCTCGTCTTCTACCACCATGAAGGTGTCTCCCGCCATGGGCAGTTCCTCAAAGCCAAGAACCTCCACTGGTGTAGAAGGTCCAGCGGAGTTTAACTTTCTACCCTTGTCGTCAAACATAGCCCTTATTTTGCCGTAGGTGGTGCCAGCTACCACAGGGTCTCCAACCTTTAAGGTTCCCTCCTGCACGATAAGGGTAGCGACAGGGCCCCTTTGCTTGTCCAACTTTACTTCTATAACTGTTCCCTTGGCAGGACCTTCTACCCTTGCCTTGAGTTCCAAAATCTCTGCCAAGAGGAGGATATACTCCAACAGGCTTTCCACGTTCTGTCCTGTTTTGGCAGACACATCCACAAAGATGGTGTCTCCACCCCACTCCTCTGGGATAAGCCCCAGCTCTGATAGCTCCCTTCTGACCCTCTGCGGGTCCGCACCGGGCTTGTCTATCTTATTGACCGCCACTATGATGGGAACATTGAAAGCCCTTGCGTGGTTTATCGCCTCCACCGTTTGGGGCATAACTCCATCGTCAGCAGCCACCACCAAAACTGCAATGTCCGTTATCTGTGCACCCCTTGCCCTAAGGGATGTAAAGGCTTCGTGTCCGGGAGTATCCAAGAAGGTGATCTTCCTACCATCTGGCAACTGGACCACAGAGGCACCTATATGCTGGGTTATTCCACCCTTTTCCCTCCCTGCTACGTTGGTCTTTCTTATAGTGTCCAGAAGGGTGGTTTTTCCATGGTCCACATGCCCCATTACCACCACTATGGGAGGTCTTGGCAGTTTTTCCCAATGGTCTGGAATTTCTTCCTCTAAGGTTTCTTCTTCTTCTTTTTTGACCTCCGCCAAAAAGCCCAAAGATTCTGCCACCTGGAGGGCAACCTCCGAGGGCACCGTCTGATTTATGGTGGCAAGAACACCCCTCTTCAAAAGCTCCGCCATAACCACATTAGGTGGGACTCTCAAAAGCTCTGCCAGTTCCCTAACCGTAACAATTTCGGGTATTTGGACGATCTTTATTTCCTCTTCCTGCTCCTCCTTCTTTTGCTTCTTTTCAATCTGCTTTTCTAACTTTTTCAGAATCTGCTCTTCCTCTTTTTGGGCTTTCTTTTCTTCCCTGGCTTCCACCTTTTGTGTTGGAGGTGGGCTTGGTGGCTTTGGTGCTGGCTGGGCTACCGCCTGAGGCACAGGCTTTGGTTTATGCACAGGTTTTTCTTCTTTTTTGGGTGCAGGTATTTCTTCCCTTTTTAAGGTTTCTTTCTTTCTTTCCCCCTCCTTTACCTTCTGCGGAGGTTTCTCTTCTTTTGTAGGTTCTTTCTCTTGAACACTTTCAACCTTTTCTTCTTTCTTTTCTTCTTTTATTTCTTGCGTTGTTTCTTTGCCAAAGTGGTCCAGGACTATTTGGATCTCCTCTTCCTCAAGGTAGGCAAAGTTGCTCTTTTCTATGCCCCACTCCTTTAGTACTTCTTGCACATCCTTTACCCTTACACCAAGCTTTTTGGCTAAGTCTTGCAGTCTAACTTTCTCCATAGCCTTATATATTCTAAGCCAAAAAAGCCTGATGGGTACGGTTTAATAATCATCCACCAAAGGTATCACTGTCCCAGTGAGCAAAAAATTTCATAGGTTCTAAGCCCACATGCATTAAACTATTTTTTCATGTTCATCTACGAAAGGGCGCATCCTGATGTGCTCCTCATACATCTTCATGGTTTTGCCAGCAATGCGAAAAGTTCAAAGGTCCTGGCCCTGAGGGATTTTGCTTTGAAGAACGGTAGGTTTTCCCTCTTTGCTATGGATATGGACTACCAGCATACCACCACTACTAGGACATTGGAGGTTTTGGATGCTCTAATAAGGGGCTTTTGCCAAAAGTTCAAAAGCTTGGTGCTCTCCGGAAGTTCTCACGGTGCATACGTGATTTTGAACTATCTTAGGTTCTATCCTTCTCAGTGCGTTAACAGAGCTCTTTTGTTCGCTCCCTCTTACTCTACTCTGAAACTAACCCTGGAAGAGGTGGGACAGGAGTTAGCAAAGGCTTGGCTGGAGGGTAAAGAAGAGCTTTCCTTTACCGAGTGTGAGACAGGGCTTGAACTGACCATCCACAGAGAATTTGCTCGGGATATTTTAGAAAAGGGCTACGAGATTTTGGAAGGGGATAGGGTTAATTTCCCTACAAAGCCACCGGTGGATTTGGTAATTGTTCATGGCACAAAGGATGAGGTGGTGCCCGTTGAACATTCAAGAATTTTTGTCAGTAAAGTGAAAGTAAAGGACTACAAAGAGGTGGATGATGATCATAGACTTAGTAGAACCTTTAAAACATTGATGGAGGAGCTTTTGCCATGACCAATAGGGAGCTTTTTGAACGCGCAAAGAAGCTCATGCCCGGGGGTGTTAGCTCTCCCGTTAGGGCTTTTAAGGCGGTGGGCGGAGAGCCCATAATAGTTAGCAAAGGAGAGGGAAGTAGGATATGGGATGTGGAGGGTAAGGAATACATAGACTTTTTAATGTCTTGGGGTCCCCTCATCTTGGGACACTCCCATCCGAGGGTAGTTAAGGCCCTTGAGGAGCAGGCAAAGAAAGGACTGTCTTACGGCATCACAAACCCCCATGAGATCACCTTAGCGGAGCTTGTGATCTCTGCTATGCCTTCAGTGGAGATGGTTAGGTTTGTGTCCTCGGGCACCGAGGCTACCATGTCTGCCATAAGGTTGGCAAGGGGCTACACGGGCAGAAAGTACATAGTCAAGTTTGAGGGTTGCTATCATGGACATTACGATGGATTGTTGGTAAGCGCAGGTTCTGGAGTTGCCACCTTGGGAATTCCAGGTACACCTGGAGTACCGGAAGAGATCGCAAGCCTTACCATAGTTTTACCCTACAACGATGTGGATGCCTTAAAGGAAACCTTTGAGAGATACGGACAGGATATAGCTTGTGTGATCGTAGAACCAGTAGCGGGCAACATGGGCACTGTCCTTCCAAAGGATGGCTTTTTGCAAGCTTTGAGAGAGATTACAAGACAATACTCCTCCCTTCTTATCTTTGATGAGGTTATAACCAACTTTAGAGTTTCCAAGGGTGGAGCCCAAGAACTCTATTCAATAGAACCAGACCTCACATGCATGGGAAAGGTCCTTGGTGGAGGTATGCCCTTGGGTGCGTACGGGGGAAGAAGGGAGATAATGGAGAAGGTGGCACCGGAGGGTCCTGTTTATCAGGCTGGGACCTTGTCGGGCAATCCTATGGCTATGGTGGCGGGCATAGCTACCCTTTCTGAACTCTTTGAGAAGAACCCTTATGACTATTTAGATGAAATCACCCAAACCCTCTGCGAAGGTATTAGCAAAATCTTAAAGGACAAGGGAATACCCCACACCATAAACAGGGTGGCTTCTATGCTGACGGTCTTTTTCACAGACCAAGAGGTGTATGACTACAAGACCGCAAAAAGCTCAGACCTTGGATTATTTGCCAAGTTCTTTAGGGCATTGCTAAAAGAGGGTGTTCTCATTCCACCCTCCCAGTTTGAGGCATGGTTTTTGAGCACCGCCCACACAAAGGAAGACATAGAAGAAGCCCTAAACCGCATAGAGAGGGCTGTTAGCTCAATTTAGGGCTCTGTATATGTAATAGTTTTCCAACACACGCTTTACATAATTCCTTGTTTCGCTTATGGGAATGGCCTCTATGAACACATATGGGTCTGCGTGCTGGATAAAGCCTTTAACTCGGTTTGGTCCTGCGTTGTAGCTGGCTATTGCCCTAACCCAGTCCCCATTCCAGAGCTCTATCATCTCCTTTAGGTATGCGGTGCCCAAGAGTATGTTCTCCCCTGGAGAAAAGACGTTGTTGGGAATTCTGTACCTTTGGGAAACTTCCCTTGCGGTAGAGTCCATCAGTTGCATAAGCCCCTTTGCACCACTGGGAGATATAGCCAATGGGTCAAATAAGCTCTCCTGCCTCATAACTGCCCATATAAGGTTTTTATCCACACCAAAGGTTTTGTAAGCTTCCTCCACAAACTCCCTGTAAGGTGTAGGGTAGGCTACGTACTGGTATATATCAGACCTAATGCCAAACCTCCTAACCGCCAACCTTATGGCTAAAAAAGGGTCAAATCTTTGAATGGCAACAATGTCCGATACGGTAAATTTGTCTATGTTCCTAAAAGCCTCCAAACGGGCATAATGCAAAAAACCCGCTTCCGTTATGCTTCTTATGATGCTTGCCATGGAGGTTTCCTCTGCGCTAGCAAAAAATGCCTTTAACCCTCTGATGGCCAACGGTTCTCCCAGTTGCACCTTTGCCATCGTTGAATAAAAGCCTGTACCCTTTGACGCCTTCAAAAGATGTTCCCCAGCTTTTTGAAAATCTCCCAACCTTTCGTAGCTTTTGTAAAGCCAAAAGTGCGCCTGCGCCTTTTCTTCCTCCGAAGAAGACAGGTTCAAAGCCTTTTGAAAGGCATCAACTGCCCTTTGGTAGTCCTCCAGTATGAAAAGAACCAGCCCTGATTGAAAGTGCTTTTGATAGCCCTCTTCCATCATAGAAAACCACTCCAAAGCCCTTTGGTAATTTTCCCTGTACAAAGAGATCCGACCTGCGTAAAATAAGGCTTGATTGTATTCTTCATAGCCTTTAAGCTTAAGAAGTGCCCTTTTAAACTCTTCCTCGGACACATTAAAAACCACCCTTGCGTATCTTAAAGCTCCCTCCCTGTTGTTGCAGTCTTTGAGCACTTCCATTGCTTCTTTGTATAGTCTCAATTTTTCATAAGCCTCCCCCAGAAGGGCGCAAGCCTTGGGTATGCCTTGCAATAGGTTTATTGCTTCTCTGTATTGTCCTCTTCTTATAAGCTCTTGTCCAATCTTTAACCTTTCCTCCTCAGTTAGAAAAACCTCCGGTATGTAATCCTTGAAGAGATGAGGAAGGTTCAACAGGGCAGTTTTTTTATCTAAGTTCATAGCCCTCCACAGGTAAGCGTATCTTTTCACATAGTCAAACTTCAAAGCCCTGGGATTGATCTTCTTCAAAAGTTCCTCAGCCCTCCTTAACTCTCCCCTCCGGTAGTATTCTTCAGCCAGCAAAAGCTTCAGATCATCCACAAAAACTGCGTTGGGATAGTCCCTCAAAAGCCTTTCACCCAGGACTAAGTCCCGTTTTTGTAAAAACTCAGATAAAAGGGCATACTCCCGAGGAAGTTGGGAAAAGGCAAAGGAGAACAGCACAAAAATCAGAAAAAGTGTTAGGCGATCCACGAGATTATCAGGTATATAAATATAGCAAAGACAAAGTTTATGGCAATGAGGCTTGGGATTGCACTGAACTTACCTTTTCTGTATTGGAAAAAGTAGATGTACGCAAAGTTCAGTACCATAAGGGCAAAGAGAAAGAGCTTTAGGTGGAATAGGAAGTTGGAGGAAAAGTCCTTCCTGTAGCCATGCCAAAGTCCAAAACCCGTGATGAAAAGAACGAGTATAGACAGCCACACACCCAAAAAGAACCTTCCGTATAGATTTTGGACAAGGCTCTGCTTTGGACCCTCTGGCAAGCTTTTAAGGGATGGTCTAAGAAAGAGCAATGTGTATGCCATCCCACCCACCCAAAGGGTGGCAAAAAATAGATGCAAAAAGAGAAGGCTCTTTATCATGGCTCTAAATTAACCTTCTTTACTTGAACCTTACCTTCTGCTAGTTCCTCTATAGCGTAAAAGGTCTTCTTTATGAGTTCCTTCTTTACTTTGTCCCTGATAAATATATCGTCTTCCTCTTTGAGTAGCTGTTCAACCCTTTTTGCTGCAGCATGCACCAGTTCATACCTACTGCTTACCTGCTTTAGGGCACCCTCTATGTTAGGTCTTCTGCTCATGGGTTACCTCCGTACATTCTTTTTCCAAGAACTTTATTATTTTATCATCTTTGAGGAACTTTGAGACATTCGCCAAAAAGTTCTTGGAAGTATATCTTGAAGACAGAATGATATTTTTAAGGGTTTCTACCGTTTCGTCCAAAAATTCATTTACCACTATGTAGTCAAAGTGTTTTGCACAGGAGATTTCCCACTCCGCAGTGCGTAAGCGCTCTTGAAGGTTTTCATGCCCGTAGCCCCTGGTTAAAAGCCTCCTTCTGAGCTCCTCAAGGGATGGAGGAAGCAAGAACACAAGCACGCTGTCTGGGAAGTTTCTCTTTATGGTCATGGCACCCTGCACGTCAATAACCAAAAGGGAGTCATAACCTTCCTCTTCGTTTTTTAAAACCTGATCCTTTGGCGTTCCGTAATAGTTGCCATACACCTTTGCGTATTCCAAAAACATGCCCTCCCTTATACCCCGTTCAAATTCTTCCACTGTAAGGAAGATGTAATCGACACCCTCCACTTCGCCCTCTCTTTTCGGTCTGGTGGTTGCGGTAATCACACGCCTTATGTTTTCCACATTCTTTATGATGAAGTTTGCCACCGTAGTTTTCCCTGTTCCCGAGGGTGCAGAAAGGACAAAGAGCATGAGAAAATTATAAAAAAGGTTTCCTTTAGGGAAATACAACTTCAGGAGTGGGAAAACCGTTGAAGGGTGCTGCGTATACGGTTGTGTATGCCCCAGCGGAGAGGATGTATAAGAAATCTCCCACCTCTGGCTCCGGAAGGGCTACATTCCTTGCCACCACATCCATACTATCGCAGGATACACCGCCGATTGTCCATTCTTTTAGCTCACCTTCTCTGTCCAGGTAAAAGGCATACCTTATACCTCCCAAAGCTTCTGCAAGACCATTGAACACGCCCGTGTCTATGTAAAGCCATAGGTCCTCTCCTCTCTTTGCCTTCCCTATTACCCTACACACCATAATACCCTGGTCTCCTACTATGCCCCTGCCCGGTTCCATTTGGAGCTCGTAGGGCAGTATAGGGAAGAACTTCTGAAGAAGCCCCTTTACATAGTATGCTATATCCTCTATGCTTAAGGCTTCGTAGCTGTATCTGACTGGTATGCCCCCACCAATGTTTAACATTTGGAGCTTTAGACCTCTCTCCTTTGCCTTTTCCCAAAGCTCTGCTGCGGTTTTTATGCCTATAAACCAGTTTCTAAAGTTGTTGCACTGAGAACCCACATGGAAGGTTATGCCGTAAGGTATTAGCCTTTTTTCTCTTGCGTATTCCAAGATGTCCAAGGCGGTATCTAAGTCCACGCCAAACTTTTTGGAAAGAGGCCAGTCGCTTCCTTCGTTGGGTACAACAATTCTAACATACACCTTTGCCCTGCTTGCTAAGGCTGATACTTTATCCACCTCTGTAAAGGAATCCACTGCAAACCGGTCTACTCCCTTTTTGTAGGCGTACTCTATAAACTCGGGAGGTTTAACCGGATTGCTTGATATAATCCTGTTTGGGCCTACACCCACACTAAGCACCTTGTTTAGCTCTTCTGTGGAAGCCACTTCAAACCCCGCCCCAAGCTCAGCAAGAGCCCTTATGATCCTTTCATGGTCGTTTGCCTTTACCGCGTAATACACGTTGAAGTTGGGAAAGTGATACTTAAGCTTTATGTATCTGCCCTTTATTCCCTCCAGGTCCATAAGCAGAAGAGGAGTTTTTGGGGGCTTTAGGTAAGGTAGGAGGTAGTCCTTGCCTTCAATGAAAGAAAGAAAGCTCTTCTTTGCAAATTCAAACTGCACGCTCTTGTGGTCTAAAAGGGTCTCCGCCATAATGGAACAAAAATATAACCTTACACCAGTTCCCTGTGTATGCCTTCTATGTATATTCTCTCTATCACCTTTCTTGCTATGGGCGCAGCTACAGATCCCCCAGATCCTCCATGCTCCACCAAAACGCCTACCACAAAGAGGGGATTTCTGTATGGAGCAAAGCAAACAAACCAGGCGTGGTCCCTGAGTTTGTAGGGAAGGTTCTTCCTCCTTGCGCTTATAGAAGCTACCTGGGCAGTGCCTGTCTTTCCTGCAATTTCCGCAATGGGAGAATTTGCCATAATACCCGTTCCTGACCTAACCACATCCCTCATGGCTTCCTTAACAAGGGCAAAGTATTCAAGGGGTGCTTTTATAACCTTATAAACAGTCTTTTTATTCTTCCAAACTATTCGCCCCTCTGGGTCCCTAATTTCTTTGACCAAGAAAGGTTTGTAAATAACTCCATCGTTTGCTATACCCATCACCATAAGGCACTGTTGAAGGAGGGTTGCCTTTAGGTACCCTTGACCTATGGACATATTGACCGTATCTCCCCCATACCATGGTTCCTTTTTGACCCTTCTTTTCCACTCGGGATTGGGCACTATACCCCGTGCATTTGGCAGTTCAAAGGGCACGCTTTCTCCGAAGGAAAAGTTCCTAAGGATGGCTTCCATCTTCCTTGGTCCAAGCCTGTTGTAGCAAAAGCTATAAAAATATACGTCGCAAGAGTCCCGTATGGCGGTGCGCATGTTCTCCCAGCCGTGTCCGCTTCTTAGCCAGCAGTGAAAATCCCTATTGCCAAGGGAAAACTTTCCTCTGCAAAAGACGCCCTCCTTTGGGCTTACTCCCTCCTGCAAAAGTCCAATTGCCAAACCAACCTTTATAACAGAACCCGGTGGATAGAAAGCGCTCAGTGCCCTGTTAAAAAGAGGGTTCATAAGGTCCTTTTGATAATCTTCCCACTTATCGTATATTAGGTTTGGGTTGTAGGAAGGATAGCTCATCAAAGCTAAGACCTCTCCCGTGTCTGCCCTTAAAACTATTATGGCACCCGCCTTGTGCCCAGAGGCTTTAAAAACATCAAAAGCGATCTTCTGAATTCGGCTGTCTATTGTAAGAACCAAACTGTTGCCTTTCTTGGGTGCAGTTTCCTTGTAAGTTCCTATAATCTTTCCTACCGCGTTGACGATTAGCTCTTCCGTGCCAACCCAGCCAAGAAGCTGTTCATCAAAAACCCTCTCCAGGCCATGCCTTCCCACCAAACTCTGAAAGGATATTCTTTCCTTGTATTTCTCCATGTGTTCCTGTGTTGGATAACCCACATACCCCAAAAGGTGGGCACACTCTTCTCCAAAGGGATAAAACCTTTTTGGAAGCATGTTTATGAAAACACCCGGCAGGCGGTAGCTGTTGTTATAAAACTTGTCCAGCTCTTCCTGACCTTCTAACTTTCTTAAGAGTATAGGTTCAACGCTTCTTTTTTTGCTCTGCAAAAACTCATAAGATAGCTTTATACCAAAAAGCTCATCAAGGTTTTTAAGGGTTTCCTCTAAAGTGCTTTTCTCCTCTATTAACTGTGGGTCCAAAAATAGGGCGTATTCGGGTATGTCGTAGGCTAACTTTACGCCGTTTCTGTCAAGGATGTCTCCCCTTTGGGCGTAGACCACCCTTCGCCTTATGTAGTTTCTCTTTGCCAAGTTTTTGTAATACTCTCCTTTAAAGATCTGTAAGTAAAAAAGCCTAAAGACCAACGCCAAGTAAAGGAAAACAGAGAGTAATAGCACCAGTAAGAAGTTCCTACGTCTCATTTTTCAGCAATTTCCTTCCAAAATAATAAACCACCGCCAACTCCACAAGGAACCCAATCAAAAGAGGGATGGGCTCCAAAGGGTAGTAGAATTTGGACCTAAAGAGCAAAAGTCTGTAGGAGTGTTCCAAAAGGGCTACTATTAAGTAGGCAACCATGAGGGAGGGAAGGGTTTCTATAAAGAACTTTCTCTTTATAGAACTAAGCACAAACAAGGCTAAGAGCTTACCCGATGCATGCCACCCCAGAGTGTCCAATAGCACATCCAGGAGAAATCCTCCTATAAAGCCCCTTGCGTAATTTGTACGACCTCTGACGCTTGAAAGGAAGAGAAGAGCTAAAAGGAGGTCTGGGACAAACAGATAACTTCCAAAAATTCCAACCAATACCGAGCTCTGAAGAAAAAGAACCAAAGCCAAAAGCAAATAAAACATCAAAGCCTTCTCCTCAACACCAGCACAAAATCAACCCTTCTAATATCTCCATAAGGTTTTACTTCAACCCTTTTGAAAAACTGCTCTCCTGAAGGATAGACTTCATAAACCTCCCCTATCTCAAGGGGAGGAAGTATAAGGCTTCTCAGAAAAACTTTTTCCCCTTTTTTTAGTTCATCCTCTTGGGCTACATGCAACAGGTTACCCTTTGGAAACCCACCCCTGTATATGTAGTTTTTTCCACCCGCGGTAGCACTCACGTGGAGCTTATCAGACCAAACAGTCCTGACCCTTGAAGTGCCCGCATAAACCTGATCCACAATGCCCAAAAACACGTTTCTGTGGGCTACCACAAAACCCTCTTCAAGCCCATCCCTCTTTCCCTTATCAAGTAGCATAAACTCATCCCTTCCTGAGGGGTCGTAGGCTACCACTCCCGCAAGGGTATATTCAACAGTGGGAGGTTCTTCCATTAATCCTTTCAACTGCAAAAGCTCACGTTTACAACCCTCAAGCTCGCTGACCTTTAGACTGAGTGCGTTGACCTCTTCCACCAGCTTTCTGTTTCTTTTTTGCGTATCCACTAAAAACACATAAGTATTGACAAGGTCTTGAACTCTTCTTGTGGTCTGAGCCTTGAATTCCATCACAGGCACTAAAAGTCTGTTTATAAAACTTACAAGAGGAGAAAGCAAAGGATAAGAAGACAAATCGGATAAGTAGGCAAACACGCTGAGTAGGAAGAGAGAAAAATAAAACAACCTCTCTTTCATTCCATAGATACTCGCCTTATTAGGTGCATCTTATCAAGTATAGAACCCACACCCCTGGCCACTGCGGTTATGGGGTCCTCGCAGTATCTGGTTATTATTCCCGTCTCTCTGTGTATCCTTACGTCCAAATTTCTGAGGAGGGAGCCACCTCCTGCCAAGGTAATGCCTCTTTCTGCAATATCTGAGGCAAGCTCTGGTGGTGTTCTTTCAAGGGTAGCCTTTATGGCGTTTATTATGGCACTAACCACATCTTCCAAAGCTTGCGTAATCTCCCTGTTCGTTATGGTTATGGTCTTTGGAAGCCCAGTTATGTCTCTACCCTTTATTTCCATAGTCCTCTCTTCTTCTTCCTCCACTGCACTTCCAAGTTCTATTTTTATCCTCTCTGCGGTTTGTTCCCCAATAAATATGTGGTGCTTTTTCTTAATGTAGTTGGCTATCGCTTCCGTCATCTCGTCCCCAGCCACCCGGATGGAGGTGGATGTCACTATGCCTGCCAGGGATATTACCGCTATCTCTGTGGTACCCCCTCCAATATCCACGATCATATTTCCAACGGGCTCTTCTATGGGAAGACCGGCACCTATGGCCGCTGCCATGGGTTCCGCTATCAAATATACCTCCCTTGCGCCCGCGCTCTTTGCAGCATCTATAACTGCCCTCTTTTCCACCTGTGTGACGCCCGAGGGTACACCTATCACCACCCTCGGCTTTGGTCTAAGTATGCCACCGCCTACCACTTTGTTAATAAAGTAAGAGAGCATTATTCTTGTTGCCTCAAAGTCCGTTATCACTCCGTCCCTGAGGGGCCTTATTGTTTGTATTGTCTCGGGAGTTTTCCCGAGCATTTCTTTAGCTTCCTTTCCAACTGCTATGACTCTTCCAGTTTTCACGTCCACTGCCACTATGGAGGGTTCAGAGAGAACAACCCCTTTACCCTCCACGTAGATAACCGTGTTGGCGGTGCCAAGGTCTACGCCTACGTTGTTAGAAAACAGACCAAAAAGTTTTAGTATTCCGCTTAGCATGGGATGGATATTTTAAAATAACTTCCCTATGCGATGGAGTAAATATTTTTGGTATACACTAAAGGAAGAGCCAGCAGATGCGGAGGCAGTTTCCCACAAACTACTGCTAAAGGGTGGATTTTTGGCTCAGGTTGCCTCCGGCATTTACGAATACACACCACCCGCCCTCAAGGTTCTAAGGAAGATAGAAAACATAGTTAGAAAGGAGATGGACAGGAGCGGAGCCCAAGAGGTCCTTTTGAGCGTCTTGAACCCCTCTGAACTTTGGAAGGAAACTGGAAGATGGGATTTGTACGGCAGGGAACTTTTTAAACTGCAGGACAGACACGGAAGGGAATACTGCCTTGGACCTACCCACGAGGAGGAGATCACAGACCTCTTTAGGAGGTTCATAAACTCCTACAAAGCCCTGCCCCTGATCTTGTATCAAATACAGGTAAAGTTCAGGGACGAGAAAAGACCACGCTTTGGCTTGATTAGGTCAAGGGAGTTTTTGATGAAGGACGCTTATTCTTTTGACGAAGATGAGTTCTCTGCCATGATCTCCTATGAATCTATGAAGTTTGCTTACGAGAGGATCTTCAAAAAGCTCAGGCTAAACACCCTCTTGGTAGAAGCAAGCGTGGGTGCCATTGGAGGGAAGATGTCCCACGAGTTTGTGATCCTTACCGATTACGGAGAGGCAAAGGTAGCCTTTTGTGAAAACTGTGGATACTCCGCCAACGCAGAGATTGTGCCCCTCCCAAAGCACAAAGAAGAGACAGGGGAAGAAAAGCCCATGGAAAAGGTCTATACGCCCAACACCACCACCATTGCCATGCTTTCCGATTATCTAAAGGTGCCCGCTTACAAGATTCTGAAGGCACTCCTTTACGTAAAAGGGAACGGAGAAAGGGTAATGGTTCTCATAAGGGGAGACAGGGAGGTGGATGAGAAAAAGCTTGAAGCTCTCTTTGGCACGGAGGATTTTCGCTTAGCTTCCGAGGAAGAGATAAAGCAGTGGCTTGGCACCACAAAGGGCTTTGTGGGTCCCTTCAACCTGCCAGAGGATATAAAGGTCCTTTGGGACAACTCCACCTATGGCGTAAAAAACATGGTGGTAGCCCTAAACGAGCCAGATTACCATTACATAAACGTAAATCCCGGAAGGGACATCCAATACGGAGAGTTTGTGGATGTTTGCGAGGTGGAAGAAGGAGACCCATGTCCCAAGTGCGGTGGGCCTCTTAGAGTAGGGAAGGCCCTTGAGCTTGGACACATATTCCTTTTGGGAACAAGATACTCAGAACCTATGAAAGCCTTGATAAAAGACCGCTTTGGTCAGGAAAAGCCGGTGGTCATGGGATGTTATGGCATTGGTATATCCCGATGCCTTTCTGCCATAGTGGAGCAGTATCACGACGAGAAGGGGATAAAGTTTCCTACGGTGGTGGCACCCTTTGAACTAAACATCGTCTGCGTCAACACCTCCGACGAGACCCAAAGGTCTGTGGCGGAAGGACTTTATATCAAGGCTATGGAGATGGGCTTGGATGTTATCTATGACGATAGGGACGAGAGCCCAGGCTTTAAGTTTGCAGATGCAGAACTCTGCGGATTTCCTTACATTTTGGTAGTAGGGAAAAAGGCAAAGGATGGAAAGGTGGAGCTGTGGAAAAGACACACTGGCGAGAGAATAGACCTTGCGGTGGAGGATGCCCTCCTTTATGTTAAAGAGCTCATAGAGAAGGATAAACAGTGAAGGAAAGCCTATACTGGTGGCTTGCCCTAAAGTCTGTGGCAGGGCTTGGAGAAAGGAGTATAAAAAAGCTCTATCAGGCTTTCAAAGACCCAAGGCTTGTTTTTGAGGCGGACCGGTTGGAACTTAAAGCCCTCGTGGGCGATGCAAAGGCACAGGCGATAAAGGAAAAGAGGTTCAGCTTTGAACCGGAAGAGGTTATAAAGCTTTTGGAGAGAGAGGGAATAAACTGGGTGTGCCTTTCGGACCCTCAATACCCCGTAAGGCTAAAGGAAATTGAGGACCCACCGCCCGTGTTATTTTACAGGGGAGAGCTAAAAACGGTAAGCTGTTTTGGAGTGGTTGGCACGCGCAACCCAGACAGCTACAGCATAAGATACACAAAGGAATTGGTGGGGTTTTTGGTGGGCAAGGGCTACGCTATAGTTTCAGGGGGAGCCAAGGGCATAGATGCCTACGCCCACAAGTTTTGCATAGAGGCGGGCGGCTATACCCTCTGCCTTTTGGGAATGGGCATCCTTGAGGTACCCCAAAGGATGCAGGACTTTATCCTCAGGAGCGGTGTTCTCCTCTCGGAGCTCCTACCCTGGGAAAAGGCGGACAAGCATACCTTTCCAAGGAGGAACAGGCTCATAAGTGGCATCTCTGAGGGTGTTTTTGTGGTAGAAGCGGGAGAGAACTCGGGCGCCCTCATAACAGCTTACTACGCCAAAGAGCAAAACAGACCCGTTTATGTGCACGTAGGCTATGGCATAAGCGAAAGGTGGGAGGGTTGCATAAAGCTGGTCAATGAGGGCGTTGCCAAGCTGGTGGGGAGGGTTGAAAAGTTTGGCTTAAAGCAGGAAGTCCGAGAGGAAGACCCAGTGCTTTTAGCTTTAAACACCCCAAAGACCCTTAGCGAACTTTCCCAACTTTTGGGCATAGACGAAAGGGAGCTCCACCAAAAGCTTGGCTTTTATGAACTGGAAGGCCTCATCACCCGAAACGGAAGCTACTACCTCAGGCTAAAACAGGAATGGGACGAATACCAAACCCACCAACAACTTTTCCCATCCTTTGAGGAAATATAACAGAACCGCCCCCAAACTTAGGCTAAGGACAGCCTCCCAAAGGCTGAAGTTGAAAAATAGCATGGGTGCAAAATCCGAGAAAAACATCACGGAGGCGTTTATAAACCTTCCCATCATCTCCAAAGGGAAGGCTGGCAGAGAAAAGAAGGTTAGCATATCCAAAAAGCCATAAAAGGTAAAGGCTAAGAAGGGAACAGAAAGCAGTGGAGTTAGCAGAATGCTAAAAGGTGCAGAAAAGGAAAAGAGGGAAAGGATGGGCATGGTTCCCAAAAAGGCAAAGAATGACACCCAAAAGGAGAGAAAGACCACGTCCTTTCTGGGAGGGTCCCGGAGCGAGAGCAAAATATAAAGGGTTGCACAAAAGGAGAGCCAAAAGGAGTATGAACTTACATACTCGGGAAATAAAAGAAGTATTACGCCACCAGATACAAACAGAATACCCAAAAGGTTTGGTCTTTCTCCATACAAAAGCAATAGGATGGACGCAAGGATCATAAGGTAAGCCCTGAGGACGGGAGGCTCGGAGGGAACCAAAAGGAGGGCATAAAAGCTAACGCCCAAAAGGGCAAGCCAAAGCCCAAGCCGGTAGGGGGCCAAAAATCTGAGCATAAGTGCCAAAAGGCTAAGATGCCCACCAGAGACCACCAAAAGATGCACAAGCCCCGTAGTCAAAAAGGCAGATTGAACCCTCATGGGAACAATACTCTGATCTTCTCCCAAAAAGTATGCCAAGGCTAAAGCCCTGACATCCTGGTCCTTTATCTTATCTTCCAAACGCTTGGCAAGGCGATCCCTCAGGGAAGGTGAAACATTTGCAAAGGCTACATCTTTGTATGTAGCACTAATAAAAATCCTTCCTTCCCTCACTCTGACCTTTCCATAAACCTCCAAGTATTTAGATGGCACATCCTCCGCCCCATAGACCCTCAAAAACGCAGTCTTCTCGTAAATTTCTGGGAAGTCCCCACCCAAGACCTTTACCCGGGCAGAAAAGCCCTTATCTGAAACCTCTCCCACACCCTCCACCCTAAGAATTAGCCTACCCTCTCCCAAGTCTTCCTCATAAAGGTATGGGTCATAGGAGCGAGGAACCGCAAGGATCAAAGACAGCAAAAAGAAAAGTATAGGAAATAAAAGCTCAAACCTCACCGCCTAAATGCTTCATAACCGTTTCCATATCCTTGTCTCCCCTGCCGGAGAGGTTGAAGATCACTACGTCATCCTTGCTTAGCTTACTGGCTATTTCCACCACCTTCAGGACTGCGTGGGCTGGCTCCAGGGCAGGGATGATCCCCTCAAGCCTTGAGAGGAGCTTAAAGCCCTCCAGGGCTTCTTGGTCTGTAGCATAAACATACTCTGCCCTTCCGATCTCAAAAAGGTACGCATGCTCTGGACCTACCCCCGGATAGTCAAGCCCCGCAGAGATGGAGTGGGTGGTCAAAATCTGCCCCTCTTCGTCTTGCAAAAAGAAGGACTTCATTCCGTGCAAAATTCCCACCTGCCCTGCGTTAATGGATGCAGAATGCTTGCCCGTCTCAAGCCCAAGACCACCCGCCTCCACGCCCACAAGCCTAACCCCCTCATCCTCCACAAAGGGATAAAAAATTCCCATCGCATTGGAACCACCGCCCACACATGCAACCACCGCCTTGGGCAGTTTGCCCTCCTTTTCCAAAATCTGCTCCTTCGCCTCTTTACCTATCACGCTCTGAAAGTCTCTGACCATCATGGGAAAGGGATGGGGTCCCACCACAGAGCCTATTATGTAATGGGTAGTCTCCACGTTGGCAACCCAATCCCTCAGGGCTTCGTTTATGGCATCCTTTAGCGTCCTGCTTCCACTTTTGACTACCCTCACCTCCGCACCCAAGAGCTTCATCCTAAACACATTCAGCCTCTGCCTTTGGGCATCCTCCTCTCCCATATAAACCACACATTTCAAACCAAGCAAAGCACAGGCAGTGGCAGTAGCCACCCCATGCTGACCTGCACCAGTTTCTGCGATTATTCTGTTTTTTCCCATCCTCTTGGCAAGCAGAGCCTGTCCGAGGGTGTTGTTGATCTTGTGGGCACCCGTATGCAAAAGGTCCTCCCTCTTTATGTATATCTTTGCCCCTCCCGCATACTCGGTCAGGTTCTTGGCAAAGTAAAGGGGCGTAGGTCTGCCCGCAAACTCTCTAAGGTAATACTCAAACTCTTGCCAAAAGCTTGGGTCCTCTTTAACCTTCTGGTATTCTTCTTCAAGTTCCTCTAAAGCGTACATCAAAGTCTCCGGCACAAACCTTCCACCAAAGTTTCCAAAGTATCCTCTCTCGTTTGGCACCTTCATAGCAAGGCTAATTATAAGGTATGTGGGTATAATATAGCCTATGAATGCCCTAAAAAAATTCCAAGAGCTATTGAGGGACATTTTCCAGTTTGAAAGTTCAGACCTTGACTTTGGCATATACAGAATTCTCAACTACAAACGGGATGAAGTAGAAAAGTTTATAAACCAAAAACTGCCACAGATAATAGAGAATGCCTTTCAAAAGCACAAGAAAAACTTATCTGAGGACATACACGAAGAGTATGAAAGGGTAAGGAGGGAGATAGTAAGAACCCTCGGAGAAGATGCCTTTACACCAACCGGAGAGTTAAACCCTGTCTTTGCAAATACTAACATAGGACAGGAATATTTGCGAATAAAAGAACAAAAAGAGCTTTTAGAAAAGCTGGAGGAGATAAAAGAACAAGTTTATAACGACCTTTACTCTTTCTTCTCAAGGTTTTACGAAGATGGAGATTTTATCCCACAGTACAGGTATTCAAAGGAGCCAAAATACAGCATACCCTACAACGGAGAAGAGGTAAAGCTTTACTGGGCAAACGCAGACCAATATTACATAAAAACGGGCATACTCTTTAGGGACTATACCTTTAGGGCAGGGGACAAAAAGGTAATCTTTAGGACCGTGTCCGCACGGGAGGAAATAAACAGCAACAAGGCAACAAAGCAAAGGTATTTTGTCTTGGATGAAGAGCCAATCCAAATAGACCAAGAAGGCATAATAATTAGATTTCAATACAGAGAACTGGGTGAAGAGGAGATAAGGCTTTACAAGGATAACGGAAATGGTCAGGAAATAGAACAAGAGGAGGAAAACGGAGGAAGGGGAAGAGGTATAAAACAGGAGAAGATAAACGAGAAGATTTTTGAGAAATTAGAAAAAGATTTAAGGGAACTGTTCTCTAAGATAAAGGAGCTTCAGTATGCAATTGAAAGCTTACTAAAGGAACAAAGAAACCAACAACCCTTACTCCTTTATCACATAAACCGATTTACCGCAAAGAACACAAGGGACTACTTTATCCACAAAAACCTAAAGAAGTTTTTAATGGGACAGCTTGATTACTTTATAAAGTCTGAGGTTTTGAACTACGAAACCCTTTCGGAAGAAAAGTATTTAGACAAGCACATAACAAGGGCTAAGGTTGTTAAGGAAGTGGGAGAAAAGATTATAGACTTTTTGGCACAGATTGAGGATTTTCAGAAAAAACTTTGGGAAAAGAAAAAGTTTGTTATACAAACCCATTATGTGATTACCTTAGACAGGATTAAGGAATGGGCGGGCGAGGAGTTTTACAGGGAAGTTTTAAAAAGGGTTTTACAAAACAAAGCACAGCTTGAGGAGTGGGAAAGGCTTGGCTTTGGAAGGTTTGAAAGGGAAGAGGATTTAGAGGGCAAAAAGCTACCCATTGACACGGGATACTTTGATGAGAGGTTTAAGTGGGAGCTTTTGGAGAGGATAAGCGAAAAGGTTAATCTGGATGATGCACTGGATGGGCTTTTGATAAAGAGCGAAAACTGGCAGGCTTTGAATACGATTTTGAATAAGTATAAAGAAAAAGTCCAAACCATATACATTGACCCACCCTTTAACAAGGAGCAAGACGCAGACTATTTATACAATGTGAAGTATAAGGACTCCACTTGGATTGCAATGCTTGAAAATAGACTAAGGCTTGCAAAGGAGCTTTTAAACGAAAGGGGGAGCATTTTTGTTAGGTGTGATTACAACGGGAATATGTATGTTAGGCTTTTGATGAATGAGATTTTTGGAGAGGAGAATTTTAGGAATGAGATTGTGGTTAATAGAATTGTTAAAAAAGGTTTTGGAGCTGATAGATTCCCGACAGCTATAGATTCACTTTTTTATTTTGTGAAGTCAGATAAGTTTCTCTTCAAGGGATATAGAAAACTTTTGGATAAACCAAAAGAACCTTGGTGGCATGATATGACTTCTATGACTGCTGGTAGAAGAGGAGGAGAACCGAGAATTATATTTGGTAAAAAACTATATCCACCTCCAGGGAGAGCTTGGACCTTTAGCCAAGAGAAAATAGAACAGATGGAAAAAGAGGGTAGAATCAGAATTAGGTGTGGTGTATGCGGATACACACATTATAGTGGTAAATGGGACAAATGTCCAAAATGTGGAGAGGAAAAAGAAAGGGTTGATTATTTAGTTATTACTGATGGAAGAGAACCTATTGATAATGATTGGACAGACATTCCTGGTTATTCCTTTGGCTGGGATTTCCCAACCGAAAACTCCGAAATCCTTCTCAAGCGTGTTATAGAATCCACATCCGAAGAAGGCGACTTGGTTATGGACTTCTTTTTGGGAAGTGGGACAACAACCGCGGTAGCCCATAAGCTTAAAAGAAAATGGATTGGTGTGGAGATGGGGGAGCATTTTTGGACTGTGGTTATGCCGAGGATGAAAAAGGTTTTAGCCTACGATAAATCTGGCATTTCCAAAGAAAAGGATGTTAAAGAAAAATACAACGAGCGGACTGCGGGGGGATTTTTTAAATACATCATTCTTGAACAATACGAAGACACCCTTGATAACCTTGAGCTAAAGGAAAGCAAACCACACAAAGACTTTTTCAAAGATGACTACCTTATTAAATACTTCCTTGAGCTTGAAACAAGGGATGACCCACACCTTTTGAACATCTCAATGTTAAAAGACCCATACAACTACAAACTAAAGGTTAATCTTTCCGAAGTGGGAGAGCCAAAAGAAATGGCGGTGGATGTGATAGAGACTTTTAACTACTTGCTTGGGCTAAAGGTAAACAAATTAATGCGTAAAGAAAAGGAAGGGAACACATACACGTTTGTATTGGGAGAAAGGGAGGGCAAAAGTGTGGCGGTGGTTTGGAGGGTTTATTCGGAGGAATGGACGGAGGAGGATTACAAAAAGGACAGGGATTTTATAGAGGAGGTTTTGAAGGAGTTTAACCCGGAGATTATATACATAAACGGACAGCATGCCTTAGCCTTTGAAAGCTTTAAGCCTGATGTCCGAAACGTAGAACCTGAATTCAAAAGGCTTATGTTTAGCCATGAACATTGAAAAGTATTTGGTCTTAAACAAGTATTTTTTACGGCTTTTTGGTGAAGAGGATAACAGAGGGCTTTTGAGATATCTAAAAAGTGTGGAAGAGGGCGAAAGGGATGGTCTAACGAACTTTGCCATAAATCTTATGACAAAGGAGGGAGTAAGACTTCCAAAGGATGAGCTAAAAAGATACGACCAAAACATACAGGAATACCTACGGAAAATAAACCAAAGCAGACCGGAAAGGATAAGGCTTAAATACTTTCAATACCTGGCGGTTTTGTTCACGGAGATATTCTTAGACAGGTTAAAAAACCGAAAGTGGGAGTTTTTGGCGGAGTTAAACGATTTTGTTATTAGTAATAGTTTGGAGAAAAAGGTAAGAGAGACCGTCGGCGAATTTTCGGAAGAGGACCTTAAAAAGCTTGCCTTTTGGATGGCAACAGGGTCTGGCAAAACCCTCATAATGCACATAAACTATTTGCAGTTTTTGAGGTATAAACCCTTTGAACCGGATAACATTTTGTTAATCACTCCCAACGAGGGGCTTTCCAAACAGCATTACGAGGAAATGCAGAAAAGCGGTATTCCATGCAGGCTTTACAGCGAAAGCGGGAGTTCAAGCGGACGAAGGGAACACGAAGTTTTGATAATAGAGATCACAAAGTTGGCGGAAAACACAAGGGGAAGGGGAAGGTCTATACACATTTCCGCCTTCGAGGGGAAAAATCTTATCTTTGTGGATGAGGGGCATAAGGGCAAAAGGTCTGAAGAGAAGAAGTGGGCAAAGCTTAGGGACAAGCTTATTGAAAAGGGTTTTGCCTTTGAATACAGTGCCACCTTTGGGCAGATATTAGACAAGGAGGATATCCTAAAGGAGTACGCAAAGGCTATAATCTTTGATTACTCTTACAAATACTTTTACCTTGATGGCTACGGAAAGGACTTTTGGGTGCTAAACATCAAAAACTCAAAGATTGATGACTTTACAGAAATGGCTTTTTGTGCAAACCTTTTGGACTTTTACCAACAGCTTTTGGTTTATGAAGAAAAAAGAAGGATTGCCAGAGAGCATAACATAGAAAAACCACTTTGGATATTCGTAGGTTCCACCGTGTCGGGCAAAAACATAGACTCAGACATAGTAAAGGTTTTGGACCTTGTAAGAAATAGCTTAAACAGGGATTGGCTGAAGGAGAGGATTGACAAAATCCTAAACGGAGAGTTTAAAAACGAAAAGGGAGAGGATATTTTTAGGCATAAGTTTGAAAGGTTAAGAAGGGGCTTTGATTTGGAGGACCTTTACGAAAAGGTTTTCAACGGTAGGGGGAAGCTGAGGGTTCTTGAGATAAAGAGGGCGGAGGGAGAGTTTGGGCTAAGGCTTGGAGAGAACGCATACTTTGGCGTGGTAAATATTGGGGATGTGTCTGCCTTTAAAAAGCTACTAAAAGAGAAGGGCTTTGAGATAGAGCAGGACGCAATAAGTGATTCTCTCTTTGATAGCATAAAAAGGGAAAACTCCACCATTAACATACTCATCGGTTCCAAAAAGTTCATAGAGGGTTGGGATACTTGGAGGGTCTCCTGTATGGGACTTTTGAACATCGGAAAGGGCGAAGGTCCGCAGATCATCCAGCTTTTTGGAAGGGGCGTAAGGCTAAAGGGCAAAAACCTTTCCCTCAAAAGGTCTGGCAATCCTGAAATCTCAACCCTTGAAACTTTAAAGATATACGGCATATCCGCAGACTACATAGGTAAGTTTTTGTCCGCCATAAAGAAAGAAGAGGTGGAGTTTGAAGAAATAAAGGTGCCTGTGCGTGTGTTAAACAGAGAGATTTGGAAGGACTTTCCTTATCCTACCAAAGATGAAAGCAAAAAATTTGAAAGGGAGAGGGTTTTGTGCTTAAGGTTAGATACAATTTCTGCTTCTATGAACCTGGTGCCAAGCATAGCGGTCTATATGGCACAGGAGCGAAGGGAAGATGTCCAATCTTCTGAAGTTGAAACTGAGACTGCGTCAAAAAGCATCGCAGACCTTGTGAATATAGAGCTGTTTGATTGGACGAGGATCTATACGGAGCTTTTGGAGTTCAAGAAAGAGAGGGGTTACTTAAACCTTAGCTTTGATTTGGAAACTTTAAAGGAAATCCTAAAAGAAAGATGCAAAGTTATTGTGCCAAACGACTTTAAAGTAAAGGACTTGGAAGATTTGAAGAATTTGGAAAACATGGCCATTTCCCTTCTGAAAAGCTACATAGATAAGTTTTACAAGAGGGAGAAGGGTAGGTTTGAAAAGGACATTATAACTTACAAGCCTGCGGGAAAGCAATTAAGCCTGTTTAGATTGGCTTCTGATAAGGTGGAATACTATACGCTGACAGTGCCTGCGAAAGAACAAAAATTGATTGAAAAGATAAAAGAAATCGTTGAAAATATGGATGCCCTTTTGGATGAACACAAGGAAAAAGATATATTGCCAAGGATTGTTATAGATAATTCTGTCTTTGTTCCACTGCTTTTGGAAAAGGAAGGTATAAACATTTCTCCACCCGCATTGAACAGGGGAGAGAAGAGGTTTTTGGAAGGTTTGAGGGATTATTTAGATAAACACCCAGAAATTTTGGATAAATACCACATAGTTTTACTGAGGAACGAGGCAAGGGAAGGGGTGGGCTTTATGCTTGACTGGGGAGAGTTTTATCCTGACTTTATCCTTTGGATAAGAGAAAAGAATGGAAACATAATTTACATAGTCTTCGTGGAGCCAAAGGGACTAAAGATGCTGGGAGATTTGCTTAATAATGAGAAGATTATTTTCCTTTCGGAGGGATTGAGGGAAACCCTTAGAAAGCAATACGAAAACTGGCAAGTGGAGGTAAAGGGTTTTGTTCTTTCTACCACTCCTTACGAAGAATTGCGGAGAGGTCAAGCAAGCGAGAAATCTAAATCCCAAGAGGAATACGAGGAGAAAAATATACTATTTTTAGAGGATCAGTATTGGGCTGAGAAGTTTTTTAAAAGGGTTTTGCATGCATAACATAAATAGAAAATCCAAGCATCTTGGCTTATTATATTTTTCATGCAGGAGTTGAAAAGCTACGCAGAGGAGAAGGTAGAAAAGGCAAGGAAGGTCCTTAGGATTTTGAGTTCCATTCCCACCGAGGTGAAAAACCGCACCCTTCTGAGGGCGGCGGAGCTTTTGGACAAGAGGCGAGAATACATAAAGGAAGAGAACAAAAAGGATATAGCCTTTGCAGAATCTCAGGGGCTATCTCCCGCTTTGCTGGACCGACTGCTTCTGAACGACAAGAGGATTGACGGTATGATAAAGGTTCTAAGGGATGTGGCAAGCCTGCCGGACCCAGTGGGAGAGATCACCCGCATGTGGCAACTTCCCAACGGGCTAAAGGTAGGAAGGATGAGGGTGCCCTTGGGAGTGATATTCATCGTTTACGAGGCAAGACCAAACGTAACCATAGAGGCGGGCTCTCTGTGCATAAAATCCTCCAATGCGGTAATCCTAAGGGGTGGAAAGGAAGCCATAAACTCCAACAGGGCTTTGGTGGAAATCCTCAGGGAAGCATCTGCCATGGAGGGCTTTCCAGAAGAAGCCATCCAGTTTATAGACAGACCCGAAAGAGAGATTGTCTGGGAAATTTTGCAGATGGAAGGCAAAGTGGATGTTGCCATTCCGAGGGGTGGGGAAAGCTTGATAAGGGCTGTGGCAGAAAAGGCAAAGGTACCCGTCATAAAGCATTACAAGGGGGTTTGCAACATATACGTGGATGAGGAAGCAGACTTAGAAAAGGCTTACCACATAGTCTACAACGCAAAGGTTCAAAGACCTTCCGTTTGCAACGCAGTGGAAAATCTGATAATACACCGAAAGATCCTAAACACCTTCTTCCCAAAGATGGCATACATCTTAGGAAAGGCTGGGGTGGAGCTCAGATGCGACGAGGATAGTTTAAAGGTTATAAAGTCTGACCCAAGGCTCTCCTTTGTAAAGGCAGTGCCCGCCACAGAGGAGGACTACTACGAGGAATTTTTGGACCTAATACTTGCGGTAAAGGTGGTGGATAGCTTGGAGGAGGCTGTAGACTTTATAGAAACCTACGGTTCCAAGCACTCGGATGCCATAATTACCGAAAACTACACCAAGGCGATGAAGTTTCTTACAGAGGTTGATTCTGCAGCGGTTTATGTGAACGCATCCACAAGGTTTACCGACGGCAACGAGTTTGGGCTTGGTGCGGAGATGGGCATATCTACCGATAAAATCCACGCAAGGGGTCCCATGGCTCTGGAGGAACTAACCATCCAGAAGTTTATCATCTTTGGCAACGGACAGGTTAGGGATAACTTTAAAGTCCCAGAAGAGCTTTTAAAGGAGTGGAAGGACTGAGATGGAGACAGTTTTAGCCTTTTTGGTTTTGGTAGGCATTCTTATTTGGTTTCATGAGTTGGGGCACTTTTTGTTTGCTAAGCTCTTTGGAGTTAAGGTGGAGGTCTTCTCCGTTGGCTTTGGTCCTGTTTTGTTTAAAAAACAGTGGGGAGAGACCGAATACAGGCTCTCCGCAATTCCTCTTGGTGGCTTTGTAAAGCTCTACGGAGAGGAGGACGGCATCTCGGACCCGAGGGCTTTTTCTTCCAAACCAAACTGGCAAAAGATCCTGATAGCCTTTGCGGGTTCCTTTTTTAACCTCATCTTGGCGGTTCTTATCTTTTGGTTAATTGGAATGCTTGGCAGAGATGTTCCCAAGTATGCCTTAGAAAAGCCAGTGGTGGGCTATGTGCAGGAAAACAGCCCAGCCCAGAAGATGGGTCTTCAAAGGGGCGACCTGATCCTCTCGGTAAACCGCAAAAAAGTGAATAACTGGAAGGATTTAGAGGAGAAGCTACTAAAGGACATCTTTGAGCAGGAACTAAAGCTGGAAGTTCTGAGGGATGGTAAGGTTTTAACCCTCCAGGGGAAGATGGACTTAAGGAACCCAAGGGGCTTTGGTGCAGAGCCATTTATTGAGCCCGTGGTGGGCACTGTTTTGGAAAATAGCCCAGCCAAACAGGTGGGATTGCAAGAGGGAGACAGGATCCTGAGCATAAACGGAGTGGAAATAAAAAGCTGGCAAGAGGCGGTTAAGCTCATAAGGTCTGCAGAAAGGATAGACTTAAAGATAGAGAGGCAAGGACAGATGAGGGAGATCACTTTAATTCCCATGAAGGATCCACGGACAGGCATTTCTATGATAGGCATTGCACCCAAGGTGGAAACGGTCAAGGTAAAGCAGGGTCCCTTTGAAGCCTTTAAAGGAAGCTTTGAGAGGATCGCCATCCTCACCTCACTTACTCTAAAAGCCCTTTGGGGCATGATCACAGGTTCCCTTTCTCCTACAAACTTGGGAGGTCCCATTGCAATAGCCCAGATGGCAGGACAGTCCGTCCAGCAAGGACTGATTCCCTACCTCGGTCTTATGGCTTTCATATCCGTTCAGTTGGCCATCTTTAACCTACTTCCACTCCCTATGTTAGACGGAGGGTTAATACTCCTTTTCCTGATTGAAAGTATCAGAAGGAAACCTCTTCCTTTGAAGTTCAAGGAAGCATGGCAGAGGCTTGGCTTTGCATTAATAGTAGCCTTGTCCCTGTTTGTAATTCTCAACGACCTGCTCAGGCTCATCTCCGGCAAAAAGTTTTGAAAGGATCAGCTCCACCGCAGACTCAAGGTTAAGACGGTCTAAATCTATCTCCACCCAACCTTGCCTTCTGAACCACCTTATCTGCCTTTTGGCATACTCCTTGGTGTTTTTTATGACCTGAGCCTTTGCCTCCTCCAAGTTTACCTCACCCTTAAGGTATGGCACAAGCTCCTTGTATCCTATGGCTTGGGCGGAGGTTAAAAATCTTTCAAAGCCCATGTTCATCAGCTTTTCCACTTCTTGCACAAGCCCCTCTTGGAACATTTTTTCTACTCTCTCCTCTATCCTTTTGGAGAGGCTCTCCCAAGGGCGCGTAATGTAAAAGCCGAGAAATTTATACCTTGCATCCTGCCACCTATGAAAGGAAGAAAAGGGTTTGCCCGTTTGCAAAAAAACCTCCAAAGCCCTCACAATCCTCCTTGCATCCCTTGGATGCACCTTTTGGGCATAGATAGGGTCTATAGCCCTGAGCTTTCTGTGTAAAAACTCACTACCCTTTTTCCTTACTACATCGTAAAGCTTTTCTCTCAGAGACCAGTCAGGCTCTGGAGTTGGTGCAAGTCCATAAAGCAGAACTTGAAAGTAAAGGTAAGTGCCACCGCAGAGGATGGGTAGCTTTCCCTTGGACTTTATTTCCTGTATTGCCTTCTGGGCTAACTCCTCAAAGAGTTTGGCATCAAAGTAATCACCCGGCTCAACCACATCCACAAGGTGATGTTTTATTGGGCAGTCTTTGGGCTTGGCGGTCCCAATGTCCATATGCCTGTAGACCGCCATAGAATCTACGCTGATGATCTCCCCACCTATCCTCTCTGCCAAGAGGCAGGCAAGTTGAGATTTTCCACTGGCGGTGGGACCGCCGAGGGCTAAAAGCTCATAGGATCTCAAAGTCCTTCAGATATTTAGCCCTGGCAGGATGCCTTAGCTTTCTTATGGCTTTTGTTTCTATCTGTCTTATCCTCTCCCGCGTTACGTTGAACATCTTGCCAATTTGCTCCAAAGTATATTCGGTGCCATCCACCAGTCCGTACCTGTACATGAGTATTTCCCTTTCCTTTTCTCCAAGGGTTTGGAGGACCTTTATTAGCTTTTCCCTGAGAATCTTCCTTGTAACCTCCTCTTCGGGAGATGGAACGCTCTTGTCTTCTATAAAGTCCTTTAGGTGTGCATCCTCATCATCCCCTATGGGTGTTTCTAAGGAGATGGGCTCCTGGACTATCCTTAGCACCTTCCTTGCCTTTTCTACAGGAATGCCCAGATACTTTGCCACCTCCTCTGCCAAGGGTTCTCTACCAAGCTCCTGAGAGAGCTTTTTGTGTGCCTTGGTAATATCGTTTATGGTCTCTATCATATGGACGGGTATTCTTATGGTTCTTGCCTGGTCCGCTATTGCTCTGGTTATCGCCTGCCTAATCCACCAGGTAGCATAGGTGGAAAACTTATAGCCCTTCCTGTAGTCGTACTTATCCACCGCCTTCATAAGGCCGATGTTGCCCTCCTGAATTAGGTCCAGGAAGGGTAATCCTCTATTCACATACTTTTTGGCTATAGAAACCACAAGCCTTAGGTTGCACTTCACCATCACCTGCTTTGCCTGAATTACCTTCGTTCTTCCTTCCCTTATGATGTTCATTACCCTTTTGATCTCCTCTGGGAGTATGCCAAGCTCCCTTTCAAGCTCCTTTAGCTCCTTTTGAATTGCCAAAAACTCGCTCTTTAGGACTTGCAACTTGGCAAAGTTATACCCTGCCCTTTCTGCCTTTGCCTGAAGCTCCGTGTTGTAGTCGCATTCCCTTATAAGCTCCTCCACATCAGGATGTATCTGTTCAAGCTTTAACTTTCTTTGTTCATATTCCTTAAGTTTCTTTGTGTACTTTTGATAGAGGTTCAAGAGCTCGTCCGCTATCCTTTCAAACTTGGAGTGTTTTAATCTTAGCCCTTTGAGTATACGGTTCATCTTAGCATGCCTTTTGAGATACTCCTTTTTATACTCGGGCAGTTTGTAGGAAAGGTATAGGTCACGCCAGTAAATGGCGTCTTTGTATGCCTTAGCAAGCTCTAAACCCTTTTCTATAAACTGCCTTTCCAACTGCTCATGGGATTCCTCGTACTCCTCCACCGTTTTGCTATCATCAAAAGTATCCACAATATCCTGGACCCTTATCTTTCCGTTGCATACATTCCCCCATTCCCTCAACACCCTTTCCACCAAGAAGGAGGTTCTCAACAGTCCCCTTCTCATGATCTTTCTGCCCATCTCTATCTGCTTGGCGTACTTTATCTCCTCTTCCCTAGTCAAAAGAGGAATCTTGCCCATCTCCCTAAGATAGAGCCTTACCGGGTCTCCATCCTTTGTGCTCTGCAAGAGGTGGTCGGTGGATACTAAAAATTCCTCCTCTCTTTCTTCCTCTTGGATTTCCTCCGTATCCACCAGCTTTATCCCCCTCTCTTGGAGAAAGTCTATAATTTCCTCGTAAAGTTCGGTGTCTACAAGGCTGTCTCCCAAGGCCTCATTTAGCTCGTCGTAGGTTATGTACCCCTTTTCTCCTAAGCTTAGGAGCCTTTTAACAAGCTTTCTGTCAATCATACTCTACCTCCTATTCAAAGGTTTATAATATAGGTCCTGCGTGGATTTATTGCAACAGATTTTGGACCTCTTCATCCTCTACCTGTCTAAAGTCCCTGTAAAACATACCCACCGCAAAGGGAGAGGTGGTAGTGGAGCAATAGCAATAGACCTCGTTTGCGTATCTTTTTAACTTCTCTTCCGTCTCTTTGGGACATACGGGCACTGCCACTATTACCCTTTTTGCCCCTTTTCTTTTTAGATACTCTACGCCCGCCTCCACGGTCATGCCAGTGGCCACCCCATCGTCAACCACTATAACGTCTTTATCTTTAAAATCCTTTATAAGCCCCCTTTCAAACTTCTTTTCCCTTTCCCTTATCTTTTTGAGCTCTTCCTGGGCTACTTTCTGAATGATTTGTGGAGTAAGCCCAAAGTACTCAACGGTGCTTTTATCCAAATATATATTGCCATCTGGGTCTATGGCACCAAAGGCAAGCTCTGGATTTTCTGGAACGCCCAATTTTCTCACGATCAACACTCCCAAAGGTACCCCAAGAATTTCTGCGGTTTTCTTTGCTACCACAACTCCTCCCCTTGGAATACCCAGAACTATGTAATTCCCTTCCTTTCCGAGCTTTTCTTTCAACCATTCACCCAGTAAGCGCCCGGCGGTCTCTCTGTTGTCAAAAATCATATTATTTTCAAAATTTATTCCCTTAAAAGGGATTGTCCAACAGACCGTGTTCCTAACTATAATCTTTTTAAAAGCCTAAGGGGGCAAAGCCCCCGGGATTTTAGTCCTCCAAGGTAGAAACATCTCCCACTGGCAGTCCAAGCTCCTGAGCCTTCAGAACCCTCCTCATGATCTTACCGCTTCTGGTCTTTGGTAGTTTTTCCACAAATTCTATTTCATCTGGCACCGCAATGGCACCAAGCACCTGTCTGACATGCTGTTTTATGTCCTCCTTTAGCCTGTCGGAGGGTTCCACGCCTTTCTTTAGGATCACGAAAGCCTTTATAGATTCTCCCTTTATCTCGTGAGGCTTTCCTATAACCACCGCTTCAGCCACCGCTGGATGGTCCACCAAAGCAGATTCCACCTCCATGGTTCCTATCCTATGCCCTGCCACATTCAGCACATCGTCAGCCCTTCCGAGGATCATTATGTAGCCCTCCTCATCGTAAGTAGCCAAGTCTCCGGTGAAGTAGACCTGACCGGGTATGGCGGTCCAATACTTTTCATACCTTTCGGGATCTCCCCAGCACGTTCTTAGCATGGAGGGCCAAGGGGACTTTATAACCAGGTTTCCAACGGTGTTAGGAGGAAGGGGATTACCTTGGCTATCCACCACTGCGGGCTCTATGGTAAAGAAGGGCTTTCCTGCCTTACTGGGTTTGGCTGGATAGGAGGGTATAGTGGTGATCATGTGGGCTCCCGTTTCTGTCTGCCACCAAGTATCCACTATTACGCACCTTTCCCCTCCTATGTGTTTGTAATACCACTCCCAAGCCTCTGGGTTTATGGGCTCACCCACAGAACCAAGTATCCTTAAAGAAGACAGGTCATACTTGGCAGGCCACTCCTCTCCAAATCTCATGAACATCCTTAGAGGCTGTTCTAAAAATCCCTTATTGGGACCGTCCCCCCAGCCTCAAAGGGAACTAACCTACTCCTCACCCTACCCCACACCCCTTCCACCAACACGGGCTTCAGAGGGGAAAGGTCTCTCGGTAAGACCCTTCCAAGGATAGGGAAGAGGAGGGCTACCCTCAGAACTTGCCAAACACTTTGAAGGGTAGTTTTTGCTACCCTCCCCTGCTCGGGATTACTTCCGTTGGCTCCCTCACATCCGCTTGACTCGCTCTGAAGGCTTTGTATAAGATTGACTAAAAGCTTCTTTGAATTCTCTACGACCTTTAGTTCGCTTTCTAATGCATTCCTCTTATATTCGTTGCTTTCCTTCTCTATAAGTTCTCTAAGTTCTTTTTCCCTCTCCTCATACCTCTTTAGGGCAAACTCCAAATATGCTTTGTTTTTTAGCAGTCTTTCGTAATTCTCAGGCACATCCTCCTTAAATCCCAGTGCCCTTCTTCCTATCACATAAGCACCAGCTATGTCCTTGTCTATGCTTAACTGCGGTGCATACTTTAGCATGCCTATAACTGATGTGTAGGCGGGATTTACCTCTATTACTTCCACCCCCTTTAACAGTGCTACCCTTTTTAGCTTTTGCAAAAACTTTTTGACGTTCCACTGATGAAGTCTTTTTCTTAGTGTAGCTTTTCCATCCCTACGCACTCCTTTTTTGAGTTTTTTAAGATTCTCCACTGCTATAGCTTTACCTTTCTGAATGGCCAAATCCACTATCTGATGTGCCAATATCCACTCTTGGTGGTCTTTGCTGTTTTGGGAAAGTCCTAAAAGGTGGTGTAAGCTGATGGTCTTATAGCTTAGTAGTTCTCCAGTTTTTGAGACTCCCGCTATGGCTAAGTGTATGGGTGATGCGTTTGTGTCTATGGCTATTACTCCGTTCTCTTTGGTGTATTTAACTTCAGGCGTTGGAAGTTCAAAGGACACACTCCCATAAACTTCTCCATCTCTTAGTTTTAACTCCACTGTGTAGGCAAAATAGTTTTTTGTTTGCCAACTTTCTAAAAGCATAGCCATAAAGGTGAGCCACTTGTCTTTGCTGTTGCTTGGCTCTCTTAACACTTTGGCGTAGACAAACTCTCTGTTTCCTGTGGTAATTCTAAGGCAGAGTTGTCCGTTTAGGTCTTCAAATCTCATTAGTCTGTTTCCTTTGTCTGCCTTTGACCCGATGCTTATAAGAGTTCCTTGTCTTAGTTCTCTCCACTGCTTTTTAAGTTTTTCTCTTGCCTTTCCTGAAAGATGATTTTTACAAAGCTTTTCAAAAAGTCTTTTGCCTCCAAATACCACTGGTCTATCGGTAGGATACTGCTTAGCCTTGTAAATGGCTGAGTCAATGTATTTAGTTGGTAATTCAGGAAATAGCTGTCTCAGTCTTTGGTATATTTGGGCGTGTGGGTTTTTTGCTTTCTCTTTTTCCAACTCCTTTAGCATATTGTATGCCACACGGATAGCGGAGGATTGCTTACGCATAAGCTTTATGAGTTTTTCTCTGTCTTCCTTTCTTAGTTCAAGCTTAAACTGTAGGCTAACAAACATCAAGCTTAGATTTTAACTTTAAAACTCTTGTGTGTCAATAGAGTTGTATTTTTAGAACAGCCTCACAACGGACTTGCCTTCATAATGGGATGGACTGGCGGTTATGTGCTCCTTGGTGTTCTGATCGCACCATACCTCAGAAAGTTTGGTGCATACACAATACCCGACTTTTTGGACGCAAGATATGGTGGAAAGATCCCCCGTCTTGTGGGAACAATAGCAACCCTCATAACTTCCTTTACTTACTTAGTCGCCCAGATCACCGGTGTGGGTATCATAGCCAGCAGGCTTTTGGGTCTGCCCTTTGAGGTGGGTGTTTTCTTGGGTCTGGTGGGAATATTGGTCTGCTCCCTCCTGGGTGGAATGAAGGCAGTTACATGGACGCAGGTTGCCCAGTATATAGTGCTGATAATTGCCTACCTTATACCCGTTACCGTTCTATCCTTTAAATACACAGGAAATCCCATATCTCAAATATCCTATGGCTTTGCTTTGCAAGGAATAGAACAAAAGTTCGCCCAGCTGAGGGATGACCCCAAAGAGCAGGAAGTTAGGGAAATTCACAAGAAAAAGGCAGAGGAGCTAAAAGCCAAGATCGCCGCACTGCCTTAAAGCTGGGAAGAAGGAAAGAAACAGCTATAAGAAAAGCTCGCCTCTTTGCCACCCGACGACCCCCAGAGGGCCGAACTTGAAAAGCAGTTAAAAGAATATCCAAAGTCTCCCGAAGAGGCTAAGGAAAAATGGACACAGGCTATGAAGGAGGCAGAGGCTGCATCAAAGCCTCCAAAATCTTACATAGCACCCCCCTCTGACGCAAAGGACATGGTTAATTTCTTAGCACTAACCCTGATGCTAATGCTCGGAACTGCAGGATTGCCCCACGTCATAATGAGGTTCTACACCACACCCACCGTTAGGGAGGCAAGAACCTCCGCCGCATGGGCACTGTTTTTCATACTTCTCTTTTATATAACCGCACCCGCTTACGCCGCCTTTGGCAGGTATGAGATGCTAAACCTGGTAGGCAAAGCCTTCTCCGAGATGCCCTCTTGGGTTGAAAAGTGGGCAAAGGTTGGACTTATTACCATAAAGGACCTCAACGGCGACGGAATAATACAGTTTGCGGAGATAAAGATCCACCCAGACATGATAGTGTTGGCAACTCCTGAAATCGCCGGTCTTCCCTATGTTATAGCAGGCTTTGTGGCTGCGGGTGGTCTTGCAGCGGCGCTGTCCACCGCAGACGGTCTTTTGATCACCATATCCAACGCCATATCCCACGACCTTTACTACAAGATCATTAATCCAAACCTTTCTCCATCCACAAGGGTTAAGATCGGAAAGGCTCTGCTCTTAGTGGTCGCTCTGCTCGGTGCCTATGTAGCATCCTACAGGCTCGCCATAATAGTTGAGCTGGTGGCTTGGGCATTCTCCTTAGCTGCTTCTTCTCTCTTTCCTGCCCTAGTGTTGGGTATATGGGATAAGAGAACCAATAAATACGGTGCTGTGGCTGGCATACTGGTGGGTCTTAGTGTAACCCTTGCTTACCTAATAGCCAGCAGGTTCTACGGCTTTGAGCTCTTTGGAATAAAGACCACCGCCGCGGGAATCTTTGGCATGCCCCTTAACTTCATAGTTACTTTTGTGGTCTCCCGTCTTACTCCTCCACCACCCAAGGAAATTCAAGAGTTTGTGGAACACATTAGGTATCCCAAGGGTGCGGTCAAAGCCGGTGCAGAGGAATGATAATAGAGCAGTTTTTGAATTACACCCTTGCCTTTTTTATGTGGCTCGTCCTCGGGCGGGCCGCCCTTGAATTTTTTACAAGGGACCTTAACAACTTTTTTTACAGGTTCTTCTACCAGTTTACCGAGCCTCTATACAAGCCCTACAGAAAGCTCTTTCCCTGCTGTCATACCCTCTTGCTTTTGGTGAGCCTTTTGATTCTTGGGTGGTTGAACAAGCCCAGAGGGTATGCGACAGAGTTTTTATAGTGGCAAAGGAGCCACAAAAGTATAGCTTTATGAAAGGAGTAGAACTTTTGAAGGACATACTGCAGGAGCAGTTCGCCTTAGCCGGTCTATATACAGCCCTGTCTCATACCAACCAAGATAAAGTGGTTGTTTTAAGCGCAGACATGCCACTTATTAAAGGAGAACTAATTTCTCTGATCTGGGAAAGGTCAAAAGACAAAATAACGCTTTTTAAGGTTAAGGGTAAAATCTTCCCACTCTTTGGGGTATATCCCAAGGGAGTAAAATCCGCCCTTGAGGAGTATTTGAAAGGTGGTGGGCTGAGGGTTATGGAATTTGTGGAGAAGGTAGGCTACGAAGTGGTGGAGGATGTGGAACCTTTTTCTTATGCCTTTATCAACATGAACACCAAAGAGGATGCAAGGGTTATACTAGAAATTAGAAATATTATGAAAGAGATAGAGCTAAAGATTTTAGGTATGACCTGTGAGCATTGCGTTAGGACAGTAAAGAATGCCCTACACAGCGTGGGGGGTGTCTCCGAGGTGGACATCTCCCTTCATGAACAGCGTGCAAGAGTAAAGACGGAAGATCATGTGTCTTTTGAAAGCTTAAAGTCCGCAGTGGAAAGCTGGGGATACAAAGTGGTAGATGAGGTTTGAGGAGCTAAAACCCAAGATACAAGGTCTGACCTATCTGGATGAGGGCTGGAGGGGGATTGTATACAGGGGTTTTTTTGAAGGGAAGGAAGTTGCCATAAAGGTGGCAAAAGCCCAAGAGAAGGAGTACGCCATAAGGAAGGAGGCAAGGATTTTAGAAAGGCTAAAGGACTACCCTTACTTTCCAAAGCTTATTCTCAGTGGAGAAGATTTTATCATGTATGAGTTTATTGATGGTGTGCCCATAGAAAAGCTTTCCCTTAGCCCTGAGGAGAAGCTGAGTTTATACATGCAGGTTCTGGAGATCGCCTATCTCTTAGACAGTCTTAGGATCAACAGGGATGAGTTTGCGAGGCTTGACAAGAATCTACTGGTAGGGAAAGACGGAAGGCTTTACCTCCTTGACTTTGAGAGGGGTGCCTTGGATGTCAAAAAACCACACAACTTTACCCAATTTTTGCAGTTTTTGAGGAAGGAAGGAATAATATCCACAACGCAAGCCCTTGAGCTGGGAAAGGAATACAAAAAAGAGCCAAAGTTGGTAAAGGAAAAAGTTCATGCTATCCTTAGTTCAGCTTTATCAATTGCTACTTGATTTTTACGGCTATCAAGGTTGGTGGCCTGTGGATGAAGGCTATCATGCAACCAGAGGCACAGACCCAAGGGATGAGATAATAATAGGGGCAGTGCTGACGCAAAACACCGCATGGAGGAACGTAGAAAAAGCTTTAGAAAACCTCAAAAAATATGGGGAGCTTTCCCTTGAGTTTATTCGGCAGGTATCCACCAAAGAGCTTGAGGAATTAATAAGACCCTCCGGCTTTTACAGGCTAAAGGCCCAGAGGTTAAAGCATGTTGCGGAGTTTTTTAATCCAACGGATGTGGTGGAAAAAGTAAGCAGAGAAGAGCTCTTGAAGGTAAAAGGTATTGGCAAAGAAACTGCGGACGCAATTCTTTTGTATGCAGGAGGTCGCCTGAGCTTTGTAATAGACGCCTACACAAAAAGGCTTTTCAAAAGGCTGTATGGTCTGGATGGTAGCTACGAAGACCTAAAAGCCTACGTGGAGGAGAACATTCCAAAAGACCTGACCATCTACAAAGAGTTTCACGCTTTGATTGATGAACATGCAAAGAAATATTGTAAAAGCACCCCCCGGTGTGGGGGATGTTTTTTGAAGAACTTCTGTCTTAGTGCAGTCCCATCTTCTTGAGAATTCTAGCTCTCCAAAGCCATATTAGAATGCCCATAACTATAAGATAACCTATGGTTACTACGCCCATAATGTTTCTCTTTGCCTTTTCCTGAGGGGGTGGTTCAGATACAGACCTCAAATAGGCAACGATCTTGGCGGTCTCCTCTGGTCTTCCGGTCATAACAGGGGGCATCGTAGTCCCGGGGAGAACTTTTTGAGGTTCAAGGATAAAGTTGTAAAGATACTCGGGACCTTTTACCAAGTATATGGTAGAGAGGTCTGGGGGAACCTTTCCGAAGGCTTCCTTCAGGGCGTTTAGGTCGTTCATAAAGACAGATTCATAAACATCTCTTGGAAGGACCTTACCGTACTTTTCTTGGAGGGATGCCAGCATAGGGTTAGCCTGCACCTGTGTCAAGTAGAGGGCATCGTACCTTACCGAGTGGCAAGCTGCACAGTTTTGAATGAATAGTTCTCTCCCTTCCTTTGCATACTTATAGTCCATGGCGATCTTTCTGTGTTCTGGGGGCATTTCATACTTTTCGTGGGAAGCAAAGATGTTGTTGATCCATACTATGTAGAAAAAGGCTACGGTAAGCACTGTGAAGAATATTGTCTTAATCATTTTTGCTACCTCCTTTGGCTTTGTACCAACCCCATTCCAAGATGGATATTATAGGCAAGGAGATAAAGAAAGATAGAAAGGCTATGGTAAATATGAGTCCAAGCAGTGCGTTGGTTGGGGTTGGAGGCATGGTTCCCAGTATGGTCAGAGCCATAGAGGATATTACGAGCACCACAAACATTACAAAGAATAGAGGTCTATTTCTTGCACTCCTTAGAGGCGAAAAGTCCAAGAAGGGTAGGATCAACAGAAGGAGAAGGGCTAAGCTGAACACCACAAAACCCAAGAACTTGTCTGGAATAGACCTAAACATGGTGTAAAAAGCCAAAAGATACCATTCGGGTGCTATGTGGGCGGGTGTCTTGAAAGGATCCGCTGGGTCGTAGTTATCTGCAGGCAAGAAGTGTTTCATGTAGAAGAACACAAAGAAGAAGAAGACCGCCAAGTATCCCATCAAGTAGGCACCTTCCTTAAGGGTTATGTAAGGATGGAAAGGAACACCCTCCTTCTTCTTATCTATCTCCCTGCCATCTGGCGAGGTTATACCATGTGCCCTGATAAGGTAGAAGTGAAAGGCCACAAGACCCAAAAGAATTAGAGGCAATAGCCATATGTGAAGTCCATAGAACCTTCCAAGGGTTATCTGCCCCAGTTCATAACCACCCTTCATCCATATAGATATGGTTTCTCCGATCTTTAGCTTGCCTATGATGGGAGCGCTGTCTATGGAGGTGGGTATCTCAGTGGTAACCACCATTCCCCAGTAGGAGAGCTGTCCCCAAGGTAGAAGATAACCGGATAGGGCGGTCATAAGAAGGACAAAGTATATGAAAAAGCCCACAATCCAGGTTAGTTCCCTAGGTTTTTTGTATGCGTTGTAGTATATTCCAGTGAACATGTGAAGATAGACTACCGCAAGGAAGAAGTTAGCACCTGCTGCATGGACATGCCTAATTAGCCACATAAAGGGAACTTCCTTCATTATGGTGTAGTTAACGCTATCGAAGGCAGTGTGGATGTCGGGTTGGTAGTACATCACCAAGAATATGCCAGAGATTATCTGAATTAGGAAAGCCACCAAAGCCATTACGCCAAAGGCGTAAGGAAATGTTAGATTTTTTGGAACTTTGTAATCTACCATTTGGGACTGCCATAGTTCTGATAGCTTTGACCTTTCGTTAAACCATCTTCCGATCCTTCCGATCATGGCCAAACCTCCTTAAGTTAATTCCTTTACAAATCCTTCTTCTCCAATGATAAGCTTGTTGCCTTCCCTCTTTTGAGGGGGCACGTACAGTGGTCTTGGTGGAGGACCTGCAATGTTGTCGCCCCATGGTGAGTAGAACCCTCCATGACAGGGGCAGTGGAACAGAGGATAGTTAAACTCTCCTTCTCCCTGTGGTTTCCAGAGGGGTACACAACCAAGATGGGTGCATACCGCCACAAGGGCGTAGGCGTCTTGTCCTTGCAGGAGCTTCGCATTTTGGTCGTTTAACCTCTTGCCATTCCACTGAAAGCCCTGCGGTAGCTTGACTACAAAGACAGGTTTGCCCTTCCAAGAAACGACCCTGACCTGAAGGTCTGGAATTTGGGAAACGTCCACCTCTACTCTGGCTCCTGCCAGGGAAGCTTGGCTGGGAGAAAGTACCTTAACTATAGGATATAACATGCCTATTGCCCCCAGGATACCCAAGCCTCCCACTGCAAAGCCTAAAAGGTCTCTCCTTGAGGCTTCCATAGCACAACCTCCTTTGGTGATATAAAAAATTAATTATCGCATACTCTAAAATAGAGAGAAAAATTATCACCTAAAGCTTTTAAAATGCCTTTTTACGGAAAAGTGTTAGAATTATATAACCCTCTATCATAAACCTTTGGAGGAGGCCTATGGCAATTTTGGTGGATAAAAACACCAGGGTAGTGGTGCAAGGTATCACAGGGAAGGAGGGTTCTTTCCATGCCCTCCAGTGTAAGGCTTATGGCACTCAGGTGGTGGCGGGCGTTACCCCCGGTAAGGGTGGGCAAAAGGTGGAGGACATCCCAGTATTCAATACGGTAGAGTCCGCAGTAAAAGAAACCTCTGCCAATTGCTCTTTGATCTTTGTACCTCCGGCCTTTGCAGCGGATGCTATAGTAGAAGCCTTAGATGCGGGCATAGAATTGATAGTCTGCATAACTGAGGGTATCCCTGTAAGAGACATGCTTAAAGTAAAGCATTACATGCTAAGGAACTATCCAAAGGCAAAGCTTATAGGTCCCAACTGTCCCGGGGTTATAACCCCAGGAGAGGCAAAGGTGGGTATAATGCCTGGGCACATATTCAAGAGGGGTACCATAGGGATCGTTTCAAGAAGTGGAACGCTGACCTATGAGGCATCTTATCAGCTTACCCGCTATGGGCTTGGGCAATCTACCGCGGTGGGTATAGGTGGAGACCCTGTACATGGGCTATCCCACAAGGATGTGATTGCTATGTTCAACGAGGACCCAGAGACGGAGGCTATACTTATGATAGGTGAGATAGGTGGGACTGCGGAGGAGGAGGCGGCAGAGTATATAAAGCAGTTTGTAAAGAAGCCTGTTTTTGCATACATTGCCGGTATAACCGCACCACCGGGTAGAAGAATGGGACATGCTGGTGCTATAATCACCGGTGGAAAGGGTACCGCCCAGGCTAAGATATCGGCCCTCAGGGACGCAGGAGTTCATGTAATAGAAAATCCCGCCTTTATAGGAAGAACTATAGCAGAGGTTTTGGGCAAAAGATGATTAAAAGCATGTTTATTTTCTAAATGTGCTATAATTTATCCACTTCAAAACTTTTAGGAGGTTAAGGTATGGCTATAAAGACAAAGGTGGACCCAGACACTTGCACCGCCTGTGAGCTTTGCTACGACAGAATTCCAGAAATTTACAAAAACAGGGGTGATGGCATTGCGCAGGTAGTTTCTCCTGGACCCGATGGATATATGGTAGTGCCCCCTGAGCTTGAGGCTGAGGTAAAAGAGGTTACAGACGAATGTCCCAGTGGCTCCATAATTACAGAGGAAGCATAATAGTTGATATAGATACCTGTACCGCTTGCGGTCTTTGCTACGAAGAGGTGCCGGAGGTCTTTACAAACAGAGGGGATGGCTTGCCTATAGTCTATATCAAGTTTTTCAAAGAGGACACCCTCCAGAGGCTACAGAAGGTAGCCCAGGACTGCCCCAGCGGGTCTATAATACTTGAGCGATAGGCTTATATTCCTCGGTACCGCAGGCGGAAGGGCTAGCGTTTTTAGGTATCTACGTCGTTCTGGTGGATTTTTGCTGAGGCTTTCGAACCTCTGGGTTCATACAGACCCTGGACCGGGTGCCTTTGTTTATCTTCACCAGATGGGCTTTGACCCAAGGAAAATAAACTGCGTTGTTCTATCCCACGTACATTTGGACCACTCTGCGGATATAAACTCTGTCATTGAGTCTGCCACCGACGGTGGAAAGAAGAGGGAGGTAGTTCTGTTTGCACCAAGGTCTGCCCTTGAAGGAGAAAACAGAGTGGTCCTTCCCTTTATAAGAAAAGAGAGGCTTGCGGGAGAGTTTATATTAGAGGAGGGCAAAGAGTACAACTACAAGGGTCTCCGCATAAAGGCGGTTATGAGGCACAAACACCACCACACAGAGACCTACGCCATACTCTACAATGAGAGAATACTTTATGTTTCCTGTGCCCTTTATGAGGACCGCATGCTTGAGGTTTATCCCAAAGGGCTGGATCTAATGATCATAAACACCACCCTTTACAAAAAAACCAAGTATATAGAGCACCTTACAGTTCAAGACGCAAAAAAGCTGTTGGCTCACCTAAAACCAAAGCTTGCCATACTCACCCACTTTGGCTACGAAATTCTTATGAACCATCACCTTCAAGACATAGCCTTGGAGGTGGAAAAGGAAACAGGAGTAAAAACCCTCTGTGCCTATGACGGTATGGAGGTAGAACTCTGATAGAGCAGTTTTTTCCTGGGCTGAAAAAGTGGGCAGAGGATTTCGTCATGGAACACGGATACACTGCCCTCTTTGTTCTTTCCTTTACTGAGTCTATAATCCAGCCCATACCTCCTTATCCCTTCATAACCGCCGCGCCACTTTTTAAGTTGAACCCATATACCGCCGGTTTTGTGGCTTTTATTGGCAACTTATTGGGTGCCCTTGTAGCCTTCTTTTTGGCAAAGCTTTTGGGGGAAAGCTTTGTAAGAAAGATCTTTGGAGAGAGGCTATACACAAAGGGGGAAGCCCTTTTCAATAGGTATGGCTTCTTTGCGGTGCTTATAGGAGAACCTTACAAGTTAGTTTGTTGGCTTGCGGGCATCTTCAACATGCCCCTGCTTACCTTTCTTATAGCGAGTATGATAGCCCGTGGGGTAAGGATAGGCATCTTTGTATTTTTTGGAGATGTGCTGAAGAGGTTTTTAAGCTAAGAATGGGTGCGGGAGGACTCGAACCCCCAACCGGGCGGTTATGAGCCGCCCGCTCTGCCATTGAGCTACGCACCCATCTATCTATCTATAATTATAACACCTTAGAGTACGTCGGGTGAAAAATTACCCCCATATTTGAGACTTCCTGAAAAAGCTGTAGCCTATAGCGTAGCCATAAAGGTAAGCAAGTAAGGTAATCCATTTCCTCCACCTGCTTACTCGGTTGAAAAGCTT
>JAJHRQ010000012.1 GCA_020833645.1 Thermocrinis sp.
CCAGCTCACCGGTTCCCTTCTTTATGGCCCTCTCTATGGTCTCTGCGGGCATGTTGGCCCTTTTGGCGTGTTCTATAGCAGCCCTGAGCCGAGGGTTGGTTTCTGGGTTTGGTCCTCCCAGCCGGACCGCTACGGTGATCTCCCTTATGATCTTTGAAAAGAGCTTCCCCCTCTGTGCGTCAAGCTTTGCCTTCTTGTGTTTGATCTGCGCCCAATGACTGTGCCCTGCCATGGTTTATATTTTAATCCCTATGAAGTTTTCTGTCATCAACCTCGGATGTAGGAGCAACTACTTTGACGGTGAGCTTTTAGCCCAGAAATTAACAGAGAAGGGCTACACAAGGGTTCAAGAACAAGCGGACATATACATAATAAACACCTGCACCGTGACCTCTGAGGCGGATAGATCCTCCCGACAGTTTATATACAGGGCAAAAAGGGAAAATCCAAAGGCTATAGTGGTGGCTACGGGATGTTATGCCCAGACAAACCCACAGGCACTGGCAAGGCTAAAGGAGGTAGATTTGGTGGTGGGGAATTCCCACAAGGACCGGCTCGTGGAGATCCTTGAGGATTACCTTCAGGGCAGGGGTGAAAGGGTCTTTGTGGATAACATCTTCAAAGATAGCCAGGTTAAAAACTTTGATCTGGTGGTCTTTTTTGAGAGGGTAAGGCCCTTTATCAAAGTTCAGGAAGGATGTAATAACTTTTGCACCTTCTGTGTGATTCCTTACGCGAGGGGCAAGCTCCGTAGCGTGCCAATGGAAAAGGTCCTTGAGCAAGTAAAGAGCTTGGCAGAAAGGGGCTTTAAAGAAGTCGTCCTTACGGGCACCCAGCTAACCCAATACGGATGGGACCTAAACACAAACCTCTATCAACTGCTCTTGGAACTGCTACGCATAAAGGACATAGAACTCTTTAGGCTCTCCTCCCTCTATCCGTCCGAGATAGACCAAAAGCTTTTGGACCTAATCACACAAGAAGAAAGGATCGCCCCCCACTTTCACCTTTCCCTTCAAAGCGGTTCCAACAGGATCCTGAGGCTTATGGAGAGGGACTATACGGTGGAAGACTATACAAAGCTTGTGGAAACTATAGTCCAAAGGAGACCCATATCCGCCATAGGTACAGACATCATAGTGGGCTTTCCCACAGAAACGGAGGAGGATTTTGAGGAAACCTATAAACTCGTCCAAAACCTACCCTTTGCCTACCTTCACGTCTTTAGCTATTCAGATAGACCTTATACCAAGGCAAGCAAGATGTTCCCAAAGGTGGAAGAAAGGATAAAGAAAGAGAGGGTTAGACTGCTTAAAGCTTTGGACCAAAGAAAGAGGGAGGAATTCAAAGGTTCAATGAAAGGAAAGACCTTGAGGGCTATAATCTTGGAGGAAGGAAGGGCACTTACAGAAAACTATATTCATTTAGAGGATGAAGACTTTAAGGATGTAGGAGCGATCGTGTCGGTGGTTCTCTGAAGCTTTGCATCAATGCACGCTTTTATGAAGGATACAAACAGAGGGTGCGGGTCAAAGGGTTTGCTCTTGAACTCGGGATGGAACTGACAACCTATGAACCAAGGATGGTCCCTTAGCTCTACTACCTCCACCAACCTGCCATCGGGAGAAACTCCAGAAATAATAAAGCCGTTCTTTTCAAAGAGTTCTCTGTAGGTGTTGTTGAACTCATACCTGTGCCTGTGCCTTTCGTATATTACCTCCTTTTTGTAAATTTCCCTTACCTTTGTCCCTTCCTTTAACACGCACGGGTATGCCCCCAAACGCATGGTGCCCCCAAGCTCTTCTATATGCTTTTGTTCCTCCATTATGTCAATAACCGGATGGGGCGTGTTAGGGTCAAACTCGGTAGAGTTGGCACCTTTGAGGTTCAAAACATTCCTTGCAAACTCCACACACATAAGTTGCATACCAAGGCATATACCAAAGGTGGGCTTTTTGCTGAGCCTTCCGTAGGTGATGGCTTTAATTTTGCCCTCTATACCTCTTTCTCCAAAGCCCCCTGGCACCAGTATGCCGTCAGCTTCCTGTAAAAGTTCCTCTTCAACGTTTTCCGAATTGACCCAAAGGATGTTCAGTTTGACACGGTTGGCAATGCTTCCGTGAGTAAGCGCCTCCACCACGCTCTTGTATGCATCCCTTAGGCTAACATATTTGCCTACAAGGGCTACCTTTACTTCCTCCTTTGCGTTCTTTATTATGCTGACTATCTTTTCCCACTTTCCTTCACCATCCTTTGGTTCTAAGTTAAACCTTTTGGCAAGCCAAAGATGTAGTCCCTGTTTTTTGAAAAGCAGAGGCACTTCATAAATGGTCTCCACATCGTGGGCGGATATTACCGCCGAAGGGCTAACGTTTGTAAAGAGGGAAATCTTTTCCTTTACCTCCTTTGGTATCTCACACTCAGACCGGCATATTAAAACATCGGGCTGAATGCCTATTGCCCTCAGCTCTTTAACTGAATGTTGGGTGGGTTTAGTCTTAAGCTCTCCCACGCTCTTTACGTAGGGAACATAGGTTACGTGTACATAGACGCAGTTCTCCCTTCCAAGCTCCATCCCAAGCTGTCTGATGGCCTCTAAGAAGGGAAGGCTCTCTATATCTCCCACAGTTCCACCCACTTCTACAATAACAAAGTCGTGGTCCTTTTCAATGGACCTTATTAGCCTTTTTATCTCGTTGGTTATGTGGGGTATTACCTGAACTGTTGCACCAAGGTAATCTCCCTTTCTTTCCCTCTGGAGGACGTTGAAATAGACCCTCCCGGAGGTGATGTTGTTTTCTCTGCCCATCTGGGCTTTGGTAAACCTTTCATAGTGCCCAAGGTCTAAGTCCGTTTCCGCACCATCCTCCGTCACATAAACCTCCCCGTGTTGATAGGGACTCATGGTTCCAGGGTCCACGTTTAGATAAGGGTCCAGCTTTTGGAGGGTGACCCTGTAGCCCATCTCCTCAAGGAGGGAAGCTATTGCGGCGGAGGATACTCCTTTACCTAAGGAAGAGAGGACACCGCCCGTTACGAATATATACCTTGCCACGGAGGGAATATTTTAACCTACCAGGTACATAGTTTCCGCTTCCACCGCCTTTTTGCCATCTTCTAGGATCATATCCCTGTAAGATTTGCCCGCGGGCACCATGGGAAGAACGTTTTCTTCCCGATCCACCACAAAGTCAAGGACTACTGGTTTGTCTTGGATCTTCAGGGCTTCCTCTATTATTTCCCTTACTTCTTTAGGTTTTTCTGCCCTGAAGCCCACCGCACCACAGGCTTCCGCCAATTTTACAAAATCCGGCTGAACGCTCAGGTCCACCTCCGCATACCTTCTGTCGTAGAAAAGCTCTTGCCACTGACGAACCATCCCCAAGTAGGCGTTGTTTATTATGGCGATCTTTACGGGTACCTTATACTGCACTGCGGTAATGAGCTCTTGCATCGTCATAACAAAAGAACCATCTCCGTCTATAACAAACACCTCTTTTTCTGGTCTTCCGATCTTTGCCCCAATGGCAGCGGGTAAGCCAAAGCCCATTGTTCCGAGTCCTCCGGAGTTTATAAACTGCCTTGGGAATTTGTACTTATAAAACATGGCCGCCCACATTTGATGCTGACCTACGCCCGCGGTAATTATGGCATCTCCCTTTGTAGCTTCCCATATTTGCTCCACCACATACTGAGGCTTTATAACGCTGTCAGAATTTCTGTACCTCAAGGGATACTTCTTTTTCCAACCTTCTATGCGTTCTAGCCACTCCTGTCTTTCTTTGGGGAAGAGGATCTTTGCACCCTCCTTTTTCAGTTCCTCTATGAGCTTTCTGAGGACTATTTTCACATCTCCCACTATGGGCACATCCACCGTTATGTTCTTGGATATGGAGGCGGGGTCTATGTCTATGTGTATGATCTGGGCTTGGGGTGCGAACTCTTCTACCTTTCCTGTAACCCTGTCGTCAAAACGGGCGCCCACTGCGATCAAGAGGTCGCAGTTATAAACCGCCATGTTTGCATAGTAGGTGCCGTGCATTCCCAACATATGCAGGGCCAATGGATGATCTTCTGGGAAGGCACCCTTACCCATATTGGTGGTGGTAACGGGTATTTTCATAAGCTCCGCCAACTCCACCAACTCTTTTTGTGCCTCCGATTGAACTGCGCCACCGCCCACATACAACACTGGCCTTTTTGCAGACATTATTAGCTTTGCAGCCTTCTTAATTTGCTGAGGGTTGCCCTCCACGTGGGGCTTGTAGCCGGGGAGGGATTCTCTGACCTCCTCATCCGTTGGAATGGAAACATCTGAGAGCTTTTGGGTTATGTCCTTTGGAATGTCTATGAGCACAGGTCCCGGTCTTCCTGTGGATGCTATGTAAAAAGCCTGCCTTATTATAAGTGGTAGGTCTTCTATACGCTTTACTAAGAAGTTGTGCTTGGTTATGGGTCTGGTAATTCCCACTATGTCCACCTCTTGGAAGGCATCGTTGCCTATCAAATGGGTGGGAACCTGTCCGGTGATGAAGACCACGGGCACCGAATCCATGTATGCATCCGCGATGGCAGTTACTAGGTTAGTAGCACCAGGTCCAGAGGTTGCCATGGCAACGCCCACTTTCCCGGTAGCCTTTGCGTAGCCCTCTGCCATATGCCCCGCACCCTGTTCGTGTCTTGCCAAAATATGCTTTATTCCACCATGCCTGTAAAGGGCGTCATAGACCTCCATTATGGCACCGCCGGGTATGCCAAAGATGACCTCCACTCCTTCTTTTTTCAGGGTTTCTATAACAATGTCTGCACCCTTTCTTAGCATTGGAACACCTCCATAGTTTTTAGGCTCCCAAAACCCACTCTCCCTTACCGTCCTTATAGACCTCTTTTTTCCAAATGGGCGCCCTCTTTTTTACTTCGTCTACCACATACCTGCAGGCAGAAAAGGTCTCTTCTCTGTGCCCACCGTAGGCTACCACCAAAAAGGAGGGCTCGCCCACTTTAACCACACCCAGTCGGTGATGTATAAAAACCTCCTTTATGGGAAACTTGGCTAAAGCCTCTTGCCTTATCTCCTCCATTACCTTTATTGCCATCTCTGGAAATGCCTCGTAATGAAGCTCTTGCACCCCATCATCCTCCCGGGCTATGCCCAAGAAAACCACACTGGCACCACAGTCCTCCGGAGGCTGATAGGAGGACAGTACACGCTCTGCCCCCAACCATTCCACACCTAAATACACTTTCGGAATCATAGAAGTTAAATATATAAACTACCTTCTGTATGTTGCAATATTTTTCAAATGGTCCCTGTAATTGGAACTAAAGGCGTGTCTGCCATTGCCCATGGACACAAAGTAAAGGTGGTTAGTTTCAGCAGGATTCAAGGCCGCCTCCAAGGACTGAAGGCTTGGGTTGCATATGGGGGATGGGGGAAGTCCTTTGTGGTAATAGGTGTTATAAGGGTCATCCAATTGCAAATGTTTCCTGGTTAAGACACCCTTCCACTCTCCCCTTCTTTTTAGGGCGTATATGACGGTAGGGTCTATCTGAAGGGGCATTCCCAACTTTATCCTGTTTAGAATTACCGAGGCAATGATAGGTCTCTCCTCCGGCACCGCAGTTTCCTTCTCCACCATAGAGGCAATTATTACCCACTCCTCAAGGGTTAGCCCTCTCTCCTCTAACTTCGGCCTGAGGTGTTCTGTTCTCTTGAGAAAGTTTTTAAACATAACATCCACCACCCGGAGAGGATGAGTATTTTTTGAAAAGTAGTAAGTATCTGGGAACAGAAAACCTTCCATGGTGTAAGTTCTGAGCCCATATCTTTTGGCGGTTTCTGGAGAGTTGGCTACTTTCAAAAAGTCTTCCCTTTTGCAGATGGAGTATTCCTCCAAAAGATTTGCGATATCGTACAGGTCAAAGCCCTCCGGCACGGTGATTTTGTAAAGCTTTCTTTGCCCTCGGTGGATTTTTAGGTAAGCGTCCCAAGGGAAAACCCAACCCTTGAACTCATACTCTCCCGCCTCCAACTTTCCTCTAATTAAAGAGTGGATAACCATAAAAGACAAAGGGCTTCTTATCACACCCTCCCTGTAGAGCAAAAGGGCAATATCTAAGCTGGTTTTCCCGTAGGGAACCTCCACCGTCCTCTCGGTCTTGACAGGAAAAAAGGAATAGACAAGAAAGACAGAGATCAAACCGAGAACAGCCAAAAGCTTTATCATAGACTGTCAAAAAACTCAATGAGCATTACATAAGCTGAAAGTGAATCCTTCAGTTCTTTTTTCTTACGGGAGTCCTCCACTAGCCTAAGGGCTTCTTCTGTGGTGTATCTTTCGTCCCAAAAGTCAAGGGATACACCCTCCGGAAGCATGGACTCCAACTCTTTTGCAAACTTTCTAACTTCCAAAGCCCTCTGCCCTTCCTTTCCGCTGGGTGTTAGAGGAAGACCCAAAAGGACAAGGTTTACTCCATACTCTTGGATTATGGAAAGGATGGAATTATAAACTCCCTCCCTGTTGGCAAGAGGTTTTAGTGGGATGGCCAGCTTTAGGGATGTGTCCCCTAAGGCGAGTCCTATTTTCTTTGTACCCCAATCTATAGCCAGGACCTTCAACCGGTCCTGAAGCCCACCAACTTGTAAATAAGACAAAAGCCCGTTATTGCGGTTCCTATAAGCACCAGCCCTATTATACCCAAGATCCACCATAAGCCACCCTTGGTAAAGGCAAGGTAAATAAGTATGAGCCCTATTATTACCCTCACTGCCCTGTCCCAGACCGCAAGGTTCTTTTCCATGGCAAAACCTCCTTTTTTTATTTATATAGGCACGGGCGGACTCGAACCGCCGACCTCCGCCTTGTAAGGGCGGCGCTCTTCCATCTGAGCTACGCGCCTTTCCCAGCTTAATGCTTAATATAATAACACAGGATGAGAAAAGTTATAGTCATAGGCGCAGGTTTAGCTGGTAGTGAGTGTGCTTGGCAGTTGGCAAATAGAGGCATAGAGGTGCATTTGTACGAAATGAGACCTTACCAGATGACGCCCGCACACAGAACGGGTAATTTTGCAGAGCTTGTCTGTAGCAACACCTTTGGTAGCATGGAGCTTACCTCCGGTGCGGGGCTTTTAAAGGAGGAGCTTTTAATCCTTGACTCTTTGATTATAAAGACCGCTAAGGAGTTTTATGTACCCGCAGGCACAGCCCTCGCGGTGGATAGAGAAAAGTTCTCCCAAAGGATCACAGAAATTTTGACCCACCATCCCAACATAAAGGTCTTTTATGAAGAGGTTAGAAAGGTTCCAAGGGATGAGGTAGTAGTGATTGCCAGCGGTCCTTTGACCTCTCCAGCCCTTGCGGAGGATATAAAAGAACTGGTAGGTTATGAATACCTTTACTTTTACGATGCCATCTCCCCCATCGTAGAGGCAGATAGTGTGGATTTCTCCAAGGGCTTTTGGGGCTCAAGGTACAACAAAGGGGGTGCGGAGGACTACTTCAACTGCACCCTAACAGAGGAGGAGTATAGGATTTTCTATGAAGAGCTACTCAAGGCGGAAAAGGTGCCACTTAAAGACTTTGAAAAGGCGGTATACTTTGAGGGTTGTATGCCTATAGAGACGCTGGCGGAAAGAGGTTACAAAACCCTCCTTTTTGGACCCATGAAGCCTGTGGGTTTGATAGACCCAAGGACGGGCAAGGAACCCTTCGCAGTGGTACAACTCAGGAGGGAAAACAGAGAGGGAACGCTTCTCTCTTTGGTTGGTTTTCAAACCCGAATGACCTACTCGGAGCAAAAGAGGGTCTTCAGGCTCATACCATGCCTGAGGAATGCGGTCTTTGTAAAGCTTGGTTCTATGCACAGAAACACTTTCATTCAGTCTAACCGCATACTAACACCCTTTTTGAACATGAGAAAATATCCAAACATCTTTTTTGCCGGTCAGATAACGGGCGTGGAGGGTTATACTGCTTCTGTAGGCACCGGGCTGATGGCAGGCATAAATGCGGCAAGGTTGGTAAAAGGTTTGGACCTCGTGGTCCCGCCAGAGGAGACCATGCTGGGCTCGTTGATAAGATACATTACCTCTAAACAAGGAACCCTCCAACCTATGGCACCCGTCATGGGACTCTTGCCACCCTTGGACCAAAAGGTCAAAAGCAAAGAAGAAAAAAAGAGATTGCTTGCGGAGAGAGCAATCAGGGCAATGAAAGCTTTCAAAGAAGAAATTTTGAAGGAATGAAGCCTCTAATAAGGCTAAGTGGGATTAAAAAAACCGTGGGTTCTGAGCAGATTTTAAAGGGCATAGACCTGGAGATTTATGAGGGAGAGTTTGTTTCCATAATCGGTGCTTCGGGCTCTGGCAAAAGTTCCCTTCTTTACATACTGGGGCTTTTGGACAAGCCAACAGAAGGAGAGGTATTCTTTGAAGGTGAGAAAATAGACTACTCCAACGACAAACGACTTTCCTACCTGAGAAATTCTAAAATTGGCTTTGTCTTTCAGTTTCATTACCTGGTGCAAGAGCTCAGCCTTTTGGACAATGTAATCTTGCCCGCTATAAAAAAGGGAGTGCCTATAAAGGAGGCAAGGGAAAGGGCTATGGTTCTTTTAGAAAGACTTGGGTTGAAAGGAAAGGAAAACAGAAAACCCTATGAAATTTCTGGTGGAGAGATGCAAAGAACAGCCATAGCAAGGGCTCTTATAAACCAACCAAAGGTCCTTTTGGCGGACGAGCCCACCGGAAACTTAGATTCCACCAACACCCAAAGAGTTATGGACATCTTCAAAGAGATCAACAAAAGTCAGACAACCATTGTGATGGTTACCCACGAGATAGACTTAGCCAGACAAACAAAGCGCATTGTGGAGCTCAGGGATGGGTCTGTAATAAGGGAAGAATATCTTCAACCGTTTTCACCGGGTCCTGGGACCTGAGGATACTCCTTCCTAAAACCACCATGTCTGCGCCATTCCTTATAGCCTCTTCCAAACTGACAACTCTCCTTTGGTCTTCCCTCTCTTCCTGTCTAAGCCTCACGCCGGGAACTACCGCAAAGAAGTTAAACCTTGACTTTAAAAGGGGAAGTTCTTTTCCAGAACACACAAGACCCGTAATACCACACTCAAGGGCAAGACTTGCCAGCCTTAGCACATACTCCTCCTTTGACAGGCATACGCCAAAATCCTTTAGATGTTCTTCTTCCAGACTTGTTAGAAGGCTAACGCCCAGCAGTTTTATACCATCGCCCACTTCAACCGCCCGCCTCAGGGCATCCCTTCCGGAGGTTATATGAACCGTTAGATAGTCCGCCCCAAGCTCTTTTGCAGACAGCACGCCGTTTTGAACAGTGCTTGGTATGTCGTGGAGTTTAAGGTCCAAAAAGAGTTCAAAGCCCTCCTCCTTTATGGGCTCTGTGATCCTTCTGTGGTGAGATATGAAGAGCTTGTAACCCACCTTGAAGGTTATATCTTTGCCCCTAAGGGCTTTGACAAGCTTAAGGGCATTCTCGTATTCGGTGTCCAATGCTATACAAAGTTTTGGCATTAGTATTAATATATTATTTTGGAGGGGTGACCGAGCGGCCGAAGGTGGGTGATTTGAAATCACCTGTGGGTCTTTAGGGCCCACCGAGGGTTCGAATCCCTCCCCCTCCGTTTGTAATTAGGCAAGATACAGGCTGTAATTTGACAAAAAAATGGGACACCCTACCCCTCTGGACTTGTTGATTTTCTAAGTTTGTCCCGCATTGTTATCAAACTTTTTAAAACTGTTCTGAAATACAAACCTGTTTTATTGAGAATTTTTTGCAATACCGCAATCTGCAAATTTGCAGGTTTTTTACAAGGGGTTGTCGGTGAGTATGTTGTCCTGTCCGGAATTTGCAATTTTTGCAAAAATCGGACAGTGGGAGTGGGTGGGTGTGCCGTCGGGGTTCATCAAGGCTAATTGAGAATTATTTGCAATAGGAATTTTTGCAATTTTTGCAAAATTTCCTAAAGCTGCTATCTAGGCAGGGTTCGCCAAGGGCAAGGGGTTTTGCTGGAACCTGCAATTTTGCAATTTTTGCAATTTTTCACCATACCTCAGGCTCTCACAACTCTCTAATCTTCTTCCTTACGAGATCTCTCAGTGCTTCTCCGTAGTAGCTCATCAGCTCTCGCCCCACTTTAGATGTAAGGAACTCTACAAATAACCCTCGCCTGATAACCTCTTCTATAATCATCTCCACGGTCCCTTCCGCAAAATTCTTCTTGCTCCAAACCCATTTCTGGTGTGGTAGTGGCTTGGGAATTTTGGGTGGGCTTTCGTTCTCTGTTTCTTCTTCTGTATTCCCCTTGTGTCTTCTTCTCTTTTGCTTGTTGAAAGTATCCTCATACCTTGGGAGTGGTTGGGCTTTGGGTTTTTCTTCTATCTCACGACGCCAGCCCTTCACTACTTCTATCAGCCATCCTAATTTACCAGTATCTCCAACGCCCATCCTCCCCACGGCGGTATTTGTTTGCGTATCTATATATCAATAAGATATCAATAAGGAATATTCATAGTTGATTTCACAAGCGCTCCTATATTGCTTGCATTCCGTCCCTACTCTCCACACGCAAACCCTTCCTCTTCTGCAAAATTGCAGGCATTTCTCCCACTCCCACGAGCCCGCCCTCTTGCATTCTTGAATGACCCAGTCTCCGCCGTTGTATCTCTGGTATATCATCCACAAGCGTAGGATGGGATTGCTTTGTATAAGCGTGTTCAGGTAGTAAGCAAAGGCATAAAAATGGTCTTTTGAGTACGGCTTCGTGTAATCTGGGAATAGTGGGCGTAGTAATGGGTCAAGGAATTTAGGTGTCAATTGGAAATATCCAACTGAACCGTGTCCGTCTGCACTTTCCCTCCACCTGCAGGAAGTCTCTTTCTCGGCGGTAGCTACGTTATAGTGAGGTTGGGTAGTCTTTTGCTATATATCTTTCAGTTGCTTCCTGTATCGTTGGTTCAAGCTTCAAACATTTGGGATTAGCCCAAAGCAAAGACAAGACCGATGTAAAGAAGTAGAACAATGCTATAAATCTTGTCATAAGGGTCTCTCCAATCAATAAAACCCACCTTAAAAACTCTTGTGATGTAGTAATAGACAAGTCCCGCACTTGCAAGTGCTACTTTTCTGGCTATTGCACTCAAGAGTGTTGGCTGGTCATAGACATAGACAAAAGGTACAAGCATAAACACAATAGCAAGGGCAACATCAACGCTGTAATGCTTCAGTATTCTTCTTAGCAACTCTATTGCTTGCATGTGTCAATCACCTCCCGCAGGTCTAATTTGTCCAACCTGAACAGGAACCCTTGCGCTTTCTTTGACCTTGAGTCTCTCACTTCCTAAACTGTCTTTGTAGAGTTTCAGAGAAGCCTTAAGTTCTTCCTTGTTAACCATTTCTTCCACCTCCTTTACTGTATATATATTTATTTTTTGTCAAACTTTTTGAAGGGTCAAAAATTGTTTGACGGGACACCTTTCACAGCTTTGAAAATCAACAAGTTTAGAGGGGTAGGGTGTCCCATTTTTTTGTCAAATTCTGACCGAGGTTGTTCTAAAAATCCAAACCCATTGACGCAAAAAGGTATTTCCTCTAAAATCTAAGCTTGATGTTTGTTAGCCTACAGTTTAAGCTTGAACTAAGAAAGGAAGACAGAGAAAAACTCATAAAGCTTATGCGTAAGCAATCCTCCGCTATCCGTGTGGCATACAATATGCTAAAGGAGTTGGAAAAAGAAAAAACAAAAAACCCACACGCCCAAATATACCAAAGACTAAGACAGCTATTCCCTGAGTTGCCTACCAAATATATTGATTCAGCTATTTACAAAGCTAAGCAATATCCTACCGATAGACCAGTAGTGTTTGGAGGCAGAAGACTTTTTGAAAAGCTTTGTAAAAATCATCTTTCAGGAAAGGCAAGAGAAAAACTTAAAAAGCAGTGGAGAGAACTAAGACAAGGAACTCTTATAAGCATCGGGTCAAAGGCAGACAAAGGAAACAGACTAATGAGATTTGAAGACCTAAACGGACAACTCTGCCTTAGAATTACCGCAGGAAATAGGGAGTTCATCTACGCAAAAGTTTTAAGAGAACCCAGCAATAGCAAAGACAAGTGGCTCACCTTTATGGCTATGCTTTTAGAAAGTTGGCAAACAAAAAACTATTTTGCTTACACAGTGGAGTTAAAACTAAGAGATGGAGAAGTTTATGGAAGTGTATCCTTTGAACTTCCAACGCCTGAAGTGAAATACACCAAAGAGAACGGGGTAATAGCCATAGACATCAATGCATCACCCATCCACTTAGCTATAGCGGAAGTTTCAAAAACTGGAGAACTACTAAGCTATCAGACCATTAGCCTACACCACCTTTTAGGACTTTCACAAAACAGCAAAGACCACCAAGAGTGGATATTAGCCCATCAGATAGTGGATTTTGCCATTCAGAAAGGTAAAGCTATAGCCATAGAGAATTTGAAAAAGCTTAAGAGGGGAAGTAGAGGAGATGGGAAAGCTACACTAAGAAAAAGGCTTCATCACTGGAATGCCAAAAAGTTTATGCAAAAGCTAATAAGGGTAGCAATGTTAAAGGGAGTGGAAGTAGTAGAGGTCAATCCTGCTTACACCTCAGTTATTGGCATGCTAAAGTATGCACCTCAGTTAAGCATAGACAAAGACATAGCATCTGCATTTGTGATAGGAAGGAGGGCACTGGGCTTTAAAGAGGACATGCCAGAGAATTACGAGAAACTTTTGAAAGACAAGGCATATTTAGAGTTTGCCCTAAAGAAGTACGAAGAGAGGGAAGAGGAACTTAGAGAACTTATAGAGAAGGAAAGCAACGAATATAAGAGGAATGCATTAGAAAGCGAACTAAAGGTCGTAGAGAATTCAAAGAAGCTTTTAGTCAATCTTATACAAAGCCTTCAGAGCGAGTCAAGTTCCTGCGAGGGAGCCAACGGAAGGAATCCCGAGCAGGGAAGGGTAGCAAAAACTACCCTTCAAAGTGTTTGGCAAGTTCTGAAGGTAGCCCTCCTCTTCCCTATCCTTGGAAGGGTCTTGCCAAGGGACCTTTCTCCTCCGAAGCCTGTGTTGGTGGAAGGGGTGTGGGATAGGGTGAGGAGTAGGTTAGTTCCCTTTGAGGCTGGGGGGACGGTCCCAATAAGGGATTTTTAGAACAGCCTCCCCTATGTCCCGGAACCCGCAAGGGGTGTCCCATTTTTTTGTCAAATTATATCAACCCTGTATTCAAGGCGGATTTATTGGCGTTAAGGGCAAACATGCAAACCATGGAAGCAAAACTTGAGGCAAAGGTTGAAAAGGTTGGATTAGAACTCATGGAAAAATCCTAAGGCTTGATCGTAAATTTACCATACTGTTTACCATTCTCTTTTTTGCCCTTATATTTGTGAACCAAAATGCCCTTGAGTTTTTACTAAAAGTTTTGAGAGTGATAAAGTAGATTTTGATATCTTTTAAGTTCGGTTTATTTGTGCTAAAATTCTTTTCATGCGAGTTGCCTTTTTGAAAGTGGGAGAGTATGAGGGCGTACTAAGACATTTTAAAGCCTTTGTTAGAAGATTCAAGGAAAAGGGTGCGGAGGTTTTGGAGTTGGACATTGGGCAGGGAGACCTCAACGAGAGGGTAAAGGAGCTTATGGACTTTGGTCCTATGTTCTGCGTGGACCTGAACGCCAGCGGAGTTATAACCGCCAGCCAAGAGGATAAAAGGCTCGCCCTGTCGGATGCCATGGGCTTTGTGCATGTTTCTATCTTTGCGGACGAGCCTCTTTTTAACTTTGCACCACTTTTGGACATGAGAAACGCCAACAACTTTCTGCCTGTGGTCTGCGACCTTAAATACGCAGACAGCTTGGCATTCCTTGGCATCAAACAGCCTCCCTCCTACATAACGCCCTTTTTGGACCCAAGCCAGATGAGAGAGCCCACCCAGGACAGGGAAATATCCTTAGCCTTCTTTGGACCCGTCATAGACCCAAACATAATTGCGGGGCAAGTGGCAGAAAATTACAGGCAGGAATTTTTGGGCATTTTCTTTGAAGTGGGGGAGTTTTTGTTTAGAAACCCGGAAGTTCATGTATTGCAGGCACACGATTATATCCTTTCTATGTTCAATCCCACCTTGCAGGAGGAGTACGCCAAGTGGAGGCAAGAAAACCCTCAGGACTTTTTAAACTTTTTGAACCTTATTTCCCTTTACGCCACCGCCAAAAAGAGGTGGTTTCTTTTGAGCTTTTTGGATGGAATGGAACTAAAGGTCTTTGGAGAAATTCGGGGCACGCCCTTTGAGGGGCATCAAGCTATAGTTCCAAAGGACTGGACGGAGCTTTTGGAACTTTTAGGAAAAAGCCAATTGGTTATAACCTCCTATCCTCACAGTGTGCCAACGGGTGTGGGCTTTTCTCCCTTGGAGATTGCGTACATGGGCTGTGCGCTGATGGTGGATTATAGGGCTACTCTGCCGGGCTTTTTTGTACCAGATGAGGAAGTGATTACATACCTTCCTATAGACAGGGCAGAGATTGAAGAAAAGGTGCTGTTTTACCTTGATAACCCAGATAAGGCTCTGGAGATAGGTGCAAGGGCTCGCCAAAAGGTCTTTGAAAGATACACCTTTGAAGACAGGGCGGACTTTTTGTATGACCTCTTTTCTAACATCCTAGCAAAAGCCCAGCAGGCACAGTAGATGTTTTTGGGCTTTGGCACGGTAGTGAATTTTGGGTTGGTTTTGCTTGGCTCTTCCTTTGGTTTGTGGGCAAGGAGGGGCATTCCCGAAAGCCTAAGGGTGGGGGTTATGCATGCCATTGGAATCTTTACCCTGCTTTTGGGAATAAAGCTCTTGGTGGAGAACAAACCGGAAACTATAAAGGTTTTCTTTCTTTTGGTCTTGGGAGGTGCAATTGGCTACTGGCTTTCGCTGGAGGAGAGGCTGGAAAGGTTATCTCAGGGCTTTAGAAGTTCTGGTTTTTTGACTGCGTCTTTGCTCTTTACGGTGGGCCCCCTTACCTTCACCGGCTGCCTTTTGGAGGCGGTAAAAGGAGACAGCGGGCTTTTGCTCTCAAAGGCTTTTATGGACGGCATTTCATCCACCCTTTTGAGTGCCACCTTTGGCAGGGGCGTTTTGTTTTCTGCCTTCTATGTGCTGTTATTTCAGCTATCTTTGACCTTTGCTTTTTACTTTTTTGGAAACTTTATAAGCCCTCAGGCTATGGCTAATACCCTCTTTTTGGGTGGTGGGCTAATGCTTGCCCTTGGTTTAAAAATTTTAGGGTTGCTCCAGGATGTCAAACTGCTAAACCTTATGCCTTCTTTGTTGCTATCTGTGTTGGTTTGAGCTTTAGAACTTCATACTACTACCTTGAGGATTAGGCTGATTTTTCTGGCGTTGCTTCCTTTTCTTTTTCTTGTTCTTGAAGTTTTTCCAACAATTGGAGTAAAAGCTGGGTGGATTGAGTTGTGAGGATATAGCTAACCCTGGGCGCCTTCCTTATTTCTAAGCTTTCCACCTTATCCGTCAAGACTTTTAGTTCTCTTTTGAAGATGTCAACTTTTGGCATTAATAGACTGGGCTGATACGCTTAGAGATATGAAGGCGATACAAGTAATAGAAGAAATACTAAGCAAAGCTTTTAAGCGACATAGGTTTCCCGTAAGCCTAAAAGCAGAAGCTGTGCTCCTCTACTTTAAGGGACTTTCTCTAAGAGCAGTAAGGGAGTTCCTACTTCACAAGGGTTATTAGGGAAAGCTCTTCAGGCAATATATACAATTGCTATTAAGGCAAAGGGATGCACCACTGACAAGGGACCTTGGTATGTGAGTGCGGTCAAAGGGCTTGCAATGGAATGGCTACATGAGACTTTTGGGAAGAGGAATGAGGTTCTACAAGAGGTTTCTTTGAAATGCTAAGTATGAAACCGTCTATATATGGCTAGCCTCCTTTATTGTCATTTATACGATCATGAACCTAAAAAGTTGGCATCCTCGCTTTGGCTCTTTTCTAAGCACTCTTTTTTTGCAGAAAGATCCTCTAATTTCATCTGCTTGCATTTTTCCCAATTTTGGCTGCGCCACCACTCCTTGTACTTTTTTCCACCACCAATGGGATACTGTCCCTGAGAACTTCCCGATTAGGTTTGCTGGGCAAAGGTGATGCCTGCAAAGGCTAGGGCTAAGGCTAATGCTGTTAGCTTCCTCATGGCTAAACCTCCTTATAGGGTTTTGATAGTTATAATTTTAGGAAGTCAAAATGAAATTCTCATGAAAATTTAGAGGCTTGAAACTTCAGAGAGGCGGTATAATCTGAAATATTATGATATGCCTAACCCATTTGGAGCTTTGTCCACATTGTAAGAGGATTGCTTTGAAGGTGTGCGAATACGACGAGCCCTACCCAAGGGTGGAGGCGGAGTGCCAATGCTGTGGATACAAGGTCTATGATAAGCCCATGAGGCTAAACAAGGAGGACTTCAAGGAAATATTGGACAAGCTGGGAAGAAAATTTGTTGGCAGTCAGTGCGTAGATGACCGATGCGGTTCTCAAAAGGTTATAAGGCTGATAAACGAAGGGAGCTACTCGGAGTTCAGATGTTTGGAGTGCGGTGCGGAGTGGAACACCGATGAGCTGAAGAGGGCAATAGCAAGGGTAAAGGGCATACAAAACGCAGTGAAGGATGGCAATCGTCTTTTGGAAGTTTTAAAGGCGGGTAAGGGAGAATGTCCCCTCTGTGGGTGGGACATAGGACATCTGCACTCCGGCTATGCCACCGTGTTAGAGTGCTTTGTGTGTGGCTATCATAACACTGTAGAAGAAAAGATCCCCAACATAGACCTAACTACCCTAAACTGCCCCGAGTATGAACACTCGGAGGAGCCTGGTTGAAAAATCCCTTTCAGGAGTTTTTTAGGTACGCCCAATGGAAGGAGAGGTTTTTAAAGGATTACGAAGAGATCAATTCTAAGGACCTTTCCCTTTTAGAAAGCTCCTTGTAGGGTTTTGATGTGGAAAAGACGGAAAGACTGCTGAAGGCTCTTGCATCCATGTATGTGGGTGGTTATGAAAAAAGGTTGGAAGATGAAGAGGTGCGTTATTGGACCAACTGGGCGGGCATAAAAACATACAAAACCTTTGGAGGTTTTCCTCAGCTTTCGGACCTTGAACTAAGTTTTCTTTTCTATGGCGTCAAATCTGAAAGTTTTAAAAAGCTGAGCCCAAAGGAGCAGGAGGAAGCGGTCTCTGAAGTTTTGGATGTAATATGGGAAAATCACCTGATAAGAATTTTGCAAATTTTACCCTCCCTTTTCCAAGGGAGTTCTGAATGAGACTTTAGCATAGAATCCTCCCCTTTTTGGGAAAACCCTTATGCTCCAGCCGTGCAGTTCAAAGATATGCTTTACCATAGCAAGCCCCAACCCCATACCCTCCGGGTTTGAAGACTTGTAGGGCATGAATATGATCTCCTCCTCCCCCTCTTGGATGCCTTTCCCGTTGTCTTCGTAAACAAAACCCTCCTCGGTGAGGGACACCCTTACCTTTTTTGCACCCCACTCTATGCTGTTGTTAAAAAGATTAAAGAAGCATTCTTTTATCATGCTTCTGTCTGCCTTCACCAAGCTACTGCCAACCACCTCCACTTCCAGGTTAGGATATAGCCTTGCTAACTCCCTTATTAGATCTCCCAACTCAAAGCCTTCCACCTTTATCTCCCTTTGATAGGAAAGGTCCCTAAAGTAATTGACCGCAGACTTAATTCTGTCTATTTCCTCCAAAAGTAGCCCGCAGACGTTTATTACTTCCTCCTTGCTTAGCTTATCCCTTTGGGCGAGGAGGCGTAGCCTTTCCAGATGTAAGCTTATGGGAGTAAGTGGATTTTTGATCTCATGGGCGAGCCTTTTGACCGCATCCTGCCAAGTCCGGAACCTCTCCGCAGTAATAATGGGACGCAGGTCCTCGTAGATCTCCAAAAGACCAAGGGGAAGCTCAACCTCTGTTTTTCTAACCTGTGGGTCTTCTTTGTTAATCTCCTTGTAAGCTTTGTTTTCAATAACCTCCCCTCCTTTTCCAACAAACCTTATGCCCACGGGCAAACTCTCTATCAAAGACCTTAACGTCTCCTTTTCCTTCTCAAGCCTGCTGTACAGTTCCCTTAGCTCCTCCTTCATGGTGGAGAAGGACCTGGCAAGTTGGGAAACCTCATCCTCCGTGTTTGGCACCCTCACATAAACATCAAAGTTTCCCTTAGCAATCTCCCGAGCCTTTGAAGAGAGTTCCTCCAGTGGGATGCTTATGTGCCTTGCCACCAAGTTCCCAAACCACAAAGACGCAAGCAAAGCAACCAAGGAAATGAGCACCAAAAAGTATATGTATATGCCACCTAAAATGTCCCTTGACTTTACCAAGTTCCTGAGGTTGGTGGAAACCTCATAAAGGGCACTTATGCCACTTTTTAGCTTTTGGTTCTTTAGAACCTCCACCCTGTAATCTCCCACACACAGGATAAAGGCATCTTCCCTTTCTTCCTCAACGCAGGGAGCCTTTTCCACACTCTTTACACCCTTTAGGACATAGACAAACCTCCTTGGGTCTTCCCCTTTGCTTATTAAAGTATTAAAAAAAGACCTATACTCTTCAAGCTTGTCCCTTTCGTAGGCGTTAGCCATCTGCAAAAGTTCCTCTGTTTTCCGTACCACTTCCTTGAGCTGGGAGCTAACAAAGGTCTTTGTGGATTGCAACAGAACTATTGAGGATGCCAAGTTTAGAAAGAGTATAGGCAGGAACATATACAAAAAGAGAAGGTTAGATAGCCTCCTCCTTAGGTTTCCCCTCTGGGCTTGTAGGTAGGTTTTTATGAACTTTCTAAAGAAGATGGAAAAAACAACCACAAGAATGAGAAGGTCCAGGTTTATCACCAGAAGGATAAGTGGAAAACCTACTGTCCAGATTTTCCTAAGGTTATCCAAAAAGAGTATGTTTATACCCACAAAGAAAACAAAGAATAGGAAAAAGAGAAGGAAGAGCTTAGCCCTTTCCATTCATGGATATATGGCTACTATGTTGTAAAAGGTGTCTCTTTCTACTGGAATTTTGCCCGCGGACCTTATAAGGTTTATGAGTTTTTCTTTGCTTTGTTTGTAAGGGCTCGTGGTACCAGCAGAATGGACGATCCTTTCTTCCTCTATGGTGCCATCCAGGTCATCCGCCCCCATGTTTAGGGCAATTTGGGCAATCTTTTCTCCCAAGGTGATCCAGTAGGCTTTTATGTGGGGGAAGTTGTCCAAAAAGAGCCTTGATATGGCTATGGTCTTTAGGTCATCCACCGAGGAGGTGCGTTTGCCACCCAAACGGGTGCCCTCTGGCCAGTAAGCTAAGGGAATGAACACCTGAAAGCCTCCCGTTTCATCTTGGAGTTCCCTTAGCCTTAACATATGCTCCACCCTCTCTTCATAGGTTTCTACGTGTCCGTAAAGCATGGTAGCGTTGGAGGGGATGCCAAGCTTGTGGGCAGTTCTATGAACCTCCAAATACTCCTCTGCGTTGGCCTTGTATGGTGCGATGATCTTCCTTGCCCTCTCGGAGAATATTTCTGCACCACCGCCGGGAATGGCGTCAAGTCCAGCATCCTTTAGTTCTTTGAGGATATCTTCATAACTTCTCTTTGATATTTTTGCCATGTGGTGGATCTCTATGGCGGTCCAAGCCTTTACTACCATCTGCGGAAACCTGCTTTTAATTTCCCGCACCAAGCCCACATAATCCTCCACCTTCCAATGGGGTGGCACACCACCCACAATATGCACCTCTCTGCCACCTTGCTGATAGGTTTCCTCCACCTTCTCTAGAATCTCCTCCAAGCTCATTTCGTAAGCCCTTGGGTCAGACTTGAGAACACCAAAGGCACAAAAGTTGCACTGATAGACGCATATGTTGGTGGGGTTTATCTGTCTATTTACCACAAAGTAGGCAAACATACCGTTCTTTTGCCTATTAACATACTCCGCCAGCGCGCCAATGTATGCAAGCTCGTTGGAATTGAAAAGGGTAAGTGCGTCCTCTGGGCTGAGCCTTTTGCCCTCCAAAACCTTCTCACCGATCCGCCTTAAAGAAACATTCTTCTGAGCCTTCAGCAAGGTTTCCAGTTCCATAGATTTAAGGATAAGCCAAGGTGCTTCAAAACGCAAGGAGTTTTTTAGACCTCCGTTGCCTTTACTCGTATGGGAGTTAAAATTAACCTCATGGAAAAGTTCGGCACCTTGCAAATCATAGGTAGCCTGAGAGGATGTCAACTTTTTAGGTTTATGATCGCGTATAAATGACAATAAAGGAGGCTAACCATCTATAGACGGTTTCATACTTAGCATTCCAAGGAAACCTCTTGTAGAACCTCATTCCTCTTCCCAAAAGTCTCATGTAGCCATTCCATTGCAAGCCCTTTGACCGCACTCACATACCAAGGTCCCTTGTCAGTGGTGCATCCCTTTGCCTTAATAGCAATTGTATATATTGCCTGAAGAGCTTTCCCTAATAACCCTTGTGAAGTAGGAACTCCCTTACTGCTCTTAGAGAAAGTCCCTTAAAGTAGAGGAGCACAGCTTCTGCTTTTAGGCTTACGGGAAACCTATGTCGCTTAAAAGCTTTGCTTAGTATTTCTTCTATTACTTGTATCGCCTTCATATCTCTAAGCGTATCAGCCCAGTCTATTAATGCCAAAAGTTGACATCTTCCACTCTACCGTTATGAAATTGCGGTCGTTTTTGTTTTTTTACACTCAAAAGTTTTGTTGTCATGCTGAACTGCAATTATATGTTTTTGAACGGAAATTAGCAACTGTTTCGCACCCCCTTCACAAAAAGCCCAGCTTGGACTTGGTGAGTATGGCAAAAAAGGACCAGATGTCCTTTGGGACGGTTATGCGTGGGATGGCGTAGGGGTCCGAATAGGATTTTACTGTCATCTTTTCAGTGGTAAAGCAGGACCTTAGGTATTCTCCGCATTTTTTCTTCAATTCATCGCTGTAATCTCCAAAGGGATAAGCTCCATGTTCTACACTCTCTCCCAGAAAGCTTTTGAGTAAGCCCATGGATGTTTTAAAGTCTTCCTCTACTCTGTTTCTCATTTCCTCTTCTGTTTCAAAAACAAGCAAGCTATCAAAGTTCCTTTTGAGTAATTCCTTCAGCTCTTTTTTCCAAGACCTTCTCTCAAAAAAGCTATCTCCTAAGGATCGGATGAACTCTTTGACCTCTGGCTTTAGACTTCCTGCCCTTATGGCTAAGGAACCCTTCATAGGAAAGATGGGATAACCTTTTCTTAAATCACCTTTGTATGCGTGCAAAAGAGACCAGTGCCCATCTCCATCGTAGAAGTCTATAACTTCGTCCCTTTCAAAGGCTTTTAGATGCCAATGGGAATGCCAACCAAAGGAAAAAACATCCTTCATGCTCTTTATTTCCTCCAAGGTCAAAAATTCTGTGCTTCTGCCCTGCTTTACAAACTCTGCGTTTGCATCTTTCATGCTCTTTGGTTTATAAAGCTCTTCCCAAGACACTTTCCCCTCCCAGTAATCAAGGAGGGTAGGTCTCTTTTTGTCCTCCAATAGCACCCGAGAGGTTGCTAAAAAGAGGGTTGCTTTTACTTTGTGCTTTTTCAGGATAGGATAGGCGTAAATGTAGTTGTCCGCGTAGCCATCGTCAAAGGTTATTGCCACCGCGTTCTTTTGGCATTTTCCGTTTATCACGCAATCCAAGACTTCGTCCAAAGTGATTATTTTGTATGTGCTCTTTAGTATTTTTATTTGCAAATCAAAGGTTCTCCACCAAAGGTCAAAGCCGGGGTTTTTTATAACCTTGTGATACAAAAGCACTAACATGTGGTTACTTTATTCCCAAGAGTTTTTGGAAGAGGTTTATGTACTCCTGGCAGGTTCTTTCGGGGGTAAAGTTCATGGCAGTTTCCCTTGCCCTTTTGCCTATTTGGTGGTATTCCTCCGGAGATAGCTTTAACACTATTTCCATCTTTTGCCTCAGGGCATTGAAGTCCCCCACATTCACACTAAAGCCGTTAAAACCGTCCTTCAAAAATTCCTCCACTCCGCCCGCCTTGGTGGCTATAACAACCTTCTCGCAAGCCATAGCTTGCAAAAGTGCGTTGGGCAGTCCCTCAAGGTAAGAGGACATAACATAGTAATCTCCTGCGTTGATATAATCCTCCGGGTTTTCTCTAAAGCCCACGCCTATTACCCTTTTTTCCACCGAGTAAGCTTTTGCCAGCTTATTTCCCTCCGTGTCTGTTAGCGAACCCACCAAAAGTAGATAACAGTTAGAACAGTTCAGTTCAGAAAAAGTTTTGATGAGCATGTCTTGTCCTTTCACTGGAGGGTTCCAATTGGCAACATTTACAAAGACCTTGGCATCCGTGGGAATGTTCAACTGTTTTCTTATGCTTAAGCCCTTTTCTCGGTTCGGATAAAACCTCTCTAGGTCTATAGCACTTGGGATAACATAGAGTTTATGCTCTGGAAAGCCTGCGGATGCAAGGCTCTTTACAACCGCCTTAGAAACACCTACTACCACATCTGCGTATGCGTACTTTAGCTTTAGAGATAAACGGTTTGGCAACCTTGCACTTCTTTTGACCACCACAAGCTTTGGCTTGTTTTTTAAAAAGGGATAGACAAGTCTAACGTAGTCGTAAGCATGGGGAGAGTTTGCTATAACTACATGATAGTTGTTTTCCTTTATGATCCTGTATAACCTTAGGTAGTTGGCAGGGTTCAGCCGGTTAAATTTGGTGTGGTTTTCAAAAAACCAAAAGACTACTCCATAGGGGGAGAGTTTTTCTACCATCTCCTTGTTTTGGTAGGCAAGGGCAAGCTCCACATCTACTCCCCGCTTTTTTAGCTCCCTTGCAAGGAGATAAACCTGTTCCTTTGTTCCACTCCAGCCAAAGCCATCTACCACCGAGAGAACTCTTAGCACTTAATATATTGTATTTGGGAAATGTGGCTCCTGCTTTGGGTAGTTTTTCTGTCGGGCTGTGCGGTGGTTATAAAGGACGGGGAGCCCATTCCTCAAAGGGAAAGGGAGAGGGCAACTGGTCCTCTCAGGGCATACTGTCCATCCAAGATTGAGACGGTGGGCTTTTACTGCACGGGCAACAGGGCATACAGTAACCTTGTTCAAGCGGGCAGTCGGGTTAGGGTTTATAGCCAGAGCGCAGGAAAAAGCATAACCATAGCCGTCCATAGGAGGGATGACATCAAAGGTGTGTGCGTGCCGGAGAGGTTTGAATCCCTTCTGGGGAAGGCTCCCTTTAGGGCGGTCTTGGAGGTGGAAAGATGCGGGCTGGATGGAAATACGGTATGCCCTCCCGTGATCAGAGGTATGGCAAGCTGGTATGGAGAACCTCATCATGGAAGGGAAACCCCTTACGGAATAATCTTTGACAAAGATGGAATGTATGCGGCCCACAGGGAGCTTCCCCTTGGCACCCTTCTAAGGGTAAGGAACTTAAAAAACGGCAGAGAGGTAGAGGTGAAGGTAATAGACCGGGGACCCTTCAAGGAGGGCAGGGTGTTGGACCTCTCAGAAGGTGCGGCGAGGAGGTTGGGGATGATAGGGGATGGAGAGGTGCCCGTGGAGGCGGTGGTCCTCCGCTGTGGAGATTAGGCGCTTTCCATTATGTTCTTTAAGATTTCTCTCTCCAAGGGAGAGCTAACCCTTGGCAGGACGGTTTCTATTACAACCCTTTGGGCGGAGTTGTACCTTTCTAATCTTCTGGCACATCGGATAGTATCCCTGATGGAAAAAACAAACTCTACGGGCTCCTCGGACCTTTGGCTTTGATAATCCCTGTATGCCTTCCTTATGCGGTTGGCGATCTTGAGTAAGTCAAAGAGAAGGTATATGTGCCTTTCCCTTGTGGGGTTTATCAACCTTTGGGCTTGGGGAGTTTCCACCTGATTTATCAGGGCATACCAAAGATAAACAAATTCTTCGTTGGAAAGTTCAGAAAGCGAAGAAACATAGTCTTTTAAGATGAGTGCTTCGTCGGGATGGAAAAAGCCCCTGCTGTCCTCAAAGGGTGGATAATCCACAAACATCACATCCGCACGGGACTTTATATCCTGCGGAAGTTCAGAGACGCCCAGATAGTGCTGTGGGTTCATACCCCCACCAGGATCACATCGCTCCGTGCCTTTATGACCTCTCCCGTAGGCATTACCAAATACCTTCTGTAGTCAAAGAGAGGGTCAAAGAGCTTTACCAAGGCGGGTGGGAGGGTGTTGATCTCGTCCAAGTATATGACCGCACCGGGAGTCTGCAAAGCTTTGATAAGGTCTGAGAAGACACGCTTTGTTCCCCTCTTGGGGTCAAACTCATAGGTGTAGGTTAGGTCCTCCTTTTCCATCTTTGAGTGGCATGGGATTATGTAAAGAGGTCTGTTGGTAAGGGCGGAGAATACTTCCACTAAGAAGTTTTTGCCTACACCCGCATCTCCCTCCAATATAAGTATGCCCTCTCCAAAGCGGAGCTGGTCTTTGACCATAGAAACAAACCTCTCTAAGTTATAGACAAACCAAGGGGTTTCCTCATAAGAGACAAAAAGAGGGAGCCTGTAGGGTTCGTAGGAGAAAAGTCCTCGTAAGTGCCTGAGGTAGCTCCTTACCCACTTGGGCATTGACTTTAGTTCTTTTACGGGCAAAAGGTTTGGGTATCTTTTGGGTTCCAAAAGGACGCCATCTTTCCTTTCAAAGGCTATTTTTGCGTATATTTCACCACCTATGATCAACTTCTCCTCTACCTTTAGCCTCCAAGAGAGCCTTCTGCGCTCACCGCTAAACTTTGGAAAATCTTCTCTGCCAAAGAACACCCTGTCCTCGGTGGTGGTTATTCTGAACCTTTTTAGCCTGTACGAGATAACCTTTTCCTGCAAGAGCCTTTGAAGGCTTTGTTCTCCTTCCCTGCTTAGTTCCCTCGGCAGTGTGTTCAGTAATTCCCTAAAGTTCTTTACCTCCTCCTCCGCCTCAAGCTCTTCAAGGTCTTGGCTTTCTTTGCCTTCAAGGGCTACTTTTAGTTCCTCCAAAGCCTTCGTCAGTCTGTTTTTTAGCGCCCTTTCCAACTCCTCCTTTGCCTTTGAGAGTTTTTCAAACTCTTCTCCGTCCGCATTTCGAAGCCATTCTTCTATCTCCTTTAGCTCCCTTTGACCCGCTGTGCCCCTTTGGACCTTTTCCCTTATTTGCTCCAAAAAGAGCTCCAACCTCTTCCTTTTTAGTAGTTCCTCTGCCTCAAAGTAAAGCTCTCTTATCCTTCTAAGGGGGATGTCCAGGCTGGCAATCTCCTTGAGGGAGTTTAGGTCCTCCAACTGGGAAAGATCCTTTGCCTTCTGTACCTTAGAGACAAATTCTTTGTAAGCCTTTTCCGCCTGCTTTAGGACTTTTTCCTGTCTGTCTTTGGGATAGATAAAATCCACCAAGTTGGAGCCAAGCTTTATAAGTTGGTAGAGCTTTCTGTCCTTGTCCTGTAGCCACCTGCTGGTGTATATGGAGCCGTCCTTTGATACCTTTACCACCGAGTAGCCAAAGCCTTCGAGGGTTTGCAAATATTGGGGAGTTTGCATGTCCAGTATGCCAAGATGGTTTTCCTCCCCATCCGCCAAAAACACAAACAGACCCTCTGGGTCCCCGTCCAATTGGGAAACCTTCAGTGGTACATCTATCTTATAGAGCTCTTCCTCCGTGTATGCGTCCAACACTATAACCTTACCCTCTTCGCCCAAAATTAGCCTTCCGTTTATTAGGGCTACTGCCCTGCCAGCCCTGTAGGGAAATTTTTTTTAGCAAATTCCCACCCAAGCTGTATATGGCGGAACCCTCTGTACCCGTGATGAACAGTTTGGATGGTGTTAAAAACTTTATAGCCCTTAGTTCTCCTATTTCACTCACGCTGAAGCTACTTTTGAACTCCACCCTCTGCAGAGAGAGGTATTCTCCCACATCGATGGCATAAACCCTGTTTCCCACCACTCCAAAGGCTAAAATTCCTCGTATTAGGTCCAAGCCCATGGATGGTCTTATGCCCTCCTGGGAAAGCTTAAAGTTCTTCCAAGTGGCTGGGTTCTCCGGATCCTCTATGCGATAGACCACCAAATAGGGGGGTGTAATGAGGATAAGAAAGTTTTCTTTAAAGAAAAGAGGATCTCTGAAACCACCTGTGCAGGTGGGCGTGCGGGAAGCCTGTGTAGCCTACCCCTCCAGTCATAAAACTGAAATAGCCCATACCTTCTTCCTACTAAAAGCCAGCGGGCATCCTCGGAGACATCAAAGGTTTCTATCCAATACTCCTCCACCTTTGGGTCTGGGTCCTGCTGAAGGTCCTGCTCCAGCCAAAGCCTCAGAACACCCTTTGAAGTAGTTATCTCATAAACTTCCTCTGTTTGCTTTTCTTTTCCACCAAAGAGTCTTTTAAGAAGTTCCATACAAAAGGAGTTTAAGCCCAAAGGTAAGAAGGCGGTATAAGTTTTTTGTTATATACTTATAAGCTTACTTTATACCGCCTCCTTGAGGATGTACTTGGGCTTGATCCGCTGAATTACCACCTCTTCATCTATTATTACCTTCTTTACGTTCTTTTTAGAGGGCACTTCAAACATCACATCTATCATGATCTCTTCCATTATTGCCCTAAGTCCTCTGGCACCAGTCTTGCGTTTTATGGCTTCCCTCGCAATTTCCCGCAGGGCGCCCTCGGTAAATTCAAGCTCTACGCCTTCCATCTCAAAGAGCTTTTTGTATTGCTTCACCAGGGCATTTTTGGGCTCCACAAGAATTCTTACCAGGTCATCCTCCGTTAGCTCATCAAGGACTGCGATTACGGGAAACCTGCCTATGAACTCGGGGATCATGCCAAAGTGTATTAGGTCGTCGGGCTCCACATAAGTGAGCACATTGCCCTCCACGTTGTATTTACCTATGGCAGACTCAAAGCCTACCACCGACTTTCCGAGCCTTCTCTTTATTATGTCCTCAAGGCCCACAAAGGCACCACCGCAGATGAAAAGAATATCGGTGGTATCCACTTGTATGAACTCTTGATGAGGGTGCTTTCTGCCACCTTGTGGGGGCACGTTTGCCACCGTTCCTTCTACGATCTTTAAGAGGGCTTGCTGAACACCCTCCCCAGACACATCCCGGGTTATGGAAGGGTTTATGCCCGACTTTTTGGCAATCTTGTCTATTTCGTCAATGTAGACTATACCCTTTTGGGCGAGCTCCACATTATACCCGCAGTTTTGCAGGAGCCTTGTTAGCACGTTCTCCACATCTTCTCCCACATATCCAGCCTCCGTTAAGCTGGTGGCATCCGCTATGGCAAAGGGTACGTTGAGTATTTTTGCCAAAGTTCTGGCAAGCAAAGTTTTTCCTGAACCCGTAGGTCCTATCATAAGGATGTTGCTCTTTTCTATCTCCACATCATCCAGCTTCATGCCCAGCTCCTTCATTCTGACCCGCTTGTAATGGTTATAAACCGCCACCGATAGGATCTTTTTGGCTCTTTCCTGTCCTATTACATACTGGTCTAATATAGCTTTTATTTCTTCAGGCTTTGGTAGTTCTTGAACCTGATGCTGTGCCAACTGGCTCTTTTGCTCTTTTATTATAGCCTCGCAGGCGGACACACACCTATCGCATATGTAGGTGTCGTTGGGACCAGCAATGAGGACCAAAACCTCCTCTTGACTCCTACCACAAAAGGAACATCTATGCCCTGCTGTTTTTCTATTCATTCTTTTCAAATTATGCCCTTTTGGTTATCACCTTATCCACTATGCCATACTCCATAGCCTCGTAGGCAGACATAAAGTAGTCCCTTTCCACATCCTTCTCAATCTTCTCTAAGGGTTGCCCTGTGTGGAAGGCGAGTATTTCGTTCAGCATATTCTTTATCCTCCTTATCTCTTCTGCGTGGATTATTATGTCCGTAGCTTGACCGGATATACCGCCCAAGGGCTGGTGGATCATAATGCGAGAATGGGGAAGGGCATACCTTTTACCCTTAGCACCTGCCGCAAGCAAAATGGCACCCATAGAGGCCGCCTGTCCTATGCAGATGGTAACCACATCGGGCTTTATATACTGCATTGTGTCGTAGATTGCCATACCGGCTGTAACGGAACCACCAGGAGAGTTAATGTACATGTATATGTCCTTATCGGGGTCCTGAGCTTCCAGAAAGAGAAGCTGGGCCACGATCAGGTTTGCCACATGGTCGTCTATGGGATAGCCAAGCAAAACAATCCTGTCCTGCAGTAGCCTTGAGTATATGTCATAAGCCCTTTCGCCCCTTGGAGTCTGTTCTATAACTATGGGCACCAGCTGGTCAAATATTTTCATCCTGCTTTTCCTCCTTCTTTTCTTCAACCTCAATAACCTGAACTTTACTCATTATATCCTCTAAGGCCTTTCTCCTCAGAACATCCCCCTTTATCACTTCCTCTAAGTTTCTTGATTGCACATCAGCCTTTATTTGCTCTGGGCTAACGCCATAAGCCTGTGCCAGCTTGGTGTACTCTTCTTCAAGGTCCTTCTCCTCTGCCTGCAGATTCTTTGTTTGTGCGTACTTATCAAGGATGTATCTTAGCTTTATGTTTGCGATTGCCTGAGGCAAAAGCTCCTGTGCCAACCCTTGAACGTTTATGTACCGCGTGTCTATACCCAAGGAAGAAAGCTCTCTGAGTCTCCTGTCCACCAGAAAGCCCAGCTCTCTCCTAAGTAAGGTTTGAGGAATTTCAAACTCATGAAGTTCAATGAGTTTTTTGGCTACCTCTTCCTCTATGAGGGACTTCTTGTAGTTTTCAAGGTTTTCCCTGACCATCTGTCTGAGCTTTTCCTCCGCAGAAGACCAGGTGTCTCCGAGTCCCAGTTCCTTGGCAAAGTCGTCGCTTACCTCTGGCAGTACCTTCTCCTTTACAGCCTTTATAGAAATTTTCACCTTTGCCTTTCCTACCACCTTGCCCTCCGCATCAAAAAGGTCCACGCTTTCCACCTCCACCTCTTCCCCTTCCTTTTTACCCAGCAGTGCCTTTTCTATCTCTTCCCTCAAGAACCTCTGCCCTACTATTACGGTGGTCTCCCCTTCTGCGGTCTCTCCGCTTTCTAAGTCCTCCACCTTGTAATCTATTACCACTAGATCCCCTTCCTTTATTTCTCTATCCACGGGTTCCCAAATAGCGTGTTGCTCTCTCAATCTGTTTATCTCCTCCTGGACCATCTCTTCCTTGAACTCAACTTTTGGAATCTCCACCCGAAGATTTTCTATCTCTTGGAGCTTTAGTTCAAAGTTTGGAGACACCTCAAAGACCACACGGTAGGCTACCTTTTCTTCACTTTCTTCAAGCTGGACCTCTTCAAGGTATATGTCCGCAGCAGGCTTTAGACCGCTCTCTTCTATGGCTTTTGACAAAGTGGCGTCCGCGACCCTTTTACCAACCTCCTCCCTTATGTAGTCCTTGTACCTTGCCTTTATGAGCCAGAGAGGAGCCTTTCCCTTTCTGAAACCTTCAATCTCTACGTTCTGCACCAACTCTTGGCATACGTTCTCCAAGTTTTTCTTTACGATATCTCCTTGGACTTCCACCAACAGGCTTTTAAACAGCCCTTCCCTGTCCTCGAGGCTGACCTTCATAGAAACCTCCTTAGATTTTATGCGGGTGGAGGGAGTCGAACCCTCACGGGCATAAGCCCACGGGATCCTAAGTCCCGCGCGTCTGCCAATTCCGCCACACCCGCTTAGAGTTTAAAATTATAACATGCTCTTATTTCTCATATTATTAGCCTTTTTTGGCTTTTCAAGTGCCTCTGTGGTGGCAAGAGTGGGTTCAGAAGTCATAAGGAGGGATGAGCTTTATCAATACTTTAACTCCTACTGGAGGGAAATACTGCATCTACCAATAGCAAGGGCAACAAAGGAGGACGTGCAAAACTTTCTGGTGGAGCTCGTCAGGTCCAAGGTGATAAAGCAAGAAGCCAAAAAGATGGGTATAAGCTTAAGAGATGAGGAGGTGGAGGACTACATACAGAAGAATATCGGCTCAAAGAACCTAAGCCCGATAGCCCTTTATTTCATAAAGACCGAGATTCTGGTGGACAGGATTGCAGAAAGACTCTATAAAGGTTCCGAGATAACCGAAAATCAAGTGGTAGCCTACTATTATTTGAACCTTAGGGACTTTAAGATGCCCGCCCAGGTGAGGTTGGAACGCTTTGTGGCAGATAGCTTGGAAAGTGCCAACGAACTTTACTACAGGCTATCAAGGGGAATAGAGTTTTGGGAGGATATAAAGGGAGTTAAAAAGGGAGAAGCCATATGGTACTCTATACAAGCGTTGCCGGATGTGTTAAGGGCACAGCTGAGCCCTTACGAGGTGGGAAGGGTTTCAAAGCCTATATACACGGATGCGGGCTATGTGGTCTTTAGGGTGGTGGGAAGGAGGAACGAGGGTATCCTCCCGTTAGAGGAAGCTAAACCCATGGTTAGGGCTAAACTTATAAGGGAAAAAAGGCAGGAGGTTTTAAAGGAATGGTTGGAGAAAACCTTAAAAAACTATCGGGTGGAATTCTACTTTTCACAGCTTTAGTAGTTCTTTCCTTTGCCCAAGGGCTGGTGGATAGGGTGGTGGCCTCTGTGAACGGAGACCCTATCCTTGAGAGCGATGTGAAACTGGGTATGCTCTTTTACAACACCACCGACAGAAGGGAAGTGATCTCAAGGCTTGTGGATGTATGGCTCATCAATCAGTTCCTTCAAGGAAAGGGCGTTGGCGTGCAGGAGGAGCTTCTGGACCAAGCCCTGGTCAAAATAGCACAGGCTAACAACATGAGCCTTGAAAGGCTACAAAACGAACTCCAAAAGGAGGGGCTTACACTAAGGGACCTTAAGGAGTTCTTAAGAAAGGAGATCTTATTTAGTCAGGGCATATACGCGGTGCTTTTGAGGGAGGTGAATGTGTCTGCCCTGGACCTGGAGTTGGAAAAACTCAAAAGGGGAGAGGTGGAGGTAAAGAGGTTGGTGGAGGTATTGGTGGTAGATAAAAAGGACGGGGAAAGGCTGATGAGGGCCCTTGAGAAGACCAAGGACCTGCGGGAGCTTGCCAAAGCCCTTGGGCTGAAGGTGGAGACACTTTTAGTAAAGAAAGGAGAGCTGGTGGAGAGTCTTGATAAGGAAGTTTGGAACGCCAAGGTGGGAGATCTAGTCTTTGGAGAGGACAAAGAACACATATACGTAGCCAAGGTGCTGGAGGTTAAAGAAGAGTACAAAGGAAAGTCTTTGGAAGAGCTAAGAGAGGAGCTACTTGAGAAAAAGCTTGAAGAGAGGAAAAAAGAGCTTTTGCAGAACCTGAGGAAGAAGAGCTTTATAAAAATAATCGGATGAACTGGGAGCTAATTGCCACGGGTTTTTACCTGGGAAGGTTTAGGTATGCGCCGGGGACGGTGGGAACCCTTTTGGGTGTGCCCTTGGCTTACCTTTTTGGTTTTAAGTGGTGGCTGGTGCTTTTGGTGGGTTTTTTCCTTTACTTTCTTGGGGTTAAATCTGCGGAATACATGATGGAACTTACAAGGGAGGAGGACCCAGAGGGTGTGGTAATAGACGAAATAGTAGGATACTTTTCTGCCTTTCTGTTTCTTGAGCCCACTTTAAAAGCGCTACTTTTAGCCTTTGTTCTCTATAGGCTTTTGGACATTCTCAAGCCTTTCCCAATAAATCTTTTTGAGAGAATGCCCAAAGGGCATGGCGTTATGGCGGACGATGTGGTTGCAGGGTTATTAACGGGTTTTATACTTTATCTGATAATTTAAGGAGAAAAAATGTGGAGAGTTTTGTATACAGGTCAAAGGCCACAGCACGAAAACATTGCCCTTGACCAAATAATGCTTGAACTCAGGGCTCAGGATAAAATTCCCAACACCATAAGATTTTTGCAGTTCAAACCCGAATGCGTGCTCATAGGCTACCATCAATCGGTGGAGCAGGAGGTACGGCTTGAATACGTCCAAAGGGAAGGCATAGAGGTAGGAAGGCGGATCACTGGCGGTGGTGCCATATACTTTGACGAGACCCAAATAGGCTGGGAGATAATCGCAGACAAAAACAGCTTTGGAGAGAACATAAGCTTTGAAGAGCTAACCGCAAAAATATGCAACGCGGTAGCAAAGGGACTTCAAAAGCTTGGCATTCCTGCCCAGTTTAGACCAAGGAACGACATAGAGGTAGAAGGAAGGAAAATATCCGGCACAGGGGGCGTTTTTGAAGGAAAGACCTTTCTCTATCAGGGTACTATTCTCATGGACTTTAACGTGGAACGCATGCTAAAGTCTTTGCAAATTCCCGTAGAAAAGCTAACCTCAAAGGGTATAAAGTCTGCAGAGGACCGGGTAGAGTGGGTCAAGAGATACTTGGGAGGGATGCCAGAAAAGGAGGAGGTCTTCTCTGCCATACTGGAAGGATTGTCGGAGGAGCTTGGCATACAATACCAATGGAGAGAGCTCACAGAAGAAGAAAAAAAAACTTTTGGAGGAGAGAAAGGAATACTACAGGAGCCCAGAATGGGTTTATGAAGTAAAGAGGTCCTCCTCGGAGCCAGAGCTTTTGTTTGGAATATACCGGTGTATGGGTGGCACCTTTAGGGTCTCCGCCAAGGTGGACCCAGACAGAAAACTCTTGGAACAGGTGATCATAAACGGTGACTTTTTTGTGGAGCCCAAAAGGCTCATATACGACCTTGAGGCATACCTAAAACATACACCCTTGCAGGACGTGGAAAGGAGAATAAGGGAGTTTTTCAAGGATAGACAATGGGAAGGTTTGAACCTGACGGTGGATGATATAGTCTCCGCGGTAATGTTCCCACTTACAAAGATAGACATCCTTGCCTATCAAAAGGGCATGATCCCCATAACCATCACCTCCTTTGAGCTTCTGAGGGACACCCTCAAGTGGTGTGCGGAAAATGGCTACACCTACGTAGGACACTGCTGTTATGAGTTCTACGAAAAAAGGTATGAAATTTTTCAAAAGGCAAGCAAAGAGGGGGCAAAGGGTGTGCTCTTTAACATTGTGGGAACCACCTGCTACAGCTTGGGAGTGGAAGAAGAAGAAAAGGCATACCACGGCGAATTTACCGTGGAGCTGGACCTTATAAAGGATGCCTTAGTCAAATCCCTGAGCGTAAGGGAGGACGAAAAGGTTTCAGAAAGGGTTCAAAGAAGACACTTTGATTTCTCTCCCTTCTTTAAGGACTTTGTGCCTTCTTATTACAAAAAGCCAAAGGCGGTGCCAACCCCCGAAGAAGACAGAACAAGAACAGCCCTCCAAAAGGAGGTATTTTTGGGGGATGCAACAATAGATGGTAAGCCTGTTAGCTACGAAACCGCCTTTGAAGTACTCGCAGAATGGCTAAGAAAGGCCAAAAAGCCCACGGTGGTGGGACCACTCTTGCTATGGGATTGGCAAGAGGAAGAACTAAGCCAAAAGGCAGAAGCCCTGAGGGAACTAATAGACAGGATAGGAAAGCTTCAGGTTAAGGTCCTTCCCGACTATCGCCCCAAGCTAAAGAAATACGACCCATCGGTGGAGATGGACCCTCCGAACCCACATGAGAGCATACTTCACGACCAAAACGACCTAACCATCCTTGTGGGAGTTCATTGCTACAGGACGGACTTTGTGATAAGGCTCCTCAGAAAGCACACTCCCACCAAAGTGGTTGCCCTCTGTGGTCTTTACGGGCATCCAGAAGCCCACCTATCCACAAGCTTTACAGACGCAGAAAAACTGTTTAAATTCTTAAGCCTATGGTAAGGTTTAGGCTGTTCTAAAAATCCCTTATTGGGACCGTCCCCCCAGCCTCAAAGGGAACTGACCTACTCCTCACCCTATCCCACGTCCCTTCCAAGGATAGGGGAGATGAGGGATACCCTCAGAACTTGCCAAGCGGAAGAAGAGGCTTTACTACCTCTTCCCTGCTCGGGATTCCTTCCATGTATGAAATGAAAATAGCTTCCTTGTGTCCTCGAGGAAAAACCATTGTGTGTCCAATGGGTTTATATTTTTAGAGCAGCTTCAAAGTAGCTTGAAAAGCGCAAGGGTTGGTCTATTTTAATCTTTTATGCAGTGGATGAAAAATATTTTCATATGGATCCTTATCATTGGCTTTATGATCCTTGCCTTTAATGTGTTTAGCGGTTCAGAGAGAGACGCGGGCGTGAGGACCCCAATAAACACCGTCCTTGAACTGGCAAAGGAAGGCAAGCTAAAGGAGGTCAAAATAAAGGATAACATCCTTGTGGGCATAACCACTGATGGACAAAAGATAGAAACGGGTTTGCCACCGGGAACAGACATAGTTAGCCAGCTCATAGAAAAGGGCGTTAGGGTAGAGGTGGCGGTTCAGGAGCACGGCGGATGGTGGCTAACCTTTTTAGTCTCTTGGCTACCCATATTGCTTTTTATCGGTATATGGATCTACATGATGAGGCAAGTTAGCGGTGGGGGCGGAGGTGGTGCAAGGGGTGCCTTCAGCTTTGGCAAAAGCAGGGCGAAGGTCTATATTGACGAAAAGCCAAAGGTAACCCTTAACGATGTGGCAGGGATGGACGAGGTAAAGGAAGAGGTAAAGGAGATAATAGAGTATCTGAAGGACCCCATAAGGTTTCAAAAGTTGGGTGGAAGACCTCCAAAGGGTGTCCTGCTCTATGGTGAGCCGGGGGTGGGAAAGACCCTTCTGGCAAAAGCAATAGCTGGAGAAGCCCACGTGCCTTTTATATCGGTCTCTGGCTCTGACTTTGTGGAAATGTTTGTGGGTGTTGGTGCAGCAAGGGTGCGAGACCTCTTTGAAACCGCCAAAAAACATGCCCCATGCATCATATTCATAGACGAAATAGACGCAGTTGGAAGGTCAAGGGGTGCCTTCAACTTGGGAGGAGGACACGACGAAAGAGAGCAAACCCTAAACCAGCTTTTGGTGGAAATGGACGGCTTTGACACCTCCGAGGGCATAATAGTCATCGCCGCTACCAACAGACCGGATATACTAGACCCAGCCCTGCTCAGACCCGGAAGGTTTGACAGGCAAATTTATATTCCAAAGCCCGATGTTCGTGGAAGGTACGAAATACTCAAGGTGCATGCTAGAAACAAAAAGCTTGCACCCAACGTAGATTTGGAGATTGTGGCAAGGGCAACGCCCGGTTTTACCGGCGCAGACCTTGAGAACATCCTCAACGAGGCAGCACTTCTAGCCGCAAGGAAGGGGAAAGAATACATAGAGATGGAAGACATAGAAGAAGCCATAGACCGGGTTACCATGGGCTTGGAGCGTAAGGGTATGGTCATATCTCCCAAGGAGAAGGAGAAGATAGCCTACCACGAGGCGGGGCACGCCATAATGAGCCTGATGGTGCCGGGCTCCGATGCCCTCCATAAGGTCTCCATCATACCAAGGGGCATGGCTCTGGGCGTTACCCAACAACTACCCATTGACGACAAGCACATGTACGACAGGCAGGACCTCATAGGAAGGCTTATCGTCCTCTTTGGCGGAAGGGCAGCAGAAGAGGTTTTTTATGGCAAAGAGGGTATAACCACCGGTGCGGAGAACGACCTACAAAGGGCAACGGAGCTTGCCTACAGGATGGTTTCCATGTGGGGAATGAGCGAGAAGGTGGGTCCCGTGGCGGTAAGGCGTGTGGTCAACCCCTTTTTGGGTGGCATGACCACCTCCATAGACATAAGCGAGGAGATGAGAAGGGGTATAGACGAAGAGGTCAAAAGGATCTTGACAGAAGCTTACGAGACAGCCAAGGCTATCATAGAGACTTATAAAGAGCCCTTGAAGGCTGTGGTCAAAAGGCTCCTTGAAAAAGAAACTATCTCCTGCGAGGAGTTTGTGGAAGTGCTTAAACTCTACGGCGTTGAAGTAAAGAACGAATGCAAGAAGGAAGAGTTTAAGAAGGAGCCTGCCAAGGAGGAAGTTAAAGTTTAAATATTAAAAAGGAGGTAGAAAGATGGGAATGACAATAACCGAAAAGATCATTGCAGACCATGCGGGCAAGAGGGAAGTAAAGCCGGGGGATTTAGTAACCGTGAAGATAGACCTGGCAATGGCGAACGATGTAACAGCACCGTTGGCTATAAAGATCCTTGAAAAATACAACATAGACAAGGTCTTTGACCCAGAAAAAATCGCCTTGGTCCTTTCCCACTTTGTGCCCGCCAAGGATATAAAATCTGCCGAGCAGGCAAAGATGGTCAGAGATTTTGCCAAAAAGCACAACATAAAGTGGTTCTTCCAGGAGGGAGAAGGTATAGAGCATACGATCCTACCGGAGGAAGGTCTCGTGGTTCCCGGAGACTTGGTAGTGGGTGCGGACTCTCATACATGCACCTACGGAGCCCTTGGAGCCTTATCCACTGGTATGGGCTCCACCGACATAGCCTACGCCATGGCGACGGGAGAAACCTGGCTAAGGGTTCCCCAATCTATGAAGTTCATCTTTTACGGAAAGCCTTCCCCGTGGGTAATGGGCAAAGACCTGATTTTGCATACCATAGGGCAGATTGGCGTGGATGGAGCCCTCTACAAGGCCATGGAGTTTGAAGGGGAAGCCATAAGACACCTTTCCATGGACCAGCGCTTTACCATCACCAACATGGCAGTGGAGGCGGGAGCAAAGAACGGCATAATTGCACCCGATGAAAAGACCATAGAGTATGTATCACAGAGGGCAAAAAAACCTTGGAAGGTCTATCATAGCGACCCGGATGCAGAGTATTCCGAAATTTACGAGTGGGATGCGGGCAAGTTAGAGCCTCTGGTAGCATGGCCCTATCTACCTTCCAATGTTCATCCAGTAAGTGAATCCACCCACATAAGCATAGACCAAGCCTTCATAGGCTCCTGCACCAACGGAAGGATAGAGGACCTTCGGATCGCTGCAAAAATATTGAAGGGAAGAAAGGTACACCCATATGTTAGGTGTATAGTGATCCCAGCTTCTAAGAAGGTTTATATGCAAGCTCTGAAAGAAGGTCTTATTGACATATTCTTGGAGGCTGGGTGCGTGGTTTCTGTCTCCACCTGCGGTCCATGTCTTGGTGGTCATATGGGCATTCTGGCAGAAGGGGAAAGGTGCATATCCACCTCCAACAGAAACTTCCCCGGAAGGATGGGACATCCAAAGAGTGAAGTTTATCTGGCAAACCCTGTGGTGGTCGCAGCGAGCGCAGTATTGGGTAGGATCGCCCATCCCGAGGAGGTTGTAAGTCTAAAGGAGGTAGAGGAAGCCTTAGTATGATGCCCTATGAAGAAGCCCTAAGTATAGTTCTTTCGCACTGCCCCACCCTTCCCACTGAAAAGGTCTATCTTTTAGACGCCTTAGGTAGAGTTCTGGCGGAGGATGTGATATCAGAAGAGGATAGACCCTCCTTTGACAACTCCGCTATGGATGGATACGCAGTCCACTGGGAGGACATCAAGGATGCACCGGTGGAGCTTTCGGTGGTGGGGGAGATACCCGCGGGTGCAGGGGAGACTTTTGAACTACCAAGGGGTTGTGCAGTTAAGATTTTTACAGGGGCACCAATTCCAAGAGGTGCCACTGCGGTGGTGCCAGTAGAATACACCGAGGCAAAAAATGGAAAGGTTTTAATAAAGGAAGCCTTCAAAGAAGGGGCAAACATAAGAAGAAAGGGCGAGGAACTAAAGGCTGGAGAGATAGTCTTACAGAAGGGAACTATCTTACGGCATTACGAGATAGGCCTTTTGGCCTCTTTAAACAAGGTTCAGGTGGAGGTATCAAGAAGGCCAAGGGTGGCAGTGCTATCCACCGGAGATGAGATAAAGGACTTAGGAGAACCCATCACAAAACCCTCCCAGATAAGAACGTTCAACGGCTACACCCTTATGGCGGGTATTTCCCTTGCAGGGGGAGAACCCCATTATCTTGGCATAGTTCCCGATGAGCCAGATAAACTGAAAAAAGCCCTTTCTCAGCTTGAAAACTACGATGTTTTTATAACCACCGGTGGTGTGTCTGCGGGAGAAAGGGACTACATAAAAACCCTCGTGGAAGAGGTGGGTGTAAAGGTGCACTTTCATAAAGTCCGAATAAAGCCTGCCAAGCCCATACTTTTTGGCACTTACAAAGAGGGCAAAGGGCTCTTCTTTGGTATTCCAGGAAATCCTGTCTCCTGCGCTATGGCCTTTGACCTCATAGTGAAGCCAGCCCTATTGAAGATGCAGTCTGCCAGAGATTATATGCCAAAAACTCTTTGGGCAAAGCTCAAAAGGGACTTTTCCCGAAGGGATCCAGAAAGAAGAGAGTTTGTTAGGGCGGTCCTTAGCCTTGAGGGACAAGATCTTGTTTGCGATTATTCCCCAAAGCTTCAATCTCATATGCTCACATCCTACGTGGGTGCGAACTGCTACATGGTAGTTAGGGAGGGTGTTAAAGAGCTCAAGGCGGGAGAATTGGTAGAAGTAGTAATCTTCTGAT
>JAJHRQ010000013.1 GCA_020833645.1 Thermocrinis sp.
TATCAAAGTCTGGCTCTCCAGCACCAAAACCGATCACATCAAAACCTTGACTTTTGAGCTGATTGACTTTAGCACTGAGGGCTAAGGTTGGAGCGGGCTTTATATGAGAGACCCTCTTTGAAAGCATGGCTTTTTTATTATAAACCTCCCTTGACATTTTAAATCCGTTAAAATAACTTTAAAAGCATTTAGAAAAGCAAAAGGAGGCAGTAGATGTACTATGTGGCAGAGGTTATAAACGAGGAGTGTTCAAAGTATAACTGTAAGCAGTGTACCCTTTTCTGCCCAGAGCCTAATACTCTGATGTATTCGGACGAAGAACACCACGCCTATGTAAATACGGAACGGTGTAAGGGCTGTGCCCTATGCGTTTATGTCTGTAGCACCCTTTTAAAGCGTAATGCCATCCGCATGGTGATGCCAGAGGTCCATGCGGGTAAATAAAACGGCTTAGGAGGTAGATTATGGCCACTTTAGGTCCTTCAGGATATTCACCATACCCAGTGGCGGTTTATGAGGGTGTGCTCAATCCACCACCAGGTAAAGCCCTCATGTTCAACGAGATAGTAGATGAAGAAATCGCTATGAAGGAAGCGGCAAAGGCTATGCTTACCTTACCAAACGCTACTATATTCCCAGGTCCTCAGGTGTTGTATGCGTGGAACGAAGAGGCAAAAGAAAAGGCAAAGCTGGTTAGAAAGATGGCGGAGGTTCTAAACGCCAAGATCATTCCCATGTACGACTACAGGCCCAAGTATCCGAAGATTAACCCTGCGGTGGAGATCAACCCTAACCATCCCAACCTTACCATATGGCACAACAAAATCAAAGCCTGCATATTTGTGGGTGTGCATTGCCACTATGCTAATGTAGCATTAAAGATCATAAGGGCAGAGACGGACTGCTTTACCATAGCCATGTGCGGTATGGCAGGGCACGAGGATGCCATGATCACCCTGAGGGACCAACACGTAGAGGAGATGGAAAAGTTTATAAAGATCGCAGAGGAAGTAAAGAGAGAGTTAGGAAAGTAGTTTCTTAAGGTTGTCAAGCAGTGTGGGGGGTTTTTCTACGCCCTCCTCCTTTAACTCCTTTGCCAGTTCTGTTAAAAGTTTCTTTAGTTTTCCGCTTGGGTTTTTTGGCACCTCAATGCGGAAGGTGATAACAAGGTTTCCTTCTGGGGAAAAGCCCATACCGGGAATGGTCTTAGTGGAACCGCACTCGGTCCCCGGCTGAACGAAAATCTCCAATTCTTCACCCTTGAGGGTTTTTATTTTTGTGGTTCCGCCCAAAACCGCCAGAGGAAAGGATATTAGCTTTTCTGTGTGTAAATCCTTGCCCACCTTTTTAAAGATGGAATGGGGTTTTAGGGAGACTCTCAGATAGAGGTCTCCGGGTTCTCCGCCCTTTTCTCCTTGATGTCCCATCCCTATTACCTTTAAAACCTCCCCTTCGTCGATGCCCGGTGGGATGTTTACCTTCACGGTGCTGTGCTTGGCTACCCTACCCCTGCCTGCACAGACGGGACAGGGATTTTTTACTATGTAGCCCCTACCTTTGCATACAGAACATGGTCTTGGAAAGCTGAAGATTCCGCTTACCCTTCTACCCGTTCCCTCGCAGGCTGGACAGGGCTCCTTTACCAAATCACCCACATAACCCTTGGCACCACATTGGGGACAGTCTATCCATCTTTCGTACTCTATGAGCTTTTCGGTGCCGAGGTATGCCTCCTCCAAGCTTAGCTCAAGCCGGAGCCTTATGTCTTGTCCCCTCTTTGGCTTTGGTGCCCTTCTCATACCCTGCCAGATGCTTTCCAAAAATTCCTGTATATACTCCATAAAATCCCTATAGCCCTTTTCGTCTCCACTTTTCAGCAGTTGGTCGTACTGCTGTCTCTTTTCTTCGTCCGATAGGACATAGTAGGCCTCGTTGATCTCTTTGAACTTTTCCTCCGCCTTGGGGTCCGGGTTGACGTCTGGATGCCACTCCTTTGCCAGCCTTCTGTAGAGGATGTCAACTTTTCAGGTTCATGATCGTATAAATGACAATAAAGGAGGCTAACCATCTATAGACGGTTTCATACTTAGCATTCCAAGGAAACCTCTTGTAGAACCTCATTCCTCTTCCCAAAAGTCTCATGTAGCCATTCCATTGCAAGCCCTTTGACCGCACTCACATACCAAGGTCCCTTGTCAGTGGTGCATCCCTTTGCCTTTGTGTTGTAAAGAACCAATTTAGCTGTCCAGGCGTCCCTTCTTCTTGAAAGATGCACAAACACAGGCAAACCTTATAGACCCAAATAGCAATCGTATATATTGCCTGAAGAGCTTTCCCTAATAGCCCTTGTGAAGTAGGAACTCCCTTACTGCTCTTAGAGAAAGTCCCTTAAAGTAGAGGAGCACAGCTTCTGCTTTTAGGCTTACAGGAAACCTGTGCCACTTAAAAACTCTGCTTAGTATTTCTTCTATTACTTGTCTTGCCTTCATATTTCTAAGCTTATCAGAACTGCTTCAGGTCCTAACCATCAACCACCCCAGTCTATGGATGCCAAAAGTTGACATCTTCCTTCTGTATGCTTTTTTGATTTCCTCTTTGCTTGCGTTTCTATCTACACCCAAAATCTGATAGTAATCTTTAAGAGCCATAAGTGAATATTCTAAGCCTTTCTGTGCTATGATAACTGATTGAATGGAACATTTGATTTGGGTAATTAAACGGCTGAGGAACTATTATCTTTACATACTCTTAGCCCTCTTTGGGGTGCTTTTGGAATCGGTTAGCACTGCAGGCATAAGCCTTATGATAAAGAAGTTAGTGGACGAGGGTATGCTACTACGAAGCTGGGAGGGACTGACCTTTGGGACCCTTCTTCTCATTGGGCTTGCCCTCGCTCAGCAGTTAGGAAACTTCCTCGTGTCTTACTACACCAACGCCTACGCAGAAAAGGAGGCAAAGGAATTAAGAAGGCAGGTTTTTGAAAAGCTTCTAAGGTCTTCCTTTCTGTCTGTAAGGGGCTACTCCCTTGCAGAATACACCACCCGGGTGCTCTCGGACCTAAAGCTCTACAGGGACCTAATAGGCTACTCTGTGGTAAAACTGGTTAGGGACCCGGCTACTGTCCTTTTGCTCTTTGGTGTACTCTTATACAGGGATTGGAAGCTGACACTTACCTTGCTTGCACTTTTGCCCATTATAGCCCTCTCGGTGGAGTACTTTGGAAGAAAAAAGGGAAAGCACCTCAGGAGGTCCCAAGAATCTTTGGAAAAACTCATAAACAAGCTTGGGGATGTGTTTAGAGGTTATGAGAGCATAAAGACCTTGCCCGCTCAAGAATTGCTTCTTGGTTGGTTCAGAGACATAAATGAAAGAGCCTACAGGGCAGGGTTGAGGATGGCATTGTATTCATCTTTTAACTCCACCTTCAACTTTACCGTGGGCTATTTGGCAACTGCCCTCCTTTTGTTTTACGGTGGTTTAAAGGTCCTTGAGGGAAGCTTGACCTTTGGGGAGCTCGCGTCTTACCTTACCGCCCTTACGCTAATCCAAATGCCACTGGTGGAAACCCAAAAGGGAATAGTGGAGGTAAAGGCAAGCCTGCCGGTAGTCCAAAGGCTCAGGCAAGTGTTAGACCTTGAGGAGGAGATGGAAAAGGGAGTGGAGTTTGTTGGGCTTAAAGAGGGTATAAACGTCCAAAGGCTAAGCGTATCTATTGATGGGAGGGATATTTTAAAGGGAGTTAGTTTTTCCGTAAGAAAGGGAGAAAGGGTGGCGGTGATAGGGAGCACGGGCGGTGGCAAGAGCACACTGCTTAGGGTCCTTTGCGGTTTTGTGCCCTACGAGGGACAAGTCTATTACGATGAAAAGGAGCTCAGGGAGATTAACCTTAGCACACTGCGTTCTAAGATCGCCTATCTTTCTCAGGAGAGCTTTGTCCTTTCGGGAACGGTCAGGGAGAACCTCCTTATTGCCAATCCTAACGCAACGGAGGAGGAGATGTGGGAAGCCCTCCGGCTCTCCGCGTGCAACTTTGTGGAAAGCCTTGATGAGATAGTAGACAAGGAAAGTCGTATGCTCTCGGGTGGAGAAAGTCAAAGGCTGGCGTTGGCAAGGCTCTTTTTGAAAAAGCCCGAAGTCCTTCTTTTGGATGAAGCAACCTCTGCCCTGGATGCCCAAACGGAAAGCTTTGTGCTAAAAAATCTCTTTGAAAAATTTCCCGATACCACCTTCATCGTGGTAGCCCACCGCTTTTCTAACATACTAGCCTGCCAGAGGGCTTTGGTTTTGAAGGATGGAGAGCTCATCTTTGACGGCGAGCCCAAGAAGGCTATTGAGGTCTTTCTTTCAGAGGACCTCCAGGTAGATGCCTTTTAAGTACAGTGTGTTTGGCATCTGGAGGATCCAAGGATGGTCTAAGTCCTGAAAGCTTTCACCCACCACCCGCACCTGCTTTTTAACATCCTTGCAGGCTTCCAATATGACGGATAAGAGATGCTCCCTTTGAATATGGAAGGAGCAGGAGTATATGGCAAGGTATCCTCCCGGTTTGGTGATCTGGAGCCCCCTAATGCAGAGTTCCTTGTAGCCTCTCATGGCGTTTTCCACCGTGGCCTTTGTCCGGGCAAAGGATGGTGGGTCTATGACAACCACGTCAAACTTTTCTCCAGCCCTTTGGAGCTTTCTCAAAAAGTCAAAGGCGTTGTCCTCTACCCACTCTATGCCATCAATTTGGTTCAGTTTGGCGTTCTCCTTTGCCAAGTTTAAAGCCTTTTCGGAGAGGTCCACCGCGATTACCTTGCTGGCACCCTTCTTTTTCATGCTTAGGGCAAAGCCACCCGTATGACAAAATACGTCCAAACAAACATCTCCGGGTTTCACCAAGTCCCTTATCATCTTTCTTGCCCTTCTTTGGTCCAAGTAAAAGCCCGTCTTTTGTCCCTTTATCACATCCACAAAGAACTCCAGATCCTCCTCCCATATCTTTATGCGTTCGGGCACCTCTCCGTAGAGAACACCCTCCTCCGCAGAAAAGCCCTCTATGTTCATGGCGTAATTGCTAACCCGCAGGTATATACCCTTTGGCTGTAGAACCTCCACGAGGGCTTCCTTAACCCAATCGGTCAGCCTCCACATGCCATAGGTGGTGACCTCCATCACCGCGTACTCGTCATAGACATCCACTATGAGCCCCGGCAGAAAGTCTCCCTCCGAATGAACAAGCCGGTAGGCGTTGCTTTTCAGTTGAAGCCTTTTCCTGTACTCAAGGGCAGACTTTATTCGTTCCTTTATGAGTTCCTTGCTCGGCACCTCATCTTCGTTGAAAGAGAGAAATCTGACCATTATCTTGGTGTTTGGGTTTATGTATCCGTAGCCTAAGAATCTCTTTTTTGAGTCCAGTACCTTTACCAGGTCTCCCGGTTCTGGGCTTCCTTTTATCTCCTCAATCTCTAAGTTATAGACCCACTGAAAGTACGCCTTTATCTTCTTCTCTACTCCGGGCCTGAGCCTTACCTCAATCATACTTCACAAGCATTCTCTTGGCTACCTCCCTTGCCTTCTCTTTGCCTTCCAGCTTTTCCAAGAGCTTTAAACCAAACTCCAGGGCGGTGCCAGGTCCCTGACTGGTTATAACCCTCTCGTCCTCCACCACGGGCATATCTACAAAGACTGCGGGCTTTATTTCCTCCACGAGGGTAGGATAGACGGTTGCTTTCTTACCCTCCAAAATTCCAAACTTTGCCAGGGCAGTAGGTGCGGCGCATATGGCGGAGATGTACTTGCCCTTCTCCTCCATCGCCTTCACAAGCCTTTCTACCCTTGGGTCCTGCTTTAGCTTTTCCACTCCACCCGCACCACCCGGCAGTATCACCATATCAAGTTCATCTGGGTTTAACTCATCCACACTAACATCAGGCACAATCTTTACATTTCTGGCACTAGGAACGGGTTCCTTTGTTAGCCCTGCGATAATCACCTCTACTCCACCCCTTCTTAGCACATCAATGGGTGCAACCGCTTCCACCTCTTCAAAACCCTCCGCTAACAAAATAGCTACCTTCTTTGCCATGGCAAAACCTCCTTACTTAATAATTTCTTTTTCTCTGACCCTTGGGTCAATGTACGCCAGCAGTAAATCCGCCAAAAGGTTTCCTATAAGTAGCATTATAGTACCAATGTACAGCCCACCCATCACCAAAAACAGGTCCGTAGAAAGCACCGCATCAAGCATCAAAGAACCAAGCCCAGGCCAGCCCACGATGATCTCTACCAGCGCAGCGCCCGAAAGAAGCCCCGCTATCTCGTATCCTATCAGCGTAGTAAAAGGGTTCATAGCATTCTTTAAGATATGTCTTGTAAAAGCCCAACCCTTGAGCCCTTTGGACCTGAGAAGTTGCACCATAGGAGAGTTTAAAACCTCTATGACCGCACTTCTCATGAGCCTTATAAGCCCCGCGGAGGATATCAAAGTCAGCGTGACTATGCCCACCGCCAAGCTTTGCCATCCACCCAACTGGAAAAAGCCACTTTTGGACAAAAACAGCAAAAGCAAAAAGGCTAAGAAAAAGGATGGAAAGGACATAAAAACGTAGGAATAGAGCCTTATGGCTTTGTCTGTTAGGCTTCCCTCTTTCATGCCCGACCAAAAGCCCAAGGGGACCGCCAAAAGCCAAGACAACAAGGCAGAGGGAACTGTCAGGAGGAGGGTGTTTCCGATTCTCTCCTTTATTAGGGCTAAGACGGGTGCGTTGTACTGGAGGGAGATGCCAAGGTCAAAGACCAAGGCAGATTTTAGCCACTTGAGATACTGAACAAGCAAGGGCTGGTCTAAGCCATACTGTTTTTCAAGAAGCTCTATGGTCTGAGGTGATACCTGAGGGTTGAGTTTTAGCTGGGCAAAGGGGTCCGTGGGCGAGAGCTTTATGATCAAAAAGGAAATAAAGGTCACCCCAAGCAGTGTTAAAAAACCCTGAACTAACCGAACGATAATAAACTTAGCCATCAGAAGTAGTTTGCTAAAAAGAAGGGAGTGCTCTCAAAGTATCTGTCTATCTCTCCCCTATGCTTTTCTTTCACATACCTAATGAGTTTATAGTCATCCCACAAACCTATGATAGGGATAAAATCCGGGATTGAATCCCTTGGCTCCACAAAGTATAGAAGGGCGGATATCATATCTTTCCTTGCGTCTTCTTTTAGGAAAAACTCCTCGTCCAGAAGAATCCTTAGCAATAGCTTAACATCAAGGATGAGGTTCCTAACGTACTCCATGGTGGGAGGAATTTTTTCTAACTTTCTCTCCACAAGAGCTTTAAGTTCAAGGATGTCTATATCCCTGTAATACCTTTTAAGCTTCTCCTCCATGTGAGCCTTCCCTAATGGATTTAGCTATCCGCCCATACAAGACCCACATAGGGTAATGTGTAGGAACGTGTATGAATTATAACATACTCCGCAAAACTACAGCTCACTAAAAGAGCTCTTCCAAAAGGCTGTTGATTACCAAGTAGCCCTCCTCCGGCTTGACCTCTAAGACAAACTCCTTTATAAAGGGAATGATCACCTTTCCATCGTTTATTTCCAAATATACTCTGTCTTTATCTGAGGACAGCCTATCAACCCTTCCCAATACTTTCCCTTCTTGACTTCTTACCTCTAAACCCTCCAGTTCAAAAAAGTAGTATTCATCCTTCTTTCTCTTGGGAAGGTTCTCCTTTGGCAAAAAGACCTTTGCACCCAAAAAACGGATGGCGTCCTCCTGACTTTGCACACCCTTTATCTTTATGAGCACCCACTTTTCTCCGTGTGGTCTGAGCTTTTCCAACTCAAAGGGCACATAATCCCCTCCCCTTTTTTTGAAATAAACTTTCCTTATCCTCTTCCACTCCTTTGGAGGAAGGTATGCGAGCACCTTTAGCTCCTGATTCAACCCGTAGGTGTCTGCAATCTTGCCAATAACCACAAAATCCTCCATTTTTTTAAGTTTAATTTAGTCCTTCTCCTTGAGAATTTTCAAGATACACCTTCTTTAGCTCCAATGAGGCTGTTCCAAAAGTTCCTTTTGGGATGTCCCCTTTTCTATGTAAAAATGTGTTATAATGCTACACACCTTTTAAGGGAAGTAGAGGGTTCCACAGGGACCCTTGTTTAACTTGGCAACTGAATATGGGTTAGTGTGCCCTTACGGTGGGCTGTTTCAATTTTGAGAGGGTTAAGGTTTTGATTTTCAAGCTTTTGGAGGGATAGTCTCACCGTAAAACCGTAATGATGTAATGCCGTAGTGCCGTAATTACGGTCAGTGGCGAAAAGCGTTGAGAGACAAGTGTTTAAATTTAACAATAGCAGACTCAACTTTGCATGATCTCGGATTTCGGAAAATTAACTTCATTCGAAAGGGGTGCCCCCTTGACAAAATTATTGATATGTCTTATTTTGGTTAATGTGGTGATTTGGAGTTCTAAGCCCACCGTGTGGGATGGAGACCACGGCAATTTTGTATATTCTGTCGTTCCTGTTTATCGGTTCTAAGCCCACAGTGTGGGATGGAAACTTGATTTTGCTGGGCTTCGCCCCCAGCTGGGCTTGGGTTTGTGTTCTAAGCCCACTGCGTGGGATGGAGACAATTCATCTTTACCCAATCTCACCTCCCACCCATCCAGCTGTTCTAAGCCCACCGCGTGGGATAGCAACTGGCACTCCTATTTTTGGAATTCTCCCATTTGTTCCTAATGCACTGTATGGAGTTGAAAGATTGACAAGGTGCTTTTTTTTGTAGGATAATAATTCCATGCAGTTGGACGATAAAGCCATAGTCCAAAGGGTAAAGGAGATGGTCTTGCCTATTGTTAGCAAGATGGGATATAAGCTTTTTGATGTGGAGTTTAAACCTGAGAGGGGGTGGGTCTTGAGGATAATAGTGGATAAGGAAGGGGGGATTACGGTGGGGGATTGTGAAGAGATCAGCAAGAGGATCTCCGCCCTTTTGGATGTGGAGGACATTATTCCCGTCTCTTACATGCTTGAGGTTTCCTCTCCGGGGCTTACCCGGGAGCTAACAAAGGCAGAGCACTTTAGCTTTTTTAAGGGTAGGCTCGTTAAGATTATTCTAAGGGAGCCCATTCAAAACAGAAGGGAGCTTATTGGGAGAATAGAGGACGTAAAGGATGATGTGCTGGTGCTTAAAGATAAAGGGACTGAAGAACTGCTACACATTCCTCTTTCAATAATAGCAAGGGCGAACTTGGAGATAGAAAAATGGTGAGAAATCTTAAAAAACTCATTGAACAGGTGGCGAAGGATAAAAATCTACCCGAGTGGCTTGTGGAAAAAGCCCTTAAAAATTCAATAGTTTTAGCCATAAAAAAGGACAGAAAAATAAAGAACAATTTAGAAGTAGAGCTTACAGAGGACGGTATAAAGGTTTATCAGGTTAGAAAGGGAGAAAAGTTTCCCTTGGATATTGTTCCGGAGGAGATAGACCGTATTGCAGCATACGCTGCAAAGGAGGAGTTTCTGAGGGAGCTTGAAAGGGCAGACGAGGAGAGGAGATACTTAGAGTTTATAGAGCTGGAGGGTGAGATTGTAATAGGTATTGTGCGTAGGGTTTTGGAAAACGGCGATTTGGTGGTGGACCTTGGAAAGGTTATGGCGGTCCTCCCTAAGAGGGAACAAATACCCAAGGAGAGCTACAAGCCAGGAGACCGAATAAGGGCACTGCTTTTGAAGGTTATCAGAAAGAGAGGAACTTACGAGATAATCCTCTCCAGAACCCACCCTAACTTTTTGAGAAAGCTTTTGGAGGCGGAAATTCCTGAGATAAAAGAGGGAGAGGTAGAGGTTTTAAACATTGCCCGGGAACCTGGCGAGAGGGCGAAGGTGCTGGTAAAGGCTAAGGACCCACGCATAGACCCGGTGGGATTGGTGGTAGGATTACGAGGCTCCAAGATCGCACCCATAACTCAAGAGCTCTCGGGAGAGAGGATAGACATAATAAAATACACCGACAACATAGAGGAACTTGTGAAGAAGAGCCTTGCACCAGCCCCTGTGGTGGATATAAGAATTGACCTAAGCCAAAAGAGGGTTGAGGTGGCGGTGCCAAAGGAAAAGCTTTCCTCTGCCATAGGAAAAAGGGGTGTCAATGTAAAACTAGCGAACCGAATAACGGGATGGTATATTGACGTAATGTCGGAAGAGGATTTCAAAAAGCTCTCCCAACTGAGCTAATATGGGTTTAGACCTGTTTGTAAAAAAGCTTGTGTATGGTGGATATGGACTTGGGGAGGATAGGGGTAAAAAGTTCTTCATCCGGTACGCCGCACCAAAGGAACTGGTGGAAGTGGAAGTTCTAAAGGAAAAGAAGGACTACACGGAGGCAGTGGTAAAGACCGTAAAAATAGGCTCCCAATGGAGAAGAACGCCTCCCTGCAAATATTACACCTACTGCGGTGGCTGTCAATGGCAGCATATAGAGTATCAAGAACAGCTCAGAGCAAAGGTGGACATACTCTTAGAATCCTTGGAGAGAATAGGAAAGATAAAACTGGAATCTGTTAACGGCATCCTCAGTTCAAAGGAAGAGTTTGGCTACAGAACGAGGGTTCAGTTTAAGATAAGGGAGGGACATCTGGGCTTTTTTGCTTGGGGCAGTGGGGAGCTGGTGCCCATTGAAGAGTGTCTTTTGGCACATCCAAGGATCAATCAGCTGATACCCTCCCTGAAAGAAACTGCCAGATTGTTAAAGGAACTTCAGGAAATCCATGTTTTTTACTCACCTCATGAAGACGAATTTCTTCTAAAGCTCATAACCATAAGCCCTATGGAAATTCAAAAACTGAGAAAGCTAAAGGAACACATCCTGCCCAAAGAGGTGGTGGGGCTTGGCAACTACACTCTGCTCGGTGGAAAGTTCATCAAAAGGGCGGTGGTGGGAAGGGAATTTACCTTTGTTAGGAGCGGGAGGTTTATCCTTAGAGTTAGCAACGATTCCTTCTTTCAGGTAAATCATACCCTATATGAGGATTTTCCCAAATTGGTGGCTGAGGGAGAGAAGGTAAAGAGGGTTCTTGAGCTTCATAGTGGTGTGGGGTTCTTCAGCTTTTGGCTCTCGGAGAGTTGCGACTTTCTCTTTGGCTCTGATGCCAATCAGAGTGCGGTCAAGGATGCCATCTACAACGCCAAGCTAAACCAAGTTTCCAATGTTTCCTTTGCCCACGAGAGGGCTGTAGACACCCTAAAAAACCATGCGGGAGAGGTCATAGACCTTTTGGTTCTGGACCCTCCAAGGGAGGGGCTCTCGGAGGGCGAGGCAAAGCTCATCGTCCAAAACAAACCAAAAAGGATCATATACATATCTTGCAATCCCACCACCTTGGCAAGGGACCTAAAGGTTTTAACCTCCGGTGGATACAAGATAGAGGGCGTGCATTTGGTGGATAACTTCCCTCAAACCTATCACATAGAGTCTGTGGTTAAACTAACTATTTAGGGGGTTCCGCTATGGGTAAGGTTTTGGTGCTTTATGATTCAACCACTGGAAACACGGAAAAGATGGCATACCTTGTGGCGGAAGGTGCAAAAAGGGTAGAAGGTATTGAGGTAAGGATCAAAAAGGTGGATGATGCTACAAAAGAGGATGTGCTCTGGGCGGATGGGTTGGCGGTTGGCTCTCCTACCCACATGGGAATAATCTCTTGGAAGCTTAAAAAGTTCTTTGACGAGGAGTTGGGAGAGCTCTGGGGCGAGATTGACGGGAAAATAGCCTGTGCCTTTTCCTCCTCCGGTGGATGGGGTGGAGGAAACGAAGTGGCCTGTATGTCCATTCTAACTGTTCTTATGAACTTTGGCTTTTTGGTCTTTGGGGTAACGGACTATGTGGGTAAAAAATTCACACTGCACTACGGTGCGGTTGTGGCTGGAGAACCTCGCTCCGAGGAGGAGAAGGAAGCTTGCAGACGCCTTGGAGAAAGATTAGCCCAGTATGTGGCAATCTTTTTTGACGGCAAGAAGGAGCTCCTGGAACATATAAGGACCTTTGAAGGAAAGTTCAAGGATTGAGAAAAGTGGCTTTGAACTCCTCCAAAAATTTTTCTCTATCGCAGACGACGAAAATTTCCTGCACGGAAGTGCCGTTTTTGTATAAAAGCTTATAGCCTGTGGGTGTTTCGTACTTCAAAAACAGACCCTTTGAGCCTATGCCCTTGTTCTGCCGGGCAATCCTGCCGGGAATTATGGACTTTACTGAGCTAAAACTAGAGAGCTTTTTTAAATACTCTTCCAATCCCTCCAGAAGATGATGTTCTATCTTTACCTTTCCTTTTCGGTGTTTTCCCATAGCAGGCTTTTGGCATCTACCACCCCTTGCCAATCCTTGCCCACTCGTACATCGTAGCCACTGAGGGAGTTTTTGACCCTGCTTGCCAATATTAGGTTACTTTCTATCAATAGAATTTTCATTTTAGCTTCTCCTTTAAAAGCTCCAAAGCCTTCTCAAAGTTCTCCGGCTTTGTGCCCCCACCCTGCGCCAAATCATCCCTACCTCCGCCGCCACCACCAAGGACCTTTCCTACCTCTTTTATAAGCTCCTTTGCAGAAAGGCTACCCACTAAGTCCTTGGATAGGGCAATGAGAGTAGAGAGCTTCCCTTCCCTCCTGCTTGCCAAAAAGACAACCGTCTTTACCCTTCCCTGCCTGAACTGGTCTGCCAGCTCTCGGAGAAGGTCTCCCTCCACATCCTCCAAAACTCCATAAAAGAGTGTGTATTCCCCAAAGCCCTCTTCCTTTATCCTTTCCTTTGCTTGCTTTCTTGCAGATTCAGACTTTACCCTCTGCAGTTCCCTTTCTAACTCCTTTACTCTTTCTTGGAGCTTGGAGATTCCTTCCAACACCTCCTCTGTGCTGACGCCCAGGCTCTGTGCCACTTGCCTTAGTGTCAAAGATTCCAAAAATGCCTCTTCCACTGCCCATCTTCCCGTCTTTGCAACAATCCGCCTCAGACCCGCACCTATGGAAGATTCGGAGATGATCTTAAAGTAGCCTATGTCTCCGGTCCTTGACACGTGGGTGCCACCGCACAGCTCCTTTGAAAAGTCCCCCACGCTCAGCACCCTTACCCTTTCTCCGTATTTCTCTTCAAAGATAGCTATAGCACCCTCCTTTATAGCTTCCCTGTAATCCTTTTCTTCTACAATCACAGGTTCATTCTTTCTTATCTGTTCATTGACCAGCTCTTCAACCCTCTTTAACTCATCCACACTCAAGGCCTGAAAGTGGGTAAAGTCAAAACGCAGGTATTTGTCCGCCACCAAAGAACCTGCCTGTCTTACGTGTTCTCCGAGCACAAGCCTAAGGGCTGAATGTAAAAGGTGTGTGGCGGTGTGGTTTCTTTTTATGTCCTCCCTTCTCTCCCGGTCAATGCTTGCGATCACTTGGTCTCCCACCTTAATGGTTCCTTTCACCACCTTTCCTTTGTGGCTTACGACGCCATCCACAGGCGATTGGGTGTCATCCACCACAAAGAGACCATCCACAGACTCAATAGTGCCCGTGTCTCCTATCTGTCCGCCCCGTTCCGCATAAAAGGGAGTGATGTCTAAAAATACTTCTCCCTCTTCTCCCTCCTTCAGTTCAGAAACAAGCTCACCATTTTTCAAAAGGGCAATGACCTTTGATTGGGCTACATACTGCTCGTAGCCTACAAAGGTGGAGGTCCTTCCTATGTTTTTGAGGTGTTGGTATATAGGTTGAACCTCTTTGGTTTGAATTTTGAAGTTCTGTCTTGCCCTTTCTCTTTGAATTTCCATCTCTTTTTCAAAGCCTTCCATATCAAGGCTCAAACCTTTTTCCTTGGCTATTTCCTCCAAAAGGTCCAAGGGAAAGCCGTAGGTGTCGTAGAGTTTAAAGACCTCTTCACCTTTCAAAAAGCGTCTTCCCTCTTCTAAAGCAGTGTTTATAAACTCCTCAACCACGGGCATGCTGTTTCTAAAGGTGTGCAAGAACCTCTCCTCTTCTGCCTTGACTACTCCCTTTACAAAGGCCCTTGTTTGAAGAAGCTCCGGATAGGCATCCTTCATAACTTCTACCACCACATCCACGCCCCTATAGAGGAAAGGCTCCCTTATTCCCAGCTTGTATCCAAACCTCAGGGCCCTTCTGAGGATCCTTCTGATCACATATCCTCTTGCGGTGTTGGAGGGCAGAACGCCATTGGAGATGGCAAAGGTAATAGCCCTAAGGTGGTCTGCGATAACTCGCATGGCAACTGTGTCCTCAAAGTTTTCCCCGTAGGTCTTACCGCTGATTTCTTGCCCGAAATCTATGAGAGGTTTTATAAGGTCTATCTCAAAGTTTGTTTTTGTTCCTTGCAGGACGCTCGCAATCCTCTCCAACCCCATACCCGTGTCTATGTTGGGATTGGGAAGAGGTGTCAAATTACCCTTTTCATCCCTGTTGTACTGCATAAAAACCAAGTTCCATATTTCTAAAAACCTCTCCTCTCCATACTCTTCTCCTCTGTCCACATAGATCTCCGAAGAGGGTCCGCAAGGTCCAGTGTCCCCCATCTGCCAAAAGTTGTCTTCCTCCCCAAGCCTCCATATTCTCTCGGAGGGAAGCCCCACCTCCTCGTTCCAAATTCTGTAAGCTTCCTCGTCATCTCTAAAGACGCTAACATAGAGCCTCTCCTTTGGGAGCTTTAGATACTCCGTTACGAACTCCCAAGCGTAGAGTATGGCTTCCCTTTTGAAGTAGTCCCCAAAGGAAAAGTTGCCCAGCATCTCAAAGAAGGTGTGGTGCCTTGAAGTATAGCCCACGCTTTCTAAGTCGTTGTGCTTACCGGATACACGCAAACACTTCTGACAAGAAACTGCCCTTTTATAAGGTCTCTTTTCCAACCCCAAAAACACGTTCTTAAAGGGCACCATTCCTGCGTTGGTAAACAAAAGGGTTGGGTCCGACTCGGGAACAAGGGAGGCGCTCTTCACCCTTGTATGCCCTTTACTTTCAAAAAAACTCAAAAACAGCTCTCTAATCTCATTGCCACTCATCACTCTTTATTTTAATCCTATTTGCAAAAGCTTTTTATTAGCATAATCAGAAATTCCACACGATAGGCTAAAGACTTGCCTATATTTATGAGAAATGCCACACTCTACAACCGATCACATCATAGAGCTCAAGCTAAAAAAGCTATACCACAAAGACAAAGCAAGCATAGAAGAGCTTTTAAACAGTAGGGCAGGCAGAAACCTTTTACCCTACGAGATCGTTTTCAACGACAATGTAGATTGGGAAAAACTTAAAGAGTCTTTTCCTGAACTTTCTGAGTACTACCACAAAGCCTGCGTTATCTATTCAAACTACAGATATCTTATAAGAAGAAATAAGCCACTGCCCATTGTTAAAGAAAAGATAAAACAAGAGGATGTAAGAAAGTTTTTTGAGGCTTTGAGGGCTTTGGAATGATAAATGTTATTGAAATTTTTAAGGAGATAGCAAAAAGTACCGGCAAATCTATTGAGATTATTCTGGTTGGAGCGCAAGCTTTGCCATATTATGGAGTTAAAGCAAGGGCAACGATGGATATAGACGCAGAGATCGTTAGAGGTGATTTGGAGGAGGTCTACTTTGAGCTAAAAAAAAGAGGTTTTGAAAGTGATCTGTCTGAAAACATAAGCGGATGGAGTGTGATCTCACTGCCAAAAGGCTATCGGGATAGGGCTATAACGATCTATCAGGACGATCAGCTAAAGGTCAGCGTGCTTAGCCCTTACGACTTCATCATAATGAAGCTAAGGAGAGGCACGGAGCAGGATTTGGAGGATTGTTTAAACGTAGCCTTAGCAAACCACCTGTCCGTTGAGGAATTGGACAAACACTTTGAAGATGCCATAAGGAACTCTATAAAGGACACTGCAATATTGAACTTCAGGCTAATTTACAATCACTTTAGACAAGCCTTAATGGAACTTTTGTCCCAAAAATCTGAGCGAACTTCAGATTCTACCCAAGGCTAAAAATTTAGGAAAAGCATGCGTTGAATATATCCTCGTAGGTTTCCCGCCTTCTTATTACCTTTACCTTTCCTTTTTCCACCAACAGCTCGCATGCCTTGGGTCTTGCGTTGTAGTGGGAAGACATGGCAAAACCGTAAGCCCCGGCAGAGAGCACCGCCAAGTAGTCTCCCCTCTCCACATAGGGAATTTCCCTGTCCAAGGCTAAGAAGTCTCCCGTCTCGCAGATAGGACCCACCACATCGGTCTTTATGTATTTCACGTCCCTTTCCACCACCGGCACGATGTGGTGGTAGGCGGAGTATATGGCGGGTCTTATAAGGTCGTTCATGCCCGCATCCACGATCACAAAGTGCTTGTGCCCTTTGTCCTTTAAAAACTGCACTTGAGTTAGGAGTACGCCTGCGTTTCCCACTATAGACCTTCCTGGTTCCAAAATAAGCTTAGCTTGGACGCCCCTTAAGCTTGGCATGATTGCCTTGGCTAAGTCTTCTGGTTCTGGGTTTGCCTGGTCTGGCTGATACTTTATACTCAAACCACCCCCAAGGTCTATGTATTTGATGTCAAAGCCCTCTTTTGTTAGCTCTTCATACAGCCCTACCACCTTTTCTACCGCCTCTATGTAAGGAGAAACATCCAGAATTTGAGAGCCGATGTGGCAGTGTATTCCCACCACCTCCAAGTTTTTCAAGCTTCTTGCATACCTGTACTCTTCCTTTGCCTGCTTTATGTCTATGCCGAACTTGCTTTTTTTCATACCTGTGGAGATGTAAGGATGGGTCTTTGGGTCCACGTCTGGATTTACCCTTATGGCAACCCTTACCTTTTTGCCTAACCTCTCACCCACTTCGTTTAAAACATCCAGCTCCATGTGGGATTCCACATTGAACATGAGAATGTCCTTCTCCACTGCAAAGGTGATCTCCTGCAAGGTCTTTCCCACCCCCGCATAGACTATCTTGGAGGGCTCCACACCCGCCTTTAGGGCGCAGTACAGCTCTCCTCCAGAAACCACGTCCGCACCAGCTCCTTCTTCCTTTGCAAGTGCCACAATGTGCGGGTTAAAGTTTGCCTTGACTGCGTAGCATATTAGGGCGTTGGGAAAGGCTTCTTTGTAAGCCCTAATGCGGTCCCTTATGTAAGAGGCACTGTAAACATAAAGAGGAGTACCATACTCCTTGGCTAACTCTTTTAGGGATACCCCTTCTAAGAAAAGTTCTCCGTTCTTGTATTCAAGGTATGAGTTATACTCTTTTAAAAGCATAAATTTTAATTTTACCATGGGACTGAAGGAACAGCTTGTCCAGGTTCAACCCTTTGTATACAAACTGCCGGAGAATACGGTTCAAGGGCAAAAGGCGCCTGTCTATTTCTATCTTAGCGATAGACTCTTTGAGACCTTGGAGGAGGATGCCATAAAGCAGGCGGCGAACGCAGCCACCTTGCCGGGGGTGAAAAAGGCCATATATGTGATGCCCGATGTGCATGTAGGTTATGGCTTTCCCGTTGGTGGTGTAATGGCAACAGACGCTGAGGAGGGTATAATCAGCCCTGGCTCGGTGGGCTACGACATAAACTGCGGAGTAAGGCTCATAGCTACAAACCTTACCGCGGATATGGTCTACCCAGTTAGAAGGGAACTTATGAACGAGATACTCAAGAACGTACCCGCAGGCGCGGGTTCCACAGGAAAGATAAAACTTACCAAGTCTCAGATGGAAGAGGTGGCGGTGAAGGGTGCCCGTTGGGCGGTGGAGCAGGGCTTTGGCTTTTTGGAGGACCTGGAACATATAGAGAGCGGTGGGGCCCTTCCGAACGCGGACCCTTCTAAGGTTTCAAAGGAGGCCTACGAGAGAGGCTCCGACGAGCTTGGAACAGTGGGCTCGGGCAATCACTTCGTGGAGGTGCAAGTAGTAGATGAGGTCTACGACGAGGATATTGCGGAACGTTTGGGCTTAAAGCTTGGTCAAGTTTGCATTATGGTGCACTCGGGTTCAAGAGGCTTTGGGCATCAGGTCTGCGTGGATTATCTAAAAGTCGCAAAGGACGCCCTTAAAAAATACAAAATAGACATACCAGATATGCAACTTGCCTGCATGCCCTTTAGCTCTCCCGAGGGGCGAGCGTACTTTTCCGCCATGAACAGTGCTGCAAATTACGCTTTTGCCAACAGGCAGATCTTGGGCTTTTTGACTGCAGACACCATAAGACGATTCTTTGGTCTCTCTTGGAAGGATCTGGGCTACAGGCTTATTTACGATTTAGCCCACAACATAGCCAAGTTGGAAAAGCACAAGATTGACGGAAAGGTTTTAAAGCTTGTGGTTCACAGAAAGGGTGCCACGAGGGCTTTCCCTCCCTTCAACCCCGAGGTGCCACCAGCCTACAGAGAATTGGGTCAACCCGTGCTAATACCAGGTGATGTGGGAAGGTACTCCTTCCTGTTGGTGGGACAAGACAGGAGCATGGAGATCAGCTTTGGTACCGCATGCCACGGTGCGGGCAGGCTCATGTCCAGGACTAAAGCAAAGGAATTTGTAAGGAGGGAGGGCTTAGAAAAGGTGCTTGGAGACCTGGTGGTGGTGGCAAGGGGTAAAGGAACGGTGGCGGAGGAGATCCCGCAGGCTTACAAGGACGTGTCCGAAGTGGTGAGGGTGGTGGATAGCTTGGGCATCGCCAAGCTTGTGTTAAGGTTGAAACCCCTGGGAACTTTAAAGGGCTGATGCGCACAGTGGATGTATCACTAAAGCCAATAACTTTAAGACTGGCAAAGGCCTATGGCAGGATCTCCTTAAAGAAAGAGACTGTTAAAAAGATAAGGGAAGGCACAGTGCCCAAGGGGGATGTGTTGAGTGCTTGCAAGGTTGCTGGCTTGATGGCTGTGAAAAGGACCGGGGAGCTTTTACCCTTCTGCCATCCCATTCCCTTGGAGCATGCGGAGCTTGACGTGAAGCTGGGCGAAGACCGTCTGGAGGTCTTTTCCTTGGTGCTTGGCACCTCAAAAACGGGCTATGAGATGGAGGCGCTCACTGCGGTATCTGTAGCCCTTCTGACGGTCTATGATATGTGCAAAGGCTTGGACGATAGCATGGTCATAGAGGAGATCAAGCTGTTGGAAAAGTCTGGAGGAAAATCCCAATGGGGCAAACCCTTGAAGGGCAAAAAGGTTCTCATAAATAGTGAGGAGTTTAGGGAACTCATCAAAGAGTATGTTCTAAAGCTTGAGGGGGATGTGGTTGAAGGTGGAGACTTTGACCTACTTATCAGCACCCAGAGGGAAGATATGGAGGAATTCTCCGGTCTTTCTGCGGTTATAAACAGCCATCTCTTTTCTGTGCTTCCCACCGAGTTAAGGGAGGGTGCGCGGGTTGGAAGGAGGGATGGCTACACGGTGGTGCAGTTGCAACCCTCCGAAAAGCTGATAAGGGCTTTCTTTGAAGGCTTTGGAAGTCTTTTAGGAAATTGGTAAATAGGCGCAGGCGGACTCGAACCGCCGACCTCTGGCGTGTCGGGCCAGCGCTCTACCAGCTGAGCTATGCGCCTTAGTCTATAATTATAACCCAAATGCAAAAAGTTGCCCTAATAACCGGTGCAAGGCGTGTGGGCTTTGAAATCGCCAAAGGGCTTTTGAAGGAAGGTTGGCGATTGGCGGTGGTTTATCACACCTCTCAAGAGGTAGTGGAGGAATTAAAAAAATATGGAGAGGTGGAAGGAATAAAGGCTGACCTTTCGGACTTTTCCTCCTACCAAAGGGTGGTGGCTCAGACGGTGGAGAGGTTCGGAAGGGTGGATGCCCTTTTGCACTTGGCGAGCCCTTACTATCCCACTCCCTTAGAGAGCCTTAGCCTTGAGGATTTTATGAACCACCTTATGCCCATAGCCACCGCCTTTTTGTTTTTGACTAAAGAATGTGCCAAGTATATGCAAAAGAACAGCCAAAGTCCCAAGGGAAGGATAGTTGCCTTTGGCGATTGGGCTACCAACACCACACCTTACAAAAACTATTCTGCCTATTTCCTTGCCAAGGGGGCACTGCATACTGCCATAAAGGTTCTGGCAAAGGAGTTGGCACCGCACATTTTGGTAAACGGCATAGCCTTGGGTCCTACCCTAAAGCCTCCTGACTTTTCCCAAGAAAGGTGGGACGCCTACATACAAAAAACGCCCTTGAAGAGGGAGGTATCTTTGGAGGATGTGGTGGAGCTAACGAAATATCTGCTAGGGGTGGAGACCATGACCGGTGAGATCATAAACTTAGACAGCGGAAGGCACGTGGCGGGCGAATGTACTTAAACCTTCTGACTGTTTAAAAACTCCTGAATTTTCAACTCCATCATATCCTTGTGATAGAGCCTCTCCTTTTTGAGCTTTTCCAGTTCCATCTCCAAGTCATGGGTCATGGGATGATGCTTTTCCAACTTGTCTATTTGCTTGTCAAGCTCTTCGTGCTTTTCGTAGTGATACCTAAACTCTTTGTCCTCTTGGAGAAGCTTTTGGATGATTTCTTCCCTTGTCATATTAGGTCCTCCTCTCTTGGTCTTAATAATATTAAACCGGAAACTGTTAGCAGGTAGCCCTCAATCAAAAGGGCAAGGCTCGCAAAGACTATAAAAACCAAAAAGCTAAAGGCAAAGGGAATACCCACCAAAAAGTAAAGCCAAAAGTAGCGGGCGGTTGCCCTCTGACTCCAGTAGGGCTCCTCCACTTTGATGGGGAACAGCCTTTTACGTAAAAACAGGGCTAAGGAAATAAAGATCACACCCAAGAGCAGGTTAAAGGCGAGCATACCCAAAACCAAGTTGGGATGCAAAGGCAGTTTAAAGTAAGGATACAGGGGAAGGCACCCAAAGAAGATAAGGCTAACAAAGCCCAAAGTGGCAAAGAAGAACTGTCTTGCCCTTTTAAAATACAGCTCCTTCATAGAAAAACCTTCTCCAAGGTTAAGCCCTTTGCCTGGGCGGTGTAGGGGCACTTTTTCCCCTTTAAAAACTCCCTTATGTCCTCTAAGGAAAGCTTGCCCATTCCCAAGTATATAAGGGCACCCGCTATGCGCCTTACCATGTATCTTAAAAATCTCTTTGCCCTCACCCTTATCTCCACTATGCCTTCGTTTTCCACCACCTCGCACTCCTCAATCTCCACAAAGGGGTCTTCTTCTCCCTCCAGCTTGGCAAAGCCCGAAAAGTCGTGCCTACCCAAGAACAGCCCGGAAGCCTTTTTCATCTCTTCAAGTTTTAAAGTATAAGGGAGCCTCCAAAGGAAGGGCTCCAAAAAGGGATTCCTTGCGTGAGAAGGATAGACCCTGTATACGTAAAGTTTGCCCTTTACCGAATACCTTGCGTTGAATTTTTCTTCCGCCAGCCATACTTCAGAAACTCCCACATCCTCGGGCAGGAGGGCGTTTAGCGCCTTCAAGAGACTATCCGGAGGAAAGAACTTTGAAGCTTTGAAGTTTGCTATGTAGTCTTTGGCATGCACGCCCGCATCCGTCCTGCAACAGCCCGTCGGTCTTATGCTCCTTCCAAACAGCTCACCAATAGCCTTCTCCAGAACTCCCTGCACCGTCCTTAAGCCTGGTTGCACCTGCCAGCCGTGAAAGTTTGTGCCCACAAAGGAAAGCCGAAGGCAGTAATTATGCATTTCTTATTCCCCTGAGCCTAACAGGTTCTTTCCTACTTCTTATCTTTTCCAAACTGATATCCTCCTCCACACTTGGGTCTGGCGTTAGCTTTTTTAGGCTCTCCTCAAAGGCCCTCTGTGGGTCATAAAAGCTCTGTCTTTTAACCTCCTCTGGGATCAGGTGATAGTCTTCTCTGATTATGGCTTCTGCCAACTCCATGGCGTAGGGAGAAAGGTTAACCTTTTTTAAGAGTTCATCGCCACCAAGCCCTGTGTATAGCCCGTAGAGGAATACCCTTTCGTGGTAGCTTAGCTTTTGTCCCTCCCTTGAGCTTTCTATTTTCTTCTGGCGGGAGAGGTGCTCTCCTATCTTCTCCTTTAGAACCGCCATTGGTAGGTTTGTTTTCTTTGAGAGCGTGCTCAAAAGTTCCATCTGACGGACTTTGTCCTTTACAAAGGCACAAAAATAAAGGTAGTCCTCTAAAGTCTGCTTGCTGTTTTCCTTTAAAAGGCTATCAAAGATCTCCTCCGCGCTTTCTATGGATTTTCTTAGCTCACTGGCAAACTTTTTTACGTAGGTGTCTGGGTCTTCTCCCTCTGGGAGCAAAAGGACCTTTACCTTTATTCCTTCCCTTAAAAGGTAGGGTGCGGTTTGCCTTACTGCCCTCCTGCCCGCCTGGTCTCCATCAAAGAGTAGCACCACCTCCTGCACATAGGCGGATAAAAGCTTTGCATGCTCTTGCCCAAAGGAGGTTCCCATCACCGCCACCGTCTCTTGAAAGCCCTCCTGATGCATACTCATCACATCAAAGTATCCTTCCACAAGGATCGCCCTCTTCCTCTCCTTTATGTAGCCAAGCCCTTCATAAAAGCCAAAGAGGATTTCCCTTTTTTTGAAAAACTCCGTCTCGGGAGAGTTTATGTATTTGGGACCTGCGTCCGTCAGAGTTCTACCACCAAAGCCTACAGTGTTTCCCCTTTGGTCCCTTATGGGAATGATGAGCCTGCCCGCAAAGAGGTCCTTGTAATGTTTTTCGTCTATCTTTAAAAGGTTGCCCGTCTTCTCGTAGAGGGATAACAGTTGGTTTTCCCTTAGAAAGTCCAAAAGTTCCTCCGAGGAGGGCGAGTATCCGAGCCTGAACTTCTTTATAGTCCTCTCTGATATACCCCTCTCTTTGAGGTAATCAACCACCTTTGGATTCTCCTTTAGCTTTCTGTGATAGTATTCCGCCACCAGGTCAAGGGCATTCAAAAGGTTCTCGTCCTTTTTTTTGCGTTCCAGCTTGACGGGTATTTTGTACTTCTTTGCCAGTTCTAAGAGGGCTTCCGTATAGGTCAGGTTTTCATAGAGTGCCACAAACTTTACCGCATCGCCCCCCACATCACAACCAAAGCACTTCCATATACCCTTTGAGGGAGATACATACAAAGAGGGGTTGTTGTCCGGATGAAAGGGACACCTTGCCCTGTAGTTGCTACCACTTCTCTCAAGGTCTATGTAAGAGGAGATTACATCCACTATGTCAAGTTTTTTTACTATCTCTCGGAGGTCCATATCAAACCTCTTGCAGTGAGGCGCGCAGTCTCTCCTCTATTTCGTGTTCCTCTAAGGCGGAGATGATCTCGTCAAGCTTTCCTTCTAAGATGTCCTGAAGGCGGTGGGAGGTGTAGTTGATGCGATGGTCTGTGACCCTGTTTTGTAAAAAGTTGTAGGTTCTGATCTTTTCGCTCCTTTCTCCAGTTCCCACCTGCTCCCTCCTCTCCTGTGCGATCTTTTCTTCTTTTTGCCTCTCGTAGTAATCCTTTAGCCTTGCGTAAAGTATTTTCATGGCCTTTAGTTTATTCTGAAATTGGGAACGCTCGTCTTGGCAAGTTACCACTATCCCCGTAGGTATGTGGGTAATCCGTACTGCAGTTTCGGTGGTATTCACATACTGCCCACCCGCACCACTGGCACGAAAGGTTTCTATCTTTAGGTCCTCTGGGTTTATTTGCACCTCTGTCTCGTCTGCCTCAGGAAGAACAGCCACTGTGGCGGTGGAGGTGTGTATTCTTCCTCCCGATTCTGTTTTCGGCACCCTTTGAACCCTATGAACCCCACTTTCGTACTTTAGCTTTGAGTAAGCATCCTTACCTTCAATTAAGACTATAACCTCCTTGTATCCTCCAAGCCCTGTCCTTTGGGCGCTAAGTATGGAAAACTTCCAGCCTTTTTCCTCTGCGTACTTTTGATACATGTTCAACAAGTCGGCAGCAAAGAGTGCAGCCTCTTCGCCACCAACCCCCGCCCTGATCTCTAGTATAACATTTTTAGAGTCCTTTTCATCCTTTGGAACCAACAGCCGTTTTATCTCCTTTTCTAACTCCTCCTTTTCTTTTTCTAACCTTTTGAGTTCCTCCTTTGCTAAATCTTCAAACTCCTTGTTTTCCAAAAGCTCCTTAGCAAATTCAATATCCTTCTTTATCTTTACGTATCTGTTGTATGCCTCGTAGGCAGGTTCCAACTCCTTGAATTCTTTGCTTAGCTTAGAGTAAAGGTCTATGTCTTTTATGATCTCTGGGTCTGAGAGCTTAGCCTGAAGTTGAATGTATTTTTGGTGTAATACCCGCAGTCTTTCTTCTAAGTCCTTATGAAGCATCGACGGACTTTCCAGTGGCTTCCAGCAGGAAGGGTTTTATCCTCAACTTGCCCGTGTAGAAGGGATGGCAAGCGTTGCATACTTCAAGATAGACGGTTCCGCCTTTTGTGGAAAGCAGTGTAAAGGTGTTTCCACATCCGCACACAAAGGTGGTAGGCTTCAACTCAGGATGAATACCCTTTTTCATTTTTGCACCTCCAAAAGAGCGAGAAGATATATATTATATCTTTTATAATTAAAAAACAAGGAGGTTTGGTATGCTAACACCAGAACAGTTAAAGGTTTTGAAGGAAAGGCTTGAAGAAGAAAAGGCAAAGCTTTTGGAAAGGTTCAGAAAAATTGAAGATACGCAGAGTAGGATCGGAGAGCAGATAAGGGAGCCGGGAGACCAAGAGGACATAGGCCAGATGACTTACACCCAAGAGGTCCTTGATAACCTCTCCTCAAGGGAGATGTTCGTGATAAGGGAGATAGACTATGCACTGCAAAAGCTTCAAGCGGGCACCTACGGTGTATGCGAGTACTGCGGAGAGTACATAGAGTATGAGAGACTGTTGGCTATCCCTTGGACTAGATACCATGCGGTCTGCGCAGAAAAAGCAGAGGAAGAGGGCATAGTGCCTACCTATACACCACTTATTTTTGAAGGTACACTTCCGGAGGAAATGGAGATTCAGAGGGAAGATATCACAGAAGCATGAAGTTTGATTTTTACCTCCCTGTTGAGGTCCTCTTTGGGAGCGGAAGGCTGGATACCTTAGGAGAGGTTGCCAAAAGGTACGGCTACAGGGCAATAATCATAACAGGTAAAAACAGTACCAAGGAGAACGGAGCTTTAGAGAGGGCTATTCATTCCCTTAAAAAATGGGGTGCGGAGGAGGTGATCCTTTACGACCGGGTGGAGCCAAACCCTACCGATCAAATGGTAAATGAAGCGAGCGCCATAGTGGTGGAAAATAAGATAGACTACATAGTGGGCTTGGGGGGAGGAAGTGCCTTGGACACCGCCAAAGCGGTTTCCATCGTTTCCTCCAACGAGGGCTACGCATGGGATTATGTGAACTATCCAGAAGGTCCCAGGCTCATTCCCTACCTCAACAGACCGGTAATATGCATACCAACCACCGCGGGCACGGGCAGTGAGGTAAACAGATACTCGGTTATATCAAACCCAAAGAGAAAGGAAAAGCTGGTCATCTCCCACTCCCTGAACTATCCAAAGGTTGCCATCATAGACCCAACCCTGACCCTTTCCATGAGCCCAAGGCTAACCGCCATCACGGGAGTGGATGCCTTTGTCCATGCCCTTGAATCCCTTACCAACAAGGTGGAGAACACCTTTGCGGATGACCTGGCAATAAGGGCTCTAAGGATCATAAAAGAATGGCTACCGGTGGCGGTTAACGAGCCGGAGAATTTAACCGCAAGGGAGTGGATGAGCTATGCGTCCATGCTGGCGGGCATAGCCATAGACAAAAAGAGGGTAGCCCTAATACACGGCATGGAACACCCCGTTTCCGCCCACTATCCGAATGTGGCCCACGCGGAGGGACTCGCAGCGCTCGCCCCGGCAATAACCGCCTTCAACTACAAAGGGAACCCACAAAAGTACGCCCTCTTTGCGGAGATTATGGGCTACGAACCAAAGCCAGAAAAGGCTGTGGATGCAGTTGTTGAACTTTTAGAAGAGGTGGGCTTGAGGGTTTCTCTCAAAGAGCTTGGTGTGGAAAGGGAGAAGTTAGAGAGGCTAACAGAAGATACCTATATGCTCTCCAGGGGGCTCTTTCCTATAAACCCGGTGGAGCCCACCGTGGAAGACATATACGAACTCTATGTAAAAGCTTACGAGGGTTTTTGAGTCTCCGCCAAAACAAAGCTTAGCCTACCCCTCTCTTCATCCACCGATACTAACTTTACCCTAACCTTGTCTCCCAGACGATAGATTTTACCCGTTCTGTAGCCCACAAGCCGGTGGGCTTTTTCGTCGTATATGTATTCATCCTCCTCCAAAGAAGACAAGCTGACCAAACCCTCCACCAAGTAATCTTTAAGCTCCACAAAAAAGCCAAAGGATACCACACCCGTTATTATGGCCTCAAACTCCTCCCCTATGTGCGCCTTCATGAACCTTACCTTTAACCGGTCTATGGCCTCCCTTTCCACTTCATCTGCCAACTCCTCCCTCCAGGAAAGATGCTCTCCCACCATTTCCAAGTAGCTAACCGTTTGCTCGTAGTCTATGCTTTCCCCTCTGAGGGCTTTCTTCAAAAGCCTATGAACCACCAGGTCCGCATACCTCCTTATGGGAGAGGTGAAGTGTGTGTATCCATCGCTGGCAAGTCCAAAGTGTCCCAAATTGTGTGGAGAATACCTTGCCTTCATCATACTACGCAAGGTCAAAAACCTAACCAAGTGCTCTTCATCCCTACCTTCAAAGTCCTCTATGATTTTTTGGAAAAACTTGGGCTCAAGGGAAAACCTTTTAACTTTGTAGCCAAGCCCCTCCAAGATCTCCAACAGATTTTCCACCTTTTTAGGGTCTGGTTTTTCATGAATCCTGTAAAGGCAGGGATATCCTACGCTGGTAAGATGCTTTGCCACCGTTTCGTTGGCGGAGATCATAAAGTGCTCTATAATTCGGTGAGCTATGTGGCGCTCATAGGGCACTATGGCGGTAGGTTCCCCATACTCATCCACGATCAACTCTGCCCCGGGCAGGTCAAAGTCTATGCTACCCCTCTCCCACCTTCTGTAAGAGAGAATTCTGTATAGGTCCTCCATGAGCCTGAGTGGTTCTACAAGGTCTGGATACTTCTTCTCGAGGGCTGGGTCTCCTACGATAAGTCGCAGGGCTTCATCATACGTTAGCCTTGCCTTGCTCCTTATTACGCTCTCGTAGATGTCGTACCATAGCAGATCCCCCTTCGGGCTAAATACCATCTCACAGGTAAAGGCAAGCTTGTCCTCATTGGGCTTTAGACTGCAAAGGTCTGCAGAGAGCCTTTCAGGTAGCATGTGGATTGCCCTGTCAGGCAGATAAAAGGTAAAGCCCCTCTCAAAGGCGCTCCTGTCAAGGGCAGAACCCTCCTTCACAAAGTAAGACACATCCGCTATATGCACCCAAAGGCGGTAGTTCCCCTCGGGTGTTTTTTCTATGGCAACCGCATCGTCAAAGTCCCTCGCCCTTGGTGGGTCTATGGTAAAGCATATCTGATCCCTTAGGTCCCTTCTCCTCTTGAGCTCCTTCTCCCAATCTATGGAGAGGCTTTGGGCTTCCTTTAAGGCTTCTGGCTCGTAATCCAGAGGTAGCTTGTACTTGTGGATGATTATATCCACAATAAGGTTCTTTTCTGCCGGATGTCCAAGGACCTTTTTAACTTTGCCCAGCATGGGGCCTTCTTTGGAAGGGTATCGCACAATTTCTGCCAATACTACGGCGCCTTCCTTTAACTCTTTGCAGGCATCCTTCGGCAGAAAGACCCTATGAAAACTGTTCTGGTCCAAGGGAACTCCCACACACTGTCCCTTTTCTTTTTTTACAGAACAGACCAGCTCCTTTGTGCCCCTCTTTAGAACCTTTAGCACCCTTATTTCCTTTTTGCCTTTGAATTCCACCACCTTAGCCTTGACTCTGTCTCCGTGTAAAAGCCTTTCCATCTCAAAGGGTGGTATGTATATATCCTTTTTACCTTCTCCCACCTCAAGAAAGCCAAAGCCGTTGGGATTTGCCAAAACTGTACCTACTACTACCTCCTCCTGTGCCAACCTATACCTTCCGCCCTCCACTATGATGGTTCCCTCTTTTTTTAGCTTTTTTAGCAGTTTTTTCAACGCTTTTCTACCCTTTTTATCCAAGGAAAAAAGGTGGGCAAGCTCGTTAAAGTGCATAGGCTTTTTGCCGAGGGCTTTTATAATATCCTTCTCCTTAAGGAAATATTCAGCCATAGCCTCTGCTGAGGTTTAAAATTTTAAACTATTTTTATTGCGATGATGGTAAAAGATCAAATTCTCTACGAACTTTATAAAGGAAAAGATTACCACATTGAACCCACCTTAGAGCGAATTGAAAGGGCGGTTGAGTACGTTGGTTTAAAAAAGCCCTCCTATGTTTCCCTGTTGGTGGGTGGCACTAATGGGAAGGGCTCTACCTGTGCCTTTGCGGAGCGCATTCTCAGGGAGCATGGCTACAAAACTGGTTGGTTTGTTTCTCCCCACCTTTACGATGAAAAGGAGAGGTGGAGGCTGAACGGACAAAAGATGGAGGAAGAGAGGTTAAAAGAGTATGTAAAGGAGCTAAAGGGCGTCTTTGAGAGGTTTAACCTTACCTACTTTGAGGCTTGCACACTAATAGCCCTAAAGTTTTTTGAGGATGAAAAGGTGGATTTTGCAGTCTTTGAGGTGGGAATGGGAGGCAGATGGGACGCCACCAGAACCTGCAGACCTTCCGCCTGTGCCATTACCAACGTTCAAAGGGACCATGTAAAGTGGTTGGGTAAAAGTCCCGAAGAGAGGGCTTACGAAAAGCTGGGCATATATGTGCCCGGCAGACCCATTGTGATCGGCAGTCCCAAAGAACCTCTGTATCCCAAAGCCTTGGAGTTATGCGATCTGAAGGACCTGATCGTGGCGGGCATGGACTTTTTTGCCTACGGCAAGGTGGAAGGCATGCAAACTTACTTGGAGAGCTTTAGGTCGGACTTTTTTTCAATAAGCTCCGCCAAGCTGGGACTTTGGGGCAAGTGGCAAATAGACAACGCAAGCGTAGCTATAGCCTTGGTAAGCCAGGTAATAAAATTAAACGAGGATAAAACGCGAAAGGCCCTTGAAGAGACAAGGTGGGAAGGGAGGATAGAAATCTTGAGGAAAAACCCTTTGCTGATAATAGACGGTGCCCATAACCCGGATGGTGTCAAAAGGGTAGTCCATCAGTTGATAAAACATGGCATAAAGCTAACTCCTGTATTTACTGGGCTAAAGGACAAGGAGTGGAGAGAGTCCATGGCTTTCCTCCGAAAGCTTTCGGAAAAAATCTATTTGGTGCCCATCAACCACCACAGAGGAGAGGAACTATCTGAACTGATTCAACATGCCCAAAGGCTGAACTTTAGGGAGGTCGTCCCTCTGAGCTCTGCGAGGGATGTTTTTGGGCTAAAGGAAGATGTGCTGGTGCTTGGCTCTCTATACTTGCTGGGAGAAGTAAAGAAATGTCTGGAAGAAAAGAGGGAGTAGTTTTTGTAGGCTCTTTTAAGGAGAACTTTCCGGAGGATCACAGAAGGCATGTAGTCTTTGTGGGAAGGTCCAATGTGGGTAAATCCTCCCTTATAAACATGCTGGTGGGCAGAAAGGTAGCCCGTGTTAGTAAAGACCCAGGTAGGACGAGGTCCATTAACTTCTTCCTCTGGAATGATGAGCTATATCTGGTAGATGTACCTGGCTATGGCTACGCAAAGGTTTCCGGCGAAGAAAGGGAAAGATGGAAGATTATGATGGAGAAATACTTTACCCAGTGTAGAGAAAAAATCCAATGGGTGTTTTTGCTCATAGATAGCCAAGTTGGTCCTACACCCTTAGATAGGTCTATGATAGAGTTTCTTTCTTCTCTTAACATACCCTATGTGTTTGTTTTGACAAAAGAAGATAAAGCGGACCAAAAGGAGAAAGAGAAAACCATAAAGGAACTGATCCTTCTTTCAAAAGCACCCATTGTTATAACATCAGCCAAGGAGGGAAAGGGTAAAAAAGAGCTTTTAAAGTTTCTGAAAGTTGAATAAATTTAGGTAAATTGTGATAGAATATTAGCATAAAACTTTTTGAGGAGGTTTAAAATGGCTAAGAGAGGAAGAAAGAAAGGCGGAGCCAGATACAGAAGGATCACCCTTTCTCTGCCCAAAAGGCTTTATTATGTGCTCAACGGCATAGCTATGGGAGACGAGAGAAAGCTAAACAGATTGATCAAGGGCATCCTTGAGGATAAGCTCATGGAATCCACCGTTGCAGAACTGGAGCTTTATCTGGGAAGAGGTGAGGAGTTAGAGGAAGAGGAGGAAATGGAAGAAGCAGAGGAAGAAAAGAAGGAATAAATGATCCATCCACGCATAAAGGAACTGTCTGCTTACAAAACGGAGACTACTCCCTGCAAGGTAAAGCTCTCCTCCAACGAACTACCCATAAAATTTCCAGAGGAAGTTAAAAGAAAAATAGGGGAGGTGGTCTCCTCCCTACCTTTGAACCGCTACCCAGACCCACAAGCATCAGAGCTTAAAGAAGTTATAGCCAAAAGGTTTGGTGTTTCAACGGACAACCTGGTCCTGGGCAACGGCTCCGACGAGCTCATTCAATACTTAACTATAGCGGTAGGGGAAATAAACAGTCCTGTCCTCTATCCTATACCCACCTTTCCCATGTATGGCATATGTGCCACCGCCTTGGGAAGGGAAAAGGTGGAAGTGCCCCTCAAAGAGGACCTGGACTTAGACTTGGAAGCCCTCTTGAGGGCAGTGGAGGAAAAAAGACCTTCCTTAGCCTTCTTCTCTTACCCAAACAATCCCACGGGCAACTGCTTTAGGGAGGACGCCATCAAGAGGGTTAGACAGGAGGGCGTATTTACCGTAATAGATGAGGCTTATTATCACTTTTCTGGAAAGACCTTTCTTGCTGACGCCCTTCAAAGGGAGGATACTGTGGTCTTAAGAACTCTCTCCAAGATAGGTTTGGCGGGCTTGAGAGTGGGCGTGCTAATAGCAAAGGAGGAAATAGCCAGAGAAATAAACAAGCTTAGGCTTCCTTTCAACATAACCTATCCTTCTCAGGTAATAGCCAAGCTTATGTTGGAGGACTTTTACCCTATAATAGAGGAACACGTGCAGATGGTCCTCAGGGAACGGGAAAGGCTGATGAGGGAGCTCTCTAAAATAGAAGGAGTAAAGGTCTTTCCTTCCGATGCTAACTTTTTCCTGTTTAAAACTCCCTATCCCGCAGGTTTGGTACACGCTGAGCTTATAAAAGAGGGTGTTTTGGTTAGGGATGTTTCTTACCTTCCCAACTTGGAAAACTGCCTCAGGGTAAGCGTAGGCTTCCCGGAAGAAAACGACCAATTCTTACAAGCCATGCAAAGGGTGATGAAGAGGCTATGCTAAGGGTTGCCACTTGGAATGTAAATTCCATAAGGTCCAGAAAAGAGCTGGTTTTTATGTGGTTGGAGAGGGTTCCTGTGGAGATCTTGTGTCTTCAAGAGCTAAAAACAGAGACCTACAACTTTCCTTTTCTTGACTTTGAAAGGCTTGGGTACAAGTGCTATGTGCATGGGCAAAAGGCTTACAATGGCGTGGCCATATGCTCTAAGTTTGAGTTGGAGGATGTTTTTAAAGGCACAGGAGATGCAAAGTTTGATGTGGAAAGTCGGGTAATAGGAGGAAGGCTCAAGGACCTTTGGCTCATAAATTGCTACTTCCCTCATGGGGAAGAGAGAGGAGGTACAAAGTTTTACTATAAGTTGGAGTTTTACGATGCCTTCTGTAAATTCTTAGAAAAAAACTTTAGTCCTTCAGACAAGATCGTGCTTGTAGGCGACATGAACGTAGCCTTGGAAGACATAGACGTTTATGACCCGGTTGTTCTGAAGGATACCATAGGGACCATGCCGGAGGAAAGGCAAGCCCTAAGAAGACTCTTAGATTGGGGCTTTGTGGACGCCTTCAGGTATTTGTACCCTAACAAGGTGGAGTTTACCTGGTGGGATTACATTGGGGGTGCCATATGGAAAAACCAGGGCATGCGTATTGACTACATACTTATCACAGAGCCTCTTTTAAAGAGCCTAAGGGATGTGTTTGTGGATACATGGGCAAGAAAGAAGAGACAGCCAAAGCCCTCAGACCATGCGCCCGTAGTGGGAGTTTTTGAACTGTGAGGGGAGTGATCTTTGCAACACTTACTAGCCTTGCGTGGGGGCTTGCTCCCATCCTCTTTAAGCTGGGCCTAAAGGCTGAAGTTAGCAACCTCTTTGCCCTCATGGTGCATAATTTTTCTGCCTTTCTGTTGGCATCTTTGCTCTTTTTTACCTTGGGAGAACCTCTCAAGGTGGGCTTAAGGGAGCTGGTTTTTATATCCTTTGGGGGCATGCTCTCGGGATTCTTGGGTTTGTTCTTTTACTTTGAAGCGGTTAGGCATGGCAAAGTTTCCATAGTGGCACCCATTGCCTCCACCTCTCCCCTCTGGAGTGTGCTCTTTGCCTATGTTATGCTGGGAGAGGGCTTAAATTTTCAAAAATTGGTGGGTGTATTCTTGATAGTGGTTGGCATAACCCTTTTGAGCCTTTTAAAGCAATGAAAGAGGTAATCCTTTCCGTTTTGGCGGGCTTGTTGCTTTACCTACCCTTCTCTAAGTTAAATCTATGGCTTTTGCTCTTTCCTGCCCTCCTTCTTTTTGTTAAATACCGGGGAGTGCCCTTTTGGACCTTGGGAGGGTATGTGTTTATCTTTCTTTCCCTGAGGTGTGCCAACATTGCCAGCGTTGAGTTTGGCGGTATAAATCCCATTCTCTCTTACTTTATGTATTCCCTGTTCGTTCTCGTCTTTACCCTCTTTCAGTTTCCCCTGCCCGCCTTTATTGCCCAGAGGTTTTTTAAAAACTCCCCTTTAGCCTACGGCTTTTTTTATACCCTCTTTGAACTGCTTCGGTCCCACTTTCCCTTTGGTGGCTTTCCATGGCTTTTGATGGGAGAGGTTATCTCTCAGGTGCCCCTTTTGAAATATTCCCTGTACTTTTTGAGCATACCCCTTTACACCTTCTTGCTTTGGGTTTTGGTAATTTTCCTGTTCCAAAGAAGGCTTTTCTCTTTTGCCCTGATTATTTTGGTTTTGCTCTCTCTTAGCCTTTCCGCTTACTTTGTGCCACCAAAGAAACTAAACGGAGTAAAGGTAGCCCTCGTTCAAACCGCAGTGCCCCAAGAAGACAAGCTAAGCAGAGAGACCTTTGACAAGCATACACCGCAGATACTGCAGATGGTGGAAAGGGCATTGGAAGAAAAACCAGACCTCGTAGTCCTACCCGAGTCCGCCCTGCCTTTTTACTTCTCAGAAGAACAAACATACATCCTTTATCATCTTAGCCTTAAAGGTTCCATTCTGGTGGGTCTGATTGATGTTAGGGAGAACCTAAAGCCCTTCAACTCTGCCTACCTGTTTGCGGAGGGTATGCTAATAGACTACTACGATAAGGTAAAGCTCATGCCCATAGGCGAATACATTCCAAAGCCCTTTGGATTTTTAAAGGAAATATTCCAAGCCATAGGGGGTATTGACTACATTCCCGGCAAGTCTGCAAAGGTTATCAAATACAAATACCTTCGCATTGCGGTGCCCATATGCTTTGAAGTTGCCCACTACAGCTACATGGAAAGATTAGCCAAAGATGCCGATCTTATTGTGGTTTTAACCAACGATGGCTGGTTTAAAGACAGCGACTGCACCTTTCAACATTTTAGGTTTGCCCAGTGGGCTTCTTTGCGCTTTAAAACCTACACCCTTTGGGTGAATAACTCTGGCGACACCGCCATCATTGACCCCTACGGCAGGGTTTTAAAAAAACTGGGCTACATGGAAAGGGATGTGTTGGTGGAGGTTTTGAAATAGGTAGCTTATAATTAAGCTTCTCCTTGAAGATAAACAGACCTTATGCTACATAGCAGATGCTACCGGCTTTGGCTTTGGAGACAAATATACAAAATATAGAATATAGTTGATCTCCTCTTAACAAAAACTTAACAATACACCATTAGGATTAACACAAAGGAGGTTTCAACCATGCGAAAAAGGGTGTTTTTAGCCCTCTTGCTTATTGCCCGCTTACTGTCTTTAGTTTGGCTTGCAAGTAGCCGATCAACCGCCTCAAAAAGCCTAACAAAGGCAGAACCTTCAACCACTCCTTCAATGCCTTCTAAGGAGGCTATTTCTGCAAAGCTTGCCACTTTAGAACGTGGATGGGTTAAAAACGAAGGCCAGTGGGATGAAAGGGCACTATTTTCTGCCCCAGGATACTTTGGCACCACATGGATAGCCAAAGATGGCCAGCTTGTGCATGTGGCAGTCAAAGGGAAAGAAAGCTGGGTAATCTCTGAACGCTGGGTGGGTGGAAAAGCTAAGGCCATAACGCCAGAAGAGGAACTGCCCACCAAAGTAAGCTACTTCGTAGGCAACGACCCTTCCAAGCACAGGTCTAACCTTCCCACCTACAGGTATGTTTCTTTGGGTGAAGTGTGGTCTGGAGTGGAGGTAAAACTCAAAGCCACCCAAAAGACGGTGGAAAAGCTTTTCTACATCAAGCCCGGTGCTGACCCTTCTAAGATTGTGGTGGAGGTGGATGGTGCAGAAGATCTGAAGCTTTCCAAGGATGGAGAGATAATCATTCAAACTGGTTTGGGAGATTTGAAGCTTTCTAAGCCCATAGCATGGCAGGAAAAGGATGGCAAAAAGCTTCCAGTGGAGGTTTCATACAAGCTACTTGGCAAGAACCGCTACAGCTTTGAGGTTGCCAAAGCAGACCCAAGCTTGCCCATTGTGATAGACCCAATCCTCCAAGCCACCTATCTGGGAGGAACTGGTAACGATTCTGTCTGGGTCCTTGCCATTCATCCCACAACGGGCGAGGTTTATGTGGCGGGAGATACCTTTTCCAACGACTTTCCTGGCGCCACTCTTATGGATTCAAGCAGAACAGAGCGGGACGTCTTTTTGGCAAAGCTGTCTGGTGTTTTGATGGGAGATGGCGGTGGAGATGGCGGTGGTGGAGATGGCGGTGGCGACGGTTCCGATGGCGGTGATGGTGGTTCTGACACTGGCAGTGGTAGTGGCGCTGGCGGTGGTGGTAGCGGAACCGGTGGCAGTGGTTCTGAATCTGGTGGCGGTAGTGGTTCTGGTGGTGGCAGTGGTTCCGGCGGTGGCGGTGGTGGATGTTCTATGACTGGCTCCGCATCTTCTATGGCGGGCTTGTGGAACATCCTCGTGTGGTTGTCTGTTCCACTCTTTGCGTTGGCAAGAAGGATAAGAAAGAAGTAAAAACCCTTGGGTCCCCTTCGGGGGCCCTTGATAAAATCCTTTTTTACATAAGAGAAACTGGAAAAGTCCTCTGGAGGAGTATTACAACTTTGCTTCCTTGCCTTCGGTGTCTCCTCGGGAAATCGTTTAAGTAATTTTTCACCCGAGGTGTATAGGTAGCTTATAATTAACCCTTGATGTATATTCCCTTTGCCAGAAAGTATAGACCTCGGAGGTTCTCGGAGCTTGTAGGACAGGAGACCGCCAAAAGGGTTTTGCTCAATGCGGTAAGGCTTGGAAGGCTTTCCCATGCTTACCTCTTTGCTGGTCCCAGAGGAACGGGCAAAACCACCGTAGCGCGTATATTAACAAGGGCAATAAACTGCCTGAGACCTATTGATGGAGAACCCTGCGGTGAGTGTGAAAACTGCGTCGCCATTGAAAAGGGAAATTTTCCAGACCTTATAGAGATAGACGCTGCATCCAACAGAGGAATAGACGATATAAGGGCCCTGAGGGATGCGGTCTCTTACACGCCCATAAAGGGAAAGTACAAGGTCTACATTCTGGACGAGGCACACATGCTAACAAAGGAGGCTTTTAACGCCCTTTTGAAGACCCTTGAGGAACCTCCTCCCAGAACGGTCTTTATCCTGTGCACCACCGAGTATGACAAAATACTTCCCACCATAATTTCCCGTTGCCAGAGGATAATCTTTAGCAGGCTCAGAGAAGAGGATATCGTAAAGTATCTTAAGTTTATATGCGAAAGGGAAAACATAGATTATGAAGAGCAAGCACTGTATACCATCGCCAAGATAAGCGATGGAGGGATGAGAGATGCGGTGTCCTTGCTAGACCAAAGCGCCACCTTTGGGGAGGGAAAAGTAAAGGAGGAAATAATAGAGGAGTTTTTGGGTATTCTCTCTCAGGGAAAGGTAAGGGATTTTATAAAGATGCTACTCTCCGGTGATGTGGACTTCGCCCTTGAGTTTTTAAACCAGATAAGGGAAAAGGGCTACAACCTCTCAAGGTTTTGGGAAAGTGTGGAGGAGGAAGTAAGGACGCTTGTTCTTTACAAAAGCCTAAAGAACCCAGAAAAACTAATGCAGGTGGAAGACTTTCACAGAGAAGTTTCCGCAAACCTGAATGCTCTGCTGTATCTTGAAAAATTGGTTAGCCAAGTGAGGGTAGAGGCAAGAACCAAGGACCTCTTTAGGGCATGCCAGATAGCCATCATCAAAAGTGCCTTAGTCAAAGACATCCTTTCCATAGAGGAACTTATAAAAGGGCTGGGAAGCTCAAGCAAAGAGGCTCCCAAGGAGGAAAAGAAAGAGGAAAAGGAGGAAAAAAGGGAGGAAAAGCCAGAAGAACCGCAGAAAGAAAACCCTTGGGACGTTCTTCAGAAAAGCCTTAGTAGGATTGACTTTGAAAGGTTAAGAAGACTTCCCTACGAGGAAAAAGAGGGAAAGCTCATCCTAAAGGTGGGTAAAGAGGATGCAAAGGCTTTGGAAATAGAAAAGCTAAAGGTGAGGTTTCCTTTCCTTGATTTTGTGGTGGAGGAAAAAGAGGAAGATAAAGAGGAGCTTCCGGAGTTTGTAAAAAAGACAAAAACCCTCTTCAACGCCAAGATCCTCAAATATGAGAGAGATAAAGGCGAGGATAATCCTTCTTAGGCTACCGGTTCCAAAAATAGGGCTGTTCACCGCCCTTATGGACGGTTCTGGAAGAAACGCGGTAGTCCGAACAAAGGAAAAGAAAAAGGATCTAGTCTATGTTATTGCCACACCTGATACCTACGAAAGGACCTTGGAAGTCCTCAATTACATAAAAAGGCACATACCAGAGCTAGAAGTTCTGGGAGAAGTATCCTCGGAGGAGTTGGACATTGGCTAGCCCTTACATCTTTATCCTCTTGATGGGTGTGGTTAGCCTGCTTGCTGACTTCACCTACGAAGGTGGCAGAAGCATTCTTGGACCCTATTTGGCTTTGCTTTTCGCCTCTCCCTCCGTTATAGGCTTTCTCTCAGGGCTCTCTGAACTAGTGGGATACTTGCTAAGGTTGGTTTCAGGCTATCTCTCGGATAAGCTAAAAAAACCTTGGGCTTTTGTCTTTTTGGGTTATGCTATGAACCTCCTCTCTGTGCCACTCCTTGCTTTGGTGCCAAACTGGCAGTGGGCTGGTGCCTTGATGGTTCTTGAACGCTTTGGAAAGGCCCTCAGAACTCCCTCCCGGGATGCTTTGCTTTCTCAGGCTACCGAAAGGGTTGGGCATGGCAAAGGTTTTGGCATCCACGAGTTTTTAGACCAGTTTGGTGCCTTCTTGGGTCCCCTCTTTGTGTCTGCAGTGCTTTATTACTTTACCAACAATTACCGCTTAGCCTTTGCAAGCCTTCTGCCAAGCGCCCTCTTAGCCCTTTTTGTTCTCTTCCTTTCAAAAAGATATCATCAAGGAAATGTGAAAACTGCTGAAGGCTCCAAAGAAGAAGGCAAAGGAACCCATCCCGGCTTTTGGTACTATGTAGCCTTCTCTTCCCTGCTTGGGCTCTCCTTTGTACCCATTACATTGATCACCTATCATGGCAAAGTTCATCTAAGCTTGCCCGACGCCTTACCTCCCTTTCTCTTTGCCCTTGCTATGCTTGTGGATGGCTTTTCTGCCCTCCTTTTTGGCTATCTCTTTGACAGGATTGGCTTTAAGGCTTTGGCCCTTGGTGTTGTTATCACCTTAATCTATCCCTACTTTATCTTCTCTGACGGTGAAGCCCTTTTCATAGTTGGGACTCTGCTGTGGGGAGTTCAGCTAGGTATGCATGAGTCCATTGTGCGCTCGGGCGTTGCAAAACTTTCCACACCTTCCTTCAGAGGAAGGGCTTACGGCATATTTCATCTTTTCTTTGGGTTGTCCGTCTTTTTGGGTGCCTCTGTGATGGGGCGTTTGTATGAAATCT
>JAJHRQ010000014.1 GCA_020833645.1 Thermocrinis sp.
GCAAAGAGGCGAACTTTTTGGGTGTGCTTGAGAACTTTTCTTGGGAGGAGCTCACTCCCATAGAGAGCCTAATAAGGCATGTGGAGGAGGGCAGGGTAAGAAACCTTCTGATCTTTGGAGAGGACCTATTTGACCTTTATGGCTCGGAAAGGATTTCCAAGCTTAGGGAAAGAGTAGAGCACTTTGTGGTCTTTTCTCCCTTCTTAGATGGGCTATCTTCCCTGTCCTACTTTAGGGTGCCCATGTTTTTGATGGGAGAGGAGGAAGGAACCTATTCAACCCTCATGGGTAAGAGGAAAACAAAAGGCTTTCTGCCTGAGGGTGGTAGCCTTCAGGAATTTTTAAAGGGCCTCTTGGATAGCCTTCCAAAGGGTGGGAGTATAAGCAGGCTCTCTGAGGAACTGTTCCCTCAGGAAGGTCTGGTGGAGGTGCATCTATACAGGAGCAATTGGCTAACAAAAAGGAGCGCGAACCTTTCAAAGCTTTATGAAAAGAATAGCCTTTATGAGGGAGTAAAAAATGTATAAGCTTTTTAAACTTATTCTGCTTTCTGAGGAAGATTGAGGGTCTTTTGGGTTAACGGCAATCCAAACCCAAACTTTGGAGGCAAGGAACTCCACACCATAAGCATGTTAAAACACCTGAAGGATTTCTTTGACATAACCCTAATATGTGCCAGGGGCAGTTTTGTGGATAAAAATACAGACTTTGCAAGAAAGCTTTACATACCCTTTCCCCACAGCATAACACTGCCAAGCATGATAAAGCTGTATAGGGCAATAAGCTCAGAAAAGCCGGATATTGTGGTAGCCAACAACGGAAAGGAGTATCCAGATGTTCTTTACTGTGGAAAGTTGGCGGGTAGCAAGGTTTTTTTCTTCAGGCACATGTCCCGTATGAGAGAGTGGACAGTCCGGAAGTTTGTCTTTCCCTTCGTGGATAAATTTTTGGCGGTAAGCCAACATGTTAGGCAGAACTTAATAAGGGAAGGCGTGCCACCGCAAAAGGTGGAGGTGGTTTACAACGTCATAGAAGAGGGCAGGTTCAAGGCTACTCAAAAGCCAAAGAACGGCAAGCTAAAGGTTCTTTTTGTGGGCAAGCTGGATGAAGGAAAGGGTGTCTTTGACTTGGCAAAGGCTTGTTTGGAACTTTTAAAAAAGGGCTATCCTATTGAATGCATCTTTGTGGGCAACGGAAGGGCGGAGGCGGATTTGAAGGCTATGGTCCAAGGCTACCTGGAAAACTTTCTCTTTGTGGGCTACACCCCCGAGGTGGAAAAATACTACGCCCAAGCCCATGTATGTGTTATTCCATCAAAGGGAGAGGAAGCCTTCCCAAGGGTTGCCCTTGAGGCGCTAATAAGTGGCTGTGCCCTGGTAGTTTCTGACTCGGGAGGGCAAAAGGAGGCGGTAATAGAAGGTTTCAACGGCTACACCTTTGAAAGAGGAAACCCAGAGGCACTTAAGGAAAAGCTCTCCTTAGCTTTGGAAAACTGGGAAACCTTCTCCCAAAACTCCCAAAAGCTATACTGGGAAAAGTTTTCCGCCCAAAGGACAATAAACAAAATCCTTGAGATTTTCACACATTGAACCTAAAGTACATTATGTCTCCGTCTTGAACCACGTAATCCTTGCCTTCTAACCTTACCAGACCAAGCTCCTTTGCCTTGCTGAGGGATGGGAGGTTTTTGTATTCTTCGTAGTTGATGACCTCCGCCGCTATGAAGCCCCTTTCCATGTCCGAGTGGATCTTGCCCGCCGCTTGTGGTGCCTTTGTGCCCTTTTTGATGGTCCAAGCCCTGGTTTCCTTCTCGCCGGTAGTAAAGAAGGTTATAAGTCCAAGCAGACGGTAGCCCTCTCTTATTAGCTTATTTAATCCCGGTTCTTCAAGCCCGTAAGCCTTCAAAAGCTCAAGCTTTTCTTGACCTTCTAATCCGATCAAATCCGCCTCAAGCTTGGCGCACATAACCACCACCGGCGCAGACTCTTGCTCTGCGTAAGCCTTTACCTTTTCGGACAACTCATTGCCCTCTGGCAAATCTTTCTCTCCCACATTGGCAACGTACATGGTGGGCTTGATAGAAAGCAAAAATAGAGTTTTCTTTGCATACTCTATGGTTTCCTCTCCAAGTTCTTCTTTGTGCCTCCTCAGAGGCTCCATTCTGTCAAGGACCGCCTTTATCTTTTCCAAATGTTCAAGCTCCTCTTTTACCTTTTTGTCTCCGAGCCTTGCCATCTTTTGAACCTTTTCTAATCTCCTTTCCACCGTCTCCAAGTCTTTGGCTATAAGCTCTATGTCTATAATCTGGGCGTCCCTTATTGGGTCAACCTCTCCTTCCACGTGCACCACATCCGGGTCCTCAAAGCATCTCAGAACCTGAACTATGGCATCCACCTCTCGGATGTTTGCCAAGAACTGATTGCCCAGCCCCTCCCCTTTGCTGGCGTTTCTTACCAAGCCCGCAATGTCCCAAAACTCTATGAAGGTGGGTGTGATCTTTTTTGACCTCTCCTTTTGGGCTATGTGATAGAGCCTTTGGTCTGGCACTTCTACCACGCCCACGTTGGGTTCAATAGTGCAGAAGGGATAGTTGGCAGACTGCGCCCTTACCGACTGCAGAAGGGCATTAAAAAGGGTTGATTTTCCCACATTGGGAAGCCCCACTATTCCACAGCTGAACCCCATGTCAAAGGGAATTTATTTTATCAGAAATTCTTTTCAGAACTTCCTCCTCCTGCGGGTATGGAATGCCAAGCTCCTTTATTCTCTTTATCAGTGCTAAGGCGTCCTCAAAAAGACCCTTTCGCTCGTAAAGATAAACCAAAACCTCAAAGGAATTGATCTGTGGCAACTTCCCACCGTTTCTTTCCTTTAGCTCTTCCGCATACTCTGGAAATAGCTCCACATCTCTTTTTGCAACCTCCTCCATCTTCTCAAGGTCTTTGAGTTTTTGATAGAGCAAAAGAAGGTCGTTGAGGATCAGATGTTCCTCGTAGGGTGCGCCTTCCTGTTTTAGGGCTTCCCAATAGAGCCAGTGGGCGGTTTCAAAGTCCTTCTCCAAAAGGGCGGTTTGGGCTAAGCTCCCCAGAAAAGTTCTCTTTGTGTAGGCAGTTTGAACATCTCCGCTGCCAAAGTGCTTAGCCTTGTAAGGAAAGTTCAAGTTCTTTATGGTTTTTAAAGAAAAGTAATACTTTACCTTCTTTTGCCACTTGGGTTCCAAAGATTCATACCAATCCCAAAGGTCCAACGCTTTAAGTATTCCGCCCTTCTCTCTGAAGATCCTAAAGACCCTGCTTAACATATTTAAATATATTCCGATACCACCGAGCACGTTAAATAGTAAAACCGAAGCGGTAAAAAGATGCAGTATTATGGAGACTATCAGAAGATCCGTGCTTGTAAGGGCGAAGGGTATGGAAAGGCAAAGGATAAAAAAGCTGTAGAAGGTTATTGCCTGTCGGCGCGGTGGAATTATTTCAAACATCAAAGGTGCATCCTTTAGACCAAAACCGCTCAGATGGAACCATACCAAAAAGGGAACGATCCTTTGTATCATGCCAAGTATTATTGAACTAAAGAACAATACAAAGGAAACCAAGAAAGCTAAGAACTCGCCAAAAACAAAGAAAATGCACGCCAACAAGAGAAGTCCCATACCCAAAAGCCAAAACTTTGGAGTGTATTCCAAAACCCTTCTTTTGCTTTTTAACAGTAGATATACAGTAGTTAGGGCGTAGATTATGTAAAGGATAGATAATGGTAGCCTGTATGGGAAGGATGCTCCCAAAAGGGAGAAAAGGAGGAAGAGAGATACCAAAATGTGAAAGTGCCATGTGAAAAATTTAGGATAGGGTGGTGTGGTGTAAAAGAGCTCTATTACCTGGAAGGAAACGCTTGCTATAAGCCCTCCAATCCAACCCCAAAGCATAAAGGAGTAGTGGATTTTGAAAAATAGAGGTTCCTTTAAGGTCAAAAAAAGGTAGCCGGAGATGGTAGCGATGAGCGAAAAATGAGGCTAAATTTAAACCCCCTAACTGCCGGCACAAAACTCTTTTTAGGAAGAAGATAATAGAGCATGAGAGAGACTGCGGAGATTATGCTGAGCATCAACAAAGTTGCACCAAGAAGCAAAAATCTTTCCTTCTTCAATAAAAAACCACCAAGGAAGAGAAGGGAAGATAAAAGCAGAGCTAAGTATATAGGTATTGCCTTTTTGAGAGGTTCCGGTATAACCGCGCCAGCAACCACTGGAAGCATCTGAAAGAGGGCACCAAGCATAGTCATCAAGGCAAAGCCCACCACATAGCTATGGACCAGTAAGGGAAGGTTTAACTCTCTTTTAAAGAAGAGAAAAAGCTCCAACAGAGAGGATAAAAACCAAAATACGCAGGCGGTTGAAAAGTAAAGGGCTATAATCTGAAAGGGCGGTGCCTATGGATGGAAAGCCCCCTCATAGGCTATAGATTTTCCATCTTTTGAATTATTTCAGAAGGGTCTAAATAATGCCTTTTCCATTCTCTCTATAAGCTCCCTCGCTTGGGCATGCTCCATCCTCATTACCTGAGTAGGACCCATAACTATGCCTGTTCTACCCTCAAATTCAGGAAAGAGTACATCTTCTTCCCTTTGAAAGTGTTTAAGGGTTTCAGCCTTAAACTCCTCAAAGGCTCTCTTTGCATCTTCCCATTGCCCCTCTTTTAAAAGCTCCTCCACCCTTGCGTAGAGCTCGTCGCACTCTCTGTGCTCATGGGTCAAATACTCGGTTATACTGAGCATCTGGCACCTCCTAAAAAGTAATTAATCACTTACTTATATTTTATCACCCTTCTTTATCCTGTTTATGATCCTGCTCACCTCTTTGAAGTTCTTCACTCCGTACAGCTTCATTACTACGCGCCTTTGGAGGGCTGGCTCCAACTTTAAAAAGCCTTCCCTTCCTTCCTCTTTTACCTTCAAAAGGGCAGTCTGGACTAACTTTTCAAGAAGCTCATTCTCTTCCTTTAAAATCTCCCTCATCCTAAGCACGCTTTCCTCCAGGTTTGGGTTTATAGCCTTTAGCTCGGGCACCACCCTGTGCCTTATTCTGTTCCTTGCCAAAGAAAGGTCATAGTTGGTGGAATCTTCCACCCACTCAATGGCTTGCTTCTTGGCAAAATCCTCTATCTCCTGCCGGGTGGCAAGGTAAAAAGGTCTTACAATGTTGCCTTCCACTGGTTCAAAGCCCAAAAGTCCCTCAAGCCCCGTGCCCCGTGTGAGCCAAAGAATTATAGTCTCCACCAAGTCCCCCAGGTGATGGGCAGTAGCCACCAGGTCAAAGCCTTCCCTTTTTCTCACCTCTTCAAAGAGTCTGTATCTTTCCTCCCTTGCGACAGCCTCTATGTTGCCTCCCCTTTTTTTGGCTAAGCTCGGCACATCCACCCTCTCCACAAAGAGCTCTAAGGAGTATTTTTGGGCGAAACTTCTTGCAAAGTTCTCATCCCTGTAAGATTCTTCTCCCCTCAAGAGATGGTTTATGTGTAAAAGAGCTAAGCGTTTGATCTTTAAGGGCTCTTTTAACCTTTGCAGGGCTACCGCTAAAGAAGATGAATCTATACCCCCAGAGAAAGCCACAAGAATAGCACTGTTGGGAGGGATCAGCTTTGTCTTTCTTTGTAGGGTTATAACCTTCCTCAGAAGGCTATGATATGCCATTACCTTATGAAGGGATACCTTCTTAGAACTGCCCTTACGGGCTTTTCCCTAATCACAAGCTCAACCTCTGTGCCCTCCTTTAAATATTCCCTATCCACAAAGCAAAGGGCTATGCCCTTTTTTAAGGTGGGCGAAAAGGTTCCGCTTGAGACCACACCTATTTCTTTGCGGTTCATCTCTATCCGGTAGCCTTCCCTGGGTACACCCTTTTCTTGCAACTCAAGACCAAAGAGTTTTCTCTGTGGCTCCTTTGAAAACATCTCATCCTTCCCTAAAAAGTTCTTTTCCCTGCTTACAAACCTGTCTAAGCTTGCCATTAAAGGAGAGATATCTTCCGAAAGCTCGTGTCCATACAGAGGCATACCAGCTTCTATCCTCAAAACATCCCTTGCACCAAGCCCACAGGTTTGCACCTCCTTTGAAAGGGCCTCAAAAATTTCTATGCCCTCTTTGATGGGTGCGTAAATTTCAAAGCCATCCTCTCCCGTGTAGCCTGTGCGGGAAATTATCACATTCCCAAAGGTCAAAAAGTTGTATCTTTTCAAACCACTAACGTCAAAGTACTTACTTAACTTTTCCTCTGCGGATTTGCCCTGAAGGGCTATTTGCACACTCTGAAAGGTCCAATCTTCCACAGTTAGACCCCAAGAGGTAAGCCAGTTTAAAACCTTCTCCCTGTTTATGCTGTTTACACGCAAAAAGTATTCCTCCTCCCCCATCATATAAACAGTTATATCGTCCTTTACGCCTCCCCTTTCGTTGACCAATAAGTTATACTGCACTTTGCCATATTTGAGTTTGTTCAAGGAGTTGGTAGTCAAAAAGTCCAGCTTTTGTTTTGCATCTTTTCCCCTAATCCAAAGCCTTCCCATGTGGGATATATCAAAAAGTCCCGCAGAACTCCTGACAGCCATAACCTCTTCTACTATGGAGGAATACTGCAAGGGCATTTGGTATCCCGCAAACTCTGTAAATTTTGCCTTTAATTGGATGTGTAAGGGATGCAAAGGTGTGGTTTTCATAGAAAAATTATACTTCAAAGCTTTGATTCAACTCTATGTATGAGCCAAAATACTACTCCCAAAGCCAAAATCACAAGAGAGAATGTTATCAACTCCTGAACCTTCTCGGGAGACAAAGAGATTATTAATACCTTACCACCAAACTCCACTGAGGTTCGCGAAAGCAAAGAACAAAAGGGTATAAGGAGGCAATTTAACATCCGTTGTATAGTGTTATAATCTATAAAACTATGGCGAAGTGTTATGTTTGCGGGAAGACTACCAAAGTAGGAAGAAGTGTGACCTTTTCCGGAGAGAGAAACCCAAGACTTTTTAAGGCTAACCTTCATAGGGTTAAAGCGGTGCTCAAGGATGGCACCGTAAAAAGGATATACGTTTGCACCAAGTGTCTAAAGGCGGGTAAGGTAGTTAAGGCAGTAAAGTTCTCTTAGTCTGATGCCTATAAGATTTCTTACTGCTGGTGAGTCTCACGGCAGGGGTTTAGTCTGCATAATAGAGGGTATACCCGCCAACTTGGAGCTCTCCTCCGAGTATATAAACAGGGAGTTAGAGAGAAGACAGAGGGGCTACGGTAGAGGGGGCAGAATGAAGATAGAAAAGGACAGGGTCCAAATCCTTTCAGGTGTAAGGTTTGGCAAAACTCTCGGCGGTCCCATAGCTCTCTTCATTGAAAACAAGGATTGGGAGAACTGGAAAGAGAAAATGGCAATAGAGGGGGAAAGACCGGAAACAGCAGTTCCCTTCACAAGACCAAGACCGGGGCACGCAGACCTTGCGGGTGGTATAAAGTACAACCAGCGGGACCTTAGGAATATACTTGAGAGGGCCTCTGCCCGGGAGACTGCCTGTAGGGTTGCCTTGGGAGCGGTATGCAAGAGATTTTTGGAAGAGCTTGGCGTCTTTGTGGGAAGCTATGTAGTTAGCATAGGTCCCTTGTGTCCTCCTATAGAAGAGCAGGACTTAATAAAGAGACATCAATTGGCAGAACAGTCGGAGGTTAGGTTTCCAGACCCAAGCAAAGATAAGGAGTTTATGGAGTTGATAGATAGGGCAAAGGAGATGGGCGAAAGCTTGGGGGGTGTTTTTGAAGTTTTTGCGGTTGGTGTGCCCCCTGGGCTTGGCAGTCATGTGCATTGGGACAGAAAGCTGGACGGAAGGATCGCCCAAGCTATGATGAGCATTCAGGCTATAAAGGGGGTGGAAATAGGGCTTGGCTTTGAGGCAGCTAAAAGGTTTGGCTCCGAGGTCCATGATGAGATCGGTTACAAAGAGGGCGAAGGATACTTTAGGTATTCCAACAACTTGGGAGGTTTGGAGGGAGGTATAACCAACGGTATGCCTATAATTGTGCGATGTGCCATGAAGCCCATACCCACCCTAACCAAGCCTCTTAGGAGCGTGGATGTTTTAACAAAAGAGGAGGTGAGGGCAGGAAAGGAGAGAACAGATGTGGTGGCAGTGCCCGCTGCGTCGGTGGTGGGTGAATCCGCCCTAGCTATAGTCTTAGCAGATGCCTTTCTTGAAAAGTTGGGCGGAGACTTTATGGAAGAGATAAAGGAAAGGTATAGAATTTACTTAGAACATGTTAAAAGTTTTTGAAGAAATAGGCAAGGCTACCCTTCTAACCCTCTGGGCTATATTTTTTCTGTTTAAAAATCCTCCAAGATTAAAACACTTTATAAAACAGCTCACCTACTTGGGGGCAGAAACCACCCCAGTGGTGCTAATAACTTCCCTGTTTAGCGGTGGAGTTATAGCTTTGCAAACCTACAGCACCTTTCACAGGTTCAACGCAGAATTTCTAATAGGGGCAGTGGTAGCCCTCTCTATGGGTAGAGAGCTTGCTCCAGTGCTTACCGCCCTTATGGTGATTGCCCGTGTTGGCTCTGCTATGACCGCTCAGATAGGAACTATGCGCATAACAGAACAGATAGACGCCTTAGAGGTAATGGGTATGGACCCTCGGAGCTATCTTATCACACCCAGAATAGTGGCTGGGACGCTTGGCGTTCCGATGCTAACCGTTTTGTCCAACATAGCGGGTATCTTTGGTGGATGGTTTGTTGCAGTAAAGCTCTTTGGAGTTAACGAATATCTATTCTGGGAAAAGATGAAGGACCTTACTGAACTGCATGACTTTTTAGGCGGAATATACAAGGCTACCTTCTTTGGTTTTATAATCACCGCGGTTAGTTGCTACTTTGGATTTTACACAAAAGGTGGTACAGAAGGTGTTGGAAGGGCTACCACCAACAGCGTGGTTACATCTTCTATGTTGGTGCTAATATCCGACTACTTCTTGACAGCGATAATCTTTTGATATAATTATTATCTCTGCTCTATATAAAGGGGCGGTAGCTCAGTGGGAGAGCGCCTACTTGGCGTGTAGGAGGTCGGGGGTTCAAATCCCCTCCGCTCCACCAAAAAAACTACTTCTTTTTCGGCAAAAGGGCAAAGGTCAAAAAGTTTCCTTCCCTTTTGGGTGGTCCCTCAAGTTGCCCACAGTCTGAGAGCTCCTCCACGATCCTATTGACCAATCTATCTCCCAGTTCTGGATGGGCGTTTTCCCTACCCTTGAACCTTATTCTAACCCTCACCTTGTCCCCATCTTCCAAGAATTCTCTCATGTGCTTTAGTTTTACCTTAAGGTCGTGCTCATCGATACGCAAGGAAAGGTTAATATCCTTTACGTCCATAGAGTGTTCCCTTTGTTTCTTCCTTGCCTCCTTTTCTTTCTTTTTTAGTTCATACAAAAACTTTCCGTAATCTAATAGCTTACAAACAGGAGGGTTGGCGTTTGGGGCTACTTCCACCAGGTCCAACCCCCTTTCCTCTGCAATTCTTAAAGCCTCCTGAAGCGGCACTATGCCTATCTGCTTTCCATCTTGGTCAATAAGCCTAACCTCTTTTGCCCTTATTTGTCTGTTTACCCTATACTCCATGCGCACCTCCAAAAGTTTTTATTAGAATTAAAGTTGAAAGCAAAAAGTTTATAAACAGAAGGGCTGTGGATAACAAAGAAAACCTTCTGAACTTAATTCTCTTTGGATGATTGTAATCAATCTTGTCTATATCCCCCAACTCCCTCTTGAGATTTTTTAGGTAGAAAGACAGCCCTACGTTCAACGCCAGACCAACCATAAGCAGGAACGCATATACTTTTTCATCAGCTATTAAAAGATAAAACAAAAGCATAAAAAATGCAAGTTTGTAAAACCTCCAGAGAATCCTTCCATAAAATCTACCCGCAAGATTTTTGTCCTTTTCGGTCCGCAAGAGAACAGGTGCTACCAAAAAGACTATGGAAAACAGCGTACCTGTGTAAAGGGAAAGGATAAGCCTTTCAAACATCAAAAAGTTCCCTTACCTTTTTGGGAATAGATATTAGTCTGCCCCCTTTAACAAAGCAGTGCTTAGTTCTTCCCTCCGCCCTCAGGCTGTCCTCTACAGACACCCGGTAGCTAAAGCTGAAAAAATATCTGTCCATAATATCCAATTTTATTTCCACGCACACCTCTTCATCGTAAAGGATGGGCTTTTTAAACCTACACTCTGCCTCCAAAAGGACAACTTCATAGCCCTCTTCCCTCAACTTGGAGTAGGGAATCCCCAGACTTCTGAGTAGCTCGCCCCTTGCCTCTTCAAAGAGCCTGAAGTAGTTTGAATGATGCATAACACCCTGCGCATCCGTTTCGTAAAATTGCACCCTCCTTCTGTAGATCACTTTGCGAGAACCCTCTCCACCTCAGCTATATCTGTTATTCCTCTACGCACCTTTAATATTCCCGCCTCATAGAGGGTGCGCATACCCTTCCTTTTAGCAAGCTCTCTTATGTCTTCTGCGGTGGCACCTTTAACGATAAGCCTTCTTATTTCCTCGTCCACCTCTAAAATCTCATGAACTGCGGTTCTTCCTTTGTAGCCAGTTCCCTTACATTCATCACACCCCTTTGGGTTAGCCTTGTATATGGTTATATTCTCGTCTAAGCTTTTCAACACTCCCAATCTAACCAAAGCTTCCTTCGGAGTATCATCTACAAGCTTACACTTGGGACACAGTTTTCTTACTAACCTCTGTGCTACCACAAGTATTAGAGATGAACCCACTAAGAAGGGCTCTATACCCATATCAACAAGCCTTGTTATAGAAGAGGGAGCATCGTTGGTGTGCAAGGTAGAAAAAACCAAATGACCCGTAAGGGCTGCTCTTATGCCTATCTCTGCAGTTTCCGTATCTCTTATCTCACCTATGAGGATTATATCCGGGTCCTGTCTTAAGAAGGCTCTTAGAACTGTAGCAAAGGTAAGTCCTATTCTTTCGTTAACCTGTACCTGATTTAATCCGGGGATAGAAACCTCCACCGGGTCCTCTGCAGTCATTATGTTAACATCGGGCGTGTTGCGTTCCATCAATGCAGCATACAAAGTAGTCGTTTTTCCCGAACCCGTCGGACCAGTTACCAAGATCATACCCCAAGGTTTCCAAATTGCCTTTCTAAACTTTTCAAGGTCATCGGGTTCAAACCCAAGGTCCTCCAATCTCACACTTAAATACTTCTCTGCTTCCTGTATTCTCATAACTATCTTTTCACCATACACTAAGGGAACAGTAGAAACCCTTAGGTCTACCTTTTTATTACCTATCTTTGCCCTTATCCTACCATCCTGGGGCTTACGTCTCTCAGAAATATCCAGATCTGCCATTATCTTAAACCTTGTAGTAAGTGCATCTTTGATATTTATGGGAAGTTCATGAAATATCCTTAGCACACCATCGACCCTATACCTAACTACTAGCTTTTTTTCCTGAGGCTCTATGTGTATATCGGATGCACCCAAATTTACTGCCTCCATAATAAGAAAGTTTGCAAGCCTGACTATGGGTGCTTCTCCAGTTTCTTTACTTATAGCATCCAAAAATAGTTCTGATTCTGATGTTTCTATCTCTATTTCGCTAACCTCGCTAATTTCCTCAAGTATGTCCTGTGTTTGTGGATATAGCCTGTTTAGTATACCTTCTATTGTTTTTTTAGGCGCTGCGTAGGACACTATGTTGTCAATCTTGCTGGCAAATCTCAGCTCATTTATGGCGGATTGATTGAAAGGATTGACCATGACTACGGTTAGCTTGCCATCTTGATAGGAAACTGGCGCAATTAAATGCTTTTTTAGGATATCTTGAGGTATTTTGTTGAGGATCCCGGCGGGTATGTTTATGCTTTTTAAGTCACCTTTCCACAACTTTTGTGGTGTATATTTTGTGTAAAAATCTAAAAGTTTTTCGTCATTCATAAAACCAAGTCTTAGAAGGGTTGTTATAATGTCTTCGTTCTTTTCCTTGGAAGAGATTGCTTTTTGGGCTTGGTCTTTTGTTATGTATCCGACCCTACTAAGAAATTCTAGAAGCCTTGCCTCATCCATAGCTTTCTTCCTCAGAAGGAAAGCTTCCACTCTCTACATCCCTTTTGAACTCTTCCAAAGCCTTTCTAAAGAGCTCTGCAGAGTTCAGGTATCTCCTGACAAACTTTGGCTTTATATCTTCCACTAACCCCACAAGGTCGTAAAAAACGAGAACTTGCCCGTGGCAATAGGGCCCCGCCCCTATGCCTATCGTTATAGACCTAGCAGATTGTGTGAGCTCCTTGGCAAGCTCTGTGGGCATTGCTTCGAGCACTATCATAAATGCACCCGCTTCTTCTAATATTTTAAAATCCTTCTTAACTCTTTCTGCCTCCTCCTCCCTACCAACCACCCTGTAGCCTCCTATTGTATTTATCTTCTGAGGAGTAAAACCCAGATGCCCAACCACTGGAATGCCTATACGTACAAGCTTATAAACCAAATCCGCTATCTCTTCTCCTCCTTCCAACTTAACCGCGTTGGCTCCACCTTCCTTTATTAGCCTACCACAATTTTCGATGGCTTTTTCCACGCTAACTTGATAGCTCATAAAGGGCATATCTGCTATAACAAAGCTTTCCTTGGCTCCCCTTCTGACTGCCTTTGTGTGATAGATCATTTCCTCTACGGTGACCTCCAAGGTGGAGTCTTTCCCCTGAAAAACCATACCCAAAGAATCACCTACCAGTATGCAATCTATACCAACCTGTTCACACAGTTTGGCAGATAGATAATCATAAGTGGAGATCATGGTGATCTTTTGTCCCTTTTCCTTTTTATTGAAAAGGGTCCGAATGGTGGTTTTCATTAACTGCTACCCTCTTGCGTAGCCACCTCTGCTTCTATGGCGTTCAAGGCATTGACCAGCTCACCAGCCAAAGTTCTGATGGATTCAAGGTTTTGCATATCCCTAAGTTCTCTTATCAAAGGAAAGAGAACCTCCAAAAGCTTGTCCTTCTGAGGTCCCTCTCCTACCTTTATCTGATAAGCCCCTGCCACTAGAGGGTTCATAATAGCCTGCATTATCTCTTTTACTTGGCGTTTATCTTCCGCTGTGCTCAAAGCTTGCAGTTCAGTGTATATTTTCTTCAAAAGCCCTATGCCAAGCTCAAATTCCTTTGACATTATACTCCTCCTCTAGGTTTCCTCTTATTGATAACCGCAATCTTTTTTATTATACAAGATATATAGGGAGGCTGTTTTAGAATTTCCACTGTGACACCTTTTAAACGTCATTTTAAAACTCAACCCTGACTGCTACGCCACGAAGCTTTCCATGAGGAAATCTGTAATACTCCACAAAGTTTGGTGTAACACGCTTTAGAAGACTAAAAAGTTTCCAGATTAACTTATCTGTGTATATGTATTCAACTCCGTAGAATATGGCTCTTTCGTGGATCCCTACCGATTTTAACTCTTTATCAATGTCTAATACTTCCATATATCCGTATCTAATCTCCACAAGCCTAAGTCCCGGTGTGATACTTCCTTTTAAGAAAGTACTTACACCAAAAGGTTCCTCTTTCTTTACCAAAGATAGAAAGACATTGTTCTCGTATAGTATCTTTCTTTCAACTCCACACAGTACACAAGAGGGTACCCCTTTCAAATGAAGTTAATTTTCCGAAATCCGAGATCATGCAAAGTTGAGTATGTTATTGTCAAATTTAAATCCTTGTTTCCCAATGTTTTCCACCACTGACCATAATTACGGCATTATGGCATTACATAATTACAGCTTTACGGTTTTACGGCGAGAGTATATAATTAAAACCTATGGGACGCAAAAAGAAGAAAATGGTAAAAACCACGATTTTACTACTTTCCGATGTGCATCAAGCCCTCCGCATAGAAGCCATAACCAAGAAAATGTCCATGGGAGAACTCATTGTCCAAAAGCTAAAGGAGTTAGAAGAATACAAGCAAAAATACGGTGGAGTCGTGAAGGCTAAGGACTATCTCATTTAGGAAGACTACACCCTATTCAGTTGCCAAGTTGACAAGGGTCCTCGTGGGACCCTCAGTTCCCTAACAGGGCAACAAAATTATAACAAACTTTCAGTCTAAGGTTTCCAAGTAGCCAAAGCCCTGCCCGGTTCTGACGCCCAAGCCGAAGATGTCAACTTTTGGCATTAATAGACTGGGCTGATACGCTTAGAGATATGAAGGCGATACAAGTAATAGAAGAAATACTAAGCAAAGCTTTTAAGCGACATAGGTTTCCCGTAAGCCTAAAAGCAGAAGCTGTGCTCCTCTACTTTAAGGGACTTTCTCTAAGAACAGTAAGGGAGTCCCTACTTCACAAGGGTTATTAGGGAAAGCTCTTCAGGCAATATATACGATTGCTATTTGGGTCTATAAGGTTTGCCTGTGTTTGTGCATCTTTCAGGAAGGAGGGACTCTTGGACAGCTAAATTGGTTCTTTACAACACAAAGGCAAAGGGATGCACCACTGACAAGGGACCTTGGTATGTGAGTGCGGTCAAAGGGCTTGCAATGGAATGGCTACATGAGACTTTTGGGAAGAGGAATGAGGTTCTACAAGAGGTTTCCTTGGAATGCTAAGTATGAAACCGTCTATAGATGGTTAGCCTCTTTTATTGTCATTTATACAATCATGAACCTAAAAAGTTGACATCCCCCCAAAAAGTATGGAGCCTGACCTAAAGTTCAGCTATAGTCTTGACAGGATAACCAGTTTGAATTTTGGTTTAAGAACACCTACGGATTTTGAATACATCACTAATAAAAATAAGCACATAAACCAATACCTTATCTGGTTAAGCATAGAGTTTTGAAGGCCTTCCTTCCTGCAAATACCTATATTGGTTGGTTGCCACAATCCAGTGGTTGCTATCTACTATTAAAGATGGCAGAAGCCTTTCTATACCTTCCACTACCTTACCTCCCATACCACTTTTTGTCCTCTTTTCATAAGCTCTTCAACCGCCTGCACCGCAGACTCAAAATCAAAGACCTTTCCTCCAAAGCCCTTTGCAAACTTCTCTGCGTCCTCTTTATTGCCAAAGGCTATGGCGGAGGGACTACAGCAGGGCACCGCCGAAGAATCTACCACATACCAAGCGGAAAAGCAGTTAATTGGGTTGCCCAAGATAAAGTCTCGGGTCATGCAAGATTGGACTTCATTGCCCTGAAGTTCCTTAAAAAGAAGAAGCCCACAGTGGGCACAGCAGGCACAGACCGTTTTACCCCTAAGCCTATACACAAACTCTAACCGTTTGTCGGATGCCTTCCCACAGTAAGCGCATACATCTATCTCCTGAGCCTGCTTTTCTTCCTCCTTTTTCAAAAGAAGCTCCCCGTGTCTTCTTATGATCTTTCCTTCCCTCTCCAGCTCTCTAACATCCCTGTATATGGTCATGAGGGAGACGCCAAAGTGTTCTGCAAGGGTTTTAACATTGTTGTATCCCTTTGCTATGAGTTCAAGTATCTGTTCCTTCCTGTTCATTTTGTATTATAAATTTAACATGGTCTGTATAAACTTTTCAACTCCCACGCTTGCCTTTTCCCTTATAACTATGTCCGCTATCTCGGATATGGGAGTGCTTTCTGGGTTTATCTCCACCACCTTGGCACCATGCTCTTTTGCCACAAAGGGAAGAAGTCCCGCCGGATAGACAACCCCCGAGGTGCCTACAACTAAAAACACCTCACAGGACTTTGCCAAACGCTCAGCCTCTTCCAGAGCATCCATTGGCAAGCTCTCTCCAAACCAAACTACCGCTGGCCTTAAAAGCCCATTACAAAATTTACACTTTGGAGGTATCTCCCTTAAGGGCACCTCGTAATTCTCATACTCCTTTCCACAGCTTGTGCACCGAACCCTCCATATGTTCCCATGAAGCTCTATGACCTTCTTTGTGCCCGCCCTTTGGTGTAAGCCATCCACATTTTGAGTAATTATTACCGCGTTCAGCTGTGCCAGAAGTTTGTGGGCTTTGTTGGGCTCTGCTTTACTTATAAGCTGTCTTCTCCAATCATACCACTCCCAAACCAGTTTGGGATTTTTTCTAAAAGCCTCCGGCGTTGCCAACTCTTCGGGCTTGAAGTTCTTCCAGAGCCCTTCCTTACCCCTAAAGGTGGGAATACCACTCTCCGCAGACACACCCGCCCCTGTTAAAACCACCAAATTCAGCATAAGATTTAATTTTTAACCATGATTGTCCTTTTTGCACTCTTGCTGAGTGTTCTTTTAGCCTTTGGTAAGGATATAAAGGTAGGATTTACCGCGGTCATTACGAGGGAGGATGTAAAAACCATAAAGGACTTTTTGGACTATCTTTCAAGGAAAACGGGCTTTAGCTTTAGTCCAGTCTTTGCCAGGTCCTACGATGAAATGGATTTTTATCTTTTCAACGGAAAGGTGGATATAGCTTACATCTGCGGTGCCCCCTACGTGGAAGGGCACAAAAAATAAGGTTATTACCTCGTCGCGGTCCCACTTACCTCCAATGGTCCCTACTACTATTCTTATGTTATAACTAAAAAAGACAGACCTTATCGGTCAATCCTTAATTTTGAGGGAAAACCTTACGCCTTTTCAGACCCAAAGTCCAACTCGGGCTCCGTCGCCCCCACTTACTTTCTTCTGAAAAACGGATACTCTCCCACCGAGTTTTTTAAACCCTTGATATACACCTACTCCCATTACGAGTCTATCATGGCAGTCTACAAGGGCTTTGTGGAGGGTGCCAGCGTAGATAGTATAGTCTATGAACATACCAGCCTAGTGGCACCGCACATTACCAACGAGCTTAAAGTTATCCAAAAGTTTGGACCCTTTCCGGCCACGCCTATCGTAGCGAGCAAAAGACTGGACCCAAATATAGTGAAAGCAATAAAGAAAGCCCTTTTAGAGATGCATCAGGATGAGGAGGGAAGAAAAATCCTAAAGAACATGGGCATATTGGGCTTTACCTACCTTGAGCCAAAACATTACGAAACCATAGCCCAGATGATAAGCTACATAAAGAAAAATAAATGAAGGCTTTTGTTGAAAGGCTCAGAAAAGCCAGCATAGGACTAAAACTCTCCCTCACTTTCGTTTTTGTAATCGCCCTTTGTTCTCTACCTATGTCTTTGCTAACTATAAACTATCTGAGCAACAAACTAAGACAACATGTGATAAACACCATTGAAGAGTTTGTGCAATCTCAGAAGGATGAGTTCATAGAGCTTATCCTTATGGAAAACTACTGGAGAGCCTTTAACAAAATTGAAGCCCTCTCTCAAATACCGGGCGTAAAGGAGGTGGTCCTTGTGGATGCCCACAACCGCATAATTGCCTCTTCAAAGCCAGAGGAGAAGGTGGTGGGAAGATCCTTTTCTAACAACTCAGATTACCTAAAAATTCCCATAGAAAGCTATTCATACACTATAGGCTATCTCTACTATCAGATCAACAGGGAATACATAGAGGGGATCGTATCTCCCCTTAGGTTTATTACCTTGGCTTTTACTTTCTTCTTCACCCTTGTGGTCATACTCTTGGGAGTGTTTGTTTCTCTTAGAATAAATGAAAGGCTTAAGCAAGTGAGGGAGATGATAGAGGAGTTTAAAAGGGGAGGTATGCCCATCAAGAAGGATTTTTGGGAGAGGGAGGAGCTAACCGAGTTGGCAGACTTTGTGCATAAAAGCTTGAGCGACCTTAAGGGTATCTTTTCCAACCTGGAGTTTGCAAGAGACTTTTATGAAAGCCTATTTAACACCCTACAGGAGATCGTTCTAATACTGGACGAGACGGGAACCATATACTTTTGCAACAAGGCAGTAGAGAACTATGGCTTTTCGGTGGAGAACCTGCTTGGAAGAAAGGTGGGAGTGCTTTTGGAAGGACCGAGGGAAAGAAGAGAGGTAAGGGAGAGCCTAAGGCAGAAGGGAACCTACACGGGTGTGGTAAAGCTTAGAAACAAGAAAGGAGAGGAGAGCTACGCCTTGGCGGTATTAGTGCCTTGGGTGGATGCTTTTATCTTTACCTTAAAGGATATAACGGAGCTAAAAAGGTCTGAAGAATTGGTAAAGAGGATGGAGGTCTTTTCCCTGCTTGGGGAAATGAGCGCCTACCTTGCCCATGAGCTAAAAAATGCTACCCTTCCTCTGAAGCTTTTATCTGTGGAACGAGGATGACGTAGAGGTGGTTAGAGCGTCTATAGAGAGGGTTGATAAAATAGTGAGTAGCTTTTTACAGTTTGCCAGACCTGTGGAGGAGGAAAAAAAGGGAGTTTAGCTCTTGGCAGTTGGTGGAGGATGTGTTAAAGATCTACGAGCCCGCCATAAAGAAGAAGGACATAGACTTGGTTTTGGATGTGATGGACTTTAAACTATACACCAACAAAACCGCCTTGGAGATAATACTCAGCAACCTACTCAAAAACGCCATAGAGGCGGTGGATGGAAAAGGTAAGATAGAAATTTCCCTCAGGAAAGAAGGAGAAAAGACAGTCCTTATGGTAAAGGACAATGGGCACGGGATACCCAAAAAACACATAAAGAAGGTCTTTGATCCCTTCTTTAGCACAAAGCGGGATAGCACTGGGCTTGGTCTTTCTACAGTAGCCAGGTATGTGCAAATGCTTGAAGGAAGGCTTAGTGTTTTCTCCGAGGAAGGAAAAGGTTCTACCTTTTTAGTGGAGGTGAAGGCATGAGAGTTATAGTAGTGGATGATGATTTTGGGGTTTTACATTCTATAAAAAGGGTCCTCAGTTCAAAGGGCTTTGAGGTGGTTGCCCTACAGTCCCCGGAAGGCTTGGAGGAGTATCTGCCAGAGAGCAACCTGCTTTTGATGGATATAAGGCTGGAGGGTGAGAGAGGAACGGATGTGGTGGAAAAACTGAGGGCAAAGGGTTTTAACATTCCGGTGATCTTTATAACCGCCTATGCAGATGCGGACGCGGTGGTAAGTGCCTCAAGGCTTGGTGCAGTGGATGTGCTAAAAAAGCCTTTTAGTAGCCAAGAGCTTTTGCAGGCGGTAAAGAACGCCCTGGAGTTTGTTCCAAAGCTTGAGCCCTCTTACAGCAGGGAATTAAAGGTAATTGGCTCCTCAAGGGCTATGTTTGAGGTGTTCAAAAAGGTGGGCTTAGCCTGTCAAAATGATCTGAATGTTTTGATAACAGGAGAAACGGGGGTAGGAAAGGAAGTTGTAGCCAAACTCATCCACGAGAACTCCCCGAGGAAAGAGGGACCCTTTGTAATACTGCACTGCCCAGCCATACCCTGGGACCTCTTTGAGGCGGAGCTCTTTGGTTATGTGAAGGGTGCCTTTACGGGCGCATTGGTGGATAAAAAGGGAAAGGCTAAGTTGGCGGAAGGCGGAACGCTATTTTTAGACGAGATAGGAGATTTGCCCTACAAGCTCCAAGCCAAGCTTTTGGCTTTTGTGGAAAGGAAGAGCTTTTTCCCCTTGGGTAGCTCAAGGGAGGAGAAGGCGGATGTAAGACTCATCTTTGCCACCAACAGGGACCTAAAAAAGATGGTGGAAGAAGGAAAGTTTAGAGAGGACCTCTACCACAGAATAAGCCAGTTGGAAATACACGTGCCACCACTCAGGGAAAGAAAAGAGGACATAAAACCCTTGGTGGAATACTTTATAGCCCTTGCCAACGCCGAGTTGGGAACGAGCGTGGAGGGAGTGGAAGAACAAGCGCTAAGAAAACTCATGGACTACTCCTTCCCGGGGAATGTTAGAGAGCTGAAAAACTTAGTCTATAAAGCGGTGCTTGAAACAAGGTTTGGAAAGATAAAGGACTTTGCCATTCAGCAGGGAGAAAACATCTCCTCCTTTGAAAAAGCTCTGGAACTTTTGCTTGATGCGGTGCCTGAGGAGGAACTTCCAAACCTCCTTGATAGGGTGGAGCTATACCTTATAAAAAAGCTCCTTGAAAGATACTCAGGGAACAAATCCAAAGTGGCGAGCCTTTTGGGAATATCCAGGAACACCTTGGAAAGCAGACTAAAGAACCTCAAGTAAAATTTGCTCAATTTTTGAGCACCCATTGTCAAAATTTGAGCATTCTCAGGGATGTTCCCTTTTGAAAAGTCTTGATTTTTCAATGTTTCAAAATTGGCACGAAATTTGCATACGTAAAAAAGGTGAAACCCGTTAGGAGGTGTGGTGATGTTTATGACAAAAATCTCCAGAAGGACCTTCATAGGGGGGAGCGCAGCAATGAGCGCTCTCTTGACCTCGCCAGAGCTGGTGAAGGCTCTTACGAGCCAACCCTACTCAAGGGTAAAGGTGGCAAACATCAAAAACCTGAGGGTAGGCGAGCCGGTGAGCTTTAACTACCCAGATAAGGACTCTCCCGCATTGCTCATCAAGCTTGGAGAAAGGGCTTATGGCGGTGTGGGACCGGATGGAGATATAGTGGCATACTCTTCCCTGTGCACCCACATGGGCTGTCCCGTTGTCTATTCCAAGAAGCGGTTTTTGTGTCCGTGCCACTACTCTATGTTTGACCCTGCAAAGAACGGACAGACCTATCAAGGGCACGCTTCTGAGTGGCTCCCTCAGATAATCCTACGCCTTGAACCAAGGACAGGAGACATATACGCGGAGGGAGTGGAAGGGCTCATTTGGGGAAGAGTTAGAAATGTTTTGAAAGTTACCAAAAAATAAAGGAGGTGTGAGCCATGGCATTGTTTGCAAGAAAGGACCGCATACCAATACCACCAAAGGATGCCCAAAAATTTATCACCGTCTGCCAATACTGTACTGTAGGCTGCGGCTACTATGTCTACAGGTGGCCAGTGGGCAAGGAGGGTGGTCTAAAGCCCGAGGAGAACGCCTTAGGCATAGACTTCACCAAGCAGGGAGTAGCCCTTCAAACCCAATCAATAACTGAAACTATGCACAATGTAGTAAAGGGTGAGGACGGCAAGCTTTACAACATACTCATAGTGCCCGCGAAGGACTCGCCCGTAAACAGAGGAAACTACTCCATAAGGGGTGGAACCAACGCACAAGCAGCCTATTCACCCACAAAGCCCACCAGAGACAGGCTACTCTACCCTATGGTAAGAGTTGGAGATCAGTTTATGCCCGTCAGCTGGGATGAAGCCATAGACCTTATCGCAAGGGTAGTGAAGGGTGTCAAGGACAAATGGGGTCCGGATTCTATAGCGATGAAGGTCTACGACCATGGAGGCTCTGGCGCTGGCTTTGAGGAAAACTGGGCGGTAGGAAAGTTCTTCTTTGTAGCGGTGGGTACCAGAATGCTCTCCATTCACAACAGACCCGCCTATAACTCCGAGGTGTGGGGGCAAAGGGAAAGGGGTGTCCACGAGCTTAACTACACCTACGAGGACGCAAGGCTCGCAGACACCATTGTGCTCTGGGGTTCTAACCCCTTTGAAACTGCATCCGTCTTCTACACAGAGCAAATGCTACCAAACCTCCAAGGTGCAACCGTAGAGGAAAAGAAGAAAGAGTATATGAAGGGAGAGCCCGCAGAACCCGCAAGGATGATCATCATAGACCCCAGAAAAACCTCTAGCGTAACGGTTGCTCAATCAGTTGCACCCGATAGGATCCTCCACCTTAGACCAAACCTTGGAACAGACTACGTGCTTGCCAACGCCACAGCAAGGGCTGTCTGGGAAAAGGGATGGTGGGACAAAGAGTTTGTGGAAAAGAGGACAGACCTGAAAACCTTTGAAGATTACAAGAAGAAATCCCTAATGCTTGATGTTCCTTACGACGAGTTTATGAGCAGGGTGGAAAGGCTAACGAGCGTCAAAAGGGAAGACATAGAAAAGGCAGCGGAGTGGATCGCCAAGCCCAAAGCGGGAGGCTTTAGAAGGAGAACTCTTATCATATACGAAAAGGGTGTAATATGGGGCTATAAGAACTACGACACCATTGCAGCCATTGCCCAACTTGCTGCACTTACTGGAAACTACGGAAAGCCCGGCACGGGCTGTGGAAGACAGGGCGGACACCAAGAGTGCTACTTTAGACCTCACGACAAGTCCAGGGCAAAGCTTGTGGGCTCCATATACGCAGGAGGACCACCGCCCAACATAGACGAGTATGTGAAGAACGACCCAAGGGCGAAGGTCTATTTTGTGTCCGGAACAGACCCATATCTATCCACACCCAACTCTCAAGCCTATAAGAAGAGGGTGCACGAAAGGACGCTTGCGCTTACAAGATATCTCTCCGAACAGGCAAAGCTGGCAGGAGAGCCCGCCGGCTCTGAGGATAGGGCAAAGAGGATCCTTGAAGGTCTTGAAAAGACAAGCGGTTTGTTAATGGTGGTTATAGACATGTATGAGACTGAAACTGCCAGGGATGCCCACGTCATACTACCCGCAGCGGGCTGGGGAGAAAAACCCACCACCTCCATAAACTGCAACAGCAGGCTTCTCAGGATCTACGAACAATTTATGGCACCTCCCGGAGACGCTAAGCCCGACTGGTGGATCTTTGGAAGGATAGCCACCAGGATGAAGGAACTATACGAAGCGGAAGGAAACTACGAAGAAGCCAAATACTGTGCGGGTATGGACTGGAAGAGTGCGGAGGAAGTATTCTTGGACGGTGCAAACGAGTTTCCGGACAACAGGGTCTCGGAGGAAGACGAGGCAATGCTACCCGCAGAGTGCTACAAGGGTGTGACCTACGAATATCTCAGAAAGGTAGGACAAAAGGGCATACAGACTCCCGTTCGCATAGACCCCAAGACGGGACAGCTCGTGGGCACAAAGAGAAGGTATGTGCACAAGTTTGGCACACCGGATGGTAAGTTCAAGTGGTACGGCACAGACCCATGGGATCCCGACCCCATGAAGTTCTATCCACCTCAGATCACCAAATACTTCCAAGACGGCAACGATAAGAAATTCCCCTTCTGGTTCACCAACGGAAGGTCGCAGATAATTTGGCAGACGGGCTACAACGACAGGCATCTGCCTGAGAAGGTCTATACCATACCTCTGCCCTACATAGAGATGAACCCAGAGGATGCCAAAAGGCTCGGAATTAAGAGCGGAGACCTGGTGGAGGTGTATAACTTGGAGGGCAACGCCATAGCCCTTGTGTATGTGAACGACGCACCCCCTCCCGGAATGATCTACGGCACAATGTATCACTGGAAAGGCTCCCTCAATCACCTTACCACCGACTACACAGACCCTAAAACCACCATACCTTGGTATAAGGCTTCAAGGGTGGCAGTAAGGAAGCTAAAGGGCAACCTGGAGGATGTGCTCAAGAACACCTCCCTACTGCCCATAAACGACTTCACTACCTAAAACCAACGGGGGCTTATGCCCCCTCTCTTGTTAAAACTGCAAAACACCTTACTTTAAGAGTTTTTCACATACACCTGCAGTTCGCCTAAAGGCTTTTGGAAGTGGGAAGGGATCCATCTGGTGCAAAGGTGGTAGCTGGACTTTTTTGCTTTGGAGATATTTTAGTTTCCCATTGTCAAATTTTATTAGCCAGATTATATTTAATCCAGAAGGAGGAGTAAACATGGAAGACCTGAAGAGGTCTGCAGAAGAACTATTTCAAAAGGCTTATATACTTCACATGGCGGGCGAGCTTGATAAGGCAATAGAACTTTACGAAAAGGCTGCGGAACTTTATCCAACCGCTCAAATATACACCTTTATGGGTTGGGCATACAGCATGAAGGGAGATTACGAAACCGCCATAGAATTGTGCTTGAAGGCTATAGAGCTAGACCCAGATTTTGGCAATCCTTACAACGATATAGGCTCATACCTTATCGCCTTGGGAAGGTATGACGAAGCCATTCCTTGGCTGAAAAAGGCTATAACCGCCAAAAATTACGAGCCAAGGCACTATCCACACATAAACCTTGCCCGCGTCTATCTGGCAAAGGGTATGTTCAAGGACGCCCTGCAGGAGCTGGAAACCGCCATCAAGATCGCCCCAGACTATAGACCGGCCCACATTCTAAGACATCAGATATTGACAATGCTGAACTAAATTATTTGCTTTCAAAGAGCACTTCCCTCTCTATCTCAAAGTAAAGGTGATAGGCATTAACCGGATTGACGTCAAAGAAAACGGGTAGTTGGGAATAAGCTGGGTCTATCTTTAGCATCTCTTCGTTGGCTTTTGCACGAACCTCTTCCACGCTTAATCCCTCTTCGTAAAGCTTTCTTACCACGCTCCTTATGTCTTGGATGTATTTTTTAGTCCACGCTACCTGCCTCTTGATGTTTTCCTTTCCAAAGAGAGGCTCTCCATGACCTATGAGGAGAACTTCCGGCTCCAGCTCAAGGATTTTGTCCAAGCATTCCATCCAACTTTTGGAATTACCAGAGCCGAGGAAGGGTACCCTTCCACCAAAGACTATGTCCCCGGATATGAGAACCTTCCTTGAGGGAATCCAAAGCACCAGATCTCCATTGGTATGTGCCTTACACCAGTGATGGATTTCAAACCGTTCTCCTCCCAACAGGATCACCAAGCTTTTATCTACCAGAATGTCCGGAGCCATCTGCACGATGCCCTTCATTAAGTCCTTTCCGAGCACGCCCAACCTTGCGTTGAACATCCTTTGGGCTTCATCACTGCCCAAATATTCAAAGGCGTAGGGATGGGCTATGATGATGGCTCCCTTTTCTTTAAAGGCTTTTGCTCCGTAAAAGTGATCTGTGTGATAGTGGGATACACATTGTCCGCCACATCCTCCCAGAGCGCCAAAAGGTCTCTGCCTTTCCTCTTGAGCAAGAATACTTGAGGATAAGTAATTCCGAGCACATTATAAACATCCTCAACCCTTACGGGACTGTTTGGTAGAACTGCTGGTCCCCACCTGTAGCCGGGGGAGGTTGCCACATCCAAGCTCAATACCGCGTCCACACCGTGGAAGTAGTCCGCCAAGGCTTCGCCTATGAGCCTATCCCAAGTGCTGTATAGGGTGTCCCTCTTGTAGAGGAACGTCCTTGTGGTAGCTATAACTTCGTTGAACTCCTTCTCGTAAGGTTTATACCATTTTTCCACCAGTTCCTTAGCACCCTTATCTTCGGGTATAACATCCGCAAGAATGGGAATAAGCTTGAACCTATAGCCCACCACCCTTTTGTTTCTCACCTCCAGGTCCATCACTCCCACGAACTTTCCGTGGCTTCCGGGAGAAACAATGAGCGTATCTCCCACCTTTACCGGAGTGGGCGTTACATCGTGGGTGTGTCCAGAAATTACCACATATATACCCTTCACCATCTTCATGAGGGCTATATCCAGGGGTAAGCCGTCGTGGGAAAGTAGCACCACCAGGTCCACCTTGTGCTTTTCCCTGAGTTCGTTCACATAGTTCCGCAGTTCCTCCAGTCTTACACCAAAACGCCAGCCCTCCGTAAAGACTCTCGGGTTTGCTATGGGAGTAAATGGGAATGAGCTTCCTATGATGCCCACTTTTACGCCATTAACTTCCCTTACGTCGTAGGGTGGGAATATGAGGTCTCCAAAGATATCGTCGGTTATGTTGTAAGAGATAAACTTGGCCTTTAAGTGTTTATTGACGATCTCCAAAAACTTTTCCTTTCCTACCGTCACATCCCAGTGGGCAACGATGTAGTCGTAGCCCACATAGTTTAGCCAATCCACTATCGCCATTCCGTCGGTTTTTAGGGCTATGCTAGAGGTTACCCAAGTATCTCCACCGTCAAGTATAATGCATCTGTCCCCTTCCCCTCTGATTGACTAAAGTTTTTATAACCGTTGCCATCTGGGGGGCACCGCCCGTTTTTCCATACTCCTTGGCGAGCCTCAAAAAGCTCATGCAGGTCATGGTGTATGCTTCCAATGTGTTGGGCTTTAGGTTGTAATACCTGAGAAAGTCCATACCCGCCAAAAAGCCGGGTGTTCCCCTCAGGTTCTCGGGGGCAATAAGGTTCATCGGCTCGGGGAAATAAACAGGATTTAGGTGCCCGTGGATGTCTGAAGTAAAGACCAAAGACACATTACCGTAAGGCTTAGTATCCAAAAGCCTTTCAAAGCTTGGCTTTTTGCCAAAGGACAGCCCACTAAAGCTAAGGGCTATTACCGCTGAGTATCCGAGTAGTTCCCTTCTTGACAGCATTTTCTCCCTCCTACGAAAAATAAAAGGGGGCAGAGCCCCCAAGCTTTTACTTATTAACGGGCGATTTAGGATGTAAAAGGTACGTAGCTATGTTTATAACATCCTCAGGAGACAGCACTCCATGATAGCCAAACCGGGGCATAGCGGAACAGGGAAAAGCATGCCAAGCGTTATAAATGATCTTATAGACCGTCTTTAGCTTTTCCAAACCTTCAGGAGTGTTCATGTTCTCCTTGGTTATTTCATACCTTTTCCCATAACCCGTAAGCTGTGGTCCCAAGGTTCCACCGGGAACTCCCTTCTCTATAATATGGCAGGCGTAGCAGTTTCCGCCCTTGTCGGTGGGTTTATCGGAAAAACCATAGCTTGCATACCTTCCACCCCTTGAGCTCTCCACCAGCTTTTTACCCTCTTGCCAATCTCCCCAAGCGATGCCCCACTGAGGATAGACTATATTCTTGTTCTCAAGCTCTATAACCTTTTGTATTGCCTGGGGGGCATGGCTTCCATTGAGGGATACTGGGAGCATATCCTTTGGGATTCGTCCTGCTCTATCTTCCATAAGAACTTTGGGTCCTGTTCAAAGCCGGAAAGTAGCACCCGCCTAACCTCTTCTGGCTTCACCCCAGCCTTTTTTTTGGTGGGTTGCTTTTTCTGTTGGGCGGGAGAAATACCAACCAAACCAATGGCTAAAAGTCCCAAAAACAAAGTTTTTCTCATCTCTCACCTCCCTATGCCCGGAACTTTTATCTCGGTGCCGTTGGCGGTGCCATACAAAAAGGTAGACAGTGCGACCGCCAAGTCTGAGTGTGGTTCAAAGGTGGGCCATCTCATCTGTCTCATACACTCCGCGTACCTGTAATGCATGGTCATGGGTTGAGCCCACCGCACCAAATACTTTGGGAATATGGATACTGCCTGTCCTGCCTCTCCGGGTCTGTCCGCACTCCAGAGCCTTGTCGCCCTTATTCTAGCTTCCTTTTGCCCCGCGTGGCAGGTGGCACAGTTAAAATCCCAAGGTCCAAGCCTTGCGTAGTAAATCTGCTTACCTATCTCATGCATACGCTTAACTTGTGGGTCCTTGAGATTAACGTTGATTTTATGACCGTTAGAAGCCATAGACACATACATAACTATGGCGTCGTATTCACCCATGCATTGGCTTTTACCCCAACACTGTGTGGCAAATTTTTTAACTTGCTCTGGCGTCATGCCCGCATACTGCTGAAGGCACCAACCTATCCTAGTTTCAAGGTCCATCACCCTTTTGGCATCGGGGAAATACCTAGGTAGCTGTGCCAACGCACCCTCTATCTTACCCGGTCCAAGCCCAAAATCGCACTTATCAAGGTTGTATTTCTTGAAGGCTTCCTTGCCCATCTCCGCCCATATCTCGCCGGGGTTTATTCCCTCCGCCATCATCCTGTTGAACTCCTGCACAAGCCTTATCTCCTCTTCGGGAGAAAGTTCTTGATCTTGGGCTTTAACGGTTTGGTAGCCCAAAAAGCCCGCATAAGCGAGCCCAAAAACCGCGGAGGTCAGAAGTATTTTCCTCATGGTTTCTCCCTCCTTATTTAACGGTTATCTCCGCGGTCTTTTCCCACTTTCCACCCTTGTTGTCTTCGTAAGCGGTCTTTATCACTCCAGAGCTCTCCACCCTTAAAGGCAAAGCTATGAACGGGTTGGCGCTAACACCTCCTCCCATACTCATCTCGCTTACAAGCTGGTCGTTGTAGAAGAGCTGGAGCTTGGTTAGATAATGTCCGGGAGTTTCCTGACCGGTCTGTGGGTCCCTCCTTGGGGGTGTCATAGGGTGGGTGATGACCATCTGCACCCTAATAACCTGTCCCTTCTGTGCTTCCTTTGGCACACGGACTATAGCTGTTCCTGTAGCCATTCGGACACCTCCTTTATAGGATTTTTAGTTTGTTAGCTTATCTTATCCGCAGCCACCAGCGGTTACCTTAACCTCCTCGGTTGCCATTACAAAGGTGCCATCCTTTAGTTGCAAAATAGCCCTAACATTAGAAGTCTCTCCCATTTTGATCCTTGTGGATAGGAACACCTGTCCATTGTGGGGTGTGAATTTCACGTCCGCTATCCAAGGGGTAGGGTTTTTATCCACAAAGATCCAGAGCCTTTCCACTTTTTCCACTGGTATGTCCGCCTCCACGGTGATGGGTACGTTGGCACCTGATTCTGCGATGGTGGGAACGGTTAGCTTGATCTCTGCAGTTTCCTTAATTGCGCTTAGCTCCACTCCAAGCCTCTTTTTGACTTCCTCTTCAAGCTTAGAAACCGCAAAGGCGGGCTTAATGGCTGGGGCAAAGGTGAGCCCTGCTACCGCCACTGCACCAAGCAGTAAAAACTTCCTCCTGTCTATGTATATACCTCCTAACAGGTTTTTATGCTGTAAAGTTTGCAAGCCCTGTTTATGACGTTTAGGTATTCTCCTTTGGGTCTGCTACCAAAGATAAGGCTGACCACCTTGTCTTGCTTTGGGTCGTATATGACAAGGGTAGGGGTTCCGGGCACGCCAAACCTTCTTGCCAACTTGCTCCCTTCCTCCGACCTAATGTCCAGTTCTACAAAGAGAAAGTTCCTTAGCTTTTTTGATACTTCTTCATCAGAGAAGACAAATTCCTCTACCTGAGAACAGTATGGGCAAAACTGAATTTTGAAATAAAAGGCTATTAGCTTATTCTCGGATACCGCCCTTTGAATAGCCTGCTCTACTGGGTTTGCAAGGGCAAAGCCCACCCACGCAAAAAGCACCAAGAGAAAACCATTAATGAGATTGTCTATCATAGGGAAAAAATATAAGCATTGGTCAGCAGTTTTATCTTAATTTTTTCTTAAGTGTGCATAACAAGGGCTTATATAAGGATTTTTGAATATTCTTATAAGGGCAACCTCTTGTGCTTTATGTAGTAAAGGACCGTAAGGGTAATTAAAGTTAGGGTTATAAAAGCGGAAAGTGGAAATGCTAAGGTTCTGTTTATCCTTAAAAATGTGTCAAGGAGTAAAAGGAAGAGCAGATAAAAGCCGTAGGCTACCAGCACAAAAGATAGAAATTGAAAAAAGTAATGTTTAACCCTTTTTAGCATTCAAGCCTCCAGCATTTTTTCAATGGTTATTGCAACGCACTCTCCTAAAGCTTTTAGGTTGTAGCCTCCCTCAAGGGCAAAAAGCACCGGCAGGTCCATTCTCTTGGCGGTCTTTAGAATGCTCTCCACGATCTTTGCCACACCCTGTGTGCTAACGTTCAAAAAGGTTAGCGGGTCATCTTTGTGGATATCGTAGCCCGCGGAGACCAAAAGAAATTGGGGGGAATACTCGCAAATGAGCTTGGGCACCAAGTTGGTGTATATGTCCTCATACTCTGCGTCCCCCGTTCCCGCACTCAAGGGCACGTTGTAGGTGTAGCCATAGCCTTTTCCTACACCCCTTTCCTCCGCAGAGCCTGTGCCCGGATAAAAGGGATATTCGTGTGTGGAGAAGTAAAAGACCCTGTCCTCTTCGTAGAAGCTCCTTTGGGTGCCGTTGCCGTGATGGGCGTCAAAGTCTATTATGAAAACCCGATCAATGCCCTTTTTTAGCAGGTAGTGGGCACCGATGGCTATGTTGTTAAAAAGGCAAAAGCCCATAGCCTTTGACCTTTCTGCGTGATGCCCCGGTGGTCTTATGGCACAAAATACCGCAGAGACCTCACCAGACAGAAGCCGGTCAATGCCCTCAAGCACTCCTCCCACCGCATAAAGGGCAGTTTCATAAGACATACTGTTAGCGTAGGTGTCTGGGTCCAGATATCCTCCTCCTGAGGCGCAAAAATCGTGGATCTCTTGGATGTAATTTATGTCGTGGTTTAAGCTCACTTCCTCCACTGTCGCCCTTCTTGGCTTGATCTTCTGTAGATGCTTAAAAAGCCCCCTGTTTTCTATCTCTTGCACTATGCTTATAAGCCTGTCTTTGCTTTCGGGATGCCCTTTTTCGTTGTGCTCCAGATATATGTTGTCGTAGACTATGCCTGTTTTCATTGAATACCTCCTCCAAGCCTTTCCTTTAGTTCCTCCAGCTTAGTTAGCTTTTCCCAGGGGAGTTCCTCTTTGCCAAAGTGTCCATAGCAGGCGGTCTTTTTGTAGATGGGCTTTCTCAGGTCCAAAAACTCTATCATCCTTCGTGGGTTCAGTGGGAAAATTTCCCGCAGGGCTTCCTTTATTCTCTCCTTTTCCACCTTTTCGGTGCCGTAAGTTTCTATATCAAAGGCAATGGGCTCGCTGACGCCAAAGGCATAAGCCAACTGAACAAGACAACGCTCCGCAAAGCCACCAGCCACCACATGCTTTGCCATCATCCTTGCCAAGTAGGATGCGCTCCTGTCGGTCTTTGTAGGGTCTTTGCCCGAAAAGGCACTTCCCCCCGAGTAGGCGGTGTCTCCGTATGCGTCGGAGACGATCTTCCTCCCTGTCTGCCCCACGTCAGCCATAGGACCGCCAAGCACAAACCTGCCGGAGGGATTGACAAGAATTCTGGTTTCCTTGCTTATATACCTGCTGGGCACCACCTTCTTTACCACTTCTTCTACCAGGTATTCCTTTAACTTTTCCAAAGACACATCCGGGTCATGCTGGGCAAAGAGTATGATATCTTTCACAAAGAGTGGCTTTGTGCCTTCATAGGCAACTGTAACAAGGGCTTTTCCGTCCGGTCTTAAAAAGGGTGCCCTTCCCGTTTTCCGAAGGTCTGCCAACTTTTTAGAAAGAGAGTGGGCCAGGGTTATTGGAAGTGGCATGTAGCTTTCCGTTTCGTTGCAAGCATAACCCACCACCACCGCAGTGTCTCCCGCACCCTCTTGGGAGAGCCCAAGCGCTATTTCTGGGCTTTGCTCCTCTATGGATATGATCACAGCGGACGCATCCGCATCAAAACCAAGCTCCGGTCTGTTGTAGCCTACCTCCTTTATAGTGCTTCTAACGATTCCCGGAATATCCACGTAGCCCTCGGTGGATACATGCCCAGCCACAAAGGTCATGCCCGATATTACCATTACCTCCAAGGAGACCCTGCTGTAGGGGTCCTTTCTTAAAAACTCATCCAAAAGGGCATCCGCTATGAGGTCTGCCACCTTGTCCGGATGTCCCTCCGTGGGAGATTCCGCCATCCTTATGTGCATGGTTTTAAAATTATAAACCGCACCTAAACAATTTTTATTATTCAAGCCAAGGCGAGATTCTATGCCAAACTGATGGGAACCATACCTCATGTGCTCATGTTCAATCTTTCAACTTTATAATTAAAGCCGTGGCTAGTGTTTGGGAAGAAGCCTTAGTGGAAGAAGCTATCTATTTAATAGCCCACCTTGCCCAATCAGAACAGCATCTTATGGAGATAGAGGGAGAGACAAAGTTGGAAGACCTAATGCCCATAATAGACGGGCTGAGGAACAGAAGGAAGATGGTGGGGGATGTGCTATTTTCAGTCCTGAGGATAGAAGGAGAAAAGGAAAAGGAAGAATTCCGCACAAAGCTTGAGAGCCTTTGGTGTTCCCTAAAGCATCTTGCCATGGCGTTGGTGCATTGTGATGAGACGGTGGAAAAGCTTATAAGGAGGCTTGAGTGCCACCTGCAAAGCGGAGATATGGAAAAGGCAAAGGAGTTGTCCGAAAAGGTAAAGGAGCTATACGAGGTTAGGCAATCCATCAGAAATTTTATAAAGATGCTTTTGTTTGATATTTCCAAAAAGCCGAGCTCCGCACCGCAGGTTAGGTGTAGAGAAGACCTATGTACCTTGGAGTAAAACATGCCCTACAAAGACCTAAGGGAATTTTTAAGAAGGATTGAGAAGGAAGGAGAGCTGGCAAGGATCAGGGAGGAGGTTTCTCCCATCCTTGAAATCACCGAGATCACAGACCGAGTTTCCAAGATGCCCAAGGGCGGAAAGGCTCTGCTCTTTGAAAAGGTAAAGGGCTATTCTACCCCAGTTTTAACCAACATGCTGGGCTCCGAAAAAAGGGTAAAGTTAGCCCTTGGTTATGAAAACCTTGAGGACATAGGCTGGAAGTTATACAAGCTTTTAAGACCGGAGATTCCGCACACCTTTTTGGATAAGCTAAAGAAATTGCCCGAGCTAAAAAAGCTAAACGATGCCCTCCCAAAGGTGGTAAAGGATGGTCCCATCCGGGAGGTGGTAAGGAGGGAAAAGATAGATGTCCTCGAGTTTCCCATATTGCAATGCTGGCCTGAAGACGGCGGAAGGTACATAACCTTTGGGCAGGTGATCACCAAGGACCCAGAGAGCGGAATAAGAAACGTGGGGCTTTACAGGGTTCAGGTGCTCTCTCCCACCGAGCTTGCCTTGCATTGGCAGATCCACAAGGACGGAAACCATCATTACTGGAAGGCAAAGAGGCTAAAAAAGAGGCTGGAGGTGGCCATAGCCATCGGTGGAGACCCGGTGCTCTCTTACGTGGCTTCTGCACCACTTCCACCGGAGGTGGATGAATACCTATTTGCGGGTCTAATAAGGGAAGAGGGCGTGGAGCTCATAAAGGGCATAACGGTGGACTTGGAGTATCCAGCCCATGCAGAGGTCGTTATAGAAGGCTACGTGGACCCAGAGGAGCCATTGGTGGATGAGGGACCTTTTGGAGACCACACGGGCTTTTACACCCCCGTGGATAAATACCCCAAGATGCACATCACCGCCATACTCCACCGGAGGGACCCCATATACGTGGCTACCATAGTGGGAAAGCCACCCCAAGAGGACAAATACATCGGCTGGGCAACGGAGAGGATATTTTTGCCCCTTATCAAGTTCAACCTGCCCGAGGTGGTGGATTATCACCTGCCAGCGGAAGGATGTTTTCACAACTTCTGCTTTGTGTCCATAAAGAAAAGATATCCGGGGCATGCCTTTAAGGTAGCCTATGCTTTGCTAGGGCTTGGTCTCATGTCCTTAACAAAGCATGTGGTGGTCTTTGATGAGGATATAAACGTCCATGACTTTGGAGAGGTGCTTTGGGCTTGGGGCAACAATGTGGACCCATCAAGGGACGTGCTAATTCTGAAGGGTCCCATAGATGTTTTGGACCACAGCACCAACGAGGTGGGCTTTGGTGGAAAGATGATAATAGACGCAACAACTAAGTGGAAGCAGGAAGGCTACACAAGGCAGTGGCCTAAGGTTATTGAGATGTCGGAGGAAGTGAAAAAACGCATAGATGCCATTTGGGATAAACTAAACCTTTGAGTTAAATTAATCCCTATGTGCGGTATTTTTGGAATTTTTGGAGTGGAGAATGCCGAAAAGTACGCCTTTTTTGGTATATACGCCCTCCAACACAGGGGGCAGGAAAGCGTAGGCATTGCGGTTTCTGACTTTGAAAACATAAAGGTGGTAAAAAAGGAAGGATTGGTGCTATCTGCCATAAAGAAGGAAGACTTAGAACAGGCTAAGGGCTACCTTGCCATAGCCCACGTTAGGTATGCGACCGCAGGCAGGTCTGGAGCCTTCAACGCCCAACCTTTTTTAAAAAAAACACCCATAGGTGAAGTGGCAGTAGCCCACAACGGCAACCTGATAAATTTCAAAGAGCTAAAGGACGAGCTTTTGCGGGAGGGAGAGGCTTTTGAGTACGATTCCGACACAGAGCTTTTCCTTTCCCTCCTTGGCAAGGGGACATACACACCCGAGGGCTTAAAGCTACATCCCGAGGATGAACAGCTATTACCATACTTTTTTTATGTTTTAAAAAGGGTTCAGGGTGCCTACAGCGTGCTTTTCCTCTTAAAGGACCGACTCATAGCCATAAGGGACCCATACGGCTTTAGACCTTTGCTTATGGGAAGGTTAAAGGATGCCATACTCTTTGCCTCTGAGAGCTGTGCCTTTGATATTCTCTCTGGGGAATTTTGGAGGGAGGTAAAGCCAGGGGAGGTGGTGGTAGTAAGCAAAAGCGGTATAAGGAGCTACTTTCCCTTTAGTTCCTCAAAGAGGGCTATGTGCATCTTTGAGTTTGTTTATTTTTCAAAGCCAGAAAGCTACATATTCAACGAATGGGTTTATAACGTAAGAAAGAAAATGGGCGAGGTGTTGGCACAGGAGGATGAACTGATTGCAGACGTGGTGGTGCCTGTGCCAGACTCGGGCGTAGTGCCAGCCCTGGGCTACTCTCAGAGAAAGGGTATTCCTTTAGAGCTTGGGCTTATCAGGAACCACTACGTGGGAAGGAGCTTTATTGAACCCACCCAGGAGCTAAGGGACATAAAAGTGCTCATGAAGTTTAACCCAAACCCGGCGGTCCTAAAAGGGAAAAGGGTGGTGGTAATAGATGACTCCCTCGTTAGAGGAACCACCTCCAAAAAGATCGTGAGCATGTTAAGAAAGGCGGGGGCAAAGGAGGTGCATATGCGTATAGCGTCTCCTCCAGTTATCGGTCCCTGTTATTACGGCATAGACACACCCACAAGGGAAGAACTCATAGCTACAAAGTTCAGCGTCCAAGAGATTGCAAAGTTTATAGGTGCAGACTCCCTTAAGTATCTTTCTTTGGAGGGACTAAAAAGCTGTGTGGAAGACCCAGAGGACTTTTGCACCGCCTGTTTTAGTGGGCAGTATCCCTTGGAGGTAAAAGAGGAGGTTCAGAGGATAAGGTAGATACAGCGTCTTTTATGACCCTTATGGTCTCAAGGGCTTTTCTCAGGTCCTTTAAGGGAAGCATGTTTGGTCCGTCCGAAAGGGCTCTGTCTGGGTCCGGATGCACCTCCATAAAGATACCATCGCATCCTACCGCCACCGCCGCCCTTATCAGAGGCAAGACAAACTCCCTCTGACCCGAAGACCTATCGCCAGCACCACCCGGCAGTTGCACGCTGTGGGTGGCATCAAAGATCACCTTGGTGAATTGGGACATGATCACCAAACTCCTGAAATCCACCACCAAGTTGTTGTATCCAAAGGATACGCCACGCTCTGTGATGTAATAATCCACTGCACCGCCCGCCTTTAACTTTTCCACCACATTCTTTGCATCCCAAGGTGCCATAAACTGTCCCTTTTTCACATTCACAGGCTTTCCACTCTTAGCACAGGCTAAAACCAAATCCGTCTGCCTACTCAAAAAGGCAGGAACCTGCAACATATCCACCACTTGGGCAGTAGGCTCCACCTGCCAAGTTTCGTGCACATCGGTGGTAACCTTTAACCCAAACTCTTTTTTTACCTTTTCAAGGACCCTAAGCCCCTCCTCCAAACCCGGACCTCTGAAGGACCTTATGGAAGACCTGTTGGCTTTATCAAAGGAGGATTTGAAGTAAAAGTCAAACTCAGGAAACTCCAAGGAGAGCCTGCTGAGTTCTTCTGCCACCCTAAAAACTACATCCTCGTTTTCTATAACACAGGGACCGGCAATTATTAGCATGAAGGAAAATTATAAGCCCCCGCGGACGCGGGGAGTGGAGCTTATTGAATTTCTATCTTTACCTCTTTGGAGGTCTTTTCCTTGGGAAGCCTTATCTCCAGAATGCCGTCTTTGAACTCCGCCTTAACACCCTCAAGCTTGACCTCCGCCGGCAGTGCCACCACCCTCTCAAACTTTCCATAGACCCTTTCTACCCTATGGTAGGTTTCTGTCTTTTCTTCCTTTTCCTCCTTCTTTTCTCCTTTGATGATTAGGCTGTTGTCCCTTACCAGCACTTCCACATCTTCCTTTTTCACACCGGGCAGTTCTGCCTTTACCACCACCTCACTGTCCGTTTCATACACATCCAACGCAGGAGCAAAAACCCTTTCCGCAGGCTCTTCCTTGGCAAAGAACTCTTCCATTAGTCTGTCAAACTCCCTCCTTATCCTTTCAAGCTCCTCAAAAGGACGCCACACTGAAAGTCCTCTCCTCATGGCTATCACCTCCTTTATAGGTTTTCTATGAGAAAAATTTAGTATGCTTTTATCAAATGTCAAGGGGTAAAAACCTTCCAGCGCCCATGCCAAAAGTTGATCTCTTTGCCAAAAACTGGTTTATAATAAAAACAAGGTTTTTGAGGGTCCCACTGGGACCCTTGTCAACTTGGCAACTGAATATGGGTCAGTGTGTCCTCCCGGTGGATTGTTTCAATTTTGAGGGGGTCGGGCTTTGTTTTTTAAGATTTTCGGGAGACAGTCTCACCGTAAAGCCGTAATTATGTAATGCCGTGATGCCGTAATTATGGTCACTGGTGGAAAGTATTGAGAGACAAGGACTTAAATTTGACAATAACAGACTCAGCTTTGCATGATCTCGGATCTCGGAAAATTAACTTCATTTGAAAGGGGTGCCCCTTGACAAAATGATTAATATGTCTTATCTTAGTTAATGTGGTCGTTTGGGGTTCCTAATGTACCGTGTGGAGTTGAAAGTAGCTTGCAAAAGTGTAAAGCTTTTTTTAGGAGCAACTTACTTTTTCGCGCTAAATCTAAGATTATCTCTCTCCCACCTCTAAGGCATTATTTTTAGAGCGGCCTCATACCATGAACAACAAAAGAGACAAGAAGGTCTAACACCCCCAAGGGATATAAGAATACACGTTTTCAAATTTTTTACTAATTTATACCCTACTTCAGCAGCTGGACCTTATCGGCACTA
>JAJHRQ010000024.1 GCA_020833645.1 Thermocrinis sp.
TTACGGATGGTATGTGAAAAATCAACCTAGGCTTAGTGGGACAATAATTACATAAAGTCAGATTATATTAACAGCTGAAATACTTAAAAGTGTTTGTTATCAATATGTTTAAGTGTACAGCCGTTTTTGATTAGAGATTTACATCATATTTTTAAAACCTTGATTGACCAAGGGTTAAGTCATGCTGTGAGATTCTCCGGATTTTATATTAACATTTGTGGTGAATGTGTAGAGTGAAATTGTCCGTTGTTTGAATATCCCTTGTTGTGCTTATAATTAAACCTATGAGATTTTCTAACGAAGCAAAGTTAGGTGCTTTTGTGTTCGCGGTGGCGTCTGCCTTTGCCTTTCTGATTTTAACCTTTGGAGAGATTCCTGTTTTTAGGCCCAACACAAAGGTCTACGTAGTGTATTTTCCTGATGTGGCTGGGCTTTCTGTGGGGGCAGAGGTTAGGGTGGCTGGTATAAAAAGCGGTAAGGTAAAGAGCGTTAGCTTAGAAGATGGTAGAGTTAGGGTGGTATTTGAGGTGGATAAGTCCGTTGCTATATACAAAGATGCGTCTGCGGGAATAGGAACATTGGGTCTTCTGGGCGATAAATACCTTGCCATATATCCCGGTAGCCCTCAGGCAGGTTTGCTTGAAGAAGGGGGAGTCATAACTCAAACCACCGGTTTTGCGGACACTGACAAAATGATAAAAGATATTGCAGAGGCAGCGCAATCGGTTAAGGTGCTTGCTGAGAACTTTAAGGTCATTTTGGAAGAAAATAGGCAAGATTTAAGACAGTTAGTTATTAACTTAGAGGCGCTTACACGCAACCTAAATCAAGTAGTCCTTGAGAACAGAGAAAACCTAAAGGGTGCCATATACTCCATAAGAGTTTTAGCGGATAATTTAAACAGAACACTTCCGCAGACAATAGAAAACATTGACAGGTTGGCGGTTACCTTAGAGGGTATTGCCTCAGAAAACAGGAAGGATATAAGAGAAGTAGTTCAAAATCTCAGAGAGCTTTCCCAAAGTATAAAGACAGAGTTTCCTGAGCTGGTGAAAAATCTTAACGAGCTTTCTAAAAATCTTAACACTGTTGTTTCAGAAAACAGGGAAGACCTGAGGGCTACCACGAAGAACCTATCGGAGGCAACCCAAAAGCTAAACCTTATCCTTGCGCAAATTGAAAGGGGCGAAGGAACCCTCGGTAAGCTTATAAAGGATGAAGAACTATACAAAAACATAACATCTGCTACGAGAACATTCTCTGAAGCTGGAGATGTTGCAAGGAGAACTAACCTTTACATAGGTTTTAGAGGAGAGTTGTATAAGGGCGGAGATGGTAAAGGTATTTTAACCATAAAGGTTCAACCGGATAATGAAAAGTACTATTTGGCGGAAGTTGTGGGCAACTCAAAGGGTAAGATAACTTACGAAGAAACAACGACAGCTGGCACTGTAGTAAAAAAGCAGTTTAGTCCTCAGTTTACCCTTCAGTATGCAAGGATTTTTCCTATAGCGGACAAGCAGTTTGTCTTTAGGGGAGGTTTGAAAGAGTCCGCGGGCGGTGTTGGCTTTGATCTGGTTTATAGCAAAAGTATAATGTTCTATTCTGACCTTTGGGACTTTGGAAGGAAAACGGACCCTCAGGGTAAAAAACTCAAACCTAACTTGCAGGTGGGTGTTCAGTACAACACAAGGGGACCTCTGTACATTAGGGTGGGCGGTGATGACCTGCTGAACAGTAAGCTCAGGGGTGGAATGGTTGGCGTAGGTGTACTGTTTACCGATAACGACCTTAAGTATCTTTTGGGAACTGTTAGATTGCCTTTACCTTAAGCTTGAATTGGTTTAAATTTTTTATAGCAATGTTTGAAAGGTACATTGAAAGACTCTATCTGATAAACATGAAACTACAGCCCTCTGAGGGGCTTTTGCTAATTACTGATGACACAAAAGACTATTTGGCGGACTTGCTTTTGGAGTTTTACAGCGTGGGCAGTGGGCTTGCCAAGTGGGTAAAGAAGGTCTGCTATACTAGCCTGGGCGGACATGGAAAGGAACCCCCGGAGGAAGTTTGGAGAATAACCTTTGGAGACAAAGCGGTTGATGTGCTAAAGGAAGCTGGCCTTTTTGAGAAGGTTCTGAACAAGGAAAATTACTCAGAAGAAGAAGTGGTAAATATACTTAAAAGCTACGCAGAAGAGGTTCCAAACGTGGTTGTAGCCTTTCCATACTATTCCACCACTCATACCTTTTATAGAAAGGTTCTTACCAAGCATTTTGGGGTAAGGTATGCGTCCATGCCACTTTTTGAACCGGATATGTTCTATGGTCCTATGGACGCGGATTGGGTGGAAGTTAGTAAAGTGAGCGAAGAGGTGGCGGACATTCTTACGGAGGGTGAGTGGGTAGATATAAAAGCGGAAGGGACAAAGCTTGAGTTTTCAATAAAGGGAAGGCAGGGCATACCGGATACGGGACTGTTTCATAAACCGGGGGATTATGGAAACCTTCCTGCGGGGGAATCCTTTATAGCACCCTTGGAGGATTCTGCCTTTGGTAGTATGACTATCCTTTATGGCCCTGATAGAAGACTGGATGAACCAATAACCTTTAAGTTCAAAGATGGTGCGGTGGATAGCATTGAGGGTTTTGACCCTTATGTGCGTTATTTGGAGGAAGTTTTCAAAAAGTATGAAAAAGCTAGGTTTATCGCAGAGTTCGGTGTTGGGACAAACCCAAAGGCTAAAAATCCAGAAAACATTTTAGAGTGTGAGAAGATAAAGGGTACCATTCACATAGCTATAGGAGATAACCACACCTTTGGTGGAACAAACAGAGTTCCCTTTCATACAGATTATGTGATATTTGAACCGACAGTATTAATAGGAGGAAGAGGATGGCAAAAACTACTTCTAGAGAAGGGAAGGCTCAAACTTTAAAAAAACTTCACCTTTTTGAGGACCTTTCTGAAGAGGAGCTTGCGCATGCTGTTCAATACATGCAGGAGAGGACCTTCAAGAAGGGAGAGTATCTCTTCTTTGAGGAAGAAGGAGAGCCTGGCATATACATACTTTTGGATGGTCTAATAAAGCTTCTCAAAGAGACCCACGATGCAAAGATCGTTATAGTGCGTCTTGTTTATCCAGGGGATATATTCGGATGGATAGAGTGGGGTAAAAAGGTGCCCAAAAATACTTATACCGCAAGGGCTATAACAGACTCAAGAACCCTTTACATATCCAACAAAGACTTTATAAACCTTGCCATAAAGCATCCAGCTATTGCCATAAAGATGACCTGTGAGGCTACCGCCATCCTTTTACACGCTTACGATACTCTAAAGAGCATAGCTGGCGGAAAGGTGGAGGAGAGAATAGCACGGGTGCTTTTGGAAATAGCAGACCGTATAGGTAAAAAGCATAAAGACACCATAATAATAGACGCACCTTTGACCAGAAACGATATAGCGGAAATGACTGGCACAACGGTGGAAACTGCCATAAGAGTTATGAGCAAGTGGAAAAAGATGGGAATTATAAACACAGATAGAGGATATATAGAAATACTAAAGCGCAAGGAGTTGGAAAAACTGGCAGTTTGATTTAAAATTTTATACCCTTAAAAAAGCACAGGAGGAGGCTGTATGAACGTAGAGTTTATTGGTAAGGCTGTAGAATGGATTGATGCAATGAAGAGTTTTGTGGAGGGTAAGCTTGAGAGATTTTCAAGGCTTTTGAAAGAGGCGGAGGAGGACCAAGTGGAGGTAGTTGTAACGCTCCCTACCTCTAGGGCAAAGCACAAAGATTACGCTGGCGAGAGCAGACCAACGGTTTTTAGGGTTGATCTAGATATCTACTTGAAGACCTCGGGTGGCGGAGTAATACACGCCTGGGAAGAGGATGTGGATGTTTTTTCTGCCTTAGACAAAGTCCTTGATGAGGTAGAAAGACAGCTTATAAAGCTAAAGCAAAGAAGGTTAGAGCAAAGAAGAATAGGGCACAAGATAAAGGAAGAATTAATTAGCTCTATGGCTGCACCCTCAAGAGAGGTAGAAAGAGAAGGACCTACGATAATTGAAGAGGAGCTCGTGGTAGATAAACCCATGAGTGTGGAGGATGCGATCTTTGAACTTCAGGAAAGTGGAGTTTTCTTTTTGCCCTTTGTGGATGCAAAGACCGGCGAGCTTAAGATAGCCTACAGAAAAAGGTCAGGAAGTTTTGGAATAATAAATACAAAGTGTAAGGGGGCATAAAAGCCCCCTGTTTTACTTATTTTTACGGGCAAACTTCCCTTTCTTCTGTCTTTACTAGCTTACCATCTTGATAATAGTTTGTTTTTACTATTTTGCAATTTCCTTTGGTTGCTACGGGCTCAGCATATACCCTTTGTCTTCTATCCTCAGATATGTACTCTACTGGTCTGTTAGCCATCGCTGCTTCCCTTGCAGCCCTTTGAGCTATCTCTGTTACAGTTCCACCCAATACAGCACCTAGCGCACCACCGATAATCGCCCCTCTCCACCTGTTTTCTTTGTCTAGAAGGACACCAGCTGCCGCGCCAACTGCACCGCCTACCGCTGCACCTTCGTAGGTTCTTTGGGAGCTCACTTGACCGCAGGATATGACGCCTGCAGAGAAAACGGCAAACGCTAAAAGTATTGCCACCTTTCTCATGCCTTCACCTCCTAATTTAATGGTGTATTCAGTAATAAAGTATAATCACACATTCTGAAAATTTTGTGAAAAAAATCAGCTTACTTTAGCCCCCTCTTTAACATCCCTTTCCGGCAGAAGGACGGATAGATTTTCTCCGTCTCCCGCCGCCAAGATCATGCCCTGGGATTCTATGCCAAAGATCTTGCGAGGTTTTAGGTTTGCTAGCATGACCACCTTTTTTCCTACAAGCTCCTCCGGTGTATAGTGCTTTCCTATGCCAGCCACCAGTATCCTCTCTTCATCTCCCAAAGATACCCTCAACTTTAAAAGCTTTTCTGAACCTTCTATCCTCTCCGCAGATAGCACCTTTGCCGCCCTGATGTCTAACTTCAGGAAGTCTTCAATTCCTACCTGTTCCATAGGCTAAATAGTATATTACTTTTTCACTGCAATTTTCCACTTTAGATTAGATTAGATATAATTTCTTGTAAGGTTTTGTAAGGAGGTTTTGAATGGAAAGGGTCTTTGCGTGGTCCGGCAAAGCGGTTATTCCGCAGGAGGGACAGTTTATAAAGCTTAGAGAAGACAAGAGCCTAGAGGTACCAAACAACCCTATAATTCCCTACATAGAAGGGGACGGAATAGGTCCAGAAATTACCCCCGCCATGATTATGGTGGTAAATAAGGCAGTGGAGAAGGCTTACGGTGGTTCAAGGGCTATATACTGGGTTGAGCTTTTGGCAGGAGACAAGGCGGAGGAAAAAACCGGTGAAAGGATGCCAAGGGAAACCTTAGAGGTTTTAAAAGAAGCCATAGTAGCCATAAAGGGACCCCTTGGCACACCTGTGGGTAAGGGAGGGAAATCTTTGAACGCAATCCTCAGGCAGTCTATGGACTTTTACTCTGCCATAAGACCCGTCTATTGGCTGGGACAACCCTCTCCTATACCAAACCCCGAGAGGGTAAACGTGGCCATCTTCAGGGAAAACTCTGACGATGTGTATATGGCAATAGAGTTTATGCCAAGGGACGAAAAAACTCAAAGGGTAAGAAAATTCTTGATAGAGGAGATGGGCGTCTCTGAGTATGCCCTTCCTGAGGACTGTGGGATCACTGTCAAGCCCATGAGTGAGTGGAAGACCAAAAGACATGTAAGAAAAGCCCTCAGGTATGCCTTAGAAAACAACAAAAGGGTGGTTGCGGTTGTGGGGAAGGGAAACATCATGAAGGCCACAGAGGGAGCCTTTATGAACTGGGCTTTTGAAGTGGCAAAGGAGCCAGAGTTTGAAGGAAAAGTTATCACAGAAGGAGAACCAAAGGATGGGCAGATACTTATGGTAAAGGTCATCACAGACCAGATGCTTATGCAGTTAGTCCTAAAGCCCGAAGCCTACGATGTGATCATCACCCAAAACCTAAACGGTGATTACATATCGGACTTGGCTTCCGCACTGGTTGGGGGTCCGGGCTTTGTGCCAAGCGGAAACATAGGCGACGGCTATGCCCTCTTCGAAAGCACCCACGGAACCGCATACGATATTGCAGGCAAAGGTATAGCAAACCCACTTTCCTTGACCCTCTCTGGTGCCATGATGTTGGAGTACTTGGGTTGGAAGGAGGCAGCCCAGCTCATATACGATGCGGTAAAGAGGGCTATAGAAGACAGGGTTGGAACTCTGGACATAGCCAACGGCTTTAAAAGGATGGGTATAGAAGCAAAGGCACTATCTACTATGGACTTTGCCAAAGCTATTGCGGAGAGGATATGAAAGTTGGATACGTAGCTATAGTTGGAAAACCCAATGTAGGTAAATCCACCCTTTTGAACAACCTAATTGGTACCAAGCTGTCTATAGTTTCTCCAAAGCCCGGTACCACCAGGATAAGGGTTTTGGGTGTAAAAAATATCCCAAACGAAGCCCAGATCATATTTTTGGATACGCCCGGTATATACAAGCCAAGGGATGCCTTGGGAGAAGCTATGGTTGGCGTTGCTGGTGCCTCTTTGCAGGATGCGGACGTTATCCTTTTTATGATGGACGCGGAGGATGGCTGGAGGGATGATGACGAAATGGTCTTTGAAAACTATGTAAAGCCCTATGCGGAAGAAAAGCCCGTAATCTTGGTAATAAACAAGGTGGATAGAATAGGTCCTTTGGAAAACCTCCTGCCCTTTGTGGAGGAGATCTCAAAGAAGCATCCCGAGTTTAAGGAGATCGTTCCTATAAGTGCCCAGAAGGGGTTTAACGTAGACAGACTTTTGAAGGTGATCCTTAATTATCTGCCGGAGGGTGAGCCCCTCTTTCCAGAGGAGATGATAACAGACCTTCCCTTTAGGCTCTTGGTGGCGGAGGTGATCAGGGAAAAGGTTCTGCTAAAAGTCCATCAAGAGATTCCCCAAGGAGTGGCGGTGGTTGTCAATGAGATCACCGACGGAAGGCACGACCCAAGGGTTCTGGTCATAAAGGCAGACATAATAGTGGATAGAGAAAACTACAAACCCATAATCATAGGCAAGGATGGACAAAGGCTAAAGTCCATTGGAAAGATGGCAAGGGAAGAGTTGGAGCTTATAACTGGCAGAAAGGTCTATTTGGAGCTTTTTGTTAGGGTAAAGCCAGACTGGAGGAAAAGACCAGACTTAGTACAGAGCTTTGGGTATAGGATTGAGTAGTAATGAGAATTCTACTCTTCCTCCTCCTGCTTCTTTCCTTTGCCCTGCCGAGGGAGCTTTTGATAGCAACTACCTATCCCATATACTATCCCTTGCTCTATCTGGTGGGAGAGCTTTACGATGTAAAGGCCCTTATCTCCACAAAGACCGATGTGCATCACTACGAGCCAAAGCCCCAAGACCTTAGGAACTTAAGGGAGGCAAAGTACGTCTTTACCTTAGGCTTGGAAAGCTGGGAGAGAAAATTGCCCGTGCCAAAGGAGAAGCTCTACCTTCTCAATCAAAACCTGCCCTTAATAGACAATGATCCGCACCTTTGGATGTCCCCTAAGTCCTATCAGGCGGTGGTGGACAATCTCTACAAGGCACTTTTGAAAATAGACCCCAAAAATCAAAATATCTATGAGAGAAAATACAGAGAGTTTTCCAAAAGGTTAAAAGATTTGGATGAAAAATACCGCCAAAGCCTTAGCCAATGCAAAAACAGATGGCTTGTATCCACTCATCTATCTCTGAGGTATTTGGCAAGGGATTATGGGTTGAGGGCGGAAGGTCTGAAAGGTGTCCATGGGGAAGAGGAGCCAAAACCCTCGGAACTATTCAGGCTTATAAACCTGATGAAAAAAGAGTCCATAAAGTCCCTCTTTGTGGAGGAGGGCTATCAGGGAAAGGCTGTCCTTAAAGTACAAAGAGAAACGGGTGCCAAAATATACACCATAAACACATCCCTTTATCCCACCAAGGAAGGGGATGATTACTTTTCCATAATGGAGAGAAACCTCTCCGCCTTTGTGGAGGGACTGGATTGCAGGAGGTAATAAAGGTAGAATCTTTGACCTTTAGATACAGCCCTGAGGAGCCTCTTATAGAAGACTTGAGCTTTTCTGTCTATGAGGGAGAGTTTTTCTGCGTGGTAGGTCCCAACGGTGCAGGGAAGAGTACCCTTTTAAAGCTTTTGTTGGGTTTTTTACGCCCAAAGGCAGGAAAGATATTCCTCTTTGGAAAGGAGCTAAGTCAGTTCAAAGAATGGGAAAAGATAGGCTATGTGCCACAGAGGTTCAGCGTGGAGAGGTTCTGGACGGGCACTGTGGAGGAGCTTTTGAGAAAGGTGGCCAAAAAGGAAAAAGTGGGATGGATCATAGCCTTTTTGCACCTGGAAAATCTCCTAAAAAAGCAGTTTGTGAAGCTCTCCGGTGGAGAACAGCAGAAGGTCCTCTTGGCTTTGGCACTGACAAAAAACCCATCTTTGCTTATATTGGATGAACCCATGACAGGCTTGGATATACATGCCCAGGAACATATAGAGCATGTGCTGAAGGAAATTTCCAAGGACAGGACGGTGGTGGTGGTCTCTCATGACCTTGGCTTTGTTATGAGAAACGCCAGTCGGATGTTGTGCCTTGGCATGCCCGAATGTAGGGTGGTCTATCCAAAGGATTTTGGACAGATCATAAGGGAACTCTATGGACTTCATTAACACATTAGGTTTTGTTTATGAAGGTGTCTTGGCGGGGCTCTTGATAGCCCTCTCCTGCTCCATGGTGGGTGTCTATCTGCTGATGAGAAGGCTCTCCATGCTCGGTGCGGGTATTTCCCACTCCGCCTTTGGTGGTATCGCCATAGCCTTTTTGCTGGGACTTGAGCCCACCTTATTTACACTTTTTTATGTAGCCCTCATCTCCGTGCTCCTTCAGTTTTTGATGGACAGCAAAAGGCTTCCCTCAGACACTATTCTGTCTTTGTTCTTTTCCTTAGGCACAGCCCTGGCGGTGATCGTGTCTGCCACGAGGGAAAACCTGAGTGCCAATATATATTCCTATCTTTTTGGTAGCCTTTTGGCGGTCTCAAAGGAAGAACTCTACGTAAGCCTTTTTGTCTCTTTGATAACAGCCCTTGCCTTTTGGCTAAAATACGACCAGCTCTTTTTGGTCCTCTTCAACGAGGAGATCGCCAAGCTAAAGGGTATAAACACTACCCTTATAAACTACCTCTTTGTGCTTTTGGCGGGTATAAACATAGTCCTTTCTATAAAAGTTGCGGGTCTGTTGCTATCTGCGTCCTTTGTAGCTTTGCCCTCTATGACTGCCCTGTTGATAGCTGGTTCCTTTTTTCAAACCTTTTTGTTTTCCGCTATCCTCAGCCTGCTTTCCGTTTTCCTCGGCGTAGTTGTCTCCCTAATCCTTAACATTCCTCCCAGTGGAGCCATAGTTATGCTAATGGTTCTTTTCTTTATCCTTTGCTTTTTGCTGTATGCCTACAAGGCACGCAAAAGGTTTTAGGGATACGTCCAAAGACTTTAAATATTCCGAGAGTGGTCTCTTGTAAAGAGGATGCTCAAGCTGGGGCTCCAGTTCCAACAGAGGTACCAAAACAAAATCCCTCTTGGTAAGGTAAGGATGGGGAACCACCAAAAAGCTGAGCATAAGGATGTAGTTTTCATAAAGTAGTATGTCTATGTCTATCTCCCTTGGTCCCCACCTTTCCCTCTCTTTCCTGCCCACAAGTTTTTCTATTTCTTTTAACCTTCTCAGAAGTTCAACGGGTCCCAGCTCTGTTTTGAACTTGACCACACAGTTTAAAAAGTCCTCCTGATTTACCCCTCCCCAAGCTTTACTTTCGTAAATTGTGGAAACGCGGAGGATCTCTCCCAAATTCTTTAAAAGCTCAAGTGCCTTCAGCATATAACTTAGCCGATCGCCCACATTACTACCCATTCCCAAATAACAAACCGCCACGGTAGGAATATATTAATTGTTAATGGTGAGGTGGATCCTTTACCTTTTGGTGGGCTTTTTGATCATAGACCACCTGTGGGTCCATTATGGGGGACCCTTTATAGAGAGATTGAGGGGCGGATACACAGAAGAGTTAAAGAAAAATCCAGAGTGGCAAAAGGTGGAGCTCGAACAGGCTTACAAGCAGAGCATATTAGACAAGCTTTGGGAGAAGATCAAACAATTAACCAAAAAGGAAAAGGAGGAGAAAAATGAGTGAAAGGATCTTCAGTTCTATAGAAGATGCATTAGAGGATATAAGGGAAGGCAAGATGGTCATAGTGGTGGATGATCCTGACAGGGAGAACGAGGGGGACCTGGTGATGGCGGCGGAGAAGGTAACCCCAGAGGCTATAAACTTTATGGCAAAGTATGGAAGGGGTCT
>JAJHRQ010000043.1 GCA_020833645.1 Thermocrinis sp.
CCTCAAATAGTATCCTGTGGATACACCTATTCCAACGATCATCAAAATACCGATCCACCACAACTTGCCATAAGCCAAAGACATAAAAACCAAAGCCTTTGCCAAAAAGCCCACCGTGGGAGGAACACCAAGGAGTGATAAAAGGGCTATGGCAAAAACCCATGCTATAAAGCCCTGCGAATGCCTTAGCCCGTCAAAGTCCTCCAACTTGTTTTCCCAACTTCCGCTACGCTCCAAAACTGCCAGAACCAAAAAGCCAAGCATACCCATTATGGAGTATGCCAAAAGGAAGTAAATGACTGCCTTTAATCCTATGGCACTGGCCACAGACACACCTGCCAAAATGTAGCCCGAGTGGGCTATGGAAGAGTAGGCAAGCATCCTTTTTACATCCTTCTGAACAAGTGCCACAAAGTTTCCGTAAAGGAAGGTAATTACTGCCAGGGTTCCAACTGCTAAAACCCAAGTGTTATGAAAGCTCTCCTGAACCAAGGGCATTACCCTTAGCACCGGTGCAAAGAAGGCTATTTTGCCCACGCTGGACATGTAGGCGGTTATGGGCGTGGGTGCACCCTGGTAGGCATCCGGTAGCCAGAAATGAAAGGGCACAACCCCTATCTTTATAGCCAGGCCAAAGAGAAAAAAGACCAAGCCCAAAATCAGAAAGCCCTTGTCCGGTGCATTGAAGTGGAGAACTTGCCTTAAATCAAAGGAGCCAGCATATATGTATAGGAAAACAGCACCATAGGACGCCAAGGCTATGGCAAGTCCACCCAATATTAGGTACTTGAATGCACCCTCCTTTGAAGTGAAATCCCCCCTCTGCAGGGCAGTAAGTATATAAAAGGACACGGAAACCGCCTCAAGGGCTATGTATATGAGAAGCAGGTTGTAAGAACTGGCAAGAACCATACCACCAAGAAGGGAGAAGGCCAGAAGGTAATAAAACTCTCCATACAGGGACCTTTTAAATCTCTGGTACTGAAGCGTAAAGGCAAGAAGGATTATGGTAAGCAGTATCATAAAAACCTGAAGCAAAGAGGAAAAGGAATCCCTAACATAGAGTCCGTAGAAGGTCTCTCCTGTGAGGTCAAAGTTAAAGATCAGATAAAGCAGTGCCAAGGTGTAGCCTATCACACTAATGCTTATTGCCAAGGTATGGGAGAGTCTTTTGTATATGAGGTCAAGGCTAAAGAGTACAAAGCCTGTGATCAGAACGATCAGCTCGGGAACAAAGAGGGCAAGCTTTGGAACTTCAATCTGAATTAGATCCCTCATTTCCATAAGCCACCCTCCAAGCTCTTCAATACCATCCTAAGAAGAAGGTCAATGTGGGCGTCAAAGAAGGCAAAGAAGAGGAAAGGTAGAAGCCCCACCATAAGCATGGGCACCACCACTAACAGGAAGGCAACCAACTTAAACCCCCTGACATCCGTAAAATGGACGAGCCTACCCTCCTCTTTAACATCCAAGTATAAGGTTTTCAACAGATAAAGCATATAAAGGACGCTGAAGAAGGCACCCGCGAGGACAAGGAGTGCCAATTGCAAGGTGTATTCCCTCGCACCCATTATGGTCAAGAACTTACCCCAAAAGGAAGAACCACCTGGAAGACCCATAGAAGAAAAACCCGTTATGGCAGTAAGAACCGCAAACACTGGCATAAACCTTATGGAGCCCCTCAGTGCCTGCGTGTTAAAACTGTACAGTCTGTTGTATATAAAACCTGCCATCATAAATAAAGAGGCTGAGGTGAGTCCATGGGCAAACATCTCCATTATGCTCGCCCTAAGACCTTCCTTGTTGAGTAAAAACATACCCGCTACCACAAAGCCCATGTGGCTGACAGAAGAGTATGCAACGAAACGCTTAACATTGCTCTGGCTTATGGTGAACCAAGAGGCAAAGATTATGCTTGCTATACCCCAAAGCACAAGGACTGGCATCAAAAAGACCGCAACCCCTGGGAAGAGCCCAATGTTAAACCTTAGAAGGGCATAGGTGCCCATCTTTAAGAGGATCGCCGCCAGCACCACAGAACCAGCGGTGGGTGCCTCACCGTGGGCATCGGGAAGCCACGTATGAAAGGGCACTATGGGCGTTTTTACCGCAAAGGCAATAAAGAAGAGCAGGAAAAGAAAAAGCCCGAAAGCCAAGCTATACTGGTTTTGCAATAGGTCAAAGTAGGAAAAGGAGAATTTACCAAACTGTCTGTAATGCTCCACCGCAATGCTCACGATTCCTAAAAGTAAAAACAAAGAAGAGACAAAGATATAAACAAAGAACTTGTAAGCAGAGTATAGCCTTAGCTTGTAGCCCCATATGCCTATAACAAAGAACATGGGTACAAGGGTAAGCTCATAAAAGACGTAAAAGACGAGCATGTCCCAGCTGGTGAATACACCCACGAGGGCACTTTCAGAGAGCAAAAACCAAGCGTAGTACTCCTTCAGCCGGTGGTTTATCTGATGGTCCCTTATAGACCAGCATATGGCTACAAAGGAAACCAAGGTGGTAAGAATGTACATAATGTAGGAAAGCCCGTCTGCACCAAAGGAGAGACTCAGATTTAGCTCTTTAATTAGGGTGATGCTCTGGTAAGACTGAACCTTTTGAGCCTGAGAAAAGTCAAAGTAAAGGAGGGAAACCAGAGAGAGAACAAAAACCGCACCCGAAAAGACAAGGGCAATCCACTTGGCAAATTTTTCCTCAAGAAAAACAATGAGCACTATACCCAGCAGCGGCAGGACTATACTCAAAGGAATAAAAGGAAAAACCGCAGGCACAATTTCCATGGCTCACCCCATAAAGTAAATGATTATTCCCAGCAGAACAACCAATCCAAAGAGCAAAAAGGCTACATAGTTGTTTAGAAGACCAGTTTGTATTAGGCTTGCTTTTCTCCCAAACCTAAAGGAAAACTTGGCAATCCCATTAACAAAAGGGTCCAAAGTGTCTATGTCCAGCTTGACCCACAGAAACTTAACCACTCTAAAGTAAAGAGAGTTCAGAAGGTTTATGAAACCATCTATTAAGAACCTATCACCCACCAAGAAAAGACCCCTTGAGAGTTCCATATAGCCCTTTGCAAATCCCTTATGGTACAACCTTTCCGTGAAAAACTGTTCTTTGAAGGTGGTATGAACAGGCTTTAGAGATTGATAGAGCTTTTCTGGGTCCAAAACCCTCTTGACAAACACCAAATACGCTAAACCTATTCCCAAAAGGGCTATTACCACCGAACTTA
>JAJHRQ010000025.1 GCA_020833645.1 Thermocrinis sp.
TAGCATATTGTATGCTACGCGAATGGCAGAGGATTGCTTATGCATAATCTTTATGAGTTTTTCTTTATCTTCTTTTCTCAGTTCAAGCTTGAACTGAAGGCTAACAAACATCAGGGTTAGATTTTAGCTTTAAAACTCTTGTGTGTCGATGGAGTTGTATTTTTAGAACAGCCTCCTCTTCCACCTGCCAACTTTTAGGTATTTGTTAAAATTAGATGTTCATGTATTCTCTGGTTTATAAAAACAAAAAGTTCGTAGCGGGTGTTATAGGTATTGTGTCTTTAGCTTTTTTACTCTGGCTACTTTGGGTTGGAGGTGTAGGAGATATTACCAATATAGGGCAGAACTGCGTGGCAAAGGTGGATGGCTCATGCATAACAATAAGGGACTACAGAAGGGAGCTTTTGAGGTACGGAGACCTTGTACAGAACAAAGATATGGAGCGATTGTTAAGAGAGCAAGTGCTTGAAAGTTTGATAGTTCAGGAACTTCTTTATGCAAAGGCAAAAAAACTTGGCTTTCTTGCCAGCAACCAGGAGGTCATAGACCTTATAAAATCAGACCCGAGCTTTCAGGAAAATGGTATATTCAGCACTTCCAAGTACAAAGAGAGCCTTGCACGCCTGGGCTTGGAGCCCACAGAGTATGAGGAATACATAAGAAAGATACTAACCATACAGAAGCTGCTGAACCTTATAGGGAACGCTGTTTATCTGACACCAAGGGAGGAGGAAATCAACCTGCTTAGCCAGAGCTTTGAAATAAGCGGTAGGCTTTACATAATAAACCCGGAGGATGTACCCGTTAGCGTTAGTGAAAAGGAGATCCTGGACTTTTACACCCAAAACAGAGAAAACTTTAAAAGGGAACCAACAAAAGTGGTTAGGCTTTGGATAGAAAAAGACAAACAAAAGGCTGAAGAGATATACAAAGCCCTTAAGAATAGGCAAGAAGTTCCAAATTTCAAAGAGTTTAAACTTCCCCAGCAAGAAGGAGAATTTCCCGCAGGGCTTAAAGGAGAGCTAAACAGGCTCAGCCCTACTGACCCCATAAGCTTGGTAAAGACAGGAGAGGGTTATGCCATAGTTTTTCTCTTCAAGGAGGAGACCGGCGGATACAAAAGCCTGGAAGAGGTAAAAGCCCAGATTGAAAAGACACTAAAAGAGAAAAAAGCCCAAGAGCAGGTAAAGTCTTTGGCAGAGAGGGTTAAAGAGGATCTTAAGCAAGGCAAAGATGTTTCCTATAAGTTCTTTGAGTTTTCTAAGGCACCAGCCATTCAGCTTCTTTCTGTAATGAAGCTCGGAGAAAGAGATCTCTTTGAGATTTTGCTCTCCAAAGAAAAGATATTTGGTCCTTATCCTCTTCTCAAGGGTTATGGAGTGCTGGCAGTTCAGGAGAGGAGCAAGAAGGAAATAGACCAAAAGCAAAGGGCAGAGTTTATTAAAGACCTTATTTCCCTCAAAAAGGATACTACCATAAACTACTACATAGAGAGACTTAGAAAAGAGGCAAAGGTTAAAATAAACAGGGAGTTAATAGGAGGTTAGAGGATGGAAAAGAAGTGGAGGACAGCTATTACCCAGCATGTGGGTCATGAAACCTACATAAGGGGCTACAGGCTCTTGGACTTGGTGGGCAACTTAAGCTTTGCCCAAGCCATCTATCTGATCCTGAAAAGTGAACTACCCACAGAGAAAGAATCCAAGATGATGGAAGCTATGCTGGTTTCGGTCATTGACCACGGCATTGCGCCTCCCTCCGCAATAGCGGCGAGGGCTGTAGCATCCGGTGGGAACTCTCTAAATGTTGGTGTTGCGGCAGGTGTGCTTGCCTTTGGCTCCGCCCACGGGGGTGCTTTGGAGGATGCCATGAGGTTCCTCCAGGAGGGTGTAAAAAGTGGCAGAAGTGTGGAAGAAATAGTCAAAGAGTACTTAGAAAGTAAAAAGCCCATACCCGGCTATGGACACAGATACTACAAGGACTTTGACCCACGGACCAAAAGGCTCATGGACATAGCCAAGGAGCTTGGCTTTTATGGACCTCACTGCAAGTTTGCAGAGGATGTGGAAGAAGAGATCAGTAGGCAAAAGGGTAAAAAGTTGGTGCTCAATGTGGATGGTGCTATAGCAGCGATAGCATCTGAGATGGGCTTTGACTGGAGACTTGGAAAGGGCTTTTTCATAATAGGAAGGGTGCCGGGACTTGTTGCCCATGTGTATGAAGAGCTCACCACCGAAAAGCCCTTCTCCAAGAGATTGGACGAGGAAACGGAAGTGGAATACACCGGACTGCCACCGAGGGAGTTGCCAGCGGAGTTTAAAAAGGTTTAAAATAGAAAAAAATCTCAAATAGGAGGTATTGCCATGGCGGTGCATAAACTTCAACCCAAAGACCACCTTAAGCCCTCCAACCTAAAGGGCATATCCAACGAACAGATAGAGCCTCACTTTGAGGCCCACTACAAGGGCTACGTAACCAAATACAACGAAATCCAGGAAAAGCTGGCGGACTTGAACTTCTCCGACAGGTCTAAAGCAAACCAAAACTACTCCGAATACAGAGAGCTAAAGGTGGAGGAGACCTTCAACTACATGGGTGTGGTCCTCCACGAGCTATACTTTGGACACTTAGGGGCAAAGGGACAGCCATCAGAAGCCTTTAAGAAGAAGGTGGAAGAGGACTTTGGCTCTTGGGATGCTTGCGTGCAGGAGCTGAAGGCGGCGGGCATAGCCTTTAGAGGATGGGCAGTGCTTGGCTTGGACATATTCTCCGGAAGGCTTGTGGTAAACGGCTTGGATGCCCACAATGTGTATAACTTCACGGGTCTCATTCCGCTCATAGTACTTGACACCTACGAGCATGCCTACTATGTGGATTACAAGAACAAAAGACCTCCATACATAGACGCCTTCTTGGAGAACATAAACTGGGATGTGGTCAATGAAAGGTTTGAAAAGGCTATGAAAGCCTACGAAGCCCTGAAAGACTTCATTAAGTGATCCCTTGGGGGCTCTGCCCCCATGAAAATAATACTTACCGGCGAGCCGGGTATAGGAAAGACTACCCTTATAAAAAGGCTACTCCAAAGACTAGGAAATAGAGTAATAGGCTTTTGGACGGAGGAGGTAAGGGACCCAAAAACCAAAAAGAGAACGGGCTTTAAGGTAATCAGCACAGAAGGCAAAGCCCAACTTTTTGCCAGCAAGTTTTTCACCTCCAAGCATTTGGTAGGGTCCTACGGAGTGAATACCGCCCGGTTTGAGTCTATAGCCCTTCCCATCTTGGAAAAGGCAAAAGAATTAAAGGACGTTTATATAATTATAGACGAAATCGGAAAGATGGAGTTATTTTCTAAGGCTTTTAGAGAACTGGTAAGAGAGATCCTTTTCAACCCGAAATACAAGGTAATTGCCACCATTCCCATAAGGGATGTGCATCCTCTGGTGAGGGACGTCAGAAGGCTTCAAGGGGCGGTAGTCATTGAGGTAAATAAAGAAAACAGGGACCTCTTGGTGGAAGAGATACTAAAACTTTTGGATTAAAATAAAATAAGGCTAATACCTCGGGTGAGAAATTCAAGGAAGCTAAAAATTTCTTGAGAAAAAGCCCTTGACAGGTAGAAATCTATAATATCCCAAAAACCCACAAAGGCGTTCATGAATGGAACTAAAAAGCATCCTATTCTTTTCTTCTTTGTTCATTCATCATATCAGTCCTTTCTCTTTTACATAAATTCCATACTTTTTGTCAGTTTTAGTTATGTGGTTGTATAGCCAACCCCATGCATAGGATAGGGCTTCCCTAAAGGCTTTTGGGTCCCCTTCTTCTATGTATGGAGCTAAGTGGTAGATTTCTCTGCGGAACAATTCATGCACTTTTCTATGTTGGTCTAATTCAGGATAACCTATTTTTTCCATAAACTTTTCCTCTTCAGACAGATGATACTCCACGTAGGACAGAATTTCTCTTTTGAAAAGCTCAATGGCTTCCTCCTTTTTTCCCTCTTTTAAGAGCTCGTAAACATTATTTAATAGCTCTACCAATCTCATATGTTGTTTGTCCATTTCTTCAACATGTGTGAGAAGGTTATCGTCAAACTCTATCATACATATTCCTCCCTCTGCACTTATTATAATACCAAAAATACACACGTCGGGTGAGAAATTCAAAGAAGCTGGAAATCTCTTAAGAAAAAAGTCTTAGCAGGGAGGAAAGGGATTACCTTACTTGCCTACCTTTATGCCCATGTTGTGGGCTACAGCTTTTTTTAGGAAAAGTCATGTATGGAACTAATTTCTCACCCGAGGTTTTTGGATTAAAATAAAATAAGGCTAATGTATCCAGTCTTAAAGAAGGAGCACTTAAGCGAAGACTACTTTATTCTAAGTGTAAGGGCGGAACACCTACGAGGGTCCCAAGCTGGTCAGTTTGCCCTTTTACAACATACCGAACTTTCGGAGCTTATTCCTCTTTCCATCTTGGAGGTGAACGGAGAGGAGGTTAGCTTTTTGGTTAAGGTGGTAGGCAGGAGCACTTTGGAGCTAAAGGAGGAAGCCCAGCAGATATCGTACATTGCAGGTCCTTTGGGGAGACCTTTCCCCGTGAAAAACTATGGCAGGATAGCTTGCTTTGGTGTAGGTTGGGGCATAGCACCCCTCTATAACGTGGCTAAGTTTTTAAAGGCGGAGGGCAATTCCCTTGAGCTCTATTACCTTTCTGAGGATAGCTTTTTGCCTCTCAGGGAAAGGTTGGACACACTCTTTGACCGGGTTGAAGTGCTAAGGGAACCCAAAAGGGTGGATGCGGACTTTATAATCTCCGCGGGTGGCAACAGGCTCTCAAAGGATGTGTTAAAGTTAAACCCAGAAACGCCACACATAGCCATGGTAAATACCCATATGTTGGACGCGGTGGGACTCTGTTTGGTGTGTAGGGTGCTGGTGGATGGCTCTGTTAAGCTTGCTTGCTCGGATGGTCCGTGGTTTGATGCCCACAAGGTAGATTGGGAAAACCTTATAAGCAGGGAGGACCTTTTTGCAGAACAGGAAAGGTTAGCCCTTGAAGAGTATCAAAAATTACTAAGACGTAAAAATCTAAGAAAAACTTCCTCGGAGGTGTAGAAATGTTTGAGTTTTCCCAGAGGATTTCCCAGCTTCCCCCTTACCTTTTTGCCCAAATTGACAAGAAAAAGAGGGAAAAGATCGCCCAAGGGGCGGATGTTATTGACCTGGGAGTAGGAGACCCGGACATGCCTACTCCCAAGCCAATAATAGATGCCATGAAGAGGGCGGTAGAAAAGCCCGAGCACCATAGATACCCCTCTTACGAGGGCATGCTCTCCTTCCGCCAAGCGGTAGCAGACTGGTATAAAAGAAGGTTTGGTGTCGAACTGGACCCTGAGAAGGAGGTAATTACACTGATCGGTTCAAAGGAAGGAATTGCCCACTTTCCCTTAGCCTTCGTAAATCCGGGAGATGTGGTGCTTTGCCCAGACCCCGCCTATCCAGTCTATAAGATCGGCACCCTCTTCGCTGGAGGAGTCCCCTACATCCTGCCGTTGAAAGAAGAGAACAACTTCCTTCCGGACTTCAAAAGCGTTCCCTCCAATGTGCTAAAGAAGGCTAAGATCATATGGGTCAATTATCCTAACAACCCAACCTCTGCCACTGCCACAAGGGAATTCTACAAAGAGCTCATAGACTGGGCAAGAGAGCACAACATAATAGTGGCGTCTGACCTTGCCTACTCGGAGATCTATTTTGATGGAGAAAAGCCTCCGTCTATATTGGAGGTAGAGGGTGCAAAGGATGTTGCCATAGAGTTTCACTCCCTTTCAAAGACCTTCAACATGACCGGCTGGCGTTTGGGTATGGCGGTGGGAAACGAAAAGCTCATAGCGGGGCTCGGAAAGGTAAAGACCAACGTGGATTCTGGGCAGTTCCAAGCTATCCAAGAGGCAGGCATTACCGCCTTAAACCTTCCTGAGGAGGAGGTTCAAAAACTGAGGGACATATACAAGGAAAGAAGGGAAGTGATGACCAAAGCCCTCAAAGAGGCAGGCTTGGAGGTTTATCCTTCCAACGCCACCTTTTACCTTTGGGTTAAGGTGCCAAAGGGCTTTAGCTCCGCCCAGTTTGTGGAAAAGCTCCTGGAAGAATGTGCCATTGTCTGCACACCAGGAAATGGCTTTGGAGAACACGGAGAGGGCTACTTTAGAATTTCCCTGACAGTACCCACCCAAAGGCTATTGGAGGCAGCGGAAAGGATCAAAGGGCTGAGGCTCTGATGAGGGAAGTTGAACTTCGGGAAATTGCCACCAAGGTGCCAACCCTCAACTACGACCTCTCCATAGTGGAGGCACTCAAAATATTCGCAGAATACGGTATATACGACCTGTTGGTGGTGGTAAAGGATAGAAAACCCTTAGGCGTTGTCTCAAAGAAAGACCTTTTGATGGCACAGCACAGGTCAGACCTAAAGGTAGGAGATATAACCTCCTCCTTGCCGAAGGTAAAAACCTTCAAATCCTCTTTGGACAGACTGGAGGGGCTCTTTGACTTCTTTACCTTCAACAAAAAGCCTCTAATAGTAGTAAATAAGGATGGCACTTACGCAGGTTTACTCTTTTATCATGTGCTTTTGCACTATTTTAGCGGTATCAGGGAGGGCACTTCGCCCCTTTTCCAAAAGCTAAGGGAACTCTTTGGTACTGATGCATACTTTTACGACTTATACCTAAAGGAAACAAAGAGGTTCAGAGAGGAAATGGGCACCGCTCGGTTAGAAGGTCTTTACAAGCTTCTGTTGGAGAATGTAAAGGACCATATAGAAGGAAATGCCTTCCTTTCCTTTGAAGACGGAGAGGTCTATGTGCTGTCTCACAAAAAAGTGGAGGAAGAAAAGATAAAACTTCTTATGGAAGAGTTTCATCGGGAGTTTTCTCTGCTATACGGAGAGTCCAAACCTGTGCATGTTTGCGGTTTTTGTGTCCCATTGAAGGATGTAAAGAATTACGAAGAATTCTTCAGCCTAAACTCCCAGCTGAAGGAAAGGCTAAAATCTACGCCCGATGTTTCCTTTTTCATATACCACGGCGTTCAGCCCCATGTGGTAGTCTGCGAATACAAAGGAAGGGAGTATATAAAGCGGGTGATAGAGAAAATCAAAGAGGACTTTAAGCAGATCCTTTGGAAGTTAAGGCATTCAGACAAGGAAATGTGGGAGTATGTTTTGCAAGATGCCTTTAAGGAATATCCATACTTTGAGATCTTTTACATAATGAGCGAAAGGGGCGTTCAAATCTCCAACAATGTAATAAACCCAAGGATAAAGTATCCGGTAAAGACCGGTAGGAAGGGTGCAGACAGAAGCGAAAAGCCCTACTTCAAAATGGCCAAGGAAGGAGACATATACATCTCCGAAATATATCTATCTCAGGCGACGGACGATTTTTGCATCACCCTGTCTTCTAAGTTCAGATATGGAGATAAGTTTTACGTTCTGGCAGGGGATATAAACTACACAGAAGTGCACAAGCTTGTAAAAAGCTACGCCTTTGCCTAAATTTAGTTTGGGAGGTAAAAAATGAGGCTGGTGGTTTTTACGGAAAAGGAACCCTATAAGTTAGAGGCAGGAGCGCAAACCTATTAACTTTGCATGTGCGAGCTTTCTAAGAAAAAACCCTTCTGCGATGGCTCTCACAAAAGAACAAGGGACGAAGAAGAGGGTAAGCTATACATTTACGATTAAGAGGGAAGGGTTGAGATAAAACCTTAAGCTTTAACTAATATCCTCCAATGTTATAGCCACTGCACCAGCCCTTAGCATATCCTCTACAGCTTGGTCAGAATCACCGGGCTTCACATCCACACCCTTTATGGCATCCATAAGCAAGAAAGCAAAGTAGCCCAAATTTATGCCACCAAGGACTGTGTTTTTCACGCAATAGTCTGTGGCTACTCCACCCACAAAGATCCTTTTTATCCCTCTCTCTCTTAAAAGATCGTTCAGAATTGTTCCCTGAAAGCCCGAGTAGGCGTCAAAGTCCCTGCTGGTGCCCTTTGAGATGATGAACTTGTTGTCTGTAGGGATTTTTAGGTCCGGATGGAACTGGGCGCCTTCTGTGTCCTGCACGCAGTGAGGTGGCCAAATACCACCGTGTCCCTTAAAGGATATATGGTCCTTTGGGTGCCAGTCCCTTGTGAAAAAAACGGGCAGGTTTGCCTTAGAAAACCTTTCAATGTATTGGTTGAGAGGTGCCACAACTTTATCTCCCTCCGGCACTGGCAAGGCACCACCGGGCATAAAGTCCCTTTGCACATCTACAACTATCAGCGCATCAAAGGGCGTGAGCCTCAGCTTCATGGCTAAACCTCCCTAGTTTAAATTTATCTCCTCCAAAACCTAAAGCCTCTTTTGAGCAGGCTCCAAAGCCTCCGTGGGTTCGCCAAAAGGGATGGCTTTTTAAAAATCGCATGTGTGCAAAGCTCCCAGCCAAGCCTTAACTCTCCAAACCTCATGGCGGTTTCTCCCACATGAAAGAGAAAGTAAGGAAGGTATTCCTCGGGCACTTTGTCTTTGTAGTCCTCATAAACCTTATATGTAGCTATCCAAAATTTCTTGCCTCTGCTGGTCCTTTTGGGATGCTCCCTTATAAAAACCTTATCCTCGTCAAGGATTTTCAGACTCAGCCCTTCCAAACAGGACCTAAGAAATATCTCCCAATCTTCCCTCATCACGTACTCATCCTTGTAGCCCAAAAAGGCAGACCTTTTGAAGGCTGTGGCCGACGGATAGCCCACCATCCCAGAAAAAACAAGTTCAAGTGGGTCCTCTGGAAGTTTTTTCCTTGAAACCCTCAAAAGGTTCCCTTCGGAGTCTATAAAACTTCTCGGAAAGCTATAAACTATCTGGCTGTCCTCTAAATGCTTTAACACAGACTCAATGTAATCCTCCCTCCAAAGGTCATCGTGGTCCAAAAAGAATATGAACTCTCCCTTAGAAAGTTCTACTCCCTTGTTGCGGGAGTACGCCCTTTCCATGTTCCTTTCGTTCCTGTGATAAATCACGGGATATTTTTTAACAACCTCCTGCGTTCTGTCTGTGCTGGCGTCATCTATTACGACTACCTCTTTGTGTGGGTAGGTCTGAGCTAAGACACATTCAATAGCCCGGTGGACGTATTCCTCTCCGTTATAAACGGGTACGATTATGGACACTAAGCTCACTTTTCTATAATGGTCTCTTCTACCTTAATGCCAAAGTGTCTGCCCTCAGATTCTATGTATCCAAGCACTTCATCCCCCTCCTTCAGCTCCGCCACCGATGTGGGCGTGCCGTCTGGTCTTGTTAGCCTTATGGTCTCTGCATTTTGCAACACCGCACTAATTTTTTTATTGTCTGCCTTTCCCTCCACCAAAAGCATGGGTCTTCTTTCCACCTTAGCCCTTCCCACATAGACAACCCTTCCCCTTCCTTTGTAGTCATAGACCATTACCTCATCTCCTGCCTTTAACTCGCAGAGATACTTAGTTTTGTTGTTGGGAAGTCTTATGTACATATGCACCGCACCCGCATTAACCCTAAAAGGTCTTGAAGCCACATAAGGGTTCTCCTCCGTCTCCGCATGCACCAAGAACATGCCCCCGGAAGAGTTGCCCACCAACATGCCCTCTCCCCTGCTTAAGAGGGATGTGGTATCCACACAGACCCTGTCTCCCAAACCCAAGGGCAAAATCCTTGTGATCTTTACCACAACCAGGGGAAGGGTTTCTTCCTCCTCTTCCAAAACCTTTCCCACCTTTTTTATAACGTTTATGTCTTTGCTCTTCAGGACCACCCCCTTTACGCCCTTTTCTAAGACCTTTATGGCAGTTTTTGCTTCCTCTTCATTTTTTACCACCGCGTAAAGTTCTTCCCTCTGGGCTATGAGGTTTTCCAAAGGGATTATAGTCCAGTCGGTGGTTTCCACCACTACCTTTACGTTGGGTGGATACTTTCCCGCCCTTTCTTCATCTTCTTTGCCCTTTATTAGCACATACTCAAAGTCCCTCCCTTCCTTAAAAACCTCAATTCTTCCTAACCTTTTGACCTCCTCCTCCTTATCTGGGTCGTTTAGAATGATTGCCTTTGCCCCCGCCTCAATGGCGCTAGTAATTAGCTTTTTATCATACTCTTCCGCCCAGTACCAAAACTCTTTCATGGAAAAGATTATAAACCATAGAT
>JAJHRQ010000044.1 GCA_020833645.1 Thermocrinis sp.
GGCTCCCTCACAGGAGCTTGACTCGCTCTGAAGGCTTTGTATGAGATTAGCTAAAAGTTTCTTTGAATTCTCTACACTCCTTAGTTCGCTTTCTAAGGCATTCCTTTTGTATTGGTTTGTTTCCTTCTTTAAAAGTTCCGCAAGTTCCTTTTCTCTCTCTTCATACCTTAGCTATGTCTTTATCTACGCTTAACTGCGGTGCATACTTTAGCATGCCTATGATTGACGTATAGGCGGGATGGACTTCTACTATTTCAACTCCCTTTAACATTGCTACTCTTTTTAGCTTTTGCAAAAACTTTTTATAGCTTTACCTTTCTCAATAGCCAAATCCACTATCTGATGGTCTAATATCCACTCTTGGTGGTCTTTACTGTTTTGGGAAAGTCCCAAAAGATTATGAAGGCTAATAGTCTGATAGCTTACCAATTCTCCAGTCTTTGAAACTTCAGCTATAGCTAAGTGGATAGGTGATGCGTTTGTGTCTATGGCTATTACTCCGTTCTCTTTGGTGTATCTTACCTTGGGCATTGGAAGTTCAAAGGATACGCTTCCATAAACTTCTCCTTCCCTTAGCTTTAACTCCACTGTGTAGGCAAAGTAGCTTTTTGTTTGCCAACTTTCTAAAAGCATAGTCATAAAGGTGAGCCACTTGTCTTTGCTATTGCTTGGTTCTCTTAACACTTTGGCGTAGATAAACTCCCTGTTTCCTGTGGTAATTCTAAGGCAAAGCTGTCCGTTTAGGTCTTCAAATCTCATTAGTCTGTTTCCTTTGTCTGCCTTTGACCCGATGCTTATAAGTGTTCCTTGTCTTAATTCTCTCCATTGTTTTTTAAGCTTTCTTAGTCTATGGTATATTTGAGCGTGTGGGTTTTTTGCTTTCTCTTTTTCCAACTCCTTTAGCATATTGTGTGCCACACGAATGGCAGAGGATTGCTCACGCATAAGCTTTATGAGTTTTTCTTTGTCTTCTTTTTTCAGTTCAAGCTTGAACTGTAAGCTAACAAACATCAAGCTTAGATTATAACTTCAAAACTCTTGTGTGTCAATGGAGTTGTATTTTTAGAACAGCCTCAACTATAGGCTGACAAACATCAAGCTTAGATGTTAGTCTTATAACTCTCGTTAAAGATTGACATTTTCAATTTGTTACATATTTTAATTTAAACCTAATAAAAAACTTAATAAAAAAGGAGAGGTAACATGAAAGGGAATGACGACGTCCTTATAGAGTTTGGCGACGACCTTCTTACACATATTGAAGAAATGGATAAACAACACATGAGATTGGTAGCGCTATTAAATAATGTTTACGAACTCTTAAAAGAGGGTAAAAGAGAAGAAGCCCTTGAGCTCTTCAAGAAAGAGCTTCTGTCTTACGTGGAACATCACCTGTCTGAAGAGGAAAGGTTTATGGAAAAAATAGGTTATCCCGAGCTAGACAAGCATAAAAAAACACATGATACATTCCGCAGGGAAATCTACAACTTAGGCCCATACATAGAAAGCGGGGATCCAAAAGCCTTCAGGCAAGCCCTATCTTACGCATGGGGTTGGCTATACACCCACATCGCTAAGACTGACAAAAAGTACGCAATTTACGCAAAAGAAAAGGGACTGATATAGGATGTTAAACTTAGTTAGCTTTAAAGGAGGCGAACCATCTATAGGATGAATTCCACCGAGGGACTTGTCTCCTTAAGCCCATGCTGATGGAAGGGTTGTGGAATAGGGTGAGGAGTAAGTTGGCTATTTTATCCGCTGGAAGGGTGTTCCGATGAGGGATTTTTAGAACGACCTCCGCCAAAAGTTGGTATCTTACTCCAGAATGTAATATACTATACCTTTGTGTCCACCAACAGAGAAAAGATAGAGAGAGCAATTAGAGAAGCCTTAGCATCATCTCAAGAGGGATTGAGATACTCCAAGCCGGTGAGGTATATCAAAGAAAAACACCCTGAGATAAAGGAAAACACTATTCATGGTGCCTTATTATATGTACCTCAACGAATACTTAAACAAACTCAAACAAAGGCGCCCGGATATTTTTAAGGAGTTGTTTGGTTGAGGGGCACCAAAGGACCGGTGTCCGCTCTTCCAGTACTGATCACTTACTTTTCTGCGTAGGTTTCCTTTACTTCCTTTGCTTTCTTTGCCATTTCTGGGTCGTATGCCTTCCCTTGCCAAAGGACCTGATAGACAACCTCAAAGGTGCTCTCCGCCAACTCGGTTAGTTCCTTAAAGAGCTGGTTGAACCTTTCGCTTTTGTGGGATTCCTCGTGGTCCTCAAGGCTTCTCCAGAAGGTTATTATGAGGACTTCCCTCTCCTTTAGAGGATGTTCGGTAACTTGTCCAGCAGTGGAACCCTCAAGGGAAACACCACCTGTGTTAAGGGCAACAAAGCCTCCATAAAAGCCCGTGTCTGAGTGATACGTCTTAACATGCTCGCATAGGTAAGCAACCTTTTCAGCCACATCGTCAAGGCTCACGCCCTCTTTAAGCACCACATAATTTATGTTCATAATGGCATCTTCTGGGATATCCACGATTCTATTTGCTCCAAACATGGCACACCTCCTAAGGGAATTTAATATAAGAATATAAGCATATTCTAAATATTTTAATTTGCAAGGGCTTTGTGTCTTTTCAGAGGTTGAGGGTGCAGTTTTACGAGTTATAATTAAACTTGGCTTGGAGAAAAGGCTTTCTGCATATGGCTTGAGAAAAAGTTTCAAAGGCAGAGAAGTTCTAAAAGGTATAGACCTTTACATTGAGAGGGGAGAAGTGGTAGGGCTACTGGGTCCCAATGGGGCTGGTAAAACCACCCTCTTTAACTGTTTGGTGGGCTTTCTTTCGGTGGATGATGGAACTATTGAGTTGGAAGGAAAGGACATCACTCATCTGCCTACCCACAAAAGGGCTAAGGAGGGCATATCCTTTTTGCCACAGGAACACACCCTCTTTGAGGACCTAACCGTTATAGAAAACCTTCTGATATTTCTGGAGTTTTTTGA
>JAJHRQ010000045.1 GCA_020833645.1 Thermocrinis sp.
GCTTCGGACATTCCAGCTTTGCTTCCCTTTACCAAGAAGGTTATACCTTTGGAGGATGGAGAAATAGCAGACATTACTCCGGATGGTGTTAGCATCTATGACTTTGAGGGCAACCTAAAGGTAAAGGAATCTATAACTGTTCAGTGGGACCTGCTATCCGCCGAGAAGGGAGGTTTCAAACACTTTATGCTAAAAGAGATCTTTGAGCAACCTCGGGCAGTGGCAGACACAATAAAGGGCTACATTTCCCGAGATTACGAACTACCCTTCTCCCTAAAGAACTTTAGGAGGATCGTTATAACCGCCTGCGGAACATCCTATCATGCAGGACTCATAGGCAAATACTGGCTTGAAAGGTTTGTGGGCATTCCTGTGGAGGTATCGTACGCCTCGGAGCTCAGGTATTCAGACACTCCCATAGGAGAGGGAGACTTGGTGATTGCCATATCTCAATCGGGCGAAACGGCAGACACACGCTTTTCTGCCCTATCTGCCAAGGAAAAGGGTGCAGTTTTGTTGTCTATCGTGAATGTAATGGGCAGTGCCCTGAGCAGAGAGTCTGATTACACCCTATACACCCACGCAGGACCCGAGATAGGTGTTGCAGCAACCAAAACCTTTACCTGCCAACTTGCAGTTCTCTTTTCCTTAGCCATAAGTGCCCATCCAGAAAGAGAAAATCTTATAAACCAGCTTTTGAAGGTTCCCAACCTTATGGAGGAAGTTCTGTCAAAGGCTGAGGGTATAAAGGAGGTGGCGCTTAACTATTCCCAAAGTAAGAACCTTCTCTACTTGGGAAGGTATCTAAGCTACCCAGTTGCCTTAGAGGGCGCCCTAAAGCTGAAGGAAATTTCTTACATACACGCGGAGGGTTATCCTGCGGGTGAGATGAAACACGGTCCCATAGCCCTTATAGACCAGCACATGCCCGTTGTGGTGGTAGCCCCAAAGGATAGGGTTTATGAAAAGATCCTCTCTAACATAGAGGAAGTTCTCGCAAGAAAAGGCATTGTTATATCCGTTGGCTTTGAAGACGATGAAAACCTCAAAAAGCTTTCAAAGGACTTTATTGAAATTCCCAAGGTGGCAGAGGAACTGACCCCCTTCTTGACAGTGCTTCCCTTACAGCTCTTTGCCTACTACATTGCAGACTACTTGGGCTTGGATGTGGATCAACCAAGGAACTTGGCAAAGACCGTCACTGTTGAGTGAATAAAAGCTTTAAGAGTCCCATCTGGGCATACACCCTGTTTTCCGCCTGTGTGAAGATAAAGTCTGCAAACCTTTCAAACACCTCCTCCGTGATCTCTTCTCCTTTTTTGGCAGGCAGGCAGTGCATCACCAGTACGGTGTCCTTTGCGTGCTTCAAGAGCTCACTGTTTACTTGATAGTTTTTTAGGGCTTGCAACTTCTCCTCATCCCTATTTTGGTTCATACTCACCCAAACATCCGTATATACCACATCCGCGTCCTTTACCGCCTCCACTGGGTTGGGAGTAAGATAGATGCTACCGCCCGTTATTTTGCAAAGGTCCTCTCCCGCCTGATAGTAGTAAGAGGAAGGCTCATAACCCTCCGGAGTAGAAACGAAAAGTTTTAGGCCAAATAGCCCAGCAGCCACAAGCCAGGTGTTGCAAAGATTATTACCATCTCCCACGTAAGCAATTTTGAGATCCTTTATGCCCTTTCCAAAGCGTTCGTAAAGGGTAAAGACATCACTGAGGACCTGACAAGGATGGGACATATCCGTTAGGGCGTTTATGACCGGAATGGATGAGTAACCGGCAAACTCTTTGAGCTTTTCGTGAGAGTCGGTACGCACTACTACACCGTCCAAATATCTTGAAAGGGTCCGTGCGGTGTCCTTTAGGTCCTCTCCCCTCACCAACTGAAGGTTGTTTTCTTGAAGGAACATAACCTCACCACCTAACTTTCTTATGCTAATCTCAAAGGATACCCTTGTGCGGGTGGACGGTTTTGTGAATATAAGGGCAAAGTATTTACCTTCCAAAATTTTCTTTTGGGGTGCCCCTTCCTTTATCCTAAGGGAATTATCTAATACTAGCCACCCTTCCTCTATTGTAATGTCCCACAGATCAACAAAATGCCTTATCATAGACTAGTATTATCTTACATCCATTCCTATAAGTCAAGCGGTCTAAAAAGCTTGTGTTAAACTTTTCCAAGCAAGCTAATGCTTGGCGGGGGCTTAGTATTATCCCGACTTTCACAGGCGGGAAGGTTTATAATCCCGACAAGCTTTAGCTTGCTAAGGGGTTAGTATGTCCTTTTCAAAGCTTTTTGAGATTGAGTATCATTTGCAAGCGGTTTTAAAACCACTTGACTTTTTGGGTAAAATGTGGTAAAAAAAGGGAAAAGCAAAGGGGGTGCAAAGATGAAAGAGAAAGTTTTAGGCTGTGATGTTAGCAAAGATTATATCATACTTCACGATGGCAGTCAAGCATACAGGCTTAGCCTTGAGAACTTCTAAAGCATCTAAAAGCTGGTCAATAATAGCATTGTGGTTATAGAGCAAACGGGTGCATACGGGCTTAGGTGGGGGCAAGTCTTAGAAGACTTGGGAGCAAAGGTCTATATAGCCGATGGCAAAGACTTTAAGAACTTCAAGCTCTACCAAGCGGTAAAGAAAAAAGATGATTACACGGATGCATACTATCTTAGGCTTTTCTTCTTTGAAAGACCTAAAAGAGTTTGGCGGTTTAACGAGGAATTGGCTCATCTTAGGGCTTTGATTAGGCAACATATGAGAAATGAAAAGGACATAACCAAGCATGCAAACAGATTAAGCCAATACTTGGCGGTTATCTTTCCCACTAAAAACTATTGTGATGAGGATGTCAACTTTTTAGGTTTATGATCGTATAAATGACAATAAAGGAGGCTAACCATCTATAGACGGTTTCATACTTAGCATTTTTATTCTGTGCTTGATGTAGAAAAACCACCTCTCTACCACATTCCTCTTCCCAAAAGTCTCATG
>JAJHRQ010000026.1 GCA_020833645.1 Thermocrinis sp.
AGCTTGAGGTGGAGTTGATAAAGCCTGTGGCTATGGAGGAAGGATTGAGGTTTGCTATAAGGGAAGGTGGTAAGACCGTAGGTGCAGGCGTCGTTACAAAAATACTTGATTGAGGTGTGAAAAATGGAGCAGGAGATAATACGAATAAAGCTGAAGTCCTACGATCATAGAGTGTTGGATCAGTCCGTTAAGCAGATAGTGGATGTGGTGAAAAGGACGGGGGGCATGGTGAAAGGCCCCATCCCCCTACCTACCAGAAGGAGGAGATGGGTAGTTCTGCGTTCCCCTCACAAGTTTGATCAGTCTCGTGAGCACTTTGAAATAAGAGAACACAAGAGGATTTTAGACATAGTCAGAATAACACCTCAAACGGTAGAATCCCTAATGAACCTGAACCTTCCGGCAGGAGTAAGTGTAGAGCTAAAGATAAGGAGTTGATGCCATGAGTCTTGGAGCCTTTGGAATAAAACTTGGAATGACTAGGGTATTTTTAAAGGATGGTACCGCAATACCCGTAACAGCCATAAAGGTGCCAAAGCATACAGTGGTTGCCATCAGAACTGTGGAAAAGGACGGCTACAACGCGATTCAACTGGGAGCTTTTGAAACCACAGAGAAAAAACTTACAAAGCCAGAGATAGGTCATTTAAAGAAGGCGGGAGTTAAGCTTTTGAGAAGACTTAAAGAGTTCAGAGTGGAAAATCCACAGGATTATCAAGTGGGTCAGGAACTGACGGTAGCGGAAATTTTTAAGCCCGGAGAGCTTGTAGATGTGGTAGGCATCAGCAAGGGTAGAGGTTTTGCGGGTGCCATGAAGAGGTGGGATTTTGGGGGATTCCCTAAGTCCCATGGACACAGATACCACAGAGCTGTAGGTTCGATAGGTCAAAGGACGGACCCAGGAAGGGTTTGGAAGGGCAAAAGGATGGCTGGGCATTGGGGTGCAGAGACGGTCAGAGTTCAATCCTTGCTGGTGGTGGATGTTCTACCAGATCTGGAAGTAATCCTCGTAAAAGGTTCTGTACCTGGTTATCCAAAGGGTATTGTGATCGTAGAGAAGACTAGGATTGCCTACAGAAAGTCTCAAAGGCTAAAGTTAAATAGAATAAAGCATATACCAGAAAACCTAGTGAGGAATGAACAATGAGTGAGCTGAACGAACTTAGGGAGGATATATTTGGTGTTGAAGTGAAAAAGCATGTCCTTTGGGAAGTGGTCAAGTGGCAACTTGCCTGCCGAAGGCAGGGAACTCACAGCACAAAGACCCGCGGTGAAGTAGCATACAGCGGAAGGAAGATCTTACCTCAGAAGGGGACGGGAAACGCTAGACACGGAGACAGAGGTGCCCCCATCTTCGTAGGTGGTGGTGTAGCCCACGGACCAAAGCCAAGGGACTACTACTACCCGTTACCCAAAAAGGTGAGAAAGTTAGCCCTGAAGATGGCGCTTTCCTCCAAAGCTCAGGAAAAAGCAATAAGCTTGGTGGATCAGATTCCCATAGGAGATGTGCCAAAAACCAAAAAGGCGGTGGAGTTCCTACGTAACCAAGGTCTGGAAGGTAAAAAGGTTCTTGTGATACTTCCCGAGAAGGATGAGGTGATCTATAAATCCTTTAGAAACCTCCCTTATGCGAAGGTCCTTCCCGTTGAAGGGCTGAACGTTTACGACATCCTTTGGGCTGATCATTTGATTATTACAAGACCATCTTTGGAAAAGATCTACGAGAGGTTGGGCTCATGAGAAGGCCGGAGGAGATCATAATAAGACCCATAATAACTGAGAAGAGTAACAGACTTATGGAAATGAAAAAGTACACCTTTGAGGTGGCAATGAATGCCAACAAGCACGAGATAAAGCACGCTATACAAACCCTCTTTGGTGTAAAAGTGCTAAAGGTTAATACCATGATCGTTAAGCCAAGAAAGAGAAGGGTCTTTGGAAAGTTCAGAAAGTATGGTTACACAAAGGCTTACAAAAAGGCCATAGTAACCATAGACCCTTCTCAGGAAATAGACTTTTCAAAACTGGGGTAAAGCCATGGGTGTAAGAAAGTTAAAGCCGGTTACCAACGGACAGAGGCACGCGGTCCTGTATGACTTTGCAGAGATCACCAAGAGTGAGCCCGAAAAGTCCCTAACCTACTTTTATAAGAGGGCTAAAGGGCGCTCTCATGGTAAGATAACCGTTAGGTCAAGGGGTGGAGGACACAAGAAAAGGTACAGGATTATAGACTTCAAGAGGGATAAGAGCCTTGTGCCCGCCAAGGTAGCAGCAATAGAGTACGACCCCTTCAGGTCTGCACGTATAGCATTGCTACACTATGCGGACGGTGAAAAGAGGTATATTATCTGGCCCGAAGGTTTAAAGGTTGGAGATACCGTCATGTCCATATCCTACGAAGACGCAGAGGCAGGGAAGGAACTTCCAGAAATAAAACCCGGCAACGCCTTACCTTTGAAGTACATCCCTGTGGGAACTATAATCCACAACATAGAACTTCACCCTGGAAAGGGTGGTCAGCTGGTCAGGGCTGCGGGTACCTCTGCGCAGGTTTTGGGTAAAGTTGGTGATTATGTGCAGGTTAAGTTGCCCTCTGGAGAAATAAGGCTCATCCACCAAAGGTGCATGGCTACCGTAGGCGCAGTTGGTTTGGCAGAGCACGAGCTTGTAAAGCTTGGCAAAGCTGGAAGGGCAAGATGGCTTGGTTGGAGACCTCATACTCGTGGAACTGCAATGAACGCAGTGGACCACCCCCACGGTGGTGGTGAAGGTAAAACCAAAGGAAAGCATCCCGAATCTCCTTGGGGATGGAAGACCAAGGGATACAAGACCAGAAGGGGCAAAAAGTACTCAGACAAGTTTATTCTTGTTAACAGGAAGGGTATACCTCTAAAGGAGGGTGTTAAGTAATGGGTTTCAGAGGTGCTTGGAACAAAAGGAATAAGCTTATTGAGGACCTTGACACCTTTCTAAAGCTATACAAGAAAGTTCAGAGGGCATACAAAAAGGTAAGGAAGGTCCAACACACACCAGAGCTTTTCGAAAGGGCCTACCAAAAGTACAAGGAGATCTGGGAGCAATACAGAAAGCTGGTGGATAAAAAAGCCTGGGTTGATCCAAAGCTTTGGAGTAGGATAAGGAAGATGAACGAAACAGGAGAGAGGAAGGTTATAAAAACTTACAGCAGGGACACCACCATAATACCCGAGTTTGTGGGACACACCATAGCGGTTCACAACGGCAAAACCTTTGTACCCGTTTATATTACTTCTGATATGGTGGGGCATAAGTTGGGTGAGTTTGCCCCCACCAGGACCTTTAGGGGCCACCCAGATAAGTCTTCAAAGGTGGCCAAGAAGAAGTGAGGTGAAAACATGGAAGCGAGGGCAATTTTAAGGTATGCTAGGATATCGCCTTTAAAGGCAAGGCAGGTGCTGAGGATCATTCAAGGCATGAAAGCGGGAGATGCTCTGTATCAGCTTAAGTTCATTCCCAAAAAGGCTGCAAGGATAGTGGAGGGTGTGCTAAAGAGTGCCATTGCTAACGCAGAGCAAAAGGGCTTAGACCTTGACCGTCTTTACATAAAAAAGGCGGTGGCGGATGATGGTCCCATGTACAAAAAGTGGATTCCCAGGGCCCATGGTAGGGCAACCATGGTGAGAAAGAGGACTTCTCACATAACTATTGTGTTAGAAGAAAGGAAGGAGGAAGGCTGATGGGTCAGAAAACGCATCCTATCGGGTTTAGGCTTGGTATTACGAAGGATTGGACCTCCAAGTGGTACGCAGACAAAAGAGAATACACAAAGCTTCTGCATCAAGACTTAAAGATAAAGGAATACATCAAAAAACGCTACTACGCGGCGGGTGTCTCTAAGGTAATCATTGAGAGGGCGGCGGAGAAGATAAGGATCAGGATTTTAGTGGCAAGACCAGGGATCATAATAGGCCGCAAAGGTGCAGAAGTAGAACAGCTGAGGAAGGACCTCTTGGCTATAGCCCCCGGTTATAACTACAGCATAAACGTGGAAGAGGTGAGAACTCCCGAACTGGATGCACAGCTTGTAGCGGAGGAAATTGCCCTTCAGATAGAAAGAAGGGTCTCCCACAGGCGAGCAATGAAAAGGGCAATAGACAATGCCCTAAAGGCAGGGGCAAAAGGTGTAAAGGTTCAGGTGAAGGGAAGGATAGGTGGTGCGGAACTGGCAAGGGCAGAGTGGTTCTTAGTGGGAAGGATGCCCCTCCAGACCCTAAGGGCGGACATAGACTACGGTTTTGCGGTAGCCCAGACCAAGTACGGCGTTTTGGGTGTGAAGGTTTGGATATACAAGGGAGACATCCTAAAGGGTGGCAAAGAGGAGATCATCAAAAAGATAGAAGAGGACCTTAAAAGAGCAGAAAAGGAGGTAGTCTAAGATGTCTTTCTTGGCACCTAAGAAAACAAAGTTTAGAAAACAGCAAAGAGGAACACTAAAAGGTAAAGCTTTCAGAGGCAACAAGGTATCCTTTGGAGATTATGGTATACAAGCTTTAGAGGCTCACTGGCTCACCCAAAGGCAGATAGAAGCGGGCAGGGTCACCTTGGTCAGGGCTCTAAAGAAGGGTGCGAAGATATGGGTCACCATTTTCCCTGACAAGCCCTACACCAGGAAGCCCAATGAGGTTCGTATGGGTGGTGGAAAGGGTGACCCTGAGGGCTTTGTGGCGGTGGTAAAGCCTGGTAGGATCCTCTATGAATTTTCCGGTGTACCGGAAGATGTGGCGGAGGAAGCTTGCAGACTGGTAGCGTCCAAATTGCCTATAAAGGTAAGGCTCGTTAAAAAGCACGGAGGTATTGGAACATGAAGGCTAAGGAGCTCAGGAAACTCTCCCTTGAGGATCTTCTAAAAAAGGAAGAAGAACTTAGAAGACAGATCTTGATCCTGCGCTTTAAAAAGCAAATAGAAGGTCTCAAGGATAAGATGGCCATCAGGAAGGCAAGAAGAGACTTAGCAAGGGTTTTAACCATTATCAGGGAAAAGCAGATGGAAGAACAGAAAAAACAAATGGAGGGACAAAAATGAGCTGGCACACGAAAAGAAAGGAGTTTGTGGGTGTAGTCGTTAGCGACAAAATGGACAAAACGGTGGTGGTGCGTGTGGATAGAAGAGTGCCCCACCCTATATACAAAAAGCACATTATAAAAAGCAAAAAATACCACGCCCACGATCCCAACAACGAGTGTAGAGTGGGAGACGTAGTAGTCATAAGGGAAACAAGGCCCCTCTCAAAAACAAAAAGATGGGTAGTAGTTAAGATCTTGCAAAGGGCTAAATCTCCAGAAATTCTTCAAGAAACTCCTCAGGAAACTTCTCAAGAAACTTAATGCGCGTTCTATTTTTGGTAAAAGGCGACCCGTTCTCGTGGAGATGCCACGAAGCTTTAAGGGTTGCCTTAGCTTTAGGTATAAACCACGAGGTCTTCCTTGTTTTTATAAAGGATGGAGTTTATGCTCTAACCAAGTGGAAACCCGAAAAACTCCTTATACATGGCTTTGAAAAACTCTTGGAGAACATGGGTTATGTAAATGTTAAGCTCTTCGTGGAGGACCTCTCCGCGGAAGAGAGGGGGCTAAAAAAGGAAGACTTTGCAGTGGATGTGGAGTTTGTAAACATGGAAAGCGTAAAAGACATGTTGGCTTCCTCGGAGGCGGTTCTGGTATGGTAAAGACCCTGTGGTTGGTTAGAAAGCTGGGAGACTTCAGCTCCGACTTGGTGGGAGAGGATGATATTGTGGTGTTGGTTCAGGACGCGGTGCTTAGGTTTCCATACAAGAAAAACTGGTATGCCTGCAAAGAGGATGTGGAAGGTAGGGGACTGAAAGTAAGCCCAGATAAGTTAAAGTCTTACGAGGATATTGCAGAGCTCATTCTTACGGCACAAAAGGTGGTCGTCTGGTAGTATAATTTCTTCCATGAATTACTACGATGTGGTGGTAGTTGGTGCTGGTGGTGCTGGTTTAAGGGCTGCCATAGAGGCAAGCTTGGACCCAACCATCCGGGTGGCGGTGGTTTCAAAGGTGTATCCCACCCGTTCCCACACGGGTGCGGCGCAAGGTGGCATAAACGCAGCCCTTGGGAATGTAATTCCGGATGATTCTCCCGCTTCTCATGCCTTTGATACCATAAAGGGTTCTGACTTTTTGGCGGACCAAGAGGCAGTCTTTTTTATGTGCGAAAACGCCCCGGAGATCATATACGAACTGGACCGATGGGGTGTACCCTTTTCTCGCCTGCCAGATGGCAGGATCGCCCAGAGACCTTTTGGTGGTGCGTCCTTCCCAAGGACCGTCTTTTCCGCAGACAGGACTGGGCATGTGATCCTACACACCCTCTTTGAGCAAGCTTTGGCAAGGGAAAACATTCAATTTTACAACGAATACTTCTTGTTGGACATCATCCACGATGGCAACAGGGTAAAGGGTGTAGCCCTCTATGACATAAAAAACGGAGAAGTTGTAAACCTGAGGGCAAAGGCGGTAATATTGGCTACAGGAGGTTTTGCCCGCATTTACTGGAAGAGAAGCACCAACGCCATAGGCAATACGGGGGACGGAGTGGCAGCTGCATTGAGGGCAGGGCTTTCCCTAAAGGACATGGAATTTATCCAGTTTCATCCTACGGGCTTGGCAAAGACGGGAATACTGCTTTCGGAAGCCTGTAGGGGAGAGGGTGGGTATCTCCTCAACGCCCTGGGAGAGAGGTTTATGCAAAGGTATGCACCTGAGAAGATGGAGTTGGCGCCAAGAGATATGGTCTCAAGGGCTATAGAGTATGAGATAAGGGAAGGTAGGGGTGTAGGAGAGGGCACCTCCGCCTATGTGTATCTGGACCTTAGACACTTGGGAGAGGAAAAGATCAAGGAAAGGCTTCCTCAGGTAAGACAGCTTGCCATAGATTTTGAAGGTGTGGACCCAGTTAAGGACCTGGTGCCCATAAGACCAACCGCCCACTACTGTATGGGTGGTATCCATGTGGTAAATTACAGAACAAGCGGAACCGAGTTGGAGGGACTCTATGCAGTAGGAGAGTGTGCCTGCGTTTCGGTGCACGGTGCCAACCGATTGGGAGGAAATTCCTTAACGGAGATTTTGGTTTTTGGCAAGTTCTGCGGTATAGCCGCAAGGGAGTATGCCAAGCAGGTGGATTGGCTACCACTTACAGAAGGCGAAGAGAAGAGGGCTCAGGAGTTTATAGAGGGGCTTATGAAGAGGGAAGGCACCGAAAAGTTGGCGGAAATCAGAAAACGTATGGGAGACATCACTTGGGAAAAGGTGGGAATATTTAGGGATGAGAAGTCCCTTAAGTCCGCCTATGAGGAGCTTGGGGAACTTTTAGAGAGATGGGAACGCATTCCAGTGGTGGATAAAAGCAAGGTGTTTAACACCAACCTGGTGGAGCTTTTGGAACTCAGAAACATGTTAGAGCTGGCGAGGGTAGTTGCCTTTTCTGCCCTGCACAGGAGGGAATCAAGGGGAGGACACACGAGGGAAGACTATCCAAACAGGGATGACGAAAACTTCCTAAAACATACCTTAGTCCGAAAGGTGGGGGACCGCCTTGAGCTTGAATACATACCCGTGAACATTGTTAAGTATGAACCTGCCCAGAGGAGCTACTGATGAGGGTTGGGATCCTCGGTGGTGGGCAGTTGGGTTGGATGACTATCTTAGAGGGAAGAAAGCTTGGCTTTGAGTTCCTCGTGGCAGACGATAAGTCCCGCTCTCCAGCCCGCAAAGTGGCAGACCTCTGCTTTGACTACAGTCAAATAGATGAGTTTGTTAAGCTTTGCGATGTTATAACCTACGAATTTGAGCACATACCGGATGAGGTTTTGGAAAAAACTGCGCCCTTGACCTTTCCCTCCGTGGAGATTTTGAGGCTAAAAAAGAGTAAGGTGGAAGAAAAGCTCTTTCTGAAAAGAAGAGGCTATCCAGTACCTACTTTTACCGTGGCCTTTAAGGAGGATTTAGAACAAAAGGTAGGGCTTTTGAACCTTCCCGTGGTGGTGAAGGCAGAGGCTTTGGGGTACGATGGCAAGGGACAGTATTTGATAAAAAGCCCACAGGACCTTCAAAAGGTAAAAGCCAATCATGGAGAAAAGGAGAGGTTCTTGGTGGAGGAGTTTGTGGACTTTGACTTTGAGCTTTCCATAATAGGATTGAGAAGCCCAAGGGGAGAGGTGCGTCTATATCCACCCACCATAAACTATCACAGAGAAGGTATTCTCTTTTACAACCACACCACCTCTATGGTGTTCCCAGAGGGTGAAGAGATAGTGCGATCTTTGATGGAGGAGCTAAACTTAGTAGGTGTGCTTTGTGTAGAGTTCTTTTACACCAAGGAAGGAAAACTTTTGATAAACGAAATGGCACCCCGGGTGCACAACACCGGACATCACACCTTAGATTCCGCCTACACATCCCAGTTTGAAAACCTGCTCAGGGCAATAACCGGGCTTCCCTTGGGTTCTACAAAGCTAAAGTCTCACGCAGGCATGTTGAACTTGCTCGGAGTTTCCTATGAGGAAATAGACTGGAAAAAGGTTCTTTCTATGGAGGGCACCAAGCTCTATTGGTACGGCAAAGAAAAAAAGCACAGAAGGAAAATGGGGCACATCAATCTGGTGGCAAGTACGGAAGAAGAGGTGATGGAAAAACTTAATCAGCTTTACGATATGATCTACGAGCCCATCAAGTGTTGAGGCGTTGGTAGACCTCCGAAAGCTCCAAAAGCCAAAGGCTTAGCTCCGCGGGAGGTAATTGATCCATCCTCCACTCCCAATTACCTCTGGCAGTTCCTGGCGTGTTCATCCTTGATTCTCTGCCAAGGTTCAAAAGGTCCTGCATTGGAATCACACAGTACTTAGCCACAGACATATAGGCCAACCTTATTAGTTCTTTCGAAACATTTTCTCTGTCCAAACTTTTTCCCAAATACTTTTCAAGCCTTTCCCTGTGTGCAGGATTTAGTTCTTCCACAAACCAGTCCTTTATGGGCATGTTGTCGTGGGTGGTTGTATAAACCGCGCAGTTTTGTTTGTGATTATGGGGTAGATGGGTGCTGTTTGGCTCAAAAAAGGCAAAGGCCAAAACCCTTGTAGATACAAAGCCAAAGCGATCTCTGAGTTCCTCCACCTCTTGGTCTATGGTTCCCAGGTCCTCCGCTATGAAGGGAAATTCTGGAAAACGATCCCTTAGCAAGCTAAAGAACTCCTCCGGATATGCCCTTTCCCACCAGCCTTCTTTGGCGTTTGAGGCTGTTCTAAAAATCCCTTATTGGGACCGTCCCCCCAGCCTCTAAGGGAACTAACCTACTCCTCACCCTACCCCACACCCCTTCCACCAACACGGGCTTCAGAGGGGAAAGGTCTCTCGGTAAGACCCTTCCAAGGATAGGGAAGAGGAGGGCTACCTTCAGAACTTGCCAAGCACTTTGAAGGGTAGTTTTTGCTACCCTCCCCTGCTCGGGATTCCTTCC
>JAJHRQ010000046.1 GCA_020833645.1 Thermocrinis sp.
GATAGGGTTATTGCGGATGCGGTTGCCATATTGGCTAGCCTTGACCCAGTGGTGGGTGAAATAGACCGCTGATGTGATAAACTATTAAGCCCTTTTGGAGGAGCTTATGGAGGGTCTTTTCGTCCAGCTACTGGTGATAGGAATAAAAATACTAGTCATATTGGGAGTTGTTCTTGGACTGGGTGCCTATCTTACGTGGGTGGAAAGAAAGGTGGCGGCGCACATCCAAAGAAGAGCCGGACCTATGGTGGTGGGATGGCACGGACTCTTGCAACCCTTGGCGGATGGACTAAAGCTAATTACCAAGGAGGATATATTCCCACGCACCGGCAACAGGTTTTTATACAACTTAGCCTTGGTACTTGCCCTCGTGCCTGCGGTACTTGTCTTTGCGGTGGTTCCCTTTGGTCCGGAGTTTGAGTTTTTTGGTGTAAAGGTAAAGCCCATCCTGACGGATGTGAACGTAGGGCTACTTTTGGTTTTTGCCCTCGGTTCCATGGCGGTTTATGCCATAGCCTTGGCAGGTTGGGCATCCAACTCCAAATACGCACTCATTGGTAGTATGAGAAAGGCGGGCATAATAGTTTCCTATGAGGTGGTAATCACCTTTGCGGTTATGGGTCCCGTCATCCTCGCAGGTACCCTCTCCACTTATGAGATCGTCCAACAACAGATTAACCAAAAGCTTTGGTATATATGGCTTCAGCCCATAGCCTTTGTGATATACATGTTTGCCATGCTGGCGGAGACGGGAAGAGTTCCCTTTGATGTTCAGGAGGCGGAGGCGGAGTTGGTGACGGGCTTTACCGTAGAGTACGGGGGCATAAAGTTTGGTCTCTTTCCCTTGGTGGAGTGGTATGTGGAGGTGCTTTCTCTGTCTGCCATAGCGGTGGTTCTCTTTTTGGGTGGATGGTCTCCCATAAACATTCCCTTCTTGGGCTTTGTGGACCCGCTGTTTTTCTTGGGACCGCTGTCTCCCTTTGTTTGGTTTGTTTTAAAGGTCGCTCTGCTCTTTCTTTTCGTTCTTTGGCTCCATTGGACCCTGCCAAGGTACAGGATAGACCAGATTACAGAGACCGCTTGGAAGGTAATGCTTCCGCTTACTTTTGTAAATTTGGTGCTTACCGCAGTCCTTGCACCCATTGTATGGAGGTGAGCCATGATTAAAAAGGTCTTTGAAAAACCACTTTCTTGGCTTGAGAGGATCTTCTTTATAGACTTTATAAGGGGCCTTTCCGTTACCATAAGACACGCCTTTAGTAAAACAATAACCACCCACTATCCTTACGAAAAGCTCACTCCGCCTAAAAGGTTCAGGGGGTTTTTTGGTCATAAGGTGGTGGATGGCACTGAGCCACAGCCCGCCTTTGACGAGTGGGTGGAGAGGTTTAAGGTTGAAGTGGAACCCGGCAAAAGCAGGTGTGTGGTATGCTTGCTGTGTAAAAGGGCTTGCCCTGTTCCTCAGCTCTTTGAGATAGAGGGAGAAAAACTGCCCAACGGCAAGAGAAGGGTAAGCGTCTTTAACATGAACATGCTTCTTTGCACCTTTTGTGGTTTTTGCGTGGATGCTTGCCCGGTGGATTGTCTCTTTCAGAGCGACATTCACGAAACCGCCAGCTACAGCAGGAAGGACTCGGTATTAACCTTGGAGGTGCTGGAGCGTATAGGTAGGGACTGGCAGAGGAGAAGGGAAAAGGAACCAGACAGAATTTGGATAGACGACGCCCAGAGGATGCGCCTTTGGTACGAAAACGACCTAAAGTTGCCAGAGGTGAAAAAGCAATGATGCAGTGGGTAGCCTTCCTGTTTTTTGCCTCTCTGACCCTTCTGTCCGCTCTTGGGGTGGTTTTTCTTTCAAATATTATCTATGTGATCCTTTCCTTGCTCTCTACCTTGGTTATGGTGGCGGGTATATTCTTTGTGGCGGGGGCGGAGTTGGTGGGGGCTTTGCAGCTTCTCATCTATACGGTTGCCATAGCGGTCTTTTACGTACTGGTGTTAACCGCGGTGCCCTGGGAAAAAGCCCTTAAAAAGGACAGTCATTACCGCATTGAGGGAGTTTTGACCTTTCCCATCCTCTTGGCTTTTTACTTGGAGATCATACTGGTTTTTCTCATAGGTGTTAGTGTGTCTCCAAAGGGTCAGATAAGGGAGTTCATCCAAAACCTTGGCAACACACAGGTGGTTGGCTCCATTCTCTTTAGCAAATACTTCTTTGCCTTCGAGCTGGTGTCCCTGGTGCTTTTGGTGGGTATGATTGGGGCAGTGCTCATAGGAAGGAAGGAGGATAAGACCTATGAAGACAGTACCTCTTGAGGCATACCTGATCCTGTCCCTGCTTTTGTTTGGGCTTGGTGTTTTTGGAATGATCGTCAGAAGAAATTTAGTGGCCATACTCATGAGCACGGAGCTTGCCCTGAACGCGGTTAACATTGCCTTCGTTGGTGCGGATAGCCACTTGGGATTGGTAGATGGTCAGATTTTTGCCCTATTTATCATAGCCCTTGCGGCGGTGGAAGCGGCGGTAGGTCTTGGTATAATAGTAGCCATATTTAGACTTAGAAAGGTAGAATCCAGCGACGAGCTAACAGACATGGGAGGATAGAGGCTGTTCTAAAAATACAAACCTATTGAAAAGTTTCTGAAGAGTGATATAATCTTACCTATGCAAAGCCTGAGGAGAATACTCCTCTCCTCCCGCAAGGGAGCGTGGGACAGGGTGAGGAAAGGGTTAGTTCCCTTTGAGGCTGGGGGGACGGTCCCGATAAGGGATTTTTAGAACAGCCTCTGGGAGGATAATATGGAGGTTATTGTAATTCTATTCCCCCTTCTTGCCTTTTTGCTGATAGGACTTTTTGGCAGAAGGTTGGGAGATTTACCCTCAGCCATCATAGCAGTCTTGGGAAGTGCCCTTTCATTCATCTTCTCAATCCCTGCCCTCT
>JAJHRQ010000047.1 GCA_020833645.1 Thermocrinis sp.
TAGAATCTCCACATTTTGGAAAGGTTCTGGTGCTGGACGGTGTTGCCCAGTGTGATGAAAAGTACGAGTTCATATACCATGAGTTTATGGCGCATGTGCCACTGTATGCCCATCCAAACCCTGAAACTGTTCTGATCATAGGGGGAGGAGACGGAGGAGTGCTAAGAGAAGTGCTAAAGCATCCGGAAGTAAAAAGGGCTGTCCTTGTAGATATAGACAAAGAGGTTGTAGAAGTTTCCAAGAGATTTTTGCCCACCATGGCGTGTGCCTTTGATGACCCAAGGGTCATCGTGCTAAACGAGGATGGCTACAAATACATTCAGGATTATGAAAACGAGTTTGATGTGATAATCGTGGATTCCACAGACCCGGTGGGATTCGCCCATGTGCTAACCACCGAGGAGTTCTTCAAGTATGTGTACAGGGCCCTAAAGGAGGATGGCATATATGTAGGGCAAACAGAGTCCATATACTATCACATAGAGATTGTAAGGCGTGTCCAAAAGGCTTTGAGAAAGATCTTTCCTGTGGTGGATCTATACACTGCGGTGATACCGGGTTATGCGGGCTACTGGTGGACCATCTCGGTGGGCAGTAAAAAGTATGATGTAAGGGAGCCTAAGAGGGAGGTAAAGGTCCAGACAAAGCTTTACAGTGATGAGATGCACAGGCATGCCTTTTTGCCCATGGGCTTTTATCAAAAGCTTTTAAGTGAAGATTTCAAGTTCTAACATGTTCTTCCAAGACATAATAATGAACCTTCAAAAGTTTTGGGCGGAAAAGGGTTGCGTCATCTGGCAACCTTACGACATAGAGACGGGCGCGGGGACTATGAACCCTGCCACCTTTCTTAAGGTTTTGGGACCAAAACCTTGGAACACCGCCTACGTGGAACCATCCAGAAGACCAAAGGATGGAAGATACGGAGAAAATCCCAACAGGCTTCAACACTACTTTCAGTTCCAGGTGATCCTAAAGCCCGCACCGGATAGCCCTCAGGAGTTGTATTTGGAGAGCTTAACAGCCCTTGGTATAGACCCAAAGGAGCATGATATAAGGTTTGTAGAAGACGATTGGGAGTCGCCTACCCTTGGTGCCTGGGGGCTTGGTTGGGAGGTATGGTTGGATGGCATGGAGATAACCCAATTTACCTACTTCCAACAGGCGGGAGGGCTTGATTTGGAGGAGATCTCTGTAGAGATCACCTACGGCTTGGAACGTATAGCCATGTATTTGCAGGGAGTGGATAACATCTTTGACATAAAGTGGAACGAGTGGCTAACCTACGGAGAGGTCTTCAAGAGGGCAGAGTATGAGTGGAGTGTTTATAACTTTGAAAAGTCAAACCCGGAGGTACTCTTTAAGCTCTACGAGATCTACGAGGAAGAAACCAAAAGGCTACTGCAGGAAGGATTGGTCCTGCCCGCTTACGACCACCTACTGAAATGCTCCCATACCTTTAACCTATTGGACGCAAGGGGCGTGATTTCGGTCCAAGAGAGGGCAAGGTATATACGCCGGATGAACAACTTAGCCAAAGAGGTTGCCAAGCTGTACCTGGAAAAGTGGCAATGAAGCAAGGAATTTTCACAGACCAAGCGCCAAAGCCAGTGGGTCCTTACTCTCAGGCAGTAAAGGTGGGAAACTTTCTGTTCGTAGCCGGGCAGATAGGAATAGACCCAAAAACGGGAAAGCTAAGGGAGGGCTTTGAAGAACAGGTTAAGCAGACCTTTGAAAACATCTCTGCCATACTCTCCGCCTGTGGCTACTCGTGGGAGGATGTGGTCAGGGTGGTGGTGTATCTGAAAGACCTTTCTAAGTTTTCGGACTTTAACAGGCTGTATCAGGAGCTTTTGAAGGATGTTAGCGTCCCGCCGGTGAGGAGTACGGTAGAGGTTAGCTCTCTACCACTGGACGCCCTGGTGGAGATAGAAGTAACCGCCTACAAAGAGGGATAAAACGAGGCTGTTCTAAAAATCCCTTATTGGGACCGTCCCCCCAGCCTCAAAGGGAACTGACCTACTCCTCACCCTATCCCACACCCCTTCCACCAACACGGGCTTCAGAGGAGAAAGGTCCCTCGGCAAGACCTTTCCAAGGATAGGGAAAGGAGGGCTACCTTCAGAACTTGCCAAGCTACCCGAGAGACCTTTTTAGCCTCTCCCTGCTTGGGATTCCTTCCATAGGCTCCCTCGCAGGAGCTTGGCTCACCCTGAAGGCTTTGTATGAGATTGGTTAATAGCTTCCTTGCATTCTCTACACTCCTTAGTTCGCTTTTTAGTGCGTTTCTCTTGTACTCATTGCCTTCCTTCTCTAGAAGTTCCGTAAGTTCCTTTTCTCTTTCCTCATACCTCTTTAGGGCAAACTCTAAATATACCTTGTCCTTTAAAAGCGTTTCGTAAGTCTCAGGCATGTCTTCCTTAAATCCCAATGCCCTCCTCCCTATCACATATGCTCCTGCAGTATCCTTGTCTATGTTTAACTGCGGTGCACACTTTAGCATGCCTATGATTGACGTATAGGCGGGATGGACTTCTACTATTTCAACTCCCTTTAACATTGCTACTCTTTTAAGCTTTTGCAAGAACTTTTTGGCGTTCCAGTGATGAAGCCTTTTTCTTAACTCAGCTTTCCCATCTCCACGCACTCCTTTTTTGAGTTTCTTTAGGTTTTCTACGGCTATAGCTTTACCTTTCTCAATAGCCAAATCCACTATCTGATGGGCTAATATCCACTCTTGGTGGTCTTTACTGTTTTGGGAAAGTCCCAAAAGATTATGAAGGCTAATAGTCTGATAGCTTACCAATTCTCCAGTCTTTGAAACTTCAGCTATAGCTAAGTGGATTGGTGATGCGTTTGTGTCTATGGCTATTACTCCGTTCTCTTTGGTGTATCTTACCTTGGGCATTGGAAGTTCAAAGGATACGCTTCCA
>JAJHRQ010000003.1 GCA_020833645.1 Thermocrinis sp.
AGCATTTGACCTTTCCATTCCACCAACGTAAGGCACACACCATTGACCGCCACGCTATCGCCCAACTTTAACTCCCCCAAAGAGCTCCTTACTACCAACCTTGCACCCCCAGGTGTGGGCTTCAGGCTTTCAACGACTCCCACCTCTTCCACTATGCCGGAAAACATTATAGAACCACCTCCTCCGCAGGAAAGACAGGTCCCTCGTAGCAAACCCTCAAAAATTTTCCATCTTTTGATGGCACCACACAGCCAAGGCATACACCCCAACCGCAAGCCATGTCCGCCTCCAGAGAAAGATAAACCTCCCTGCCCTCTGCCATCTCCTTGAGGGCTTTTAGCATCTTTTTAGGACCGCACGCATGAACAACCCAGGATTCATCAAAGTCCTTTAGGGCTTGCAAAACGCTACCCCTTTGCCCCTCGGAACCATCGTCGGTAAAAAGTTTGTGCTCTATGCCATTTTCCTTTAGCCACTCCTTCATTACCAAAAGGTTTGAACTCCTCGCTCCGTAGCATACAAAGACCTCTTTGCCGAGGGCTTTTAACTCCTTTGCTAAAAGGGAAAGTCCAGGCATGCCTATGCCACCACCTAAAAGAAGATGCCTCTGTCCGTCCAACCTAAAGAGTCTGTTTCCCAGAGGACCAAGAATTTCCACACTGTCGCCTTCCCTAAGCCTTGCCATTAGGGCGGTGCCCCTACCAACCACTTGGTAGTATATGCTTATGCGGTCCTCTTTTTTGTCCGCAATGGCAAAAGCCCTCCTACCCATAGGGTCAAGCCCACTCCAACCCTTCAACATCACAAAATGTCCGGGTTTTATTTCCTCTGGAAAAGGAAACTCCAACTCCATAAGGTAGGTTTGCGGTCCCACCTCTAAGTTTTTTAACACTTTAACCCTTAACTCTTTCATTGCTCTTCCTCAAAAGCTGATCTCCAAGCAGGTTAAAGGCAAAGACCACCAAAAAGAGGGCAACACCCGGCGCCAAAAGCCACGGATAGGCACTTATCAGAGGAATATTCCTTGCCTCGGACAGCATGTTGCCCCAGCTGGGTACAGGCTCCGAAACACCCAAACCCAAAAGGCTCAAAGCAGATTCCCCCAAGATAAAGCCCGGGAAGGAAAGAGTGGCAGAAACGATCAGATAGTAGTAGGTGTTCGGAAGGATATGCTTAAAGAGAATACGGAATGTGCCCGCACCGTAGGTCTTCGCCGCATAGACAAACTCCTTTTCCCTCAAAGAGAGCACCATTCCCCTGACCACTCGCGCCAGCCCCGCCCATCCCACAAAGGAAAGAATGAACACAATGGTAAGAAAGAGCTCAAAGCTACCCATGTTCAAAGGAAAGACAGACCTCAAAGAAAGCATAAGGTAGAAGGTGGGAATAGAAAGAAGTACCTCCACAAGCCTCATCAAAATAATATCCACCCTGCCACCCAAAAGACCGGAGATTCCCCCTATAACCGAGCCCAAAATAGAGGTGGTAAGCACCCCCACCAAACCAATGGTCAAGGAGACCCTTGCCCCATACACAAGCCTTGAGAATATGTCCCTGCCCAGTTTGTCCGTGCCCAAAAGGTAAAGATGACAGGGCTCTGCCACCGAAAGGAGCTTAAAGCCGTAGGGTGTTTTACGGAAAAGCTCAAGCTTGCAGGTGGTGTTCGTTTTCTCATAGACCTTAAAGAGAGGGTCCTTTAGCTCATACTTATGCACGTAAGGTAGAGTAGGTCTGCCATCCTTGAAGAAATGAATACGTGTGGGTGGATGGTAAGGTGCCTGTCTGTTCTGCAGGGCGTAAGGATAGGGGGCTATGAAGTCTGCCAGAAGGGCAAAGATAACGAAGATAAAAATCACCGTGTACGCAAATCTCAAACCCACCGCTTATATTTTAAAACTAATGCTAACACTGATAAAAGAGCCAATCCTCCTTGCCTTCTTGATAGTCTCCTACAACTTTGCCCTGGTGCAACTGTCCCATATGTTGGATGTTAGGCTCTATCCATCCTCTCTGTCTGAAAAACTTCACCTGATCTTCTTTTTATCCGCCCTGTATGTAGCCTGGCTCTTTGGTGAGAGGCTGAGGACTGTGGCGTGGATCGGTCTTCTGTTTGTGTTTAATGTGCTTTTGCAGGCAGTGGTGGAGCAGAGGTTCAGCGTTGTGTTGGAGCAAATGCCCGCCTTTTTAATAACCCTGCTTGTAATAAAGCTCTTTGAGTCGCCCGTGGAGAAAAGGTGGAGACAGCTCCAAGAGGAAAAGCATAGACTTGAGGAGGAACTTTCAGAAAACCAAAAGGAACTGATGGAAGCCCTAAAAACTAAAAAGCTATATAAAGAGTTAATTGAAAAGCTCACCAAAGAAAAGTCCGAGCTTGAAAAAAGAATAGAGAGGCTAACGGAGGAGGAAACAGCAGAAAAAGAAAGGCTCTTGAAGGAAAAGGAAGACATCGTAAAAAAGTTAAACTCCCTCAAAGAAACCCTTAAAGACTACGAGGAAAGGGTAGAGAGGCTAAAGGAGGCAAACAGAAGACTCTTTGAGATGTTGGAACTTCAACAGGAGAGAACAACCGATAGAGAAGACAGAGAACTTTCAAAGCTCAGAAGCGAAAGAAAAAAATTAATGAAGGAGCTTTTGGCTTTGGAGGAGCTTTTGAAGGAAGCCTCAAGGGAAAACTTAAGACTTAAAGAGGAAAAGGAAAACTTACGCCATCAAGTGGAAGAATTGCAAAGGAAACTCTCTTTGACCCAGCTTCGCTTGGAGGAGTACGAAAGAACAAAATGCACAAAAAAAGAACTCTACCAAGAGCTGTTGGATTTGGTCCTCGACCGTATAGAGTGGGAAGATCAAGCCCTTGAGGAATTTATCCAATTGGACCACCAAAGAAAGAAGGAGTTTTTAAAGGAGCTCATGCTTTTAAACATGAAGGAACTGGGAGAGGTCTTTGAAACCATAAAGGGTGTAAAAAACACCTTTAAGCTAAAGCCAAAGGGTGGTAGGATTTACTTTACCTATGGCAAAGAAAAAACTTGGCGTATTCTCGGTATTCTTGATGAAGAGGACCAAAAGCACAAAGAGAGGTACATAAAGGAGCTTGCTAAATGGAAAGAGTAGCCATCACCGGTGCCACGGGTTTTGTGGGTAGGTATGTAGTCAAGGAGCTTTTAAACAAAGGATACAAAGTTTATGCACTTGTTAGAAACGCCAAGAAAGTAAGGGAAATTTTCCCCCAGGGTGTTGATGCCCTTGAGGTGGATTTTTCCGACAAGGATTCTTTAAGGAAAGCCCTTGAGAAGACTCAGCCTAATTACGTTATCCATCTAATTGGCATACTAGTTGAAGACAGAAGGTCTGGCTCCACCTTTCAAAGGGTGCATTATCTATATGCAAAGAACTTGTATGAGCTATTAAGGGAGCTATCTCCCAAAAGGGTGGTTCATATGAGCTCCCTTGGTACCCACAAGGACGCCCCCTCTTTATACCACCAAACTAAGTTCATGGCGGAGGAGTTTCTGAGGACTTCCGGGCTAAAGCATACTATACTGAGACCTTCCATAGTTCTTGGTCCAGAGCAAAGGCTCTTTGCGGATATGTGGAACATTACCAAATATCTGCGGGTGGTAGCCTTGCCCGGAGGTGGTGGGTATCTCTTTCAGCCGGTGGATGTTAGGGATGTAGCCTGTGCCTTTGTGAGCGCCATGGAAAAGGAGGAAGCAGTCAACAGAACTTACGAGCTATGCGGTCCAGACAGGGTTAGCTTTAAGGAACTCTTAGAAGACATCTTTTCCCACTGGAACAGAAAGGTTCTCCTTTTGCCCGTGCCAAAGGTTTTTATGTATATTGCGGGAAAAGTGGCGGAAAGGGTCCTCAGCCCACCACCCTTTAGCTCAGACCAAATGCTCATGATGTGGAGGGATAACATCTGCGGGCTTGACAAGGATGTGGAGTCAGAGGGCGTTAGAAAGCTATGCAACAAAGAGCCCATACCATACAAAGAAAGCTTGGAGTGGAGTTTGAGGGAGTTTGCTAAAAGAATGGTATAATTTTCAGTCCAAATTTGCGGAGGTGTTGGTATGAAAACTTTGGCTTATGGATTTCCAAAGCTCGGTGAAAAGAGGGAGTTCAAGTCTTTGCTTGAAAACTTTTGGAAAGGTAAGATAGACGAGACTCAGTTTATGGATGGAATGAACAACCTCCGTCGGTGGATGGTGGAGAACTACAGGCAAAATGTGGATATGATCCCCTCCAACGAGCTATCTTACTACGACTTTGTCTTGGACACTGCGGTGATGCTTTCTGCCATACCCTCCCGTTTTGGACAGTATGAAGGCTTAAAAACCTACTTTGAAATGGCAAGGGGCAAGTATGCCCTTGAGATGACCAAATACTTCAACACCAACTATCACTACTTGGTGCCAGAGCTGGAAAATGCAGAGCTAAAGCTCTTGAAGAATTACCCCCTTGAGGAGTACAGGTTCTTTAAAGCTATGGGTGTGGAGACCATCCCCAAAATCCTTTCACCCTTCACCTTCTTAAAGCTTTCAAAAGCCCTCAAAAGAAAAGAAGAGGGTCCATTCCCCATCCTTGAGCTTTCAAAAATAGAAGACCAGGCTACCTTTGAAAAATACTTCAACGCAGTTCTTGGAGTTTATGAGGAGATTTTTAAACAGTTAAAGGAGGAGGGTGTAAAAGAGGTTCTTGTGGAAGACCCAGCCCTCTGCTTGGAACTCGAAGACTATGAGTGGGACCTGGTGGAGGAGATGTATTCGTGCCTTTCAAAATATTTGGACATATACCTTTTAACTTACTACGACAGCGTTTCCGACTACCAAAGGTATATAAAACTACCCGTGAAGGCTCTGGGCTTTGACCTTGTTTCCAACAAGGAAAACCTTGAGAATATAAGAAGGTTCGGTTTTCCAGAGGACAAAGTGCTCATAGCGGGCGTTATAAACGGTAGGCAGGTTTGGAGGGCATGCTTGGATGAGAAGGTCCGGCTGGTGGAAGAGCTTAGCAAACATGCTAAGGATGTTATCATTGCTAACTCCTGCCCTCTCTTTCATCTACCCGTTAGCGTAGAGCCGGAAAATGAGTTGGATGCTGAGCTAAAAGAAAGGCTTGCCTTTGCAAAGGAAAAGCTTTTTGAACTGAGAACCATAAAGTCCGCCCTTGAGGGCGACCAACAGGCAAAGTTGGAGGTGGAAAGGGTTAAAAAGCTCCTCTCCATTAAGTTTGGAGAGGTTCCTGAGGTTAGGGAAAAGGTAAAGAATCTGCGGGAAGAGGACTTTGTGAGAGGGGTGCCCTACCAGCAGAGGATAAAGCTCCAGCAGGACATCCTAAAGCTTCCATTGCTCCCCACCACCACCATAGGCTCTTTCCCACAGACGGAGGAAGTCAGAAGGGCAAGAACCGAATACCGCAATGGTAAGCTAAGCCCCGAAGAGTACGAAAGGTTTATAAAAGAACAGATAGAGAAGGTCATAAGAATTCAGGAGGATATTGGACTGGATGTTTTGGTGCACGGGGAGTTTGAAAGGACCGACATGGTGGAGTTCTTTGCAGAAAAGCTTGGTGGAATTGCCACCACCAAACACGGATGGGTCCTCTCTTACGGTTCAAGGGTCTATAGACCACCCATCATATACGGAGACGTTTATCGCCCGGAACCTATGACCCTCAAGGAAATCACCTACGCCCAGTCTTTGACCCAAAAGCCCGTTAAGGGCATGCTAACTGGACCCGTCACCATACTTAACTGGAGCTACTACAGAGAAGACATTCCCAAGGAAGAGATCGCATACCAGATAGCTTTAGCTTTGCTGGAAGAAGTAAAGGATTTAGAGAATGCTGGCATCAAGATAATACAGATAGACGAGCCCGCCTTTAGGGAAGGGGCACCCTTAAAGAAAAGGGATTGGCCCCATTACTTTAACTGGGCGGTAAAAGCCTTTAGGCTCTGCTCCAAGGCAAAACCTCAGACCCAAATTCACACCCACATGTGCTACTCGGAGTTTAACGAAGTCATAGAGTACATATATCAGATGGATTTTGATGTTATATCCATAGAGGCATCTCGGAGCAAGGGAGAGATCTTATCTGCCTTTGAAAACTTCAAAGGTTGGGACAGACAGATCGGCATAGGTGTTTATGATATACACTCTCCCGCCATACCGGACAAGAACAGCATAAGGCAAATTTTGGAAAGGGCTATGAAGGTGTTGCCCGTGGAACTACTTTGGGTAAATCCAGACTGCGGGCTAAAAACAAGAAGGTGGGAAGAGGTGGTGCCAGCCCTCAAAAACATGGTGGAATGTGCGGAAGAACTGAGAAAAGAGCTGGTTAGTGTTTAGGAAACATAGACCACTTCGTTCATGTGGAAGAGCTTCCCCACCACCCCGGGGGAAAGTCTCTCCTCCAAACTGTTTAAAAGGTCTTCCTCGGACTTCTTAAGCTGGTAGTTGGTGGTGATGAGAGTACTAAGTTGATGATTGTAGCGGTATGTGATGAGCAAAGAAAGAACCTCTATGCTCCAATCGGAGAGCCTTTCACTGCCTAGGTCATCCAGCACCAAAACAGGAACCCTCATCAAAAACTTTAGCATCCTACTGTATTTATCTTCCTCGGAGCCTGCGTAAAATCTAAGTTGAAAGAGCATCTCCTTAGTATCAAAGAAAAAGCCTCTTACCCTTTTTTGTTTGTATAGTGCCTTTAGGATACCCACTACCAAATGGGTCTTTCCCATCTGGGGAGGTCCCACTAAGGTAATGCCCTTGCCCTCCTCGGGATTAAAATTGAAAACAAATTCCTTACAGACTTCAAGGGCTCTCCTTTGGGCTGGGGAGATGGGTTGGTAGTTATCAAGCTCCGCACTCCAGAACTTTTTAGGAATGTTTAAAAGCCTTTGAAAGTTCTCCTCCTTAAACCTACATTGGCACAGTTCAACCACATTACCCTTATCCACAAAGCCCGTTCCCTTACAGATTGGACAGTTTTTGTCTGCCATGGTATTATATATATATGAGGTTATTCTAAAAATATAAACCTATTGAAAGGTTTTTGGAAAGTGATATAATTTTTTCCAATGCAAAGCTTTCAGAGCTTGCTGGATACCCGTTGTGGGGCCACTGGAAGGAACCCTGAAGACGGGAAGGATTGGACAATCCTTGCCATTGTCCAGCAGGTTCTGAAGGTAGCCCTCCTCTTCCCTGTTCTTGAGAGGAGAATACTCCTCTCCTCCCGCAAGGGAGCGTGGGACAGGGTGATGGAAGGGTTAGTTCCCTTTGAGGCTGGGGGGACGGTCCCGATAAGGGATTTTTAGAACAGCCTCTGGTATTATATTAATCCCACGGGGAGAAAAAGATGAAAATAGTGATGCTTCTTGCCCTTGCCCTTTTGTCCTCCTGCACGCCCACTGTAAGGCAGAGCATATTCCCTTACAAAAACAGCAACATAGATGTGGTCAAAAAAGGAAACTTTGGCTTTTCGGAGGAGGAGGAGAGGTTTTTAGCACGAGAGGCTAAGGTCTTTAACATAGAGATCCCAGACAGAGAAGAAATTAGAAGGTTTGTCAATTACTTTCTAGCAAACAGGCAGTCTTTTGAAAATACCCTAAGAAGGGCTAGCTACTACATACCAATAATAGTCCCTATACTGCAAAAGCACGGTCTGCCGGAGGAACTTGCCCTATTGCCCGCAATAGAGAGTGCCTTCAATCCCTTTGCAGTCTCCCGCGCTGGCGCTGCTGGGCTGTGGCAGTTTATACCCTCTACCGCGAGAAGGTATGGACTTAGGGTAGATGGAGAAATAGACGAGAGGTTTGACGTGATAAAATCCACTGAGGCTGCCGCCATGTATCTGAAGGACCTCTACCAGACGTTTAAAAACTGGGAGCTTGCTTTGGCAGCTTACAACTGTGGAGAAAGTTGCGTAGCAAGGAGGACGGGTGGGGTCAACTTTTGGGAAACGCAGAACTTTCTCCCTCTCGAAACAAAAAATTATGTACCTGCCTTTTTTGCTGTTTTGCTTCTTACAAGATACCCAGAAAAGTATAGCCTGAACATCAACATGGAAAAGGTCGGCTTGGTGGTAAACAAAGTTCAGGAGGAAACAAAAGTAGAGAAGGTTTTAACGGACAAGAACCTGAAAGAGAGCGTCTTTAGAGACTTTAACCCTCACATAAGAGGAGATAAAATCCCAGCAGGAACTTACATATATTTACCTAAAATGCAGACCGCCCTAAAAGAAGAAAAAACGATCCTACTGGAAAATGGTGCAAAAGTGATAATTAGATGATGGATTGGATTGAGGAGGAGCTACAGAAAATACAACAGCAAAAACTCCTCAGAAGGCGAACCTTAAGGGAGGGCCTAATAGACCTCTGCTCCAACGACTACTTGGGTTTAAGAGAACATCCAGAGGTAAAAGAAGAAGCCATCAGGGTAATAAAGGATTACGGTGTTGGTAGCGGTGCATCCGCCTTGGTTTCTGGCTACACGATTCACCACAGGTCTTTGGAAGAAAAGCTGGCGGATTTTAAAGGAGTTCCCGCCTGCGTCCTCTTTGGCTCTGGATATCTGGCAAACCTGGGCACAATACCCGCCTTGATCTCTGAAGGGGACATGATCCTCAGCGACCAGCTCAACCATGCGTCCATCATAGATGGTTGCAGGCTCTCACGGGCAAAGGTATTCGTTTTCCCACACCTTGATTACGAGAAGGCTGAGGAGATTTTAAAGGAAAACAGAAAGGCTTACAGAAGGTGTCTGTTAATCTCCGACAGCGTTTTTAGCATGGATGGAGACATAGCCCACCTTCCCACCCTGCTAAAACTTTCTCTGGAGTACGATTGCATGCTAATGCTTGACGAAGCCCACGCAACGGGCACTTTGGGGGAGAAGGGTAAAGGAATACTTTATGCCTTCGGTATTCCTTGGCAGGAAAACATTATATTGATGGGGACCCTTTCAAAGGCTCTGGGCTCTTATGGCGCCTTTGTGTGCGGTTCCCAAAGGCTCGTGGATTACCTCATAAACAGGGCAAGAAGCCTCATCTTTTCTACCTCTTTGCCTCCCTCCCTATGTGCGTCCGCAAAAAAGGCTTTGGAGATTTTGGAGAGGGAAGAGTGGATGGTGCCCACTTTGAAGAGTGTGGCGGAGGAGATATACAGAAGACTCTTAGAGATTGGCTTCTTTGTGAAGTTCTACGGCACTCCCATTTTACCCATAATGCTTTATTCGGAGGAAAAAGCCCTTGAGTTGTCCAAGTATCTACTTGAGAGGGGCGTTTTTCTGCAGGCTATAAGGTATCCCACAGTACCAATGGGCGAGGCGAGGCTAAGGCTTACCGCAAGCTTGAAGTACAAAAAGGAGGACTTGGAATACTTCTACACGTTGCTAAAATCCCATCTCCCTATTTCCAAGGAGTTTGAGTTAAAATAAATAGGTTAAAACTCTTCAGGAGGTGTGCATGAAAACATTGGTGGAGCTTGCCAACAAGGCAAGGGAGTTAAGCGGAGTAAGGATTTACAAGAGGAATGTGGAAGCGGTACTTTCTGCAGTTTTGAAAAGTGGAGATTTCTGGGAGATAGTAGATATGTCAAGCCTGCCTGTGCCCGCCGCATCGGGCATAGTGAAGGTTTTAATTGACGAGGGCATCCTCTTTATTGACGATGAAGAGAACATAAAACTGACACAAAAAGGCTTTGACTTTGTTAGAGAGCTGGGCATAGAAACCTTTGAAGACCACCTTTGCAAAGCCTGTGAGGGCAGAGGAATACCCTTTTATGCAGACATGGAACTGTACAGGGAGTTTTTACAGCTAACAAAGGACAGACCAAAGGCTATAAGGGACTACGACCAGGGTTCTGTTACTCCCGAGACTACCATATCTCGGGTACTTTTCATGGATTCAAGGGGAGACCTAAGAAACAAGGACATCATAGTTTTAGGGGCGGAGGATGATTTAACCGGTCTTGCAATAGCCCTCACCCGGAAGGCAAAGAGCGTTCTGGTCATAGACATAGACAAAAGGCTCATTGATTTTGACAATCAAATATTCAAAGAGTTGGGCATAGACAACGCTAGGGCGATGGTTTGGGACCTTAGGAACCCGCTACCTAAGGATATCCTGGGGAATTTTGATGTTTTTGTTTCGGACCCACCGGAAACATTGCCCGCCTTTAGGGCTTTCATAGGAAGGGGCATTGCTACCCTGAGGGAAGAGGGAGGAGTAGGATACTTTGGGTTGACCCTTAGGGACTCTTCTGTCTTCCGTTGGAGGGACTTTCAGATATCCCTCACGTCCGAGTTTGGCGTAGCCATCACAGACATAGTGCAGAACTTTAACCATTACATAAACTGGGATTATCACTCGGAGACAAAGGCAGCAGAGTTAGCCCCTGTAAAGAGGGAACCTAAGACCATATGGTATAAATCCGCTTGGTACAGGATAGAAGCCCTGCCCGGCTTTAAGAGGTGGAACGAACCTATTTCCGATGAAGTCTTCTATCTTGACGAGGAAGGCTCCACCACTTGAGGAAAGACTGAGGGAAATTTTAGAAAGGGAATATGGAATTTCTGACGAAGGGACCTACCAGGCCCTCCTCAAGCTAATGAAGGGCTGGCTAAAGCCTTCTGTGCCGGGGGAAGGTATTTCCCTCACAAAGGATGGCTCTTACACCTTAATAGCCAAAGAGTATGGTGAGCCCTACCATAGCCTTACCGCAGGAGCCATAGGCGAGTGCATAGAGAAGTTTCTAAGACCCTCTGGACTTCTTGAAAGGGCAGAAGGGAGTAGGATAATCAGGGTGGTGGACGTGGGTTTTGGGCTGGGCTACAATGTGGCGGTCATGCTCAAGCATCTAAGGGATGTGAAAAGGGACATAGCCATTGAAGTTATCTCCTTTGAAAAGGAGCTACCCAAAGAGGTTCCCCCACCGCCGGAGGAATATTTGCCATACTGGAAGCTACTTTGGGATAACCTACCCTCCTTTGAAAAGGATGGAATTTCCTTCAGACTACTTTTGGGGGATGCAAGGGAAAGGGTAAAAGAGGTTGAAGGCTTTGATGCAGATGCCATTTTTCACGACGGGTTTTCTCCTTACAAAAATCCTGAGCTATGGACCTTGGATTTTTTAGCCTTTCTCACAAAGCTTTTAAAAAGGGATGGTGTGTGGGTCTCTTACACCTCTTCCCTTGCAGTTAGAAAAGCCCTAAAGCTTTTGGGCTTTAACCTGCAGAGCACTTTTCCTGTAGGAAGGAAGAGGGGAGGGACAAAGGCAGGCTTTGAAATTGAGGAGTCTTTGACGGAAGTAGAAGCTCAAAAGCTCAAAAATTCCCCCTTTGCGGTGCCCTTTAGGGATCCCGCTTTGAACAGAGAACCCTTGCACATACTAGCAGATTATGGGCTTAGGGTGCTTTATAATAAAAGTTAAGGAGGTGCATTATGAAGATCACACTGAGCGTAATAAAGGCAGACATAGGGGGATTTGTGGGGCACTCCGGTGTGCATCCGGAGGTTTTGCAGAAGGTTCAAGAGGTAGGACTTAAAGAAGTGGAAAAGGGCAATCTCATTGATTGTCAAACACTGGTCTGCGGTGACGATATTGCCCTGGTTATGACCCATCAGCACGGCGTGGACAGCGAGCTGGTGCACGGCATAGCCTGGAGGGCCTTTGAGGAGGGAACGGCAGTTTCCAAAAAACTAAAACTGTATGGCGCAGGACAGGACCTGCTCTCGGACACCTTCTCTGGGAATGTTAAGGGTATGGGTCCGGGCGTGGCAGAGATGGAGTTTGAAGAAAGACCCTCTGAACCTGTGATCGTGTTTTTTGCGGATAAAACCTCCCCCAGTGCGTGGAACTTGCCCCTTTATGAGATGTTTGCAGACCCAATGGTCTGCGCAGGCTTGGTCATAGACCCCAAAATGCACGACGGATTTACCTTTGAAGTGTTGGATACCTATACAGGAAAGGCAGTTAAGCTATCAACGCCCGCGGAGCTGTATGACCTGCTAGCGCTGATCGGCAGTGTGGAAAGGTATGCGGTCAGGAGCGTGTGGAGGAATTCGGACGGAGAGATTGCGGCGGTTGCTTCCACCCAAAGACTCTCCTTTATCGCCGGAAGGTATGTAGGAAAAGATGACCCAGTTCTGATCGTTAGGGTTCAGTCTGGTTTTCCTGCGGTTGGTGAGGTGCTTGAGCCCTTTGCCAGACCTTGGATCGTGGAAGGCTGGATGAGAGGGTCCCACAACGGACCTCTTATGCCCGTATCCTTTAAGCAGGCAACTCCCACCCGTTTTGATGGACCACCGAGGGTAATAGCGGCGGGCTATCAGATCGCCAACGGCAAGCTGATAGGTCCCAGGGACCTCTTTGACGACCCAGCCTTTGACAGGGCAAGGGAACAAGCCCAGCTTATCGCAGACATCCTCAGAAGGCAGGGTATTTTTGAACCCCACAGGCTACCCTCCGAAGAGATGGAATACACAACCCTTCCCAAGATCCTCAAGAAGCTGGAAGATAGGTTATACGAGTTGGAGGAGGGCAAAAAAGCCCCCACTGGCGAAGAGCATCACACAGAAACGGACTGAAAGATGGAAAAGGTCTATAGTATAGAAGAAAGGGTGGTCCTCATAGTGGAAGAGTTTCTGGATAATGTAAAGGAAAAGGAGCCTTTTGCCTATTATTTGGAGGATTATCGTTTTATGCTCAGGGCAAAGCTGGTGGAACTTTTGGCTACTCCCGTCTTTGACGGTGCCTTGGAGAGTATGTTAAAGTGCATATAAGCCCGTATAAACAGGCTTGACCTTGAAAACGAAAAGGAGCTTAGAAGGGTCCTAGAAGCGGTGGAAAAAACCAATGAACTTTTAAAGGAATTCCTTGAAGGAGACAAGGTAAAGGACAAAACGGTGCTATCCAAAGTGTCCGGAAGGCTGGGCACCATAGCGGAGGAGCTAAGGCTGGAGGTAAACAGAAGGTTCGGAGGGCTATTCAACAGAATAAAGAAGCTCTTTGGTAGGTAAGCCTTATTGCTTTTCTTCCACTTTCACCGCAAGGATTTGGTCGTAAAGCTCCCTTAAAATTTTCACGTAATCCTCTTTGCCCTCCTCCACCAAGTCCATGAGGGCTTCCAGCTCCTTTGTCCATTCCTCAGAAAGAAACTTTCTTATGCTCTTTTCGGAGCTCAAAAATTCATATACCTTTTTGCCGAGGTTCGTAGGTATAAGAAAACCTTTCTTTTCTATCACATAACCCCTCTCTATGAGCTTGGCTATTATGGTGGCGTAGGTGGAGGGTCTGCCTATGCCCCTATTTTTCATCTCTTGAACTAACTCGCCGTGGGTGTAAAGGTAAGCCTTGGGCTGAACCTTTAGCGTCTTTCTATCTTTGACGTCTAACTCACCAGAAAGTGGAGGTTGCAGTTCAAACCTGAGGATTCTGTTCCAGCCATCCTCCAAAATATCCGTGACTAACTCCCGGGAGATTTCAAATTCCCCCGCCCTTATGAGCACATCTACAACCTTAACCTTCACCGGTCTCATCTGGCTTGCCATGAACCTCTTAAAGATGAGCTCATACAACAGGAGGTGATCTTTGTTAAAGCCGTCCACTGTTAACTGACCGCTGAGCCATAGGGACCTTAGTTCTTCTGGTTCCAAAGCTTTGGTAGGTCTAATACACTCGTGGGCTCCGCCTTCTCCCCACACCCTCGGGCTAAAGTACTCTTTTCCAAATTCCTCCTTTATGTATTCACCCGCTAAGGCTATGCCGTAGTCTGAGACCCTAATTGAGTCTGTTCTGTGGTAGGTTATAAACCCCCATTCAAACAGGCTTTGGGCGAGCTCCATGGTCTTTGGCAGAGAAAACCTGTACTTATCGCTGGCATCCTTTAGCATCGTATCCGTTCTGTAGGGTGGCGGAGGATTTCTTAGCTCCTCCCTTTCTCCGAGGACTTTTACATCCACCTTTTCCAAGCTTTCAAAGAAGGCTTTTGCTTTATCCTTTTCCTCAAAGGTAAGCTCAAGCAAAAACTTCCTGCCCTCTTGGGAAAGGTCTATTTGCACCTTATAAACTTTCTGCCTGTATTCCCTTTCCCTTTGTATGATCCAACCCAAGACGGGCGTTTGAACCCTGCCCGCAGAGAGCCAGTTTTTGCCAAGGGCACTCCAAAGTCTTTGGGAAAATTCAAAGCCCACCCACCGGTCGGAGACCCTTCGGACCACCTGAGCCTTAACCTTGTTTTCGTCTATGTCCCTGAGTTCTTTTAGGGATTTGATTATTGCCTTCTTGGTGACCTCGTGAAACTCCATACGCCTTATGCTTTTGACGAAGGGTCTGAGCAGGTTCGCTATGTCCCAACCGATCTTTTCACCCTCCGCATCCGGGTCTGTGGCTATAAAAACTTCTTGGCTCTCAAGGGCTAATCTTCTAAGGCTGTTGATCACATCCTCCTTTCCTTCAATTGTCTGATAGATTGGGCTAATATACCCATCCACCAGAACCCCGTGAAAGCCACCCTCGGGCACCAGATCAAGGACATGCCCCAAAGATGCACTAATCATCAAATACAGGCTCTCGGTGGATGTTTCATAAACCTCATGCCCGTGTATCCTTCTTCTGACGGGCTTTCCAAAGAAGTTGGCTATGGTGCGCGCCTTGTTGGGAGACTCCACCACCAAGAGGATGGGCTTTAGCAGTGTGTTCCTTTCTTGAACCTCCTGTCCCTCAAGGAACCTTCTTATCAAAAGCCTATCCCTGTCTATTTCAGCAAGGACACCTTCAAGGTCAATCTGCCCTAGCTCCACAAACTCTATATCATCGCTGAACCATCGGACCTTTTTCTGTAAATGCATAAAAACCCTTCTGTCATCCACAAGCACCAGGCTTAGACCTTTGCTTATGCCACCCGCAAACATACGGGAGGTCCTACCGCTGGCTTGAAGGTAGCCTGTGGCATCGGAAACAAAAAGCTTACCGCCATCCTCTTCAAGCTTAAGGGTAATATCCTCCGAAGTTTGCAAGAGCTTTGAGACCTCCTCCGAATTGAAAAATTCCTCTATTTCCCTCCTGAGGTTTTCAATCTTTTCCCTAAGCTGAGGTTTATCTTGCAGAAACTCTTCACTCAGGTATTGGTATTTTTTCAGGGCTGTGAGCCAATTGTCAATTTTTTGAGATAGATGCGGAAGCTTTTTGACGATCTCCGCCCTTATGCTACTCAAAGCCCAGAGTAGATGTGAGAGGTTCTCCTCAAACCTCAGAGAAACAACGATCTTTGGCACTCCATAAAAGATGGCATACCTTACCACGTGAGGCATGTCAAAGCCCCTAGCCAGAGGGTTCCTATAGGACGCAATGCCTATGAGCACATCTACCTCTCCCTTTTCATAACGGGCTAAGTTCTCTTCTGAGAGCTCTTCGTAGGTTAAGCAGACTATCCCCTTTTGGGAGAGTTCCTCCTTTAGGACATCCACGTACTCCTTCCCTTTGTCGGAGGGAACAAAGACCAGCCCTCCCTTGCCAAGCTTTCTGATCCACTCCTCCAAGGGCAGTTTGTTTATGTCTTCGTAGGTGTCCAACACGTTCCTAAGGTAAAAGGTGGGAGTTCCCACTTCAAAGCCCAAAAGTTCCCTAAAGAGCTTGATCCTGCTTGACCTTGGGTTGGAGGTAGCGGAGGACACCACAAGAACGCCCTTTCTCTTTTGGGACACTCTGGCAACTTGTTCAGAGAGTTTCTTTATTTCCTCCCAATCCTCTTGACTCTTGTTTAGTTTTTCCTTCAATCGGATGAGCCATAGGGCTAGCTCTATGTCCTCGGGAGAGAAGTTCAGAAGATAGAGGGCTTTGTCTATGTTTTTAGCAGTCTTCAAAAAGGAATCCACATCATCCACAAAGATAAAGGCAAAATCTTTTGGTAAGCTCTCGTAGTTTCTGTAAAGAAACATGGAGGTGGAAACAAGCACCAAAAAGTTACCCTCCTCTAACCTTTTCCTCTTCTCCCTTTTTTCCTTCTCTGTATCGTCTCCAAAATAGAGGATGTGCCTTTCGTCCAATCCAAAGCTTTTTAGCTTCCTTACAGTTTGTTCCACCAACAGCTTGGTGGGAAGGATCACATAGGACTTTTTGTTTTTCTTTGCCAAAAAGGAAACCATCGAAAGACCGAAGGAGGTCTTGCCCACACCAGTAGGTGCCAGTAGCCCAAAAGAATGTCCCATAAGCACCCTCTTTGCCCATGTCCTTTGCAAATCCCACGGCTCCGCAGACACACCCCTTCTGAACTCCTCCACCCATTCTAAGAGTTCTTTTTCCACTTGGCAAACTTCCCAAAGGGTCCCCTCTTTTAGACTTTTGCAAGGGTCCCCCTCTTTGGGCATACACCTCTCGCAGGGAAGCCCCTTCTCAAGCCTCTCTACGCTTATATCTCCACCACAGTTAGGACAAAGCTTGCTAAATATTGCCTTTATCATTTAGTTAAAGATTATACAAAACCTCCAAACTTAACCATTTCTTAACACACACCGCATAATTTCTCAAGTTGAAAGGAGGTGAAAAAAATGAAAAGGTTGATAGTAAAGGACAGAAAGTTAGCCAAGAAGTTGGAAGATAGGCTAATAAAGAAGGGCTTGGTGGTAGCCCTCTGCGAAGGAGAGGAAAACTCTCCCCTTCTCAAAAAGGCACAGGTGGTTATACAAGTCAAAAACGCTTAAAGAAGTTAAGGGTGTAGTCAAAGGCGGAGAGGTAAGCTAAAAGGACCGAAAACCAAAGCACAGGGCTACCCAAAGGACTACCAAGGGCGAGCAAGACCAAGGTGGTGAATTCCGCAAAGGTCTTGAGCTTACCAAGGGAGGAAGCACTCATAAGGTAGCCCTTTTCCACCGTGAAACTTCTCAAAAAGGATATGTAAAGCTCCCTTATTAGCAAAAGGACAAAGGCGTAGGGAGAAACTTGCCCAAGGTAGAGATAGGCAGAAAGGCAAGAAAGTACAAAGACCTTATCCACAAAAGGGTCAAGGAGAACACCCAACTTGCTTACCTCATTCCTTTTCCGGGCGGTGTCTCCGTCCAACCAATCGCTGAAGGCTCCCAAAAGGATCAGAAGGAGGGCTAACTTGTGATGTTGGTTCAAGATAGAAGGTACAGCCAGAAAGGTAAGCAGGAATCTAAAGAGGGTTATGTAGTTTGCCATTTGGGAAGATTATAACACGCAAAAATGTGCGTGTACTGATATTATGAAATCTTAGTCTTTTATGCTTAATTTTTTAAACAAGACCCCTTGACAAAGATGCAGTGTGTTAATATAATATCTATTAGTAAAACCCCAATAAGGAGGTGGAAGACATGGCAAAGCTGAAACCACTTTACGACAAGATTGTGGTCAAAAGGCAAGAAGAACAAGAACAAAGAACTGCATCAGGAATAATCATACCTGATACCGCCAAAGAAAAGCCACAAATTGGGGAAGTAATAGCAGTGGGAGAGGGCAAACGTCTAAACAATGGTGAGATTGCCCCCCTAAGGGTAAAGGTGGGGGACAAGGTAGTCTTTAACAAGTATGCAGGTACAGAAATAGAGCTTGACGGTGAAAAGTATCTCATAATGTCTGAAGATGAAGTTCTAGCAATCCTTGAATAAAAACTAAAAGGAGGTGAAGCCATGGCAGCAAAGAGGGTAATTTATGGAGAAGATGCAAGGGCTAAGCTAAAAGCTGGCGTAGATAAGCTTGCCAATGCTGTAAAGGTTACCCTTGGTCCAAAGGGAAGGGAAGTAATCATTGAAAAGAAGTGGGGTTCACCATTGGTTACCAAGGACGGTGTAACTGTTGCTAAGGAAATAGAGCTAAAGGACCCCTATGAAAATATGGGTGCCCAACTGGTGAAGGAAGTTGCCTCCAAGACCGCCGACGTGGCAGGAGATGGTACCACCACTGCAACAGTCTTGGCACAGGCAATCTTCACAGAAGGATTGAAGGCAATAGCCTCCGGTGCCAACCCAATGGATATCAAGAGGGGTATTGACAAGGCGGTAAGCGTAGTAGTGGAAGAGATCAAAAAGCTCTCCATACCTGTCTCTGGTAGGAGGGAAATAGAGCAAGTTGCAACCGTGTCCGCAAACAACGATCCAACCATAGGAAAAATCATCGCAGATGCTATGGAAGCTGTTGGAAAGGATGGTGTAATCACCGTAGAGGAGTCCAAGTCTGCGGAAACCACCTTGGAAACAGTCCAAGGTATGCAGTTTGACAGAGGTTATCTATCTCCTTACTTCATAACCAACCCCGATAAGATGGAGTGTGTCCTTGAAGAACCATACATCCTCATATACGAAAAGAAAATCTCCAACGTGAAGGATTTACTACCAGTTCTTGAACAAGTTGTTAGGGCAGGAAAGCCCATCCTCGTAATAGCTGAGGATGTGGAAGCAGAAGCTTTGGCAACATTGGTAGTGAACCACATAAAGGGTGTCATAAGGGCTTGCGCAGTAAAAGCACCCGGCTTTGGTCAAAGGAGGAAGGATTATCTCCAAGACATAGCCATACTCACCGGTGGAACTGCTATCACTGAAGAACTCGGTATTAAGCTTGAAAGCGTCACCCTTGACATGCTCGGAAGGGCAGACAAGGTAATAGTAGATAAGGACAACACCACTATAGTGGGTGGTAAAGGCTCCAAGGAAGCAATACAAGCAAGGATAGAACAAATCAAGAAGCAAATTCAAGAGACCACCTCCGACTACGATAGGGAAAAGCTCCAAGAGAGATTGGCAAAGCTCTCCGGTGGAGTTGCCATAATCAGAGTTGGAGCTGCCACTGAGGCTGAAATGAAGGAAAAGAAGGCAAGGGTAGAGGACGCAGTGCACGCCACCAAGGCTGCGGTGGAAGAAGGTATAGTACCCGGTGGTGGTGTTGCCTTAGTAAGGGCTTCTGAGGCCTTGGACAACCTAAAGGTAGATAATCCTGACCAACAAATCGGTGTGGACATAATCAAGAAGGCATGCAGGACACCACTCAGGCAAATAGCTACCAACGCAGGCTTTGAAGGATACGTGGTCCTTGAAAAGGTGATTGCCCTCGGAAAGGAAAAGGGTGTAAATTACGGATTTGACGCAGCAACCGGTGAATACAAGGACATGGTAGAGGCGGGTATCATAGACCCCACCAAAGTGGTAAGAACTGCCCTAATGAACGCAGCATCCGTAGCTGGAACTATGCTAACTGCAGAAGCACTGATAGCAGAAATACCCGAGGAGAAGAAGGACAAAGTACCAGCCTCTCCAGAAATGTCTGACCTAGACTAACATAGCTAGCCCCCATCAGGGGGCTTTTTTAATTTAATCCACCGCATATATTCCCCTCAGGTTCCTACCCTCCTCGTCCCAATCCAAACCGTAGCCCACCAAAAACTTATCGGGCACCTCAAAACCCACATAGTCCGCCTTGAGCTCCACCTTCCTCCTTTCTTTTTTATCAAGTAAGACGCAGACCTTGAGCACAGAGGGCTCCTTTTCTCTCAAAAACTCTACCACTTTCTTTAGGGTGTAGCCCGTGTCTAATATATCATCCACAAGGAGCACCTTTTGGTCTTTTATATCCATAGAAAGGTCCTGAAGGATACGCACACTGCCCGAAGATTCCTGAGAGGAACCGTAGCTTGAAACCCACATAAAATCCACCTTTACGGGCACCGAAAACTCCCTTATGAGGTCTGCGGTAAAGACAAAGGAACCCTTAAGCAAAGACACCACCACAAAGTTTTCTCCCAGATCCTTCTCTATCTCCCTTGCAAGCTCTTTGACCCTCTCTTTTATCTTCTCCTCCGGAATTAAAAGGCTGAGGGACCTACCTTTTATGTGCATGGTTTAAATTTTATTCGTAATCAAAGTTTTTCGCTTCCAGCCAAAGCTTATCCATCTCTTCCAGGGTCATATCCCTTAGTTCCCTTCCCATCTCCTTTGCCCTTTTTTCCATATATCTAAAGCGCTTTTCAAATCGGTCGTTTGCCTTTTGCAGGCACTCCTCCGCATCCACCTTTAAAAACCTCGCCAACTCCACCACTGCAGTAAGCAGGTCTCCAATTTCATGCTCCACATCCCGCTTATCCCCCCTTTGAATTGCCTCCTTCAGTTCTTCCAGCTCCTCCGCTATCTTTTTAAAAACCTGTTCTATACTTTCAAAGTCAAAGCCAACAAGGCTTGCCCTGTCTTGCAACTTTTGAGACCTCATTAAGGCAGGAAGGCTCCTTGGCACTCCATCCAGAATGCTTTCTCTATCCTTAGCCTTCTTTTCCTCCCACCTTTTTAAAACCTCTTCCGCACTTTCACACCCAAAAACGTGGGGATGTCTGTCTATAAGTTTTTGATTTAACGCCTTTATAACATCCCACACATCAAAGGCTGAACGCTCCTTTGCAATTTGGCTATGAAAAACCACCTGCAACAGTACATCTCCAAGCTCTTCCTTTAGTTTTTGGTCGTCTTTGCTGTCTATGGCGTCCAAAAGTTCATAAACCTCTTCAATGGCGTACTTCTTTAAGCTTTCGTGGGTTTGCTTTCTGTCCCAAGGGCACTTTTCCCTCAGGCTCTCCATTATCTTTAAAAGCTCCTCAAAGGGAGTCATTGGTACTCCACCGTTTTTATGTGCACTTCCTTTAGCTGTTTGGGAGACACATAGTCCGGCGCACCCGTTAGGGGGCATATACCCTTTTGGGTTTTTGGAAAGGCGATCACATCCCTTATGGAGTCCAGCCCACGCATTATGGCAAGTAAGCGGTCCAAGCCTATGGCTAGACCTCCGTGGGGCGGTGCTCCAAAACCCAAAGCCCTCAAAAGAAAGCCAAACTTCTCCTCCGCCTCCAAAGGAGATATGTTTAAAAGTTTAAAGACCAGTTCCTGAAGGTCCCTGCGATGGATACGGATGGAGCCACCACCCACTTCATAGCCGTTGATGACAAGATCATACGCCCTCGCCCTTACCGAATGCACAAGCCTTTTCCTCTCTTCCAAATCCTCCGTCTCTAAAGCTTTTTGTAAAATCGGAATATCCTCCTCCCTCGGGGAGGTAAAGGGATGGTGCAAAGACACAAACCTGCCCTCTTCTTCGTCCCACTCCATTAGGGGAAAGTCTACCACCCAGAGAAAATCAAAGCGGTCCTTTTGCTGAAGGTTAAATAGCTTGGCAAGATGAAGCCTTAAATTTCCAAGGATTTTATAAACCATCTCCCTTTTGTCTGCGGAGAACAGGATTGTATCTCCGGGCTTTGCCTTTGTCCTCTCAAGGATTCCCTTGATCTCCTCTTCTTTTAAAAACTTGGTTATAGGGGAGGTTAGCTTGTCCTTTTCAACCTTTATCCATGCCAAGCCCTTTGCCCCCAAAGATTGAACGAACTTGGTAAGCTCATCCAGGTCCTTCCTTGAAAGCTCTCCCAAGTTAAAGTTTATAGCCTTTATTACGCCACCCTTTTCTATGGCATCCCTGAACACTTTAAACTCGGTGTTTTTGAAAAGGTCTGTAAGCTCCACAAGCTCCAAGCCAAACCTTCTGTCGGGCTTGTCGGAGCCGAACCTCTCCATGCACTCTTGGTAGCTGAGCCTTTCAAAGGGTGTTTTTACCTCAACGCCCAAAAGCTCCTCAAAGAGGGTCTTTATCAACTGCTCCGTGATGGCTATAACATCTTCTTCGTCCACAAAGGACATTTCAAAGTCTATTTGGGTGAATTCTGGCTGTCTGTCTGCCCGCAGGTCCTCATCCCGCAGACATCTGACGATCTGAAAGTATCTGTCAAAGCCCGCAACCATAAGAATTTGTTTAAAGAGCTGAGGGGATTGGGGCAAAGCGTAGAACTTACCCGGATGCAACCTTGAGGGCACTATAAAGTCCCTTGCTCCCTCCGGTGTAGATTTGGTCAAGAAGGGCGTCTCCACCTCCACAAAGCCGTTCTCCACAAAGACCTTTCTTATTATCTGATAAGCCCTGTGCCTGAAGAGGAGGTTTTCTTTCATGCTTTCCCTTCTGAGGTCCAAGTATCTGTACTTGAGTTTTATCTCTTCTGAGACGGGTGTTTCTTCGTTCACCGGAAAGGGCAAAGGCTCCGCACTGTTTATAAGTTCCACATAGTTTGCTACAACCTCAAAGTTTCCCGTTTTTAGCTTTGGGTTTTCTGTGCCGGGTGGCCTTCTTCTGACGATCCCCTTTATGCATATAACATCCTCTGAGCCCAGCTTGTCTGCCACCTCGTAGGCGGAGGGCGAGTTCTGCTCCTCCACCACCACCTGCACTATACCCTCCCTGTCCCTTAGGTCTATGAAGACCACCCCTCCGTGGTTTCTGACCCTATGGACCCAACCGCAGAGAACAACCTCTTTGTCTAAGTCCTCTTGGGATATTTGCCCGCAGTATTTGGTGCGCTTAATCATAAGCAAAAGATTATAAGGGGTTTAAAAGGGTTTTCCGGGCACCTTTTCCCAATCCTTGAGGAAAAGCTCTATGCCTTTGTCAGTTAGCGGATGTTGGAAGAGTTTTTTCATCACCTCAAAGGGCATGGTGCATATGTCTGCCCCTATGAGCGCTGCCTCCAACACATGCATGGGATGTCTTACGCTTGCCACTATTATCTGAGTGTCAAAATCATAGTTGTCAAAGATGGTTTTTATATCCCTTATAAGCTTCATGCCCTCGCTTGAGATATCATCCAACCTACCTACGAAGGGAGATACAAAGGTAGCCCCAGCCTTTGCTGCGATAAGTGCCTGAGTGGGAGAAAAGACCAAAGTAACATTGGTGGGTATTCCCTCAGATTCAAGCTCCTGGACCGCTATTATACCTTCCGGCGTCATGGGGATTTTAACAACTACATTATCACCAAGCTCTGCCAACTTCCTTCCTTCTTCCGCCATACCCTTGGCATCCCTTGATACCGTCTCCAGGCTAACGGGACCATCCACCAACTGCAGTATTTCCTTTACAACTTCCATAAAGGGTCTTCCTGTCTTAGCTATAAGGGTTGGGTTGGTGGTGACGCCATCCAGTATGCCCCATTCTAAAGCCTGCTTTATCTCATCCACATTTCCTGTGTCTAAAAAGAACTGCATAGCAAACCTCCTTTACCTTATTTTAATTCCTTCTTGATCTTTTCGTAGGCACTCACCAAGTATCCTAGGAAGGCGTTTTCCGGTTGAGCCCCCACAAACTCTGCCACACCTCTGTTTATAACAATCTTTGGCACACCAACCACCTGATAGACCTCCGCTAGGTCCATGTTCTCGGTAGCATCCATGATCACTGCGCTTATGTAGTCGCTTGCGATGGCAAAGTTCATAGCCATCAGCGCAGCAGAGGGACAGTAGCCACAGGATGTGGTCACAAAGACCAAAATTTCCATGGGTATGTCTATGGACTGGAGGATCTCTAAGGTTCTTTCGCTAAGTCTGGGCTTTCTCTTTGAAACCTGAATGATACCGTTTATAAGGGTTGAAAACTCAAGCCCCGCAGGAAGTCCCACATACCTTATGCCATAATCCTTATCTCCCTCTATAACAATGGTAGGCACCCTTTCAATGCCATAGGCGGATGCCTTGTCTTTTTCTATCAACGGTGAGTATATTTCAAGCTTTACCTTACCTTGGGATAGGCTTTCCACTTCCTTAAGAAGTTCTTCCGCAGTAGAGCATGTCTCACAACCTATGGCTTGGCTAAAAAGCTTTAGATTCACAGGGTTTTCAAGCTCCTTTTCGAACATATCCCTCAGTTGAACTCTAGCTTCCAAGCTCAAAAGCATTTTTTAACCTCCTTTATGAGTTTATAATTATAAGCTCAAATGCTTAAAATCGGCATCACCATGGGAGATCCAGCAGGGGTGGGACCAGAAATAATAGTGCGTCTAACGGAACATCTGGACCCACAGTACGCATACATAATATACGGAGAGGAGAAGATCTTAAAAGCCTGTGCAAAAGAACTTGGAAGGGATTTTACCGCCAATTTAATAAACAGCCCACAGGAGGTAAATGCTCCAGGTGTTTATCTCATTGACCTGAACATATGCAACGTAGAAAGACCATCCCCCTCTTACACTTCAGGAAAGGTGGCAGTAGCCTATTTGGGAAGGGCTGTGGTGGATGCGGTTTATGGTAACATAGACGGGCTTTTGACCATGCCCATAAGCAAGTTTTGGGCTAAAATGGCGGGCTTTTCTTACGAGGGTCAAACCGAGTTTTTGGCACAGGCTTTTAGGGTAAGGGATTATGCCATGTTGATGTATTCAGAGACCATAAAAGTTGCCCTGCTCAGCACTCATATACCTCTGAAGGAGGCAATAGAAAGGGTTAAGAGGGAAAACATAGTAAAAAAGGTCAAACTATTGGCGGAGGAGTTTAAAAGGTGGTTTAAAAAATCCCCCCAGATTGGAGTTTTGGGATTGAACCCCCATGCGGGAGAGGGTGGAACCATCGGAGAGGAAGATATAAAAGAAATTGCCCCCGCGGTGGAGGAATTAAAGTCTATGGGATACATGGTGGATGGTCCCCTATCCCCAGACACTGCCTTTTTAAACAGAGATTACGACCTATTTTTGTGCATGTATCATGACCAAGGGCTAATACCTTTTAAACTTTTAGCCTTCAGAGAGGGAGTAAATATGACCCTTGGAATCCCCTTTCCAAGGACTTCTCCCGACCACGGAACCGCTTACGATATAGCCTGGAAAGGAATAGCAGATATTTCTCCCTCCCTACATGCTCTAAGGCTATGCGAAAGGTTGGCTAAAAACAACAGGTGAAAGGGGGCGCAAAGCCCCCACAGAAAGATTACTTCTTCTCTTCCTGTTTTTGTTCCTGCTTTTGCTCGTGCTTTTGTTCGTGCTTCTGCTCATGCTTTTGCTCATGCTTTTGCTCGGCCTTCCTGTGTTTCCTTACCTTCTTGTGCCCTTGGGCAGCGGGCTTTTCCTCCTTCTTTTGCTCCGCTTGTGCGGGCTGGGTGGCTTGCTCTGCCATTGCGGCACCTGCAAAAGCTACTGCTAAAAGGGCTGCTAAAAGTTTCCTCATGGCAACACCTCCTTATAGGGTTTTGATGTGATTTATATTACAGGTTCAAGGATGAAAATTTCATGAAAAAATGGCGGAGCCTATCCTAACTATGGTGGCACCCTCTTCTACTGCCACTTCAAAGTCCCCAGACATGCCCATGGAAAGGTGAGGAAGTTTTATCTTATACAAATCCTCCAGCTTTTCTTTTAGTTTTCTTAGCTTCACAAAGTAGGGTCTTACTTCCTCTGGGTTTTCCTTGTAAGGAGGAATTGCCATAAGACCGAGAACTCTCAGATTTTTTAAACTCAGGCAGTATTCAAAGAGTTTTTCTAAGTCCTCCTCATAAACGCCTCCCTTCGTCTCTTCCTTTCCTACATTTACCTCAATGAGAACATCCTGAACCTTTCCGAGCCTTTCTGCCCTCTTTTGAATTTCCTCCGCAAGGGATGGCCTGTCTAAGGAGTGGATGAGGGACACTTTGTCTATGATGTACTTCACTTTGTTGGTTTGCAAGTTTCCTATGAAGTGCCAGTCTATGGGTAGGTCCTTGAGCTCTTCAAACTTCTTAAGAAAGTCCTGGGCTCTGCTTTCTCCAAAGGCACGCACGCCACATTGATAAGCTTCCCTTATCTTTTGCGCGTTGGCGTACTTTGATGCACCAAGGAGCAGGACCTCCTCTCTTTTTCTTCCTGCCCTCTCGCAGGCCTTTGCGAGCCTCTGTTTAATCTCTTGGATTTTGTGGCAAATCACATTATAATTATATCCTTAGCCGGAGTGGCGGAACTGGCAGACGCGGGAGATTCAAAATCTCCTGCCCGCAAGGGCGTGGGGGTTCGAGTCCCTCCTCCGGCATAAAAAAACGATGAAAAGCATAATAGTTCTCTTTTCTGGAGGATTGGACAGCACCACCCTTCTGTGGCTTGCAAAGAAAGAGTTTGACAGGGTTATTGCCATATCCTTTAATTACGGACAAAGGCATAAGGTAGAGCTGAAGTACGCAAAGGAGTTAGCAAGGCTGGCGGGCGTTGAGCATCTAATAGTGGATGTGCCATCTTTGAAGGGAATAACCACCTCCGCCCTTTTGGAGGGAGGTCCAGAGGTACCCTCAGAAGAATACTCCAATGCGCCACCCATTACCACAGTGCCCATGAGAAACCTGATCTTTTTAGCCATTGCGGGGGCTTACGCGGACGCCTTGGGGATAGACACGGTGGGCATAGCAGTGCATTCTTTGGATACTCCTTATCCCGACTGCAGACCCGAGTTCATAATCTCCGCCCAAAGTGCCCTCACTGCAGGCTCTATCTTAACTGCTACAAAAAAGGTTCCCATGAAAATTTACGCACCCTTTCTGGGCATGACAAAGAGGGAAATTGCCCTTTTAGGAAAGGAACTGGGAGTTCCCTTTGAAAAAACATACTCCTGTTATAGGGGCACAGAGCCACCCTGTAGAGAGTGTGCCACCTGCAAACAAAGGGAGGAAGCCTTAAAAGGACTTTTATGAACAGCCTTGAGCCAAGCCACTTACCTCAAGCTTTTATTTTGGTCCTCTTTGCGGTAGCCCTCTCTTACTTTTACAACCTACGGGCAGAAAGGGATTTACTTGAGAGCTCCATAAGGACTACAGTCCAACTTCTTTTGGTGGGCTATATCCTCCAGTTTGTCTTAAGAGTGCAATCCTTTGCCTTTCTGATGCTGATCCTCTTTTTGATGTCTATCTTTGGGAGCATAACTGCAGTGGAAAGGCTCAAGCTACAGGGTAGCTTTGTGAGGCTCTTTTTAAAGAGCTACTTAGCTCTGGTGGTTCCGTCTTCCTTTGTGTTTGTTCTGCTCTATCTGATGGGCTACGTTAGAAAGGACCCGGTTAGTATGATCACCCTTTGGGGATTGGTGCTTGGCAATTCCCTCAGCAACGTTTCTTTGACCTTTGAAAGGATGAGCTCAGAAGCCTTCAACCGAATAAGGGAGATAGAGGCAAAGGTTGCCTTGAGGGCTCCGTTAAAGAAGGCTATGGAGGAGATGGTCCAAAACGCCATTAGGGTGTCTATGATGCCAAAATACAACATGCTCAGGTCTGCGGGGCTTGTGCACATACCGGGCGTGGCGGTGGGCATGATCGTGGCTGGTGCGGACCCAATCGGTGCAGTGGTCTTTCAGGTGGTGGTGATGTTTGTCTTGCTTTCGGTATCCTTCTTCACTTCCTTTTTAACAGCCCTTTTGACTTACAGCTCTGTGCTTGGATAGTATAATACTATGCCTGTGGAAGAGGTTTATAAACTTTACGGACTCACAAAGGAGGAGTATGAGAGTATAGTCAAAAGGCTTGGTAGAGAACCAAACCATGTGGAGCTTGGTATTCTTGGTGCCCTTTGGTCGGAGCATTGCTCTTATAAATCTTCAAAGAGGCTTTTGAAGCTCCTTCCCACCCAAGGAGAACACGTAATTCAGGGACCGGGGGAAAATGCGGGCGTTGTAAAGCTTGATGATAAAGTCTGGCTTGCCTTTAAGATAGAAAGCCACAACCATCCTTCCTTTATAGAACCCTTCCACGGAGCCGCCACGGGTGTGGGTGGGATCATAAGGGATGTTCTCTCTATGGGTGCAAGACCTATAGCCTTGATGGATTCTTTGCGGTTTGGTTTGCCACTGGACTCAAGGACAAAGCACATAGTCAAAGGTGTAGTAAAGGGCATATCCCACTATGGCAACTCGGTGGGCATTCCCACGGTGGGCGGAGAGACCTTCTTTGAGGAGTGCTACAAGACCAACCCTCTGGTGAATGCCTTTTGCCTTGGCATAATCCCTGCGGGTAGGATGTTCCGGGCGAGGGCAACAAAACCCGGACAACTGCTCTTTTTAATAGGCTCTTCCACTGGAAGGGATGGCATACACGGTGCGGTTATGGCGTCCGGTGAGTTCAGCGAGGACACAGAGAGCAAAAGACCCAACGTGCAGGTGGGAGACCCTTACTTTGAAAAAAAGCTCATAGAAGCCCTTATGAGGATAATAGAGGAAGGTCTGGTGGTGGGTATTCAGGACCTGGGCGCCGCAGGTCTTGCGGGTGCATCCTCCGAGCTGGCAAACAAATCCAAAATGGGCGTGGTGCTATATCTTGAAAGGGTGCCTCTCAGAGAAGAGGGAATGAACCCTTATGAAATACTCCTCTCTGAGAGCCAAGAGCGGATGCTTTTGGTGGTAGAAAGGGACAAGGTTCAAAGGCTGAAGGGGTTGGCAAAGGATTTCCACTTGGAGGGTGAGGTGGTGGGGGAAATGACCGACGATGGTATGTTCCGTGCCTACTTCCATGGGGAGCTGGTGGCAGAACTGCCCGTAAGTCTAATAACCGAGGAGGCACCCGTCTACGAAAGACCAAGCAGGGAACCCGATTACATAAAGCAGGTTAGGTCCTTCAAAGAAGAGGAGTTAGAACAGAAGGACATAAGGGATTCCCTTCTTAAGCTTTTGTCCTCTCCCAACGTGTGCTCCAAGGAGTGGGTTTACAGTCAGTACGACTATCAAGTGGGGACAAACACGGTGTTGGTGCCGGGGGGAGATGCTGCGGTTCTACGTATAAAGTGGGTGGTAAGCCCGGAGATAAAAAGCGAAAAGCTCGTAGCTTTGAGCTGTGAAGGGAACGGCAGGATGGTCTTTTTGAACCCTTATGAAGGCGGAAAGTACGTAGTGGCGGAAGCCCTCAGAAACCTCGCCTGTGTGGGTGCACAGCCTTTGGCCATAACGGACTGTCTGAACTTTGGAAATCCAGAAAGGCCGGAGGTAATGTGGCAGTTGGAGATGGCAATAAGGGGGATGGCGGACGCCTGCAAGTTCTTTGGGGTGCCCGTAGTAAGTGGAAATGTGTCCCTCTACAACGAGACGGTGGAGGAGAAGGAAATCAGAAACATATACCCAACTCCCATTTTGGTGGCGGTGGGTGCCATAGAAGGGAAAAGGTTCGTAACCCATAAGTTTGAGGAGGAGGGTAGTCTGGTCTTTTTGATAGGAGACCTGAAAAGAAGCTGGAGTTTGGGTGGTAGCGAATACTTAAAGGTGGTGCACGGAATTGTAGCTGGAGATGTGCCCGCGGTGGACCTGAAGAAAGAAAAACTACTGCATGAAACCCTAATAAAGCTAATAAGAGAGGAAATAATCCTTTCCGCCCACGATGTATCCACCGGCGGACTTATTATTGCCCTCTTAGAGTGCCTCTTTGGCACGGGGCTCGGTCTGGAGCTAAACCTTTACACCGAGGAAGCCCTTGATAGATTCTTCTTCTCTGAAAGTCCCACAAGGGTGGTAGTTAGCATAGAAAAGGATAAGGAAGAACTTTTGAAAAACTATGTGGAAAGCGTGGGATTGGACTGGCTCCTTTTGGGCAAAGTAAAGGGTGAGCCAGAGCTTATTGTGAAACTCTACGAAGAGCCCATACTCAAAGAGAATGTTGAAGATCTAGAAAAACTATGGAGAGATTCTTTAGCCAATATGCTTTAACCTACTTGGCGGTCTGCTTTTTTGTATTGATGGCAGACCTTTATACAAAACACCTAGCGGAGCAGTTTATAGAGGGAAAGGTCCAAATACTACCTTTTCTCAAGCTGGTTATGGTCTATAACAAGGGCGTGGCCTTTGGACTCTTTTCCCAAGCTCCCGACTGGCTGAGGCTTCCCATCTTGCTACTTTTCCCACCCATTGCGGTCCTTATAACCTTTGCATATTCCATCAAACAAAAGGATCCTGTGGTTTCCCTTTGCATGGGTGCTATAGGTGGGGGGGCCCTTGGCAACCTACACGACCGCCTCTTTTTGGGACAGGTAAGGGACTTTATCTACCTTTCCTATGGGAAATTTTCTTACCCTGCCTTTAATTTGGCGGATGCCTCAATATCCGTTGCCATAGCTGTCTTTCTTTTTTATGAGTTTTTCAGGAAAAGAAAGGCTTAATTATCCACGCTGAAAATTTTCATCTTTTATTCATGTAAAAGTCGTAAGCTATAAATTAAGGAGGTGAAAAGATGAGAAAGTTGGTTTTGGCACTTCTTCTGGTTGTTGGGCTGTCCTTTGCAAAGGATCACGTTTTCTTTTCCGTGGGAATAAACCTAGGCACTCCTTACCATTGCCCTGAGAAGGTTGTATACGTGGAAAGACCAGTGGTTTATCGTTCCTACTACACTCCCGTCTATTATGTCCCAGTGGAGGAGAGGATCATCATAATTCACAAACACAAGCACAAACATTGGAAGCACTGGAAAGAGTGGGAGTAATTTAGAAAATTTGACAACCCATATCCTGTGGATTAAGCTTTTTGGGAAGGGGGTTTATTATGACTGAAATCTACATCAACGGAAAGTTATACAAGGTAAGCTTGCCTGAGGATACTCCTCTTCTTTGGGTGATAAGGGAGCATATTGGCTTGACTGGCACCAAGTTTGGATGTGGCAAGGGTATATGTGGAGCTTGCACAGTCCTTTTGGAAGAGGAGCCTACTCGCAGTTGCATAACTCCCTTAAAGGCGGTGAAGGGTAGGAGGATAACCACCATAGAGGGTATTCCCGCCGACCATCCGGTAAAGAGGGCTTGGGTGGAGTTGAACGTGCCCCAGTGTGGTTATTGCCAGCCCGGTCAGATAGTGGAGGCTTACGCACTCCTTAAGAAAAACCCAAGGGCGAGCAGGGAGGAGATAGTAAAAACCATGTCTTCCCACCTTTGCAGGTGTGGAACCTATCCAAGAATTTTGAGGGCAATACTTAGAGCCCAAGGTATGATGGGGGTTAAAACATGATAGACAGAAGGGATTTTATAAAGCTTACTGGTTTGAGTTTGGCACTTGTCTTAACAGAGGGAGGTTTCAAGATAATCAAGGCGACACAAGAAGAAATAATAAACCCAGTCCTCTGGGCAAACATAACCAAAGACAACCACCTTGTTCTTTTGATTAACAAATCGGAGATGGGGCAGGGGGTATGGACAGGGCTTGCAATGTTGGTGGCAGATGAACTGGACTTCCCTTGGGAGAGGGTAAGGGTAAGGTCTGCACCCGCAGGACCTCAATACATAGACAGAAAGTTGAGCATGCAACTGACGGGTGGAAGCACCAGCGTAAGGAATATGTACGACTTTTTAAGACAGCTTGGTGCCACAATGAGGGAGATGCTAATAAATTACGCCTCTGAAGAGTGGAAGGTACCAAGGGAAAAGCTAAAGGCACAGGAGGGCTATGTTTTTGGAGATGGAAAAAGGGCTTCTTACGGAGAGCTTTGGGAAGGGGCGGTAAAGCTTCCTATTCTACATAAGGTTAAACTAAAGGAGCCCTCCAAGTTTAAATACATTGGCAAAAACATTCCAAGAATAGACGCCAGAGAAAAGGTGGATGGGAGCGCTATCTTTGGTATTGATGTAAGGCTTAAAGATATGGTCTATGCGGTGGTGGAAAGACCTCCCGCTTTTGGCTGTAAGCTAAAGGGTTTTGACCCAAGTCGGGCAAAGCAGGTGGAAGGAGCGATAGATGTGTTTGCCATATCCACTGGGGTGGCATTGTGTGGCAAGGATTTCTACTCAGCCCAAAAGGGAAGGGAGAGCTTAAAGGTAGAATGGACCGAAAGCCCAATAAAGGATTTTAACGACCAAAAGTTAGCACGCTACTACCTTAATGCCTTAAACAGAGCGGGTGCAGTGGCAAGGCATAATGGAAACCCAGAGGATGTAATATCAAAGGCTAAGGTAAAGGTAGAAAGCGTTTATCTTTTGCCATATCTCTACCATGCTACTATGGAACCCATGGCCTGCGTGGCGGATGTGAGAAAGGATAGGTGTGTGGTTTATGCACCCATTCAATCCCAAACTTGGGCTTTAAAAACCGTCAGCAGAATAACGGGCTTGGACGAAAAAGACGTTGAAATATACACCACCTATTTGGGTGGAGGCTTTGGAAGAAAGGCAAACGTGGAGTTTGTAAGAGAGGCAGTGGAGATATCCAAGAAGCTTGGAAGACCAGTAAAGCTAATATACACAAGGGAGGATGATGTAAAATCCGGCTGGTATAGACCTATGAACGCCACAAAGTTTGTGGGAGCCTTGGATGAAAAGGGGAGAGTAGTAGCCATACACCATAAAATAGCGGTGCCCGCAGTCTTTAAGTGGGCAGGAATGTTTTCAAAAATAGACAGGGCGGCGGTGGAAGGAATAGAAAACATGCCCTATTCGGTTCCTAACCTGCGTGTGGAGTTTGTAAGAATTGACCTTCCTATACCTGTTTGGTTCTGGCGTTCGGTGGGAAGCTCCCATAATGCCTTCACCCTTGAGACGTTCATAAACAGGCTCGCCAAGGCGGGTGGCAGAGACCCAGTGGAGCTAAGGCTTGAACTACTCTCCAAAAATCCAAGGGCTCGGAGGGTAGTAGAGGTGTGTGCTGAAAAATCGGGATGGGGCAAGGGTTCCCACAGGGGAAGGGATATGGGATTAGCTTATCATTTTTCCTTCGGAAGCCACGTAGCCCAATGTGCAGAGGTTTCCTTGGACAAAAAAACGGGCAAAATAAGGGTGCACAAGGTTGTATGCGTGATAGATCTGGGTCCCACAGTGGTGCATCCGGATTTGGTGGTTTCTCAGATGGAGAGCGCCATAGTTATGGGCTTAAGTGCGAGCCTAAAGGAGAGGGTGAGCTTTTCAGAGGGAGGTCCTCAGAGCCTTAACTTTGATACATATCCTCTCCTCACCATGGAAGAGACGCCAGAGATAGAGGTGCATATAGTAAAAGGGCAAGGACCCATGGGTGGCGTGGGAGAGCCCGGTCTTCCACCCATAGCACCCGCGGTGGCAAACGCATTACTCTGGGGGTATGGCATAGAGGTCAATCAACTACCCATGACTCCCGATTATGTAAAAACTCTCCTATAAACCGCAAAAAGCCCATAGGGGTGTGGGGCAGGGTGAGGAGTAGGTTAGTCCCTTTATCCGCTGGAGGCTTTTTGATAAGGGATTTTTGAAAGTATCCTCCAGAAGAAGGGCTTATATTTAAAACTCATGGAGCTAAAAACCCAAAGCCTAAAAGAACTTTATGAAAAGGACTTTTACCTATGGGTGTTGGAGAACCTAAAGCTTCTCAAAAATAAAGAGTTTGAGCTTGTAGATTGGGAGAACCTTTTAGAGGAGATAGAGGATATGGGACGGAGATATCTGGACAGTGTTGTTAGCCTGATGGCGGTAATTTTGGAACACCTTTACAAACGGGAAAACTTTAAGTACAACGAGTATGTAGGGCACAGCTGGATAAAGAGCATAAACAACGCAAGGAATGAGCTTGATACCATCTTTGAGAGACACCCAAGCATAAGGAAAAAATCAATGGAGGAACTCTCCATCGCTTGGCGCATTGCTATGAAAAGGCTTACGAGGTGGTTTGAAGAGCCTCAAAACCACCACATAGCTAAAAAATACTTTGGAAAGCTTCCCACAGAAAAGGATTTTCCACAAGAATGCCCTTATACCTTTGAGCAGGTGATGGAGTACAAGCCTTGGGTTGATGAGTGAGACTGTCGTTATTCCGCCGGGGTATCCCGATGAGGGATTTTTAGAACAGCCTCAAAAGTCCGTTGCCTGAAAAAGGCTACTGGCTTATACTTAATCAAAACCTACAAAGGAGTTTTGCCATGAGAGAATGCCTAAGGCTGATAACCGAGAGGCGGTCAATTACATTCTTTGACCCAAACAGAGAAGTTCCCAATGAACTTATAAAGGAGATTTTAGAGATCTCCACCACCGCACCCTCCGGATACAACCTCCAACCTTGGGAAGTGGTAGTAGTAAAGGACAAGGCCGTTCTAAAAAACAAACCTATTGAAAAGTTTCTGGGAAGTGATATAATTTTATCTGTGCAAAGCTTTCAGAGCTTGCTGGATGCCCGTTGTGGGACCACTGGAAGGAACCCTGAAGACGGGAAGGATTTTAAAATCCTTGCCATTGTCCAGCAGGTTCTGAAGGTAGCCCTCCTCTTCCCTGTTCTTGAGAGGAGAATACTCCTCTCCTCCCGTGAGGGAGTGTGGGACAGGGTGAGGAAAGGGTTAGTTCCCTTTGAGGCTGGGGGGACGTCCCGATGAGGGATTTTTAAAACAGCCTCACATAGTGTTTATCGCAAACCCAAGGGCAGGCTTTGAGCACGTGGATAAGGTTTTGGACAGCTGGGTGGAGCTTGGCTACATACCCAAAGAAGCAAAGGAGAAGCTAAAAGAGAACATCCAGAGGGGATGGACCGACAGAGAGAAGGCTGTGAGAAAGGCTATAAGGGATACCGCCCTCTTTTGTATGACGGTTATGATCGTAGCAAGGGCTTATGGGCTTGAGACCCATCCGATGGAGGGCTTTGACGAAGAGAGATTAAAGGAGTTCTTGGGGGTAGATAAGGATAAGGTTATACCCGTTATGCTTGCCATAGGATACAAGGACCCTCAAAGGGAGCTACTTCCAAGGGCATACCGCTTTAAGTTTGAAGAATTTGGCAGGTTTCTATGAGGTTTATAAACACAGACCTAACCTGCAGGCTTGACGCCCTTCCCTGGACGGGCTTTCACACCAGGTTTGTTTTAGCCCTTGGCATCACTTGGGTCTTGGACGCCTTTGAAGTAGTCATAGTAAGTGCAGTCCTAAAGCCCATGGCAAAAGCCCTCCAATTTACCACCCAGCAGGCTTCTCTGATGGTAAGCGGTTTTCTCATAGGTGCCATATTAGGGTCCTTGATCTTTGGCTACTTGGCAGACAGGTTCGGCAGGAAAAAACTCTTTATTCTTACATTACTTCTGTATGCTGGGGGCACTTTTTTAACGGGCTTTGCCAATAGTTTTGAATCCGCCTTGCTCTTTAGGATCTTGGCGGGTGCTGGCTTGGGTGGAGAGTTTGCAGCGATCCAGTCCGCAATAGACGAGTTTGTGCCCGCCCGCCACAGGGGAAAGGTGGATGGCACCATCACCGCCCTTTGGAACTTGGGAAGTATTATGGCTTCTTTATCTGCTTTGTATCTTTTAAAGCAATTTGACGAAGGCTTTGCTTGGAGGATTGCCTTTTTTATTGGTGGTCTTTTGACCCTTTTGATCATATACATAAGGATATATGTGCCCGAATCTCCCAGATGGCTCATCTCCAAAGGAAGGCTGAAGGAAGCGGAGGAGATCGTCAAAAAAGTGGAAAGAGAGGCGGGCATCTCTCCAAAGGTGGAAAGTTGTCAAATTCCCGTTTTTGAGGGTAGCATATGGGATGCCACCAAGCTGATCCTAACCAAATACTGGTGGAGGTTTCTCTTTAGTGCGTCGATGAGTTTTACCATACTTACCACCTACTACGGCATGCTCGCCTTTCTACCCTTGGTTCTTTCAAAGGTCTATAATCTTAGCTCCAAGCAGGTCTCCGAGGTGCTCTTCTTCGGAAGTGTGGGGGGACTGATTGGGGGTCTTGTGGTAGCCTTTTTAAACGACCGAGTGGGTAGAAAGGTGCTTGGGGTTAGCATAAGCGGGCTCTCCGCTTTGGCGGTTTTTCTGTTTTTGCTAACGGACGCAAACCCTAAAGTTCTTTACTTTTTGTATTCGTTGATCGCTTTTTCCTTTGCCTCTGTGGCATACGTGATCGCAACGGAGATATACCCATCCTACATAAGGGCATACGCCATAGGGGTGCTCTCCGTTGTGGGAAGGCTCTCGGGTGCCTTTGCACCGGTGCTTGTGATAGCTTTGGCAAACCAAGACTACCGGCTTGGACTTTTGTGTATATCCCTCTTTTGGCTTGTGGGATTTTTTGCCTTTGTGATATACGCCATCAAGGGAAAAGAGACCAAGGGCATGCCCATAGAACAGATAAGTTGAGGGTGATTTTCCTCAGTTTGTTGACCTGAAGTTCAGCTTATTTTATAAAAAAAACCTTTTTAGGAGGGGTATCATGGAAGCGGTAAGCTTTGAGTATAAAGCCTACAAGCCAAGACCCTTTACCAAGGAGGAAAGACCATACACTACCATACTATTTGGTGGGCTTACCTTTAAACACGAACGGCTCATAACGGGTGCCTTGGAAAACATGGGCTATAAAGCAAAGCCCTTGCCCAACATAGAGAGGATAGATTTGGACATAGGGAAGGAATACATAGATGTAGGTGCTTGCTGTCCTACCACCTTCACCGCAGGAAACTTAGCAAGGACCCTTATGGACATTGAAAAGAAAGAGGGAAGGGAGGCGGTAAGGGATCGGTACGTGTTTGTTACGATCGGTGCCTGCGGACCTTGTAGGTTCGGACAGTATCACGAATCCTACGAGAGGGTCCTTGAAGGGCTAAACCTACGGGACTTTAGGCTCTTTCTTTTGGACCTTTTGCAGCTTGAACAATCTGTAGAGGGTGGTGGCTTGGAAATAAGCATGCCTCTTACCCTTGGGCTCGTCTATGCCATGTTTATGGGAGACCTGATAACCGACATGGAATACGCCACAAGACCTTACGAAGTAAAAAAGGGTCAAACGGACCAAGTGGTAAAGGACAGTGTAGAAGTGCTTTACGAAAAACTCAAAAAGAGACCCATAGTGGGCAAAAAGCTCGGGAACTTCCTTTGGCACATATTCACCGATTACTTCGTGGATGCCCTAAAGGAGGTTAAAAAGCTCTGGGATGAGATAGAGGTGGATAGACTTCAGCCAAAGGCAAAGGTAAAGATCACCGGAGAGTTTTGGCTTCAGACCCACGAAGGAGACGGAAACTACAACATAAAAAGATGGTTGGAGGAACAGGGTGCGGAAGTTATCCCGCCACCAGTAGCGGTCTGGATGGACTATCTTATAAACATGGAACTTTTCAAGCTTGAAGACGCCAAGCCCTTTGTAAAGAACTATTACCTTAAAAAATTTGCCATCTCATTTTTTGCGTGGCTATACAGGAGAACCTACGACAAGCTCAGAAAGGCTTTAAATAACATTCCCAATCCATTGCCCTCCCAGAGGGAACTGAAGGAACTGGCAAGACCTTACTTTTACTACAGGCTAACTGGGGGTGAGGGGCATATGCTCATTGGCAAAGCCCTCTACGCACTAAAACACAAGCAAGCCCATATGATCTGCGAGCTGTCTCCCTACGGATGCCTTCCCAACACTATGTCTGTTGGTGCCATGGCAAAGGTGCTGGCAGACTATCCAGAGCTCCTGTATGCACCAATAGAAATCAAAGGAGACTCGGAGGTGCATGCATACTCCCGCTGTCAGATGGTTCTTACAGAAGCCAAGAGGAGGGCAAAAGAGGAGTTTGAACAAGCCTTGGAGAAAACGGGCTTGAGCTTGGAGGATATCAGAGACTTTGAAGAAAAACATCCACAGCTCAAAAGGGCAACCTACAAGGTGCCAAACTACGGCTATGCGGGAACATCTGCCAACTATGTAATGCACGTAGCAAAACTCATGGGGAGGCTAAAATGATTTTGGGCATAGATGTAGGAAGCACCACCTGTAAGTATGTTTTGGTGGATGATCGTGGGAACATCTTAGATAAAGCCTACGAAAGGCACAACACAAAGACCGCAGAGAAGGTGTATGAGTTCTTAAAAAAGCTTGAAGAGAACTTTGGTTTTAAGCCCGGAAGGGACAGGGTCTATTTTACCGGCTCTGGTGCTACACTGATCGCTCCGTTGGTAGGAGGAAAGTTTGTTCAAGAGGTGGTTGCGGTATCCATTGCAGTGGAAAAACTCCATCCGGATGTGAGGTTTGTTAGCGAAATCGGTGGGGAGGATATGAAGGCGATCTTTTTCAAAGAGGTTGATGGAAAAAGGGTAAAACAGGTCTTTATGCAAAACGCCTGTGCGGGAGGAACGGGCACCTTTATAGAAAAGACCGCAAGGAAGCTTGGAATTCCTCAGGAAAAGCTGGGTTCTATGGGATACAAAGGCTACAACCTCCACAAGGTAAGTGCCAAATGTGGCATCTTCGCGGAGGCGGATGTGAATACCCTGCAAAAGGCTGGAGTGCCACCGGAGGAGATCATGGCTTCCCTCTTTGACGCGGTGGTCTATCAGAACCTCTCCCAGCTTGCCAAAGGGAACACTCCCATGTGGAAGGTACTACTGTTGGGAGGTCCCAATCTATTCTTTAGGGGGCTTAGGGAGGCTTGGCGTGTGCACCTTCAGAGAATATGGAAGGAGAAGGGCTTGAGGGATTGCACAGACCAAGAGATGGAGGAACTGGTGGTAGTTCCTGAAAATTCCCTTTACTATGCAAGCCTTGGCTGTGTCTTTTATGCCATGGAGGAGGAAGGCGGAGTTTACGAGGGCTTGGATAGGCTCAGGTGGTGGATAGAGGAGGGGCAATATCAGGAAAAACTAAAGGAGGGAAAGAGAGGGCTTGTGTCCTCTGAGGAGGAGCTAAGGGAGTTTTTGAAAGAGTACGAAGGGCAGTATAAGAAGATCGTTCCCAAGAAGGTTAAAAGGATAGCCATAGGGTGTGATTTTGGCTCCACCACCGCCAAGGCGGTGTGCGTCTCTGAGGAAGGAGAGCCGGTCTTTTCCTGCTATCAGATCAGCAAGGGCAATCCCATAGAGGATGCCAAAAGCATCTTCAGACAGATAAGGGAATTCTTTGGGGATGATGTAGAGGTTATAGGCTTGGGGCTTACGGGCTATGGAAAGGACCTTTTGAAGGATGTTTTGGGGGCGGACTGTGCGGTGGTGGAGACGGTTGCCCACGCTACGGGTGCCATGCACTTTTTTAAGGATGCGGACTGTATATGCGATGTGGGTGGAGTGGATGTAAAGATCCTCATCCTTCGCAACGGCTCTGTGGTAGATTTTAGGCTAAATTCTCAGTGTTCCTCCGGAAACGGTGCCTTTTTGCAAGGAGTGGCAGAAAGGTTCAACATACCACTGGAGGACATTGCCAAGCTTGCCTTTAGTGCAAAGGCCATTCCCAATTTTACCATGGGCTGTGGCGTGTTCTTACAAAGCGATATAGTCAATCAGCAGAGGAAGGGTTGGAAGGCGGAGGAGATCCTTGCGGGGCTATGCGCTGTCCTGCCCTTGAACGTGTGGATCTATGCGGGCAACATAAACAACTTGGCGCAGGTGGGCAAAAAGTTTGTACTTCAGGGTGGAACCCACAAGAACTTGGCGGTGGTAAAAGCCCAAAGGGACTTTATAAAGTCCAAGGTGCCAGATGCACAGGTATTTGTGCATCCCTACCCGGGAGAGGCGGGAGCTTTAGGTGTAGCCTTACTTGCCCTTGAGACAAAGGGTAAAAGCCGGTTTAGGGGCTTTGACGCTGTAGAAAACCTAACCTACAGGGCAACCACCTCTCAAGAGACGGTCTGCAAATGGTGTCCTATGAACTGTCAGAGGACCTTCATAGATGTGTTTGTAGGAGAAGGGGAAGGAAGACCTTGGAGTAAGGTGCCCTTGGAGAGGGGTTGGCTTAGGCTCATAGTGGGCAACGCATGTCCAAAGGGACTTGTAGAAGACGAAAGCGAGCTCAAGCTCCTTCAACAGGAGTTGAGGAGGGTGCAGGATGAGTTTCCTAACATTGCCCAAATTGTTAGGAAAACTGCGTTCAAACCAAAAAGGGCAAACCAGAAGGTCCATTAAAGTAGGCATTCCCAAGTTTTTAAACATCTGGGGCACAGCGCCCTTTTGGGTGGGCTTTTTTGACAGCCTGGGTATGAAAGTGATTTTTAGCTCGGACACTTCCGAGGAGCAATACAGAACTTACGGCAAGGGTAGGATCACCATGGATAGCTGTTTTCCAGTGAAAGCCCTTGCGGGACACATAGGAGAGCTCCTGCACAAGGACATAGACATCCTCTTTGTGCCCATGATCTATTCCCTGCCCTCCTTTTTGAGGGGGCATGTGATGGATACACTGTGTTGCACTCGGGTGATGATGGCACCGGAGAACATAAAGGCGGGCTTTCTTAAAGAGAGGGACGAGTTCAAAGAGAGGGGTATAAAGTACGTTTCTCCCTTTGTGCCCTTTGGGGAGCCAGAGCTTTTGCCCAAGTATCTTTTTGAAAGCTTAAAGCCAGCGGTGGAGGACCTCACCTACGAAGAGGTGGTAGAGGCGGTAAGGGAAGGCTTTGCATCCCTTGAGGAGTTTGACAAAAGCATGCGGGAAAAGTCTTTGGAAATTCTGCGATGGTGCGTCAAAAACAACAGACCTGCCCTCTTGGTGCTGGCAAGACCTTACCATATGGACCCGGGCATAGGACACGAAATAGACGCAGAGCTTCAGCTTTACGGCTATCCGGTCCTTTGGTACAACTACCTACCGATAGACAAGTGGCTCTTGGACTGGCTTGGCATTTCCCTTGATATATCGGATGTGTGGACCTCCTCTTACAGCTCTAACACCAACGAGATCATCTGGGGGGCCAAGTTTGCCAGCAGATTTCCCTGGATCACAGGGGTCATAAGGCTCTCTTCTTACGAATGCGGTATGGACCAGCCAACCTTTACGCCCGTCCAGAGGATCGTAGAGTCCTCCGGCACCCTCTTTTTCAAGTTTGGGGAGCTGGACGAAACAAAGCCCGCAGGCAGTGTAAAAATAAGGGTGGAGACTATAGTTTATTACCTTGAAAAGTACTCCCAGGACATCATCAAAAAGAAGCTAAGCAGACTGAGGGAGGTGCCAAAAGAGTTGACACTATAATTAAGCCCTCATTGTGTGTTACTTCAGCCTCCCTCCTCTGGGGTGCATCTATTCACATTCCCAAAGCATTGGGGACAAAGGTCAAAGAAAACCAAGAGCCCAAGTCCTCCCAACATCATGTTCACCTGCGTGATCTCCAGGTTTTCCTGCCTTTCCGGGAGGATTTGATACTTTTCTAACCTTTTCCCGCAGGCAGTCAAAACCCCCTCCTGTCCGAGCTTGTGAAACTGGAATACGAGCCTTCTTGTACGCCTGCATTTCATCCACCTTGGCTGTAAGTCAAGCATTACAAAGTTTATCTGAACATTCGGATCCACCAACTGTGCCCTTTGCAACAGCTTTTCATACTTTTCCTTTTCCGTCATAGTTTAGTACCTCTTCCAGCAGGGCTTGAACCATCTCCTCTTCGCTAACTCTCTTTATGGGCTTTCCTTCCTTAAATAGCCATGCAAAGCCTCTTCCGCAGGCAAGACCCAAGTCTGCTTCCCTTGCCTCTCCTATGGCATTAACCACACAGCCCATTATGGCAACCTTTAAGGGCTTTTCAAGACCCTTTAGCTTTTCTTCCACCTCCTTTACCACCTTTGGTAGATCTACTTCAATCCTTCCGCAGGTGGGACAGGCTATGATCTCTATGCCTCTCCGCCTTAAACCCAAAGACTGCAAAATGGCGTAAGCGGTTTCCACCTCCACCTCCGGGTCGTCCGTTAAAGAGACCCTAATCGTGTCTCCTATGCCCTTGTAAAGAAGTATGCCTATGCCCACCGAGGATTTTACTATGCCCTTCAGTCCCATGCCCGCCTCTGTGATGCCTATGTGCAGAGGAATGTCTGTGTGCTGTGCGAAAAGTTCGTTTGCCCTGATGTTTTCCAACACATCGGAGCCCTTTATGGAGACCTTAAAGTTATAAAAGCCCCACTTTTCAAACTTTTCCGACCAACGCATAGCACTTTCAAAGAGCGCCTCCGCCTTCGGATAGCCATACTTTTCCAAGAGGTCCTTTTCCAAAGAGCCCGAATTGACGCCGATCCTTATGGCAACACCCTTCCTCTTTGCCTCTTGGACGATATCCCGGACGATCTCTTCCTTTCCTATGTTCCCCGGGTTTATGCGGATTCCATGAACGCCCGCCTCCATAGAGCCAAAGGCGTAAGAGGGTGCAAAGTGTATGTCCGCTACCACTGGTATGGGAGAGTTCTTGACTATATCCGGAAGAGCCTCCAGGTCCTCCCGATGGGGAACCGCAACCCTTATTATCTCACAGCCTGCCTTTGCGAGCCTTTTTATCTGAGAAAGGGTCTCTTCCACTTGGTGGGTCTTGGTGGAAGTCATAGACTGCACCACTATGGGGGCATCCCCTCCAACCTTAACCCATCCTACGCTTATCTGCCTCGTTTTTCTTCTCATAAACTAAAAGTTATTCCTCATCGTCCAAAACTTCAATGCAGGGGAGGGTTTTACCCTCCAAAAGCTCCAAAAAGGCACCACCACCGGTGGAAACAAAGTCTATGGCATTATAAACTCCAGCCCTGTGGATGGCGTGGTCTGTGTCTCCACCACCGGCGATGGTTAAAGCGGGAGACTCTGCCAGCATTTTTGCAGTTTGATAGGTGCCATCCTTGAACCGGTCCAGCTCAAAAACACCCATAGGACCGTTCCAAATTACCGTCTGGGCGTCTGAGAGGATCTCCCTCAGTAGACTGACGGAAACGGGACCTATGTCAAGCCCCATCCAGCCATCAGGAATCTCTTGCCAGGGAACCACCTTGGTGGGTGTTTTGTCGGACACCTCCGTTCCTATCACAAAATCCACAGGCAGGTAAAACTTGACCTCAAGCTTCTTTGCCACATCCATTATGTCCTTGGCGGTTTCTAAAAGTTCCTCCTCCACCAAAGATTTGCCCGTAGGATAACCCAAAGCCCTTATGAAGGTAAAAGCCATGGCTCCACCCACAAAGAGCTTATCCACCCTCCGCAGAAGGTTTTTCAGAATACCCAACTTGGAGGAGACCTTGGCACCCCCTATGATGGCAACCACCGGTCTTTGGGGGTTGATCATTGCCTTTTCAAAGTAGCTTATTTCCTTTTCCAGCAAAAAGCCCATGACTGCGGGCTTGAGAAACTGTGGCACCAAATAAACGGAGGCATGCTTTCTGTGGCAGGTGCCAAAGGCATCGCTAACGTATATATCTCCGTAGCTTGCCAGCTCCTTGGCAAACTCTGGGTCTTTATCCTCTTCTCCAGGATGAAACCTCAAGTTCTCCAAAAGCAAAACCTCTCCTTCCTTTAGGTTCTCCACCATCCTCTTGACCTCTTCTCCCACGCAATCTGGTGCCATTTTAACCTCTCGGTTCAAATACCTTGAGAGCCTTTTGGCTACCGGCTGTAAGCTGAGCTTAGGGTCCCTTTTGCCATTAGGTCTTCCAAGGTGAGACATCAGAATAACCTTTGCCTTTGCGTCCAAAAGGTACTCAATGGTGGGCAAAGAAGCTTTTATCCTTGTGTCATCCTCAATGTTTCCAAACTCATCCATGGGCACATTAAAATCCACCCTAACCAAAACCCTCTTACCAGAGACGTTTTGACCCCTTAGAGTTTTCTTCCTAAAGGGCATGGGCATGCCTCACTCAAAAGTCTAAGTCTATGTCCTCGTCGTCAAACTCGGTATCTGGCTCAGGAGAATAAACGCCCCTCATCTGAAGGGCAAGGTTCTTCAAAAGCTCCAGATAGTAAAGCACATCCTCATAGAGTTCTATCATAGACTTGTACTTGGACACTTCCTCATAGGATGCCTTCTTTGTTCTCAAAAGCTTTTTGATGGCGATCCGGGTCATGTATGCCCGGGAGAACTTATCCTGCCACTCCTTCCAAAAATCCCTTGAGTTCAATGGGGCTTTCACTATAAAATACTCCAGGTTAGAGAGCTCTTCTAGGAGTTGAACATCAAGAGGATTTTTCATTTACACACCTCCTAAGGGATATTTTAACTTATTCCTTATAGGCTTCCAACTTTTCCGGCTTAGATTTTAAAATTAAAAAAGGAATAATGGAAAAGCCCTTAGAGGTTGGCATACTTTCTGTAGTTAATCAAACCGCACGGATCCTTAGCAAAAGCCTGAGCTTTGAAGAGGGTGCGGAGGAGTTTCTCAAAATACTGTACTCCTTTTGGGACGTGCCCTACAGCTACATAGCCCTCTACGATAAACCCAATAAGGTTCTCAGAATAGTCAAATCTTTTGGCTTGAGTAGGGAGGAGGCAGAAAGAGGAGTGTTCAAAAGAGGAGAAGGGATCATAGGAAAGGTTTATAAAATGGGCGTGCCGGTCGTGCTCTCTGACCTTCACGTAAGCCAATACCTAAACAAGACGGGCTTGAGGGATAGGCTGAGCGGAAGGGAAACCTTTGTGGCGGTGCCCATAAAGGTAGGTGAGGAAACTGTGGGTGTGCTGGCGTTTTTTAAGGAGTTCAAAAGGGAAAGCGTAGAGGAAGGAATAAAACTCGCCATGATCTTAGCAACCATGTTAGGGATGCTGTACAAGATAAGCCAGAGGGTGGAACAGGAAAAGCAGGAGTGGGAAGAGGAAAAGAGAATGCTAACGGAAGCCCTCTCGGAGAATTTCCGCATCAAAGGGATCGTGGGCAACAGTCCGGCCATAAGACACTTGGCTGAGCTTGTCCGAAAGGTGGCACAAACGGACATAACCGTTTGATCACCGGAGAGAGCGGAACTGGGAAGAGCCTTATTGCCAAGGCTATACACTTTGCAAGCGTCAGAAAATCAAAACCCATAATAACCATAAACTGCTCAGCCATACCCGAAAGCCTCTTAGAGGCAGAGCTCTCCGGATATGAAAAGGGTGCCTTCACGGGTGCCTATGCGCCAAAGAAAGGAAAGTTTGAGCTTGCCAACGGTGGCACCCTCTTTTTGGACGAAATAGGAGACATGCCCCTGTCTATACAGCCCAAGGTCCTGAGGGCCATACAGGACAAAGAGATTGAAAGGCTGGGTGGAGAAAAGACCATAAAGGTGGATTTGCGTATCATACGTGCTACCAACAAAAACTTGGCGGAGATGGTGGAAAAGGGAGAGTTCAGGGAGGACCTCTTCTATAGGATAAGCGGGTTTCCTATACACATTCCGCCCCTCCGGGAAAGAAAGGAGGACATTCCTTTGCTCGTGGAACACTTTTTAAGGATCTTCAACCAAAGATACAAAAAGAATGTGCGGATCAGCTGGAGGGCTACGGAAAAGCTGATGGAGTATCCTTGGTATGGAAATGTGAGGGAGCTGGAGAATTTCATAGAAAGGCTCGTTATTTTGAGGGATGGGTTGCTAACAGAAAAGGATATTCCTGAATACTTTCATCCGGAGCATGGAAAGGTGAGCTTTAAGCACCTGCCGAGCTTTGTAGAGGCCACGGAGAGAGAAGAGATCATAAAGGCTTTGGAAAAAACCGGATACGTAAAATCCCGCGCTGCAAAGCTCTTGGGTCTTACCCTAAGGCAACTTGACTACAGAATAAAGAAATACAACATAGAATTGAAAAAGTTCTAAATTAACCTTCTTAGAAGACTTTCAATAAGCCGGTAATTTCTTTCATACACCCAGTCCTCCACCCGTAGCATGTCTTCCCCGACCTTCTCCTCCTGAAGCTTATCGCGGTAAAGCTCCGCCCACTCTTTAACCATACTCTGATCCACCTCTATGTGAAACTGCAAGCCTACAGCCTTTCCATACACAAAGGCTTGGTTTTCATACTTTTCGGATGCATAAACCCTTACTGCACCCTTTGGAAGCCCAAAGGTGTCCCCGTGCCACTGAAAGACCTTTAATGTGCTTGGAAACTCTTGGAAAAGCTCATGCTCTCCCACCTTAAAAACATCCATCCAACCTATTTCCTTCCCCTTATCGCCCTTAAAGACCCTTGCCCCAAAACCTTTGCGAGCATTTGGGCTCCCAAGCATATGCCCAAAATAGGAATGTTCAATTTCAGGGCTTGTTCCATGAGCCTAAACTCGTAAGAGAGAAAGGGATAAAGGTTCTCTTCGTAAGCACCCATATACCCGCCGAGGACAACAAGAAGGGAGTATTCTTCCAAGGGCTCTTTTAAAGTTTCCCCCTTTGCGGTGTCCAGATATTCCACTTTAAAGCCTAAATTTCTCAGAGCCCTTTCCATCATTCCCAGGTGTTCCGCAAGCACATGCCTTATGGCTAAAGCCTTCATTCTAAAGCGCCTCCATTGGAACTTGCCCTTCCGCAAAGGCTAAGCTTGAGAGCAGTAGTGGTATAATACTTGCTACGCGACGCATTCTATCTCCTCCTTTGCCCCACCTTGGAGGGCGGGGCGGTTTTTTTAATTAAATGTCAAAGTAAAGTTCAAACTCCTTGGGATGAGGTATGAACCTTATCTCGTCTATTTCCTTTCTCTTGGCTTCTATCCAAGTTTGGATTAGATCCTCGGTGAAGACACCACCTTTCAGAAGGAACTCAAAATCGTTCTCGAGGGCTTTTAGGGATTCCTCCAAGGAGCCGGGCAGTTGGGGTATGTCCTTTAGCTCTTCCGGAGGCAGTGAGTATATGTCCTTGTCAAGGGGTTCTCCGGGATGGATTTTGTTCTCTATCCCGTCTATTGCAGCCATCAGTATGGCGGCAAAAGCCAAGTATGGGTTGCAGGTGGGGTCTGGGAACCTGATCTCAATCCTCTTTGCCTTGGGAGATTGGGAGTAGGTGGGTATTCTTATTGCAGCGGAACGGTTCCTCGCAGAGTAGGCGAGCCTTACAGGTGCCTCAAAACCGGGCACGAGCCTGTGGTAAGAGTTTATGGTGGGGTTTGTGAAGGCGGTCAGTGCAGGTCCATGTTTTAGAATACCACCTATGGCATAAAGGCATATCTCAGAGACACCCGCATACTCGGAGCCAGCAAAGAGGTTTTGCCCATCCTTCCATATGGAAAAGTGGGTGTGCATACCGTTTCCGTTATCGTTGGGAAGAACCTTGGGCAAGAAAGTGGCAAACTTACCGTGCTTATGAGCCACCATTCTAACCACATATTTGTAGATGAACAGCTTGTCCGCCTGATTTACCAAGGAATCGTAGCGTATGTCTATCTCTCCTTGCCCAGCAGTGGCAACCTCGTGGTGGTGCAGTTCTACCACAATACCAAGCTGGGACAAAATGGATACCATCTCGTTGCGGAGTGCGTGGGTCTTATCCCAAGGTGGCACTGGGAAGTAGCCCCTCTTGTGAGGTATCTTGTAGCCAGAAGAAGTAATCTCCCTATTCCACCATCCTTCCTCTGAGTCTACTCTCCAGAAGGCGTAGTTGGCGGAAGTGCCAAACTCCACCGAGTCAAAGATGAAAAACTCCGCCTCAGGTCCAAAGTAGGCGGTGTCTCCTATGCCCGTTTGTCTCAGATACTGCTCTGCCTTTTGGGCTATATAACGGGTGTCTCTGCCATAGCGTTCTCTGGTGATGGGGTCGTAAATGTCGCATATCATCACAAGGGTTTTTGGCTCCATGAAGGGGTCTATGAAGGCGGTGGTTGGGTCGGGAATGGCGATCATGTCCGACTCGTGTATGGACTGCCAACCCCTTATGGAGGAGCCATCAAAACCTCTACCCTCTTCAAAGGTAGAGAGAGACAGCTCGTAGGCTGGGATGGTAAGGTGTTGCCACTGACCAAAAAGGTCAGAGAATCGAAGGTCCACATACTGGACCCCTTCCTGCTCAATGAGGCTCAGCACCTCCTCCGGTGAATACTTTGGCATGCTTTGACCTCCTTTATAAGGATTTTTTTATATAGCTTGCTCACCTCTTTCTCCGGTCCTTATTCGGATTACCTCCTCTACGGGAATGACAAAGATCTTACCGTCTCCCACCCTTCCTGTCTGGGCTGCCTTCATTATGGTCTCTATTACCTTCTCCACATCTTCATCCCTTACCACCACCTCAATCTTGACCTTGGGCAAAAAGTCAATAACGTACTCGGTGCCTCTGTAGATTTCCGTGTGTCCCTTCTGCTGACCAAAGCCTCTAACTTCCGTGACGGTCATGCCTCCTATGCCTATCTCCACGAGGGCATCCTTTACCTCATCCAGCTTAAAGGGCTTGATGATCGCCTCTATTTTTTTCATTTTCCGACCTCCTGTGTAGTTTTTGTGCAAAAAGTGTGCCAAAAGGCACACTCTGCACAGGCAATATTTTAAAAGTCTTTGAACACCTAGTATAGCCCATAGCCTTGTAAAATTGCTTACATTTTTGTAAATTTGTTAACACGGCTAAAAGCTAACCGTATCAAGAAAGAGCATAAGAAGAACTCCCGCCAAAAAGCCAAGGGTGGTGGCACAAGCATGCTAACCACCAAGCCCTCCGGTATATCCTGAAGGGATATATAGCCAAAAAGGCAGTATGCCCTCCTGTCCTATGGTAGGGTGTTCGTGAGGAAAGAGCTTCTCTACAAGAGCCATAACTCCAAAGCCAAGAACTACACCCAAGGCGGTTTTGAAAAAGCCACCCTTTTCCACTGCGGGCAGTATAAGGCTTGTAAAGCTGGCGGTTAGCATTACACCGCCCGCAAAGGACAGGCTAACGTTCAAGGAGGGAGGAGTTTTTCCTCTGAAGAACAAAACCATAAAACTGCCAAGGGCGGTGCCTATTACCAAAAGCAAAGAACTCAGCCAAATTTCCATCAAATCAACTGGGAGAGCTTAAAAAGAGAATAAAGTTCAATACCCTCTTTACCCAAGTTTTCTTGAGCCCCCTCCTCTCTATCCACCACCGCAAAAACGCCCACCACCTCCAAGCCTTCCCTTCTGCAAGCTTGCACCGCCTTTAAGGAGGAACTACCGGTGGTGATCACATCCTCCACCACCGCCACCCTTTCTCCCGCCATCAGGAGGCCCTCCAGCTGCTTTCCTGTGCCGTGTCCCTTTGGCTCCTTTCTGACCACAAAGGGCTTTATAGGATTTCCGTCCAAATAGGATACAAAGGCTACCGCGTAGGCTATGGGGTCCGCGCCAAGTGTGAGCCCACCCACTCCTTGAACGCCAAACTGCCTGACCAACTCATACATGAGCTTGCCCACCAAATAGGCTCCCTCCGGGTCAAGGGTAACCTGCTTTAGGTCTATGTAGTACCTACTGAGTTTCCCGGAAGAGAGCATAAAGATGGGCTCCTCTGCCACCTTTAGGGCTCTGCTGAGTATGAGCTCCTTTAACTTATCCGCTGACATTCTTGCTCAGTTTTGCTTTTGCATACTCCATAAGCCCACCAGCCCGCAGGATCGCCTGAAGCTCCTCCGGAAATTTGGCAGCCTTGTACTCCTTGCCCGTGGTAAGGTTTCTTATTACGCCACTGTCCAAATCCACCTCCAGCTCATCACCGTGATTTATCTCATCCACCGCCTCTTGTGCCTCTACAATAGGAAGCCCTATGTTTATGGCATTTCTGAAAAAGATCCTCGCAAAGGACTTGGCAACCACCACAGGAACCCCCGCATACTTTATGGCAATGGGCGCATGCTCCCTTGAAGAGCCGCTGCCAAAGTTTCTACCCGCCACTATTATGTCTCCCGGTTGATGTTCCTTGGCAAAGTTGGGATGTTCTGAATCCTCCATAACACGCTGTGCCAGTTCATAAGGGTCCGAGGTGTTCAAATAACGGGCTGGTATGATCTGGTCTGTATCCACATTATCCCCAAACTTCCAAACCTTCCCTCTAAAGCGCATGGGCATATTTTAACACCGAATTTCTGAATATAACCTTCTATTTAATAATGTTATAATCTATTGCTATGCGTCTGTTTGTGGATAGGGTGGAGCTGGAGGATGTGCTTACAAAGGCAAAATCTGCTACGGAAAAGAAGTCAGCCCTTCCTGTTCTAAACAACTTTAAGCTGTTAGCAACGGAAAATCGGCTGATCATTTACGCCACAGACCTGGAGAACTTCTTGGTTTTAAACCTGCCCGCAAGGGTGGAATCTCCCGGAGAGACCTCCGTCAACGCAGACAAGCTGACATCCATAATAAAGAATCTGTCCTCCGCTGAGGTGTATATGGAGCTGGAAGAGGATAAGCTGATTATCAAAGGAGGAAAGAGCCAGTTCAAGCTGGTTTGTGGTGACCCTTCCGAGTTTCCTGAATTTCCTGAGGTTGTGTGCAAGGGTGATATTCCGAGCAGTTTGCTTTTAAAGGGTATATCCAAGGTAGACTATGCAATATCCAAAGAAGACACTAGGTATGCCCTTCAGGGCATGTATGTGGGAAGTAAAGAAGGTAGGCTTCACTTTGTGGGTTCTGATGGACACAGGCTTGCCCTCTATATGCCCGAGGGTGCTTCCTTTGACGAGGAGCTTTTGCTTTCCCGTAAGAGCCTAAAGGTCTTAGAAAAGCTTTTAAAGGACACTATAGGCTCTGTGGAAGTGGGCAAAGACGAGAATTTTGCCCATGTGAAGGGAGAAAACTGGTCCCTCTCTGTTAGACTTTTAGAGGGAGAGTATCCCGACTATATGGCAGTTATCCCTACTGAATATACGTTAAACGTTCTTCTTGACAGGACTGAGTTTGAACGTGCCCTAAAAAGACTTTCTGCAATAGCATCTGCCAAAGCCTTTCCTGTGAAACTTTCATTCTCCTCTGAGGTCATTTTGATGGAGATCTCTGAGCCCGAGTTTGGTGAAGGTAAGGATGAGGTGGAAATACTGGAGAGCCTTTCCGCCATTGAGCCCATGGACATAGGTTTTAACGGAAAGTATCTTTTAGAAGCCCTGGGAGAGTTTGACTTTGATAGGGTGTATCTAAAGGCAATAGATGCAGACAGCCCTGTTATACTTGAGAGCGCAAACTTGGAAAAGGATCCCTATCTTTGCATAATCATGCCAATGAGACTCTAAGGATCGGCTTTCTGTTGGCTTCCGCCTCCTTTATTCTTCTCACCGGTGTATTTTTTGGACTGGTTTTTACCTCCTCCAGGTCCTGCTGGAGTATTTCCTTTATGGCGTTGGCAAAAGCCCTTATAGTTCTTGGGCTCTCTGTTTCCGTGGGTTCAATCATGACTGCATCCTTGACCACGAGGGGGAAGTATATGGTGGGTGCGTAAAAGCCTTTGTCCAAAAGGGCTTTAGCCAAGTCTAAGGGGCTTATGCCGGTTTTTTGCATAGAAAAGACCACTTCGTGCATTTTGGGTGAGTTTGGGTATGGATCCCACAGAACATCCTTAAGAAGGCTGTATAAATACCTTGCGTTCAAAACTGCATGCTTTGATACCTTGTCTATCTCCTTGCCGTAGGACAGGATGTATGCCAGAGCCCTAAGCATCACACCCACATGTCCGTAGAATGTAAGCACCTTACCCACGCTTTTGGGAATGTTCCAGTTGAGGTAATACCTTTGACCGTCAAACTCCACCTGTGGCACAGGCAGGTAGGGCTTTAACTTTTCTGAAACTCCCACGGGACCAGCACCCGGACCACCCCCTCCGTGGGGTGTGGAAAAGGTTTTGTGGAGGTTAAAGTGCATAACATCCACTCCCCAAGTAGCGGGCTTTGCTACACCAACTAAGGCGTTAAAATTGGCACCGTCCATATAAAGGAGCGCATCCTTTTGATGCAGGGCGTCTGCGAGCTTTTTGACCTTTCTCTCAAAGATGCCCAGGGTGTTCGGATTTGTTAGCATAAGCCCTGCGGTTCTGTCGTCAAGCTTCTTTATAAAGTCCTCCCAGTCCAACTTCCCGTTTGCGTCGCTTTTTACGCTTACCACCTCCAAACCACATATGCTTGCAGAAGCTGGGTTTGTACCGTGGGCGGAGTCTGGCACCAATATTTTGTTTTTGTGGGTGTTTCCTTTATCTCTGTAATAGGCGGTTATGAGGAGTAAGCCAAGGAGCTCTCCCTGTGCACCGGCGGCGGGCTGGAGGCAAACCTCTGCAAAACCACTAAGCTCCTTTAAAAGCTCCTTGAGTTCGTATATAAGCTTGAGGGTACCCTGGACATAATCTTCTGGCGCAAAGGGATGCATCTGTGTGAAGGCTTCTATCCTAGCCAGTTCTTCGTTGATCTTGGGGTTGTATTTCATGGTGCAGGAGCCGAGGGGCACCATGGTGGTGTCTATGGCGTAATTTCTCTGGGAGAGCTTTGTGTAATGTCGTATCGGTCAAGCTCCGAGACCTCCGGAAAGTTCAAGTCCTCCCTGTAGTATTCACCAAGGTACTGGGCTACATCCACCGCCGGCACGTCCAACTTGGGTAGCCTGTAGCCTTTCCTTCCTTTCTCAGAAAGTTCAAATATCAACTCCACCTTTCTACCTCTTTTGCTATTTTCTTTCTACGGGTTGTTCCAGAGTTCGTGGCAATCTCTCCGTCAAAGGCTTACAGCTTACTGTATTTATTATAAAGGTATCTCTAGAGGTCGTGTAGCATCCGTAGGCGTTGTATGGCACGCATTCATCAGTTTCCGCCACCACAAGCCTATTCCTCTGGGGTTCAAAGGTTATCCTGCACCTCCCACACACCTGAGGTCTAAGGCTTTCCTTCTTTAGCAAGCTCTCGCAGTTTTCCACGTTTTCTATAATCGTAGTACGCAGGCTGTATTTGTAAAGTCCTTCTTCGCCCGTTCTCACCGTTCCACAGGAGGCAGAAAGTATTAACAAAGCTAAGGTTAGCTTTCTCATAACTATAAAAGTTTAACAGAAAAGCGTTTAAAATTTTACCCATGCTCTCTCCTGAAGAACAGTTGAGCATAATAAAAAGGGGCACTGTTGAGATCATTGAAGAGGAAGAGCTTTTGAAAAAGCTGAAGGAGGGAAGACCCCTGAGGGTAAAGGCGGGCTTTGACCCAACCGCACCGGACCTGCATCTTGGTCATACGGTTTTGCTTCAAAAACTGAGGCAGTTCCAACAGCTTGGACACGAGGTCTACTTTGTGATTGGAGACTTTACTGCCATGATAGGGGACCCCACAGGCAGGAGCGAAACAAGGCCTCCCCTCTCAAGGGAGGAGGTGTTGGAAAACGCCAAAACTTACGAGCATCAGGTTTTCAAAATCCTTGACCCAGAAAAAACCAACATAGTTTTCAACAGCACCTGGCTTTCCGAGCTTGGAACCGAAGGGATCATAAAGCTGGCAGGAAAATACACGGTGGCAAGGATGTTAGAAAGGGACGACTTTTCAAAGCGCTTTAAAGAAGGCATTCCCATATACATTCATGAGTTTATATACCCCCTACTGCAGGGCTACGACTCAGTTTTTTTAAAGGCGGATGTGGAGCTCGGCGGCACAGACCAGAAGTTTAACCTTCTGGTGGGAAGGGACCTGCAGAGGGCCTTTGGACAGGAACCGCAAGTTTGCATAACCCTGCCACTGCTTGTAGGCTTAGACGGCGTGAGAAAGATGTCCAAATCTTACCAAAACTACATAGCCATACAGGAAGAGCCAGAAAGCATGTTTGGCAAGATCATGTCCATCTCAGACGACCTTATGTGGGAGTACTACACCCTCTTAACTGACTACACAGAGGAGGAAATAGAGAACTTTAAGAAAAACTTGCACCCAATGGAGGCTAAAAAGAAGCTTGCCCACTATATAGTAGAGCGTTTCCATGGCAAAGAGCAAGCGGATAGGGCTTTAGAGTTTTTTGTTAAAACCTTCTCCCAGAGAGAATTTCCCGAAGATGCCCCCATCATAGAGGTTCCCTATGGTCTTAAAAGGAGGGCTTACGAGCTTTTGTTTGAGCTTGGTATAGAGAGCTCCAAAAACTCCGCCCGAAGGGTGGTGGAAGGAGGAGGCTTAAGGATAAACGGCACAAAGGTGGAGGACCCAAACCAAGAGATAGAGATAAAAGAAGAACTTCGCCTTCAGGTGGGTAAAAAAAGATTTTACAGGGTGGTGCCCAAATGAGGTTTAACTCTAAGGATATTGCAGACTTGGTGGGTGGTTTGCTTTTTGGTGAAAACTTAGAACTTGTAGGCGTGTCTTCTCTGGAGAACCCAAAGGAGAGAACTTTGATATTTTGCCCTTCTGAGAGGGATGCGGAGAGGGTAAAGGATGTAAAAGACACCACCTTGGTGGTTTCAAAGCCAGTAGAACATCCAAGCTACATACTGGTAAAAGACACAAAGCTCGCCTTGGCTATTGTTCTGGAAAAGCTATATCCAGAAGAGCATCCCACGGGCATTTCCGAAAAGGCCCACGTGGAAAGCTCAGCAGCGTTGGGAGAAGATGTCTATGTGGGACCCTTTGCCTACATTGGAAAAAACGTAGTCCTTGAGAGAGGCGTAAAGGTTTATCCTTTTAGCTACATCGGAGACCACTCCTTTGTGGGAGAAAACACGGTTATCTTCAGCGGAGTTCATATATACCCAAGGACCGTTATAGGAAAGAATGTGCGTATCCACAGCGGAGCGGTCATAGGAGCAGACGGCTTTGGCTATCACATAACCAAAGAGGGCATAATCAAGCTGAACCATATAGGCAATGTGGTCATTGAGGACAATGTGGAAATAGGCGCAAACACTACCATAGACAGGGCACTGCTTGACAGCACCATTGTGGGAAAGGAAACCAAGATAGATAACCTTGTTATGGTTGCCCACAACTGCAGATTGGGAGAGAGAAACCTAATAGTAAGTCAGGTTGGGCTCTCGGGAAGCGTGAAAACTGGCAAAAATGTCATTCTTGCGGGGCAGGTGGGTGTGGCAGACCATGTAAACATAGGCGACAACGTGCAGGTTGCCGCAAAGTCCGGTGTCTCAAAGGACTTGGAACCCAACAAAACTTATGGAGCAAACCTGCCTGCCATAGAGTGGAGCAGGTGGAAGAGGATCTACATCTATCTTTTAAAACTTCCGGAGCTCTTCAAGAAATGATCCTAAAGGTTATCCCTGTGGGACCTTTAAGTTTGAACTGTTCTGTGATAATAGATGAGGACACGGGGCAGTCGGTGGTAATAGACCCGGGGGCAGATTTGGGGGCGATTTTAAAAGCATTGGAGGGAACCACGCCCAAGTGTATCCTTGCTACCCACGGACACATAGACCATGTAGGACAGGTTAAGGGTTTAAAGGAAAGGTTGGGTGTTCCCTTTTTGGTGCATAAGGAAGACCTTTTCTTGCTTAACGACCCGATATGGAAGGGCTTTGACCTTTATGTAGGTGCAGACCTGCCCTGCCCTGAGCCCGATGACTTTTTGGAGGAGGGTATGGAACTTAGCTTTGGAAAGATAAGGTTAAAGGTCCTGCACACACCCGGGCATACACCCGGACACTGCTGTTTTTATTCAGAAGAAAAACTGCTCATTGCGGGCGACTTGCTCTTTAGGGGTTCCGTAGGACGCTGGGACCTACCGGGTGGTAGCTTGGAGGATTTGAAAAAATCCTTGCGTAGGGTAGTTTTGGAGCTTCCGGAGGATGTGCGCGTGATCACCGGACACGGAGAGGAGACCACCATAGGAAGGGAGAAAAAGTTCAACCCACTGCTGAGGGAGCTCTTGAGCCATTGATGGGTCTGTCTGTTTTGATCCTAACAAAAAACGAGGAGAAGAACATAAAAAGGGCAATTGAGAGTGTAAAAGATATTGCCGACGAAATTGTAGTTCTTGATTCTGGCTCCACCGACAGAACGGTAGAAATTGCCAAAAGCCTTGGGGCAAAGGTATTTTTCCACCAGTGGGACGGATATGCACAACAACTCAATAGAGGTATAGGACTATGCTCAGAGGATTGGGTTTTGGTCTTGGACGCAGACGAGGAAGTTTCGGAGGAGCTGAAAAATTCCATATCAAAAGCCATATCTTCCCATACTGCTGAGGTTTATATGGTTTGCAGAAAAACCTACTACCTCGGTAAATTCCTTGAGCACACTTGGTATCCCGAATGGAGGGTTCGGCTTTTTAAAAAGGGGTTGGTGAGGTTTGAGGGAGATCTCCACGAGCAAGCGGTCTTCAAAGGAAAGGCGCACAAGCTAAAGGGAGACCTCTATCACTACTCTTATGAGAGTCTGTACCATCAGTATGAAAAGACCTTAAAGTATGCAAAGATAATGGCGGAATCTTACCATAAGAAGGGCAAAAAGTTTAGGCTTTACAACCTTCTGTTTAATCCACTGTGGAGCTTTTTTAAGGTTTATTTTCTTCAAAGGGGTTTTCTGGATGGTGTTAGAGGCTTTTTGGTAGCCTTTTCCTCATTTTTTTATACCTTCTTAAAATACCTGTTTCTCCTTGAGCTTGAGCTAAAAGAGAAACACAAAGAGAACCTTTGGAAGAGATAATTACCTGCTCAGCATACTTCTTAGCCATCTAAAGGCAAAGCCGGAGAGAAAAAGAACAGTTATCAGACCTATGAAAGCTAAGATCAAAAACCACTTCAAAGCTCCACCTCCGCGTGCCTTGATGCATGACATTGAATATTCACCGCTACGGGCAAGGACGCTATATGGCACGGATAAAGCTCCACCTTCACGTCAATGGCTGTTGTGGTACCACCAAAGCCCATGGGTCCCCATCCGATCTTGTTGATCTCCTCAAGGAGCTCCTCCTCTATCCTTCTCGCTACAGGGTCTTTGCTTCTCTCTCCCACTGGTCTAAACAGGGCTTTTTTTGCAAGCAAAGCACAATACTCAAAGTTTCCACCTATGCCCACACCCACCGTAAAGGGAGGGCACGCATTGGGACCTGCCAGCTTTACCGTTTCCAGGACGAATCTTTTTACTCCCTCCCATCCATCGGCAGGCTTTAGCATTGCCAAGCGTGAAGTGTTTTCTGAACCCGCACCCTTTGGAGCAAAGATGAGCTTTAACTTATCGCCGGGAACAACTTCATAATGTATTATGGGTGGTGTGTTGTCCTTTGTGTTCTTTCTTTCAAAAACAGGGTCATAGACCATAGAAGCCCTAAGGTAGCCTTCCGTGTATGCCCGCCTGACGCCCTCCTCTATAGCATCCCTCAGAGAGCCTCCCACCACGCAGACATCCTGCCCTATCTCCACAAAAACCACCGCCACACCCGTATCCTGACAGTAAGCCATCTCCTCCTTTTCTGCAGCCTCTGCGTTTAGCAAAATTTGCCTGAGAACCTCCCTTCCCAGTTCAGACTCTTCCCTTTCCAAAGCCTGCTGGAAAGCATGGACCACATCTCTGGGCAATTTATAGTTTGCCCTAAGGGCAATTTCCTTCACTGCTTCCACTATCCTTTCATATTCAATTTCCCTCGGCATAGCTTATATATTAACGCATCATGAGAAATACGCAAGAACGCACCATTTAGTAAAGTCCCACCGACTTTAAAAACTCTTCCCAACTACTGCGTGTGTATTTTAGCTCATCTATCCTAACCAAGTGCCTTTCTTCTCTTACTACTCCTAAATATTCAAGTATTTCTCCCTCTTTTCTCAGGTTTTCATCCGAAACTTCAAAATACCCACAAACATAACATGCAAAGTTTGTCTTTATATGACCGCATTGCGCATTGCTAAACATTCTATTTCTAATGTTATCAACGTAGAAGGCTTCTGGACCTAACCTTTCTTTAGCGAAGTCTAAGAGATTTCTAAAACCACACACCTCAATAAAGAACTGCAGAAGAGGATGAAGTGGAACGGAACATTTAACCATTATTCCGTAATCGCATCCTTTATCCGCCTCAGCCCATATACCTGCCAAACTTGGAGAAGTTTTTATGCTTATAAGTTTATTTGCGTTCTTTATATCGTTTACGTGCCTTTCCCTTTGCGGAGAAATATCCCAGTCCAGCTCCACATTTACATTGAACTGATCTTCCAAAAATCTTTTAACTGCAACCTCTCCGAGCTTTCCTACAAATTGATCCACCACTATTGCCTCAAAGCTTCTTCTCCTTTCCCTAAATCCCTTTTGCATTACAGTAGCCCTACTCTCTCCTAAAAACATGCTATAAGTGATCTCAATAGAAAAGAGTAGTAGCTTAAGAATTTCAGGATCGTCCATCCGTAATACTACTGTGTTGGGTATGAGATTTTCCTCTAACCACGCTTTTACTTTTAATTCATCTATATATCTTCTTTTCCCTTTTTTCTTCAGTATGCTATAACTACCGCTAATATCATCGCATCTAAGAACGGACAGTAAAAGCATTGATAAATCTTCTTCGTCAAAGGGAAGTTTATAATCTGCCTTAAGCTTGGACAAAAAGTTCCTTAAATCTTCTAACCCCTTAAACTTGTTGGGAGAAGCTAAATGTCCCTTTGTTAAGAACATCCAGCTTATCTCCTTTTCAAAACTACTAAATACTCTCTATCCATCCTCTGGTCTTCTATTCCTGTGGCAGGGTTCTTTTCAGTGGAAAACATAACCCTTGATACGATCTTGTCTATGTAAGTTTTTTCATGCACCCAATCCTCCTTGCTTTCCATGTGTTCTATGACGATCCGATGTATTGGAATCCTTTGTCCTCTTATTTTTGCTGGTCCCACAAAGATAAACATATAATCCAACACTTTCTTGGATAGCCTCTCAAATACAGAAAGAATCGCAAAAAAGTAATTGTCATAAAGTTCAAGCAAATGTTTTTCCTCAATAAGTGTTCTGTAGGTATGGTATGTATCAGAAAAAATTTCAACTTTTGGAACATCTCTGTATGGAATTTCTTTCTTTGCTAAGCTACGAATATAGTCCTCCTTAAAGCCCAGCCAAAAAAGTTCTAACTTTGTAGTCCTTATGTACTCCTGAGCTTGCAAGTAGGGTGGAGAGGATATTAGAATATTCACAGGTTCCACTAGGTCCTCCTCCAGAACATCAACGCCTGCCTTTACCTTGCAATGGACCTTTTTGGGATTCAGGCTTTGATACTCCTTTAGCCTTTGCTCCAGATTTCCGAGTTCCTTTTCAAGTAGGCTATAAAATAGTGCTTTGTAATCTTCCTTTAACAGCCTTTCAATCTTCTCTTTGGCATACCTTGATTTATACAGTTTATGAACCTTCTCATCTGCATAAGAGAAATATTTTGTAAGCTTTAGAAGTGGAACTAGTAGAAGCTTTTTGGTGTATTCGTCCGCAGCCTGATGGTAAAAGCCCCAAGCCTTAGAGAGAAGTGAAATAAACTCCACCGGATGCCAGTATTCAAGGTTGGACCAGTCTGGAATAAACTCTTGAGAGTGGGCTTTGATTTTATCAATCAAGCTTTTGTCTAAAGGTTTAGGTTCTATCTCACAAAGGGAGTGAAAATATTCAAGCAGTGGGTTTAAGTCCCAAAGTTCATACTCAAGTCCATACACCCTTGCGGTATAACCCACCGTTCCAAACCCTGCAAACGGATCAAAAACCTTCATGCCCTTTTTAGCATAGTTTTCCATCACAAAGGCGGGCACCTGTGGGATGAACTTTGCGGGATACTTGTAAAGTGAAAACACCCCAAAGTTAGAACTTGGGATTTTTAAAACCGCTTTTCGGAGAAGGATTTCGTATTCCAAAACATTTGACCCAGTTAACAATTTGCCAAGCATTTAGTAGAGATTTTAAACCTCAGACCAAGCCCGCTTCAAATAGTTTTCTACCACTCTTAAAAAAGCCTGCCCAAGCTAAGAAACTTCTGAGATCCTTATGCCAGTGCCCTCAAAGTACTCTTCTATGTAGTTTTTCTCTTTTCCCACACCCACGCCCACTACGGGAAACTTCCCCTTAACTTCCCTCACAAGGGACCTCAGGGCTTCCCCCTTTAGTCCCCTCGTAGGCTCTCCGTCCAAGAAGGCTATGAGTACGCCCCTAAGATGGTCCTTTTTGCAAAAGAGCTCCAGCTCCTCCGAGCCTTGAAGTATAGCCTTTTCTAAGTTGGTGCCACCGCCCAAAAGGTTTGGAAGGTTCAAGAGCTTGGATTTAACCTGCTTGTAGTCCTCGTCAAAGGACTTTAGGCTAAAAACATCCTCGCTAAAGGCAGATATGGAGAAGGGCATGTTTAAGGCGTTCAGTGTTTCACAAAAGAGCAGGAGTGCCTTTAGGGCGTTTATGGCTTTGTTTTCCTTCTTCATAAAAGAAGAAAGGTCTATTAGAAGCTTAAAGGCGAGCTTTTTTTCCTGTGGCACTTCCCTTCTCATAAAAAACTTCCCCCTCTTTATGGGCACCTCCCTTTGAATTCTTTTGTAATCTATCCGCTTGCCGATGGCATAAGAGGATTGCCAACCCTCTTCCTCCTTTGGCAAGAACTTTCCAAACTTCCTTTTAAAGGCATCCACATAGATCCTCACATCCTTCAGGAGCCTACTGTAAGTTTTGAATTCCTCCTCGCTTAAGCCATGCTCTTTAAAGCACTGCTTAGATCCTAAGGCTTTATCAAAAACAGCAAAAAGCCCTTGTGCTCTAAATCTGTCTCCAAGGTTTTGGGCAAAAAGTTTGTTATGAACCTTAGGTCCCTCTCCACCATATCTAAGTAAGACATCTGTTTTATGTAATCCCTCATCCACTCAGGGAGGTTTTTAAGATGGGCAAGCACCTTTTCCCTTATATCTTCAGGGATCTCTTCAGCCCTGAGTTCTTTGCTATTTTGAATCACCGTCTGCAAACTTTCAGGGAGCTTTTTCAAAATATCGGTCATAATTCTGCCCTTGTGGGCATCCTTTCTTACCCTTCCCTTTGCCTCTTCCAAAAATAGGTCTATGTAGTTCAACCTTTGGGCTTGCTCAATGTAAGCCCTATATCTGCCAAAGATTTCACCCATAAGGACTTCGTAGGCGTCCTTGCTTTTGCTCTGCAAATACTGCTGAAGGCTCCTGTAAAGTTCCCTTGAAAGTCCCGAAGAGCCAAGCCAAGCTCTTGCGAACTCCACCGCAAAACCCTGATGTGGATATAGATCCCTCAGGTTCTTTAGGATCTCCTCCCACCTTTGCTTTAGAGCTCCCTCTGAAGAAGGATGGCTCCTTAAAATCTCCTCATCCACCCTCAAAGACTCCAAAAGGGAATATAGCACCAAAAAGACAGTGGGCGGGTAGCCAAACTTGAAGACTTCCCTTTGCCCCAGCCTCCACAAAAAGAGGTCCGTGTGCAAAAGATAGTATATTTCGTGCCTCACTGAGTTTATGGCATAATCTTTGCTCTTTTTTGAAAGCTCCAACGCATTAAAGACTACACCCTTTGGCACCTTTGCAATGGGGGGATCTCCTCAAGCTCTCCCCTTGCCCACATCTCCAAGAGTGGAACATAAACAGGGTCATATCCAGCCCCCCAGCCCTCATAAGAGGGTTCCACCATTACGCCCGTTTCCTTCTCCAAAAGGTTGGCGATAGCTTTCCACTTGTCCTTCATCCAACCTTAAAAATATAAGCAAACCCCAAACTGAGAGAAGTTCTTCTTTCTTTTGGTGTCTAACATAAACTTAAAGAGTCTTGATTCAGAGCCTTTATACAGTTCAAAGGTCTTCAAAGGCGTACAGCGGTCAAAAGAACCAAGCTCAAAGATCACTATTGAACCCTGCTCGGGCGCTTGATCCCTTATGATCTTCCTCTTTGCATAAAAAGGTAGATTATGGTTAAAGTGTCCCACCTGATAGGTTTTTAGCTCGCCCTTTGGGTCCAGCTCCACTATAAAACTTCCCAGCTCTCTGTAATGCCTGCGTACTTCTAAGTAAGGAAGGATGGCTCCCAAAAGGAAAAGGTAAAAGACTACCGCACCAAACAGAGGTGCGAGCTTTCTTTCGAAAAGTAGTGCCAAAAGTGGCACCAAAGAGAGCAAAACCCAACCCTTGGCAAGGTCAAAGTAAAATACACCCAAAAGGATCACCAGCGAAAAGAGAGAACACACAAAGACCGCCCAGAAGCTTTTGAGCCTTTCCCATGAACCTTCCATCAAAAAGTGGGCGGTAATTATTGCCATGGCAGGATAGGCAGGCATCACATAAACAGGAATTTTTTGCTTTATCAGGCTAAAAACCAGAAAAAAAGAAAGGGTCCAAACAACCGCAAACCTAAGCTCCCTTCTTGAAAAAGCCCAAATCAAGGCAGGGAAGAACAGCACAGAGTAAGGCAAAAAGCTAATTAATGTATCCAAAAGATAGAAATAGATTGGGTCTTCCCCCGCATACACCCTTTTAAGGTTCTCTGAAAGAAAAACATTCAAAAAATCCCTTCCATTAACCAAAGCTTGGTATATATGCCACCAAAGACCCAAAAGTAAGGCAAAGGGCGTCAAAAGATAATACTTTTTGTTCAGAATTTCCCTCCTGTCCTCTAAAAGAAGGAAAATAAAAATAATCAACGCCGGCATTACAAAAGCTACTGGACCCTTTACCAGCATGCCAAGGGAAGAAGAGAGAAAGGCAAAGACCAAAAGGGCTGTGTTTTTTGTTATGTAATAGCTATACCAGAGGGTCAGATTAAGGGCAACAAAAAAGGCTAAAGGTATCTCCGGAGATGCGTAATGGGCATTGGCAAAAAATTGCAAAGAGAGAACCACAACAAGAAAGGAGAGCAGGGCGGTTTTAAGGTTTTTTGTTAAAAGCCACGCCAAAATTCCAGACAAAAGCCCAGTGCCAAGCCCCAAAAGGGCATGAAAGAACCTCAGGGCAAACTCATTTACACCAAAGATATAAAAGCCCAAGCTAACTAACCAATAGGTTAAGGGAGGCTTTTCTAACCTCAGCTCCCCGTTGTATATGGGCGTTATAAAGTCCTTTGTTTCTAACATACGCCTGCTTGCGTCCGCATAAAAGGCTTCGTTGGGTTGCCAAACCTGAAAGGCACCAAGGTTGAAAAAGTAAATCAAAAGAGAGAGAATGATCAAAAGGTAAACAGCCATCCTATATATCATAAACCTAAACTTCCCTTAAAATTTACTCTTGCAGATGGGCCTTTTAGACAGGTTTAAGAAAAAGGATCAAGAGAAAGAGACACTATGGACCAAATGTCCCTCCTGCAAGTCTATACTCTATGTGCCAGAGCTAAAGGAGAACCTAAACGTTTGTCCTAAGTGCAACTATCACTTTCCCATGGGTTCAATGGAAAGGGTCAAGTCCCTACTTTCTGACTATTCCGTGCTCTTTGAGAACATTCTTCCCACGGACCCTTTGAACTTTAAAGACAGCAAACCATACAAAGAAAGGCTAAGCCAAGCTCAAAAGGAGACAAACCTCACAGAGGCGATTATAATTGCTCGTGGAAAGCTAAAGGATATAGAGCTAATCCTCTGTGTGATGGATTTTAACTTTATAGGTGGCAGTATGGGTTCGGTGGTGGGTGAAAGGTTTTACAGGGCATGTATGCTAAGCGCAGAGCAAAAGATACCTCTCTTTGCTGTCATAACCTCCGGTGGTGCAAGGATGCAGGAAGGCATACTTTCCCTTATGCAGATGGCAAAGACCTCCATCGGAGTGGGCTTTTTGAAGGAAAGGAGAGTACCCTACATAACCCTGCTAACAGATCCCACCATGGGTGGAGTATCTGCCAGCTTTGCCTTCCTCGGAGATATTATCATAGCAGAGCCGGGTGCTTTAATAGGCTTTGCGGGACCCCGGGTAATAGAGCAGACCATAAAACAACAGCTTCCAGAGGGTTTTCAGACCGCAGAGTTTTTGCTTGAAAAGGGTATGATAGACATGATCGTGCATAGAAAGGATATAAAAGATACAGTCTATAAACTCCTTAAGATAGCCACCTACAGGAAAGGATGCCATGCTGTATGAAGAAGAGCACCCCTTTGCCATAGCCTACCGGTTGGTGGAGGAAGGGAAGTTGGACCCTTGGAATGTGGATATAGCACAGCTTGCAAACCTATACATTCGAGAAATAAGAAGAATGGAGCTTCTTGATCTAAGGGTTCCCGCAAGGGCACTTTCTGCGGCAGTCTTTTTGCTAAAAAAACAGGTGGAAGTTCTCTTTCCAGAACCCAAAAAGAGGAGGGAGAGAAAATACACCTTGGAAGAAATCGTCCAAATGTTTGAAGAGGAATCTGGAGAATCAACACAGCAGGAAAACCAAACAGACACCAACGGAATTGTGGAGGAACAGATAAAAACCATAAAAAGAAAGCTACAGGCTTACAAGAGGGAAGTAAAGAAAAAAGGGAAAAAAATACCCATACATGTATCCAAGTTTGAAGACGCCCTGAGGGAGATTGAAGAACTAATAATGAAAGGCATCAGAAGATTTTCCTTTTTGGGCTTTGTGGCAAGCAGAAATCCAGTTCCCTATCTTATTGGTCTGATGGTCCTATATCAAGAGGGTAGAGTGAATGCCTACCAAAGAGAGCCATATTCAGACATTGAGGTGGAGGTGATATGAAACATAAGAAAATTACTGCCGACATTTTTTCTTCGGTTAGCAGGCATTACGACGCTTTTTTGAACCTTATAACCTTTAGAAGGATCAAAGATTGGCAGAGGACCATGTTGAAAGAAGTTGAAGGAGCAAAGACCCTTTTAGATGTGGGCACGGGAACAGGAGAGGTGCTTTTGCAAGCGGACCCTCAAGCCCTGAGGGTAGGTATTGACCTTTCCTTAGGTATGTTAAAGGTTGCGCGCAGAAAGTGTCCCAATTGCGGTTTTGTTCTTGCAGATGCTGAAAACATACCCTTTAAAAACTCATCCTTTGGCGCCATTACCCTATCTTTGGTATACAGACATCTCTACAACAGGAATCAGTTTCTGAAGGAAGCCCGAAGGGTTCTAAAGCCCGAGGGAAGACTGGCAATTCTTGATATAAACAAGTTTTGGCTTACACCTCTCTTGGTCTTTTTCATGAAGTTTCTCATAAAACCTTTGGGCCTCATACTCTTTGGCAGGGATAAGTGGGAATTTTTTATACATTCATTGGAAAACAGTCTGAGTGAAGAAGAGCTAAAAAGGGAGCTTGAATCCAACGGGTTTAAGGTAATAAAAATACAAAAAAGGCTATTTGGTATAGTCTATATCGTCTCCGCTCAAAGGATTTAAGTTATTGGAATAACGCTAACGAACTTTTTGTTCCTTCTTGTTTCAAACTTTACCACACCATCCACCAAAGCAAACAGGGTAAAGTCAGAACCCATGCCCACATTCTTGCCCGGGTAGATTTTAGTACCCCTTTGCCTCACCAGTATGTTTCCTGCGCGAACTATCTGCCCATCAAACCTCTTTACACCTAACCTTTTCGAATGACTATCTCTACCGTTTTTCGTTGAACCACCGCTTGCCTTGGACGCCATCTTTCACACCTCCTGTATTTCTTTTATTATAATCTCCGTGTAGGGCTGTCTATGTCCTCCCCATCTCTTGTAATTTTTCTTAGCCCTAAATTTAAAGACGATAACCTTCTTGTGTTTTCCGTGACGTAAAACCTCCGCTATAACCTTTCCTTTTTGAAGGACAACTTCGCCGTTTTCCTTTCTTATTAAAACAGGCTTGAACTCCACAAGCTCTCCTTCATTTAAGTTCAACTTTTCAACCTTTAATTTATCACCAGGGCTTACCATATACTGCTTTCCGCCTGTTTCTATGATGGCATACATGTACATTCCTCCAAATTTAAAAAGGGGGCAAGCCCCCCAGAGGTGTTAATGCTTACTTCTTTTCGCCTGCAGGTTGTTGTTGCTGTTGCTGCTGTTGTTGTTCGCCAGCAGGCTGCTGTTGTTCACCTGCAGGTTGTTGCTGTTGCTCACCAGCAGGTTGTTGTTGCTGCTCTTGAGCAGGCTGCTGTTGTTGTTGAGCAGGTTGTTGCTGTTCAGCAGGCTTTTGCTCTCCTGCAGGCTGTTCCGCAGGCTTTTTCTGGCAAGACACTGCCAACAGAGCTATGCTTGCCACTCCAAGTAGCAATAGCTTTCTCATTTTGTCTACCTCCTAAGAAGTTTTATTTTCATTATATATTAATACTCAATAGGCTGTCAAGTTTTTTATGAACTAACTCGCCAATGATACGATGCTTTGGAGTAGAAGTATGAGGGATAAAAACATGCTGGTTTATGTTTTTGAAACCAAGGAGTGGGAAAGAAGATATCTTACAGAAATAATGAAAGACACTGAACTGAAATTTTCGGAAGACAGGCTTAACAAGGACACAGTGCATAAATACAAGGATGCGGAAGCGGTGATTGTGTTTGTAGATTAACGAGTGGACAGGGAGGTTATAGACCAGCTTCCAAAGCTCAGGCTTATTATTACAAGGAGCGCAGGCTATGACCATATAGATGTAAAGTATGCAATGGAGAAGGGCATTGTAGTTTGTAATGTGCCAGACTATGCATCCGTCACAGTAGCAGAATACACAATAGCCCTCATGCTTGCCCTCTCAAGAAGGCTGAAAGAGACGGTGCAGAGAACTTCAAAGGGGACCTTTTCTCTAGAGGGATTATCTGGCTTTGACCTTTCTGGTAAAACCTTAGGAGTTATTGGGAACGGTAGGATAGGAAAGTATGTTATAAAACTCGCTCATGCTTTTGATATGAGAATTCTTGCTTACGACCTTGTAGAGGATAAAAGCTTGGTGAAAAACTATCATGTGGAGTATGTGGAGCTTGAAAGGCTCTTGAAAGATTCAGACATAATAACCATCCATGTGCCGTACACTCCTCAAACCCACCACCTTATAAATGCGAGTAATATAGACCTTCTTAAACCCACCGCTATGCTAATAAACACCGCTAGGGGTCCTGTGGTGGAAACAAAGGCTTTGGTAAAGGCTCTGAAGGAGGGGAAACTACTTGGAGGCGTTGCCTTGGATGTTTTTGAAGGAGAAGAAGCCCTCATAGAGGATGCTTATCTGGATAGAAGTTTTTCTTCAGATATGTTGCAAAATTCTCTCTTAGTTTCCTATCTTGCCAAGCAGGAAAGGGTCACAATCACACCCCATAACGCGTACAACACTAGGGATGCCCTCTTTAGAATGCTCAGCACTGTTGTAGAAAACCTAAGGGCTTTTTTGGAAGGGAAACCCAAGAATGTGGTCTATGATCATTGAGGGATTTTTCCAGCTTTTCTGAATTTCTTGCTTAAGTTTTTTGGGATATAATTATACTACAATGCCCATAAAAATTCGCTACGAGGATAGAAACCACGAACCCCTACTAGCACCCCAGGAGAGGGTAAAGACCTTCAGAGAGTACGCCCTTGGGTATTCGGTCTCCCTTGCCTTGGACGAGGCAAAAAGATGTCTGTTATGCAAGGATGCGGACCAAAGGTGCATAAAGGCTTGTCCCGCTGGCATTGATATACCGGGATTTATAAAAAAGCTCTCGGAAGGGGACCTCTTTGGTGCTTACAAGGTTATCGTGCAGTCTAATCCCTTTCCTTCTGTGTGTGGTAGGGTGTGTCCCCAAGAAAAGCAGTGTGAGGGCTCTTGCATACTGTACTACGACACGGTAAGAAACAGAAAAAACAAAGGCTTACCCGTCAACATAGGAGCTCTGGAGAAGTTTGTGGGAGACTTTGTGCGTATCTCGGGCGTTCAGCTGGAACAGAGGGCAGAGCCTACTGGAAAGCGGGTTGCGGTGGTGGGTGCTGGTCCCAGTGGTTTAGCCTGTGCATACGAACTTTCTATGCTTGGACACAGCGTGGATGTTTACGAAGCCCTTCCAAAGGCTGGGGGAGTTATGACTTATGGCATACCTACCGCCAGGTTGGACAGGAGTATATTAGACTGGGAAGTGGAAAGGCTTAAAAAACTTGGGGTGCGTTTCTTTTTTGGATGGGTTGTGGGCAGGACTGTTAAGTTGGAGGAGCTTTTGGAAAAATACGATGCGGTGTTTTTGGGAGTTGGTGCGGGAAGGGGAAGCCTTGGTATAAAGGGAGACCACCTAAAGGGCGTCTATTCTGCCATTGAAGTCCTAACTCGGGTGGGTCTGCTAAAGGCAAACGAGTTTCCTCACTCTGCCACGCCGGTAAAACTTGGTAAGCGCACTGCCATAATAGGTGGAGGCTTTACTGCGGTGGATTGTGCCATAACCGCCCTAAGGCTTGGCGTAGAGACTCACGTGCTGTACAGAAGAACGCGGGAGACATCCTCTGCAAGGGATGAAGAGTGGGACCATATAGCCCAAGAAGGTGCCATTTTACATTGGCTTACTCAACCGGTGGAAATTTTAGGTGATGAAGAAGGAAAGGTAGTAGGTGTCAAGTGTATGAAGATGCGACTTGGAGAACCAGACGAGAGCGGAAGACCAAAACCAGAACCCATTCCCGGTTCCGAACACATAATAGAATGCGATTCGGTGATCTTTGCCATAGGACAGAAGACAAACCCAGTAGCCTACGGAGAGGTTAAGGGCTTGGAGCTAACTCCTTGGGGTACCATTAAGGTGGATGAAGAGTTTAGAACCAGCATAGAAGGTCTTTTTGCAGGCGGGGATGTGGTTAATGGGGGAGACACAGTGGTAAGGGCAATAGCCCATGGCAGAAAAGCTGCAAAATCTATACACAGGTATCTTATGGAGGTGAAGAGATGAAAAGGGTAGCCATAATTCTTGCAGTGGTTTTGGCGGGCTTTTTTGTATTCAGGGCTTGCGGAACAAGCCCAGAGGAAGCCTCAGAGGGCACGGTAAAGGAGTTCATCTCTGCAATAAAGGACGGTGATGGCAAAGAAGCGGTAAAGCTACTCTATCCACCCTTCAGGGATGCCCTTGTACAGGATGTAAAACCGCCCCTGCAACTTACAGAAATGAAGCCCTCCGAGATGCTTGCCTGTGTTTTAAGTTCCATGGGAGAAAACATTAAGAAGATTAAAGTCTTGGATGTCAAAGCCATAGACGATAAGCATGGAGAAGTCATAGTCAAGGTAATAAACAGAAACGGAACGGAAAAGATACTATCCTTTATCACCATAAAGGACGAGAAAAAGTGGAAGATCGCCAGCATATCCAATGTTAAATGAAAGTCCTTCTGTGGCAAACTGCCTACTTGGGGGATGTGGTCCTTGCCACATCCCTTCTTAGAATTCTAACAAAAAGGTTTCAAAAGGTCGGCTTTGTGGGCAGACCCTTCATAAAGGAGCTGTTAAAGGGATACGATGTGGAGCTTATTCCGTTCAACAAGGGATTTTTAGAGTCCTTCAGGATAAGGAAGACTATAAGATCATACGATGCAGTCCTTTCTGCCCACAGGTCTATGCGAACAGCCCTCATTCTTTACTCCTCTGGCATACCCTTAAGGGTAGGTTTTGATAAATCTGAGCTTGCCTTTTTGTACACTCACATAGTTCCACACCGGTGGGGTATGCATGAGGTAGAAAGAAACGCACAGCTTTTGAAACCTTTGGGTATTGTCCCAGAACAGGAAGAACTCTATCCAAAGCTCTTTGTGGAAGAGGAAGAGGTTAAAAGCGTAATAGAAAAATTCCAACTTCCTGAGGAGTATGTAGTGTTATCGCCCTTTTCTAATTTTTTGCTAAAGGAGTGGCATATAGGCAATTGGTTAGAATTGGCTAAAGCTATAGGAAAAAAGGCAGTAGTGGTAGGAACGAGCAAGGATACGGAAAGGGCAAGGGTTTTTGATGCGTACGCCATAAACTTGGTGGGTAAAACTTCTTTGAGGGAGCTTATGGCGGTTATTTCAAGGGCAAAGCTTGTGATCTCCTGCGATTCCTCCCCAGTGCATATAGCCAATGCCTTAGATGTGCCAGCTATAACTATCTACACCTCCACTTCCCCCATCTACGGCTTTTATCCCCTAAAGGGTGCGTACCTTACTCCAGAGCTTGCCTGTTCTCCTTGTTCGCCCAATCCAAAAAAGTGTAAGACAGGAACCTACGACTGCGTAAGGGTAGTAAGCGTGGAAAAGGTCCTCTATCTCTGCCAAACCCTTATCACAGACTGAGCTAAACCTATCACGATCAAAGACGCAAAAAGGTTTGAAGTTCCGTAGCTAACAAAGGGCAGGGCTATACCCTTAGGTGGCAAGAGGTTGGATGCCATAGCCAAATTCCACAGAAAGGCAAGGGAAAAGTTCATGGCTATACCAAAGAGCAAAAGCTTTCCGAAGGGTTCATCCACCTTAACGGAATAGTAAAACAGCCTGCCCACCAGCAGGGCACAAAGCAAAACCACCATCATCACACCCAAAAAGCCCATCTCTTCTCCGATGATGGAGATAACGTAGTCTGTGTCTGCCGCGGGCAGTGCACCCATTTTTTGAATACCTTTACCTATGCCCACCCCAAAGGGACCACCCTTAGCGAGGGCATAGAGGGACTGTATGATTTGATAGCCAGTATCCTCCGCGTCCGCAAAAGGGTCAATCCACGCAGACAGCCTCTCAGATACATATCCATTTTTTAGCAAAAAGAAGATAAAAAGGCCTACAAGGGCAATGGCGGGGATATAAAGCCGGTAGGGTATTCCACCCACATACATAAGGCTAAAGGAAAGAAGGAGTATAAACAGGGCACCACCTTTGTCCGGCTGTAAAACTAAAAGAATGGCGTGCAAGAGGACTATAAAAAGAGCCCAAGAGAAGGTCTTTATGCTTCTCAAAGACCCCTTGCTAACTATGTAAAAGGACAGAAAGATGATTATTGCTATCTTTGCAAACTCCAAAGGTTGCACACTGCCACCAAAAAGCCACCGTTCTACTGCCTTACCGGAGATTAGTTTTTTTACAAGAACAATGAACAAAGAGACTAAAGAAACGCCCACCAAAAGATATACTTGCTTTGCTTTAAGCAATTTCTTGTAATCAATTTTAGCAATGTGAAAGGAAAACAAAAGCCCCGCAAAGAAGACCGCAAGCTGTAAGACCGGTCTTTTTAGTGTTTGAACGTCAAACTCCGAAGCAGAAAGCACATTGGCGCTTATTATGGCGGTCTCCCCCATCAAAAAAAGCAAAACAACCGAGTAAAAGATCCATCTATCGGGCATTGCTTAGTATTTTATATAGGTTTGAAAGGTAGCATTCCTTAACCTGCTTTGCAAAATCTTGCAGGTTAAAGTCTGGATAAGCAAGCCTTCCCTCTAAAATCTTCTTTGCTACCACCACCGCTTCCTGAGGACTTGTCACGTTAAAACCTAGATTCTTTGAAAGGATAAACTCTTCCAAATCCTTCACCTTGTAGGTGTAAGGACCAAACAGGACAAACTTTCTGTAATAGGCAGGTTCCAAAAGATTGTGCCCTCCCACACCATCAGCAAAGGTGCCACCCACCAAGGCCAAGTCTCCAAGGGCATAAAGATAAAAAAGCTCACCCAAGCTATCCACCACAATAACCTGACAGTCTTCCCTGTTTTCACTCTTTAAACAAGGTTTGAATTCCTTAAGCCCTTTCATAAACACATCCACCTTTGATAAATGCCTAGGTACCACCACCAGATTAACTTGACCCATCTCCTCTAAAAGCCTTCTGTAAAACTCCTTTAAAAAGGGAAGCTCCTGCGGATGGAAGCTACCAGCCACTATGGTCTTTCCCTCCCGCAGTGTTAGGGATACCCTTTTCTCTTCCCTTTCTAAGACCACCTTTAGATTACCGCAGGCTATTGCATTAACCCCGTAGCCCTCAAAGATTTTTCTGTCTTTTTCCGTCCTACATAGGATCAGGTCAAATTGCCTTGTAAGTACCCTTTCCCAAAAACTACCCTTTGCGTAGGCGTTGAGCAAAACCTTCTTTGCCTTTACCCCTTTTAACAAAAAATACCAAAGCTCCCTTTCCATAATCAAAAGGGCGTATGGCTTTATCTGTCTTTCAAAGAGTTTCACAGAAAGAGGATTGTCCAAAGGTAGCGGATGCATTGCGTCGTAAAAACTTCCTTGAGTTTTCAGGAATTCCCTTGCCCTGGGAGAAAAGTAGGTGAGCAGTATAAAAAAGTCCTTTCTTAAGGGTTTCAAGATGGGTTTGGCGGTGTTGAACTCACCCACGCTGGCACAGTGAAACCAAAGGACGGGTTTTGTGGTGTTGAACTTTAGCCTTGGAAATATTCTTTTAAACATCGGGGCGAGGGGACTTGAACCCCCGACCTTCGGCTCCCGAAGCCGACGCGCCACCACCTGCGCCACGCCCCGTCATAAAGCCTAAAATCTTTTCACGCCACTTTTGCGCCAAAAATTTTACCTTTTCTTGGTCTATAGTCTTTAGCTCTCTCTTTTCCATAAGAATTTTTCCCTTGCATACTACCGTGTCAATATCCTCCGCGTTGGCACTGTACACCCACTGGGAGAGGGGCTCATAAAGAGGTTGCCAGTATGGTGCATCCGCATTAACCAGTATAAAGTCTGCGTCGTAGCCTTCTTCTATCCTTCCCCCTTTTATGCCAACCGCGCGAAAGCCGTTTTCAGTGGCAATCTTTAAGGCTGTCTGTGCGTTCATTGCCTTTGCATCAAGGCTTACGCCTTTTTGCAGTTTAGCCATCAAGGACATTTCTTCGTGCATGTTAAGGTTATCGTTGGAAGCGGGACCGTCGGTGCCAAGGCACACATGAATGCCTCTTTTAACATAATCCCAAATAGGTGCTATACCCGAGGCGAGTTTTAGGTTGCTCTCTGGACAGTGTAGCACTTTAACTTCCCTTTCTTTGAGTATTTCCCTCTCCTCTTCTGTGGTCCATACCACATGGGCACAGAGCCATCTTTGGTCCAAAATGCCCAACCTTTCCAAGTGCATAACGGGTGTATTTCCGTAAGTTTCTTTTATCCTCTCCACCTCTTCTTGAGTTTCCGCCAAGTGGGTGTGAATATAAACATCCTCCTCCCTTGCAATTTCATAAACTTTTATCAGTGTGGAAGGTCCGCAGGTGTAAGGTGCGTGAGGGCAAAGAACGGGAAAGACAAGCTCTTCTCCCTTGAAAGCCTTCACAAACTCTCTTGCCCTTTTTATGTATTCCTCTGGCGTTTTTGCCACTTTGGTAGGAAAGTCAAGGATGCCAAAGCCAAGACCAACTCTCACTCCCACCTCTTTTGCTACCTCACCCACCACCTCTTCAAAAAAATACATGTCCATAAATAGGGTTGTTCCGCTTCTTATGCCCTCCGCCAGGGCTATAAGGGTGCCATCTTTAACAAACTCCGGAGAGACAAACTCCCCCTCCAACTTCCATATAACCTTCTGTAGCCAATCCATGAGTGGTAAGTCCGCACCAAGTCCCCTCAAAAGGGTCATGGGTAGATGGGTGTGCATGTTTGCAAAGGATGGAAAAAGTAGCTTTCCCTCTGCCCTTAGGACCTCTTTGGCTGGCTTTTCCTCCTCCCCGAGGTAGGCGATTTTGCCGTCCTTTACACCTATGTTCAACTTTTTTCCAAGGGAGACCACAAAGGCGTCCTTCACAAGAAGGTCAAACATAACTCTTAGTATATCACCCCCGCACGGAGTATATCGTGCATGTGTATTATACCAATGGGTCTTCTCTCCTCATCTACTACAATTAGGACGGTTATCTTGTGGTCCTCCATTCTTCTTAGGGCTTCCGCTGCCAACTCCTCCATCCTGGCGGTTTTGGGATTTGTGGTCATGGCATCCTTAGCCAAGCTGTTGTTTAGGTCCCCGCCCCGGTTTATGAACCTTCTAAGGTCCCCGTCGGTGATTATACCCACAAGCCTTCCCTCCTCATTTACCACTGCTACAGCCCCAAAGCCCTTGCTGGTGATCTCCACAATCACCTCTTTCATTGAATCTGTTTCTTTAACAATGGGTACCTCCTCTCCCGTATGGCAGAGCTCTTTAACGAGCTTTAGTTTTCTACCCAATGCACCCGCGGGGTGCCTGAGGGCAAAGTCCTTCTCTGTAAAACCTCTGAGCTCCAAAAGCACCATAGCCAAGGCGTCTCCCAAAACCAGGGCAGATGTGGTAGAGGTGGTTGGCGCCAAGTTCAAGGGGCAGGCTTCCTTGGAAACTCCCAAAAATATATGCACATCCGAGTGCTTCGCTAAGGTGGAGTTTGGGTTGTTGGTAATGGATATGAGCTTGGTGCCCAGGAGCTTTATGTACGGAAGGAGTGCCAATACCTCCGCAGACTCTCCGCTTTTGGAAAAGGCTAAAACTACATCTTTACTTTCCACCACCCCCAGGTCTCCATGAAGGGCTTCTGAAGGATGAAGATAGTGGGATGGCGTACCCGTGGAGGAAAGGGTTGATGCGACCTTTTGGGCTATGTGTCCTGACTTTCCTACACCCGTGGTTATAACCTTCCCCTCACAGTTCAGGATAAGCTCAACTGCCCTAACAAAGGAATGGTCTAACCTTTCTGAAAGTTTTGAAAGCTCTCGTGCTTCCTCCTCTATTACTCTTTTAGCCTTACGAATGATCTCCTCAGGGTTCATTCACTCTTTTTCTTGTAGTTCTCTATGCCCTTTTTAATTTCCTCTATGGCGAACTGCACACCCTTGAACCCTTCCACTTTTACCCACTTACCTGGCTCCAGCTCCTTGTAGTGCTCAAAAAAGTGCTTGATCCGGTCCAGCAGTGCCTTGGGTAAATCATCCACGCTCTTTATCTCGTCAAAGGTTGGGTCTATCTTTGAGTGGGGCACCGCTATAAGCTTTGTATCTACACCTTCTTCGTCCCTCATCTCCAAACCACCTATAGGTCTGCACCTTATCACACTACCAGGTGCCACAGGATATCTTGATATTACTAAAACATCCACCGGGTCCCCATCTTCCGCCAGGGTCTGGGGAATAAAGCCGTAGTTGAAAGGATAATGCATGGCTGTAAATAAAAACCTATCCACAAAGACTGCACCTGTCTCCTTGTCCAGTTCGTACTTTATGGGGCTGTCTTGTGGGATCTCAACGACCACATAAATGTCCTCTGGTGGGTTCTTGCCGGCGGGTATTTTCTTTATGTCCATCTTTCCTCCTCCGGGAGCAATATTATACCTCAGCGCGGGATTATGATATAATTTTTTATACTGAGCTGGCGTAGCTCAGTGGGCAGAGCGCGGGATTTGTAATCCCGCGGGCGTGGGTTCAAGTCCCACCGCCAGCTTTGGGCTCAGGAGGGGTGGCCGAGTGGTCAAAGGCAGGGGACTGTAAATCCCCCGGGCTTCCGCCCTGCGCAGGTTCGAATCCTGCCCCCTCCACTGTAGCGGGCGTAGCTCAGTGGTAGAGCAGCTGCCTTCCAAGCAGCAGGTCGCGGGTTCGAGTCCCGTCGCCCGCTCTTGTAAATAAAGAGCCCAGGTAGCTCAGCGGGCAGAGCACACCCTTGGTAAGGGTGAGGTCGCCGGTTCAAGTCCGGTCCTGGGCTTAAATTTAGGAGGTTATAGCATGGCAAAGGAGAAGTTTGTAAGGGAGAAGGAGCACGTGAACGTAGGAACAATAGGGCACGTAGACCACGGTAAATCTACCCTAACCTCTGCCATAACCTGCGTCCTTGCCGCAGGCGTAATGCCA
>JAJHRQ010000048.1 GCA_020833645.1 Thermocrinis sp.
CAGTTAGCTGACCACCCTCTTCGTAGCCCACATATCCGGGTGGTGCACCCACAAGCCTTGAGACAGTGTGCTTTTCCATATACTCGGACATATCAAACCTTATGAGGGCATCCTCAGTACCAAAGAGGTATTCTGCCAAAGCCTTGGCGGTTTCCGTCTTTCCAACACCCGTAGGACCCAAGAAAAGGAAAACTCCGATGGGTCTGTGTCTTCCCTTGAGCCCAACCCTTGACCTTCTGATAGCCCTTGCTATTGCTTTTATGGCCTCATCTTGACCTATTACCCGTTTCTTCAACTCTTCCTCTATGTGCAAAAGCTTTTGGGTATCGCTTTCATGAACCCTTTTAACGGGAATACCCGTCCATCTGGCAACCACTTCCGCTACATCCTCCTCAGTGACCTTTGGTCTGTGTTTTAGCATCTCCTGCTTCCACTTCATCTTTAGGTTTTCAAACTTTGCCCTTAGTTTCAGCTCCTCATCCCTTAGCCTGGCAGCCTTCTCGTAATCCTGTTCCGCAACCGCTTCCTCTTTCTTGGCTTCTATTTCCTTTATCTTTTCCTCCAGCTCCTTTAGCTCTGGTGGGAGTTGGTAAGCTCTTAGCTTTACCAAAGATCCAGCTTCGTCCAAAACATCTATTGCCTTGTCCGGCAAATGCCTGTCTGTGATATACCTTTCCGAAAGTTGAACAGCCTTCTCTATTGCGGCAGGCGTGTATTCCACGTTATGAAACTCTTCAAACTTGGGCTTTAGTCCATAAAGTATCCTTATAGTGTCCTCTTGAGAAGGTTCTTCTACAAAGACAGGTTGGAACCTTCTTTCCAGAGCACCATCCTTTTCTATGTACTTTCTGTATTCGTCCAATGTAGTGGCGCCTATAACTTGTATCTCTCCGCGCGCTAAGGCAGGCTTTAGCATGTTGGACGCATCTATGGACCCTTCCGCAGAACCTGCACCCACTATGGTGTGGATTTCATCTATGAAGAGAATAACGTTGGGAGCCTTTTCCAGTTCCTTTAGAATGTTTTTGAGGCGTTCTTCAAACTGTCCTCTGTATTTTGTGCCAGCCACCAAGGCAGCCAAGTCTAAGGCTACTATCCTCTTGTTCAGAAGGGGTTCTGGCACCTCTCTGTTAGCTATTCTTTGGGCTAAGCCCTCCACTATGGCGGTCTTTCCAACGCCAGGGTCTCCCAAAAGCACAGGGTTATTCTTGCGTCTTCTGACAAGGATCTGTATAACCCTTTCTATTTCCTTTTCCCTTCCTATTACAGGGTCCAACTTTCCTTCCCTTGCCATCTGTGTGAGGTCCCTAGAGAACCTATCCAAGTTGGGAGTGGGTGCATACTTGGCGGTCTCCTGAGGAGGAAGCTCTCCAAGAAACTGAAGGACCTCCCTTCTGACGGAGTACTCATCAAGCCCAAAGCCTCTTAGAATCCTGCCACCAAGACCCGTCTTTTCCCTAACAACTCCTATAAGCAGGTGCTCCGGTCCTACAAACTGATGGTGCAGTATGCGCGCCTCTTCTACCGCGAACTCTAAAACCCTCTTGGCATCCGGAGCGAACAAGATCTCACCCGAATGGGTACCCCTGGTAATCTGACCCAATATGGCTTTGCGTACCTTTTCTGCAGTAAGCCCAAACTTAGAAAGAATTAAGGTGGGAAGGTCCTCCTCCTTTATAAGGGCTAAGAGTATATGCTCACTGCCCAGGTATGTATGACCTAATTCAAGGGCTTCTTCCCTTGCCTGAAGTATAACTTGTCTTGCCTTTTCTGTAAACTTCTCAAACATCTCTTACACCTCTCTTTTATTAAAGATATCTCAAAGCTGTAAAGATTGCAATGGATAGTTAGCCTACAGTTCAAGCATAGGCAGAAAGGATGTCCCAACGATGTATTCGTGGAAAAACTTCATGGAGAAAAATCATAAAGAAAGAGTTTCTTAAAGGATTGGTCAGTGGTTCTGTTGGCTATGTGCCTTTCCTTTGGAACTTCATCTACCTCCACAAAGTAAAGACAGTTGGTAACACACTTGGAAACGCAAGAAGGAAGTAGTCCCTTTTCTAACCTCTTATAACAGTAATCACACTTTTCCACCTTCATGGTGTTCGGATTAAAGGCTATGGCACCATAGGGACAGGCTATAATGCATGCCTTACATCCTATGCATCTAATCTCATCCACGTAAACTATACCGTCCTGCCTCTTTCTCATGGCAGAAGTTGGGCAGGCAAAAACGCAGGGTGCGGGCTCACAGTGAAAGCAGTTCATGGGCAGAAAAAAGCCCGAGGGTTGATCCCCCACACCCTCCACCCGCAAAACCCTCATAGGTCTTATCCCAAAAACCTCCAGTCCCCTTTCCTGAACACAGGCAACCTCGCAAGAAAGACATCCAATACATCTATCCACATCTATAAGCATTACAGGTTTTCCCATGGTAGGTAATATATTATTAGCTATGGGAAAGGTAAAGCAAAGCCTTAAGCGTCTACTCTTAATAACCTTTATCTTCTTGCTTGGATGTGCTACCGCAACAAATTCAGGATTCACTCTCCTTCCGGAAAGCAAGGAAATTGAAATAGGTAAAAGTTATATGCCAATAGCCATAGAGGAGTTTGATGGCATATATCCCGAAAGGGAGGTCCAAAGCTACATAACTCAATTGGGCAACAGGCTAACGAAGGTTACCTACAGAAACCTCCCTTACAGATTTTACCTTGTCAATTCAGAACAGATAAACGCCTTTGCCCTTCCCGGAGGACCGGTGTTCATAACGAGGGGACTACTTTTAAAGCTTGAAAACGAAAGTCAATTGG
>JAJHRQ010000027.1 GCA_020833645.1 Thermocrinis sp.
GTTTATAGTTATCCAAGTGCCCACCCAATGAGGCGCTACTGAAAGCTTTTCAGTGCCCTCTCTACCCTTTTTATAAATCTATCCTTCGGCAAAACATCGCAGAGCACATCTACTCCAACACCCTCCAACTCTCCCGTTAGAGCTGCCCTCAGTGTATGCCAAAAATCCTTGGGCTTTATCCCGAGCTCCTTCTGGGCCATCTTGGCGATCTCTTTGATCTTCTGTCCGCTCAGTTCCTCCCCCTCCAACTTTAAAAGCACATACTCTAGGACTTGCACGGCGGTTTGATTTTCTAAAATTCCCTTTGCTTGCTCTGAATATTCCACCTCATCCACAAAGAAGGGCTTTAGTCTATCCACAGCTTCTGAGAGGGTTTCAAAGGCATCCCTAGCCCTCTGCAGAACCTTTAAAAGGTAATCCCTGTCAAAGGAATATCCTGCCCTCTCAAGGAAAGGAGTGAGCTCCTTTGCAAGCTCCTCAAGGCTCAGAACTTCTCTTATATACACTCCGTTCATCCACCTTAGCTTTTGGGCGTCAAAAACAGCAGGAGAGTCGTTAACATCCTTTAGGTCAAAGAGCTTAATCAGTTCCTCCTTTGAGTAGACCTCCCTTCCTTCCTCTGGCGGAGACCATCCCAACAGGCAAAGGTAGTTAAACATAGCCTGTGGCAAAAAGCCCTCCTCTCGGTAGTTTTTTACGGAGACCGCGCCGTGCCTTTTGGAGAGCTTGCTCCTGTCTGGTCCGAGGATCACGGGCAGGTGGGCAAACTTGGGAACTTCAAAGCCCAGAGCACGGTATATGAGTATTTGCTTAGGTGTGTTTGGAATGTGGTCTTCCCCCCTTATCACATGGCTAACGCCCATCAGGGCATCATCCACCACCACCACAAAGTTATAGACCGGGCTTCCGTCGCTCCGGACGATCACAAAGTCTCCAAAGTCATCCACGCTTATGGATATGGGTCCCTTTATAAGGTCCTCAAAGGTTATCACCTCTCCCTCTGGAACCCTAAACCTTATGGTGTAGGGTATTCCTTTGCCTTTAACATCCTCAAGGCTCATATGCCTGCATTTGCCCGAGTATCTGTAGGGAATGCCCTTTTCCTCTGCCTTTTTCCTTTCCTCCTCCAGCTCCTCCGGTGTGCATACGCAGGGATAAGCCCATCCAGACTCAATTAGCCTTTGGGCGTACTCTTTGTATATATCAAACCTTTCGGACTGCCTGTAAAACTCATCCCACTCTATGCCAAGCCACTCTAAGTCCCTAAGGAGCATCTCCTCAAACTCTTTGGATGACCTTTCCCTGTCTGTGTCTTCTATGCGTAGGATGAACTTTCCTCCGTGATGTCTTGCAAATAGGTAGCTGAAAATGGCGGTCCTTGCGTTGCCAAGGTGCAAATAACCCGTAGGGCTTGGTGCAAACCTACTAACCACCATAGCTCACTCCTTAATTAGCATTTTAAGGATTATTGGAGACATCAAAGTAGTTATTGCTACTACAAAGATCACCACCGCATAAAGGGTATCGTCGTAAATTTTCCCCTGCCTCCCAAACTCCGCAAAGATGAGACCCACCTCACCCCGTGGTAGCATAGAAAAACCGATCAAGAGCTTTTCCCTGAGTGGCACTCTAACAAAAAATCCTGAGATTACTTTTCCTACTATTGCAACGAGTGTTATAAGCAACGCCATGGTCCAAAACTTGGCAGAGGAAAAGTCAATGGCTTTTAAGTTCAATTGCAGTCCCACATAGACAAAGAATATGGGTGTTAGCATCCAAACTAAAGGCAGTATAGAATGTTCTATCTTTTCCGCCATCCTCTCGTCGGTCTTCAAAAACAGGGCAAAGGGAATGGCAAAACGCCTTGAGAGGGCAAGACCTGCGGTGAAGGCACCGAGTATTTCGGGAGAGCCTACCTCGTGGGCTAAAAAGGCAAAGAAGAGAACCATTGAGAGCACCGCTGGAGGCACAAAGTCCATAGTGCCCAGCTTTCTTGAAAGAAGCTGTATAATCCTAGCCAAAATCTGTGCCAGTATGGGAGAAAAGATAAAAAAGGAGCCTATGTAAAGAATGAGCAACAGCAGGGCATCCACATGCACCTGCCCCTCCTTGGCAAGCTCGTAGAGTCCAGCCAATACGATCACACCAAGTATGTCGTCAAGGACCGCCGCACCCAAAACTATTTGGGCAAACCTTTCCTTCATCTTTCCCAAGTCTTCCAGGACTCCCACCGTTATCCCTATGCTCGTAGCGGTCAAGGTCCCCCCTAAGAAAAGGGAGGTTAAAAAGGGAAGGTTCAAGAGATAATAGCCTACCAAAAAGCCAAGGAGCATTGGTGTAAAGGCACCAACAAAGGCAACGATGAAGGCTTTTATACCCACCTTTTTTAGCTGATGTATGTCTGCTTCTAAGCCCACCTGAAAGAGCAATAGGATCACTCCAAGCTCCGCGAGGACCTTTATGATCTCGTTTACCTCTATGAGCCCGAGGGCGCTCTTGCCAAGCAAAACACCCACCAGTATCTCACCAAGCACCGCAGGAAGACCGAACTTTGCAAAGGTGTCCCCCACTATTCGGGCGCTGAAAAGGATTATGGCAAGGTAAAGAAAGACATAGTGCATTTCCATTTACCTATCTCCCAGTGGAGCCAAAGCCGTTGGAACCTCTAAGGCTCTCTGTAAGCTCTTCAACCTCTTCCCACTGTACTTTAACCACCGGGGCAACCACCAACTGGGCAATGCGGTCTCCCCTGCGGATGACAAAATCTTCATTGCCCAAGTTTATAAGAATGACCTTTATTTCTCCTCTGTAGTCGCTGTCTATGGTGCCCGGGGCGTTCAGGATGGTTATACCGTGATTTATGGCAAGCCCACTTCTGGGACGCACTTGGGCTTCGTAACCTTCGGGCAGTTCTACAGCTATGCCGGTGGGAAGGAGTTTTCTTTCAAAGGGCTTTAGTACCACTTCTTCGTAGCCTGCGTATAGAAGGTCCATGCCTACAGAACCCGGCGTTGCATAAAACGGCAGTTCTAAGCCCTCTGCGTGCGGAAACCTTTTTATTTTTACCCTGAGCATTTTTTCTCCTTTCTCAAGCCGGCGGTGGGATTTGAACCCACGACCTAGGCATTACGAGTGCCTCGCTCTACCGCTGAGCTACGCCGGCTGGTCTATACCAATCGTTGTTAAATTTGGTCTTCCTCTTTCATCTATGTCAAGCACCTTTACCTTTATAGTATCTCCCACCTTAAACCTAGCCCTAACATCCTTAACCTTCTCCGCCATCTTAGAAACATGGAGCATTCCCGTTTTTCCTTCCATAATCTCCACAAAGACACCGTAGGGCTCTACCCGGACTATCTTCCCCTCATAGACCTTGCCTACCTCTACATCCTCTATCAGCTTCATTATAATTGCTTTCACCTTTTCTATAGCTTCCCTGTCCATGCTGGTAAGGGAGGTCCTTCCTCCCTCATGGACCCAAACGGAAACACCCAGCTTTTCTCTCCATTCCCTCACATTCTTACCACCAGGACCGATAACTATCCAAGCTTTTTCTTCTGGTATGGTTATGATCTCTATCTTTGGTGCGTACGGAGATACTTCCTTCCTTGGCTCCGGCATTGCGGAGTACATCTTTTCCAAGATGTAGAGCCTTCCCTCCCTTGCTTGCATGAGGGCGGACCTCATGATCTCCCTAGTTATACCTTTTACTTTGATGTCCATCTGCACGCTGGTTATACCATCCCTCGTGCCCGCCACCTTAAAGTCCATGTCTCCCAGCTGGTCCTCATCTCCCAAGATGTCCGAGAGGATCACGTAACGTTCCCCTTCCATTATTAGTCCCATGGCTATGCCCGCCACATGCTTTTTCATGGGAACACCCGCATCAAAGAGCGCCAAAGAACCCGCACAGACGGTAGCCATTGAAGTGGAACCGTTGGATTCCAGTATGTTAGAAACAACCCGTATTATGTAAGGAAACTCCTCCTGAGGGGGTATCAGAGGTTCCAAAGCCCTCTCTGCCAGGGCACCGTGCCCTATCTCCCTCCTACGGGGAGGTCCCCAAGGTCTGGCTTCTCCAGTGGAAAAGGGTGGGAAGTTATAGTGAAGCATGAACCTTTTAAAGGTCTCTCCTTCGTATATGGTCTCCACCAGCTGGGCTTCCTCTGGCGCACCCAGTGTAACGGTGGCAAAGGCTTGGGTTTGACCCCTTGTGAATATGGCACTGCCATGGGGTCTTTCAAAGGGATGAACCTCTATGGTGATGGGTCTTATGTCTCTTGGACCCCTGCCATCGATCCTTTTGCCCTCTGTTAGGATCATTTCCCTCATGAGCTTGCTGATGAGCTTTTTGTATTGGTAGCCTACCTTAAAGGCAAGTTCTTGGGGAACTTGATTGTTGGCTATGAACTCTTCCAAAATCTTTGCCTGTAGGTTCTTTCTTTCCCTTTTGTCTTGTACTTTCAAGGATTCTTTGATCCTCTCTGTGCATTGCTCCTCTAAAAGCTTTTGCCATTCTGCGGGAAGCTCAAGCCCCTCAAACTGTACCTTTGGAACGCCTACTCTCTGTCTGAGTTCCTCCTGAGCCCTCAAAAGCTCCAAGGCGGAGGACTGTCCAAAGTAGAGGGCATCCATAAAGGTCTCCTCATCCACCTCCTTGGCACCACCCTCCACCATCACAATGGCAGACTCAGAACAAGCCATAATAATATCCAGGTCTGCCCTCTGCCTTTCTTCGTAAGTGGGATTTACCACAAATTTGCCGTCCACCCTGCAGACCCTTAGCCCCACAATGGGACCATCAAAGGGAATACGAGATATATGCAGTGCAGCGCTTGCACCTGTTATAGCCAGTACATCGGGGTCGTACTTGTCATCTGCGGAAAGGGTGAGGGCTGTGATAACCACTTCGTAAGGAAAGCCCTCGGGCAGTAGTGGTCTTATAGGACGGTCTATAACCCGAGAGACCAAGATCTCCCTGTCTGTGGGCTTGCCCTCCCTCTTTATGAAACCTCCGGGAATTTTACCCCAGGCGGAGGATTGCTCCCGGTAATCTACCGTAAGGGGGACAAAGTCAATGTTTTGAGTGGGGTTCTCGGACATAACCGCGGTTACCAAAACCGCTGTATCCCCCTGCCGGACAACCACCGCACCGTCTGACAGCTTGGCGTAATGACCCGTTTCTATAATTATTGGGTCTTTGTCTCCAAGCTTAGCCTCTACCCTCTCCATCACTTAACCTTTAGACCGAGCTTATTAACTACCTCCAAATACCTTTGGTAATCCTTTTCTCTAAGGTACTCCAGATGCTTCCTTCTTGCATGGATCATGGCAATGAGTCCTCTCCTTGAGTGTATGTCCTTTTTGTGTTTTTTGAGGTGCTCCGTTAGCCTGTTGATTTTCTCAGTAAGTATGGCTATCTGCACCTCCGGAGAGCCCGTATCCTTTTCGTGCCTCCTGTACTCTTGTATGATCCTTTCTTTAACTTCCTTTGGAAGAGCCATACCAATTACCTCCTTTTGAATAACCTGTGAGTAGTATATTATACCATCAATCTACCCAATAGTTTGGCGCTTCTTTGGTAATGATCACGTCGTGCACGTGGGATTCTTTGTATCCTGCCCAAGTGATACGTACCAGCTTTGCTTTTTGCCTTAGTTCTTCTATGTTTCTTGCACCCAGATAGCCCATACCGGACCTCAAACCTCCCACCAGTTGGAAGATCACATCCGAGAGCCTTCCTCTGTATGGAACCCTTCCCTCTATACCCTCTGGCACGAACTTTTCCATCTTTTCCTGTCCGTATCTGTCCGCAGACATCCTACTCATCATAGCCCCCAAGGAGCCCATGCCCCTGTAGGCTTTGTATGCCCTGCCCTGATAGTATATGACCTCGCCCGGAGCTTCTTCTGTGCCCGCGAGCAAGTTTCCAAGCATTACTGCGCTGGCACCTACCGCCAAGGCTTTTACGATGTCTCCCGAATACCTTATGCCACCGTCTGCGATAATGGGAATTCCATATTTCTTTGCCACTTTATAAGCAAGCATTATGGCAGTTACCTGAGGAACGCCCACGCCTGCAACGATCCTGGTGGTGCATATAGAACCCGGTCCCACTCCCACCTTGACCGCGTCCGCACCCGCCTTTATGAGGTCTTCAACCGCCTCTCCCGTTGCCACATTGCCTGCGATCACATCCACCTGTGGATATTCAGACTTTATCATCTCCACCGTCTGCAGAACCCTCTTTGAATGCCCGTGGGCGGTATCCACCACGATCACATCCACACCCGCAGAGACCAAGGCGGAAACTCGGTCCTTTGTATCCGCGCCTGTACCAACCGCAGCCCCCACACGGAGCCTTCCAAACTCATCCTTGCATGCGTTTGGGTATTTTTGCCTCTTTACTATGTCTTTTAGGGTTATGAGCCCCACCAGTCTTCCCTCTTTATCCACAATGGGAAGCTTTTCTATTTTGTGCTTTTGTAAAATCTCCGTTGCTTCCTCCAAGGTGACTCTTTCCTTTGCCACTATGAGGTTTTCCTTGGTCATAAACTCAGAGACGGGCTTGTGGTAATCGGTGGGCTTTATGAACCTGAGGTCCCTGTTGGTAAGTATGCCCACTAGTTTGTTACCATCGGAGACTACGGGCACTCCAGAGATCCTGTATCTTTCCATTATTTCCAAGGCAGTCTTTACGGTGGTGTCCGGAGTTACGGTAACGGGGTTCATGATCATACCGCTCTCTGACTTTTTGACCTTTTCCACCTCTCTTGCTTGCTCCTCTATGCTCATGTTTCTGTGAATAATGCCTATTCCTCCTTCCCTCGCCAAAGCTATTGCCATCCTTGATTCCGTAACTGTATCCATTGCAGCAGAGATTATGGGTATGTTTAGCTTTATTTTTTTTGTTAGCCAGGTGGAAACATCCACCTCGTGGGGCAGAACTTCTGAATATTGGGGCACCAAAAGGACATCATCAAAGGTTAGACCTTCAAAAATCTCTATCTCTTCCATATATTTATTATATGCCAAACCTTGTCATAACCGGAGGAACGAGGGGAATTGGCAGGGCGGTGGTGGAACTCTTTTTAAAGGAAGGGTGGAACGTTTGCACCTGCGGAAGAACGGAGGAGGGAGTAAAAGGACTTAAAGAAGAATTAAAAGAGCCGAAAAATTTATACGTGAAAGTCTGCGATGTGGGAGATAAAAATTCTGCCAAAGCCTTTGTGGAATTTTGCAAGGAAATGCTCGGAGAATTTGACCTTTTGATCAACAACGCCAGCGTACTGGGGGAAAGAGTGCCCATAGAAAAATATCCCGAGGAGGTCTGGGAGGAGGTCATAAGGGTCAATCTAAACGGCGTCTTTTACATCACCAAGTATGCCCTGCCCTATATGAAAAGTGGAGGAGTGATAATAAACCTATCCTCTGGGGCGGGCAAAAGACCCGCACCCTACTGGGGTGCCTACGCAGTTTCAAAGTTCGGAGTGGAGGGTTTTTCTCTACTCTTGGCAGAGGAACTAAAGCCAAAGGGAATAAAGGTGTATGCCTTTAACCCCGGTGCCACCAGAACCCAGATGAGGGCAAAGGCTTATCCACAGGAGAACCCACTCACCCTAAAGCCACCAGAAAAGGTGGCAGAGTTTATAATGAAGCTAATAAAGGATAGACCGGAAATGGTGAGCGTGGATTATGGGCTATAAAGAGAAACTTTTATTAGTCTCTGGGCTCTTGTTTGCCCTGTTTGTCCTGCTAATACAGGACGCCGTTATCCCAAGCATATTTACTTTTGGCTACCTTATTGCCATAACCCGTATTGCTACCTTCTTTCTGTTTTTGGGCACTGTGCTTGCTCCAATTTTGTTGGATCGGTATATTATTAGCAGAAACTTTTACTATACCGCTCTGTTTCTCGTTCCTTCTCTCATTCCCTACGCCTTTCATATTCTTTCTTTTCCCTTCCTTCCTGACTTCATAACACCAAACGTAAGGGATAAGGTCTCTTGGCTACACATCACCTTTGTGGCGTACACATTGCTTGGCATCACCCTTGGAATGCTTCACAAAAACGGTAGGTTTCCCTACCTTAAGTTCCTTGTTTCGCTACTTTCCTCTTTGGCAATTTCCTTCTTCATAGTGCTTTATTACCCTTTGCTTCCCAAAACCTACATGGAGGGGGTGGGTTCAACCACCATCTCTGATGTGCTTTGGACTGGGCTTGCCCTTTGGGGCTTCTTGCTTACTTACCTTTTGATAAAGGGAAAGAAGTACGGTGAGAGGGTTAGCATATATTTAGCCTTGGGTATGTTCTTTCACAGCGTTGGCTCTGCCCTTCCAGTTTTTTTACACCCACTCTATGGACATAATTTTGATAGCTGTTTCCTTTTATAGGGCTCTGGCTTATTTGCTCTTTGCCTATGGCATTGTTAAGGTAGAGGTTGTAGATGTTGGTAGGGAAGTTGTTATACATTCAAGGGCTTTTTTGGACTCTCTTGCAAAGGCTGTGCCCAAGTGGGAGGGTGGTGTGTTGAAGGTTGCATTGGGTAAGGTCTTTGAAAAGAGTTTTATAGATAGCTTATGCATATATGACCTCAGTACAAAGGAGCTAAAGGCTTACTTTTATGGACTGAAGGAAAGGGAAGAAGACCTAAAACCACCCGAAGATTGGAACAGGATCTTAGAAGAAGGAATGGGCATTTTAGAAGATGGTAGGTACTTTCATGTTAGGGAGGGGTATTTGATACTCGGTAGATATTCTGCGGATTTAGAGAACCCTCTAATAAATACCCACATAAGAAGAATAAAAGAAGAATAAAAAACCTTCTCTTTTTGTATACGTCGGGTGAGAAATTCAAAGAAGCTGTAAATCTCTTAGGAAAAAAGTCTTGGCAAGGAGGGGGCTTATAATACCCCCAAACCCCACCAAGGAGGTACTAACATGAAAAATCACATCTATAGTTTATAC
>JAJHRQ010000049.1 GCA_020833645.1 Thermocrinis sp.
AAGGGTCCATAGATGCGTCCAACATGCTAAAGCCTGCCTTAGCGCGCGGAGAGATACAAGTTATAGGTGCTACTACGTTGGACGAATACAGAAAGTACATAGAAAAGGATGGTGCTCTGGAAAGAAGGTTCCAACCTGTCTTTGTAGAAGAACCCTCTCAAGAGGACACCATAAGGATACTTTATGGGCTAAAGCCCAAGTTTGAGGAGTTTCATAATGTGGAATACACACCTGCCGCAATAGAGAAGGCTGTTCAACTTTCAGAAAGGTATATCACAGACAGGCACTTGCCGGACAAGGCAATAGATGTTTTAGACGAAGCTGGATCTTTGGTAAAGCTAAGAGCCTACCAGCTTCCACCAGAGTTAAAGGAGTTGGAGGAAAAGATAAAGGAAATAGAAGCCAAGAAAGAGGAAGCGGTTGCGGAACAGGATTACGAGAAGGCTGCCAGGCTAAGGGATGAGGAACTGAAACTAAGGGCAAAGTTTGAAAACCTAAAGATGAAGTGGAAGCAGGAAATGCTAAAACACAGACCAAAGGTCACGGAGGAGGATGTAGCGGAAGTGGTTGCCAGATGGACGGGTATTCCCGTTAAAAGGGTTCATGAAAGCGATACCCAAAAGCTTTTGCACATAGAGGAAGAGTTGAAGAAACGGGTAATAGGACAAGATGAGGCCATAAAAGCAATAGCAAGGGCTATAAGAAGGTCAAGGGTTGGGCTCAAGGGAAGACATAGACCCATCGGAGTCTTCCTGTTCTTGGGTCCTACGGGTGTTGGAAAGACAGAAACCGCCAAGGCTTTGGCAGAATATCTCTTTGGTACTGAGGATGCCCTCATAAGGTTTGATATGTCCGAGTATATGGAAAAGCACACTGTCTCAAGGCTTGTGGGTGCACCACCCGGATATGTGGGCTACGAAGAGGGTGGTCAGCTAACTGAAAAGGTGCGCAGAAGACCCTACTCAGTGCTACTCTTTGACGAGATAGAAAAGGCACACCCTGATGTCTTCAACATCTTCCTTCAAATTTTTGACGACGGAAGGCTGACTGATGGAATGGGAAGGACGGTAGATTTCTCCAACACCATCATAATAATGACCTCCAACCTGGGTGCAAGGCTCATAGTTCACGGTGGGAAGATGGGCTTTGAGCAAAAGTTCGGTGTCATAGACTTTGAACAGATGAAGAAGAATGTTATGGAGCAGGTTAAAAAGTCATTCAGCCCTGAGTTCCTCAATCGCTTGGACGAAATCATAGTTTTTAGGGCCCTTGAGAAGGATGATATCATGAAGATTTTGGACCTTCAAATTGAAGAAATGAACAAGAACTTGGCGGATTGGAACATTAAGGTAAAGTTGCACAAAAGCTTTTCTGAATGGCTCATTGATAAAGAATACAAGCCAGAATATGGTGCAAGGAGTATAAAGAGAGCCCTTCAAAGACATGTAGAAGACTTGCTTGCGGAGGAACTTCTAAAGGGTAGCCTTAAGGATGTGGATGTGGTGGAAATAAGGGTAAAGGACGACAAGCCTTACATAAAGCCCATCAAGAAGAAGGAAAAGTTGGAGGTGGTTTTTAGTAAAGAGAGTGGGTGAGGTTTTTGAGGGGGAATACCTTTGAAATTCCCCCTCTACTGCTCACTCCTATTAACTTGTCTGCAAAGCTTGCCAGAACTTCCCTTAGCGTAACCACTATAAACTGGGCAGTCTGGGACCTTTCCTTTATGAGTTCTCCTACAATCCTTGCGTTTGCCTCGTCCAAGTGGGCATCCACCTCATCAAAGTAGTAAAAGATGGAGGGCTTATAATCCTGCAGGGCAAAGATCAAAGACAGGGCACCCAAGGTCTTTTCACCACCTGAGATTGCTTCCAAATACTGCACCTCCTTGCCCCTTGGTTTTACCACCAAATTTATGCCTCCTTCAAAGGGATTATCTTCCTTTTCCAACTGCATAAACGCCTTCCCTCCGGGAGACAATCTAGCAAAGATCTTGGAAAAGCTTCTGTTTATCTGCTCGTAAGCCTTGAGGAAAGCCTTTAGCTTTTTACTTTCAATCTCCTCCAGGAGCTCTTTTATTGCCTTTCTTTCCTCCAAAAGCTTTTTGTCCCTTTCCACATACTCTGCATGTCTGTTTTTGAGCTCTTGGTAGTCCTCCTCCGCCTTGAAGTTTATGTTGCCCAAAAGGTTAATTTCCCTTTCCACCTTTGAAAGCTCATCCTTTAGCTTAGTGTAGCCCTCTGGCACCAAACTTAGCGGTTCTTCTTGACCCAGTTCTTTTAATCTTTCAAGGAGTTGGGTTTGCCTGTCTGTTAGCTTAGAAAGTTCCCTTTCTATCTCTATCCTTTCCTCAGTCTTTAGGTCTATGGACATTCTTTTTTGCCCAAGGAGGGAGGTTATTTCTCTGAGTTGGTTTTCCAGTTGATCTACCTTTTTATAAAGCTCATAAGCCTGAAGGTTTATGTCCTTTAGTTCCTCTTCTATCTTTTCCTTCTCTTGACTTAGCTCTACTATCCTCTTTTGGGCGTTTTCTATGTTTTGCGTTAGGTCTTCAACCCTTGCTTTCCTTTGGTTTATCTCTTGGAGAAGGTTTTGCCTTTGTTGGGCAATTTCTTGTTCTTTCAACTTTAGGGAGAATAGCTCTTCTTTTTTTCTTTCCAGGAGTTTTCTGTGTTTTTCTGCCTTTTCTCTTAGGGCTTCCAAGCCAGATTCTTTGGCTATTTTCAAAAGGGAAGAGTATCTGAACCTTAGGTTTTCCAACTTTTCCTCTTGGT
>JAJHRQ010000028.1 GCA_020833645.1 Thermocrinis sp.
CCTTTGTATTCCCTAATGAGCTTATCTACCGCTTCTATTTTGGGAAGGATGTCCTGCAGTATGCTCTTTCCTTTGGCGATCCTCTTGAGCCTTTCCTCCTTGGAGGTCTCTATGTTTATGGAGACCCTGTCCGCCACTTTTACAGCCTCCTCCACCGTTTGCAAAGAAACGCCAGGCATTATTTTTAAATGAACGTATCCATTGAAATGATACTTCTCTCGCAGTATTTTCACCGTGTCTATCATCTTTTCATAAACTCTGGATGTCCAAAGATTCCAGAGGACAAAAAGAGCCCCTTTACCCTACCCCTCCTGTAGAGCTCCATAAAGTTCCTCGCCAGTTGGTCTGGAGGTATGTAAAGCCGAGGGGTTTCATCCCTGTCCCTTCTGAAGGCGCAGTAGAGACAGTTTTTATCGCACATGGTAGTTTGCATAACCTTAAGTATGGGGATCTTGCCTTTTGGAGTGGAGGCCATGTATATACAATCCTCCAAATTGACATCTCCATCCCTTTCAAAGCCTGCCAACCTACTCAAAAGACGTATTTTTTGTACATCTTCCATCGCCAAACTGGATTATAATTTAAACTTATAATGCTACCGCCAGAGCTTGAACAGAAACTTTTGGAACATGCCAACTATTTCCCCAGAAGGGAGCAAGCAATACTTCTGTGCTTGCATGAGGTGCAAGACTACTACGGCAACATCCCTCCCTTTGCTTTGGAAAGGGTTGCCCAGATATTAGGCTTACCCCTTAATCATGTGGAGAACGTGGTTTCCTTCTACGATATGTTTGATAGAGGAGAGCCTGCCAGACACCGTATAAGGGTGTGCGTAAGCGTTGTGTGTAATCTAATGAACAAACAGAGACTTTTGGACGCCATAAAAAAACATCTCGGCATTGGAGTAGGGGAAGTTACAAAAGACGGGCGGTTCAAGCTCATAGCGGCACAATGCCTTGGCGCATGCTCAGAGGCACCCGTCTTCATGGTGGATAATGACACCTACAAATTTGAAAGCGAGGAGAAGCTCCATGAGATCCTATCCAAATATACTTAACATTTACGCAGAGACCACTTTGAACCTCTTGCTAAAGAGGGCAAAAAAGCCCAAGGTTCATACCATAGAAGACTACCTTAAGGATGGTGGCTATCAAGCTTTGGAAAAAGCCCTTAACATGAGCCCGGAGGAAATCATTGAGTGGGTGGACAAGAGCCAGCTCAGAGGCAGAGGTGGGGCAGGCTTTCCCACCGGCAAAAAGTGGAGGTTTGCAGTCCAAAACCCAGCACCTCGTTATTTGATTTGCAACGCAGACGAGTCGGAACCTGGCACCTTCAAGGACCGAATACTCATAGAAAGGGACCCACACCTTCTCATAGAGGGTATTATCATATCTGCCTATGCCATAGGGGCAAACCAAGCCTTCATATACATAAGGGGCGAATATCCGGCGGGATACTACATACTGCGGAATGCAATAGAGGAAGCAAAGGCTAAGGGCTTTTTGGGAAAAAATATCCTTGGCTCTGGCTTTGACCTGGAGATCTATGTGGCCAGAGGAGCTGGTGCATACATATGCGGAGAGGAGAGTGCCCTAATAGAATCCTTGGAGGGCAAAAGGGGATTTCCAAGAATAAAGCCTCCTTACCCAGTGCAGTATGGTCTCTTTGGAAGACCCACAGTGGTTAACAACGTGGAAACCCTCTGCAACATCCCACTTATAGTGGGTATGGGTTGGGAAGAGTACAGATACATCGGACCCAGCAACTATCCGGGACCCAAGCTCTTTCCAGTCAGTGGCAAGGTAAAAAAGCCCGGAGTTTATGAGCTTCCCATGAATACCACCCTAAGGGAGGTTATATACAAGTACGCTGGTGGAACCTTGGGGAACAAAAAGGTAAAGGCGGTGTTTTCTGGTGCCCTAGACTGCTTTTCTGCAGAGGAGCTGGACACGCCCATGGACTACTCTCCCTTTGGCTTTGGAGGAACAGGAACAGTAATAGTGTTAACAGAAGATGATGATATAGTTAAGGCATGCTTGGACATAGCAGAATTTTATGCCCACGAAAGTTGTGGGCAGTGCACTCCGTGCCGGGTGGGCACCCACGAGCAGGTGTATCTGCTAAAAAAGCTCATAGAGGGCGATGCTACGCCTGAGGACTGGGAGGGCCTTCAGTTTGTTAATAAATATATACAGCCTACATCCATATGCGGTTTGGGTGCGGTGGCAGGTAGGCTCATAAGACAGACCATGCAAAAGTTCCCGGAGGAGTGGGAGCGGTATGTAGGTAAAATTAAGGAGGTAGCCCATGGAACATCTTAAGAAGACAGACCCAGAGATTTACCAGGTTTTGGTCAAGGAGTATGAGAGGCAGTTCTACCATCTTGAGATGATAGCCTCTGAGAACTTTACCTCCCTTGCGGTTATGGAGGTGCAAGGTTCTGTACTTACCAACAAATATGCAGAAGGATTGCCAGGCAAAAGATACTATGGTGGTTGTGAGTGGGTGGATGTGGCAGAAAAGTTAGCCATAGAGAGGGTAAAAGCCCTGTATGGTGCGGAGCACGCCAACGTGCAACCCCATTCAGGCAGTCAAGCAAACATGGCGGTATATATGGCGGTGCTTCAGCCGGGGGACACAATCCTTGGCATGGACTTGGCACACGGTGGGCACCTAACCCATGGCGCAAAGGTCAACTTTTCGGGGAAGATTTACAGAGCCCTCTATTATGGGCTAAACCCAGAGACAGAACTTATAGACTACGACCAAATATACAGGCTTGCAAGAGAGCACAAGCCTAAGCTCATTGTGGGTGGGGCTTCTGCCTATCCAAGGGTCATAGACTGGGCAAAGCTGAGGGAGATAGCGGACGAGGTGGGAGCCTACCTGATGGTGGATATGGCCCACTACTCAGGCTTGATAGCGGGAGGTGTTTATCCTAACCCTGTGCCCTATGCCCACTTTGTTACATCCACTACACACAAAACCCTCAGAGGTCCAAGGGGTGGTTTTATCCTCTGCAAGGCAGAGTTCGCAAAAGATATTGATAGGGCTGTTTTCCCGGGTACACAGGGAGGACCGTTGATGCACGTGATCGCCGCAAAGGCGGTAGCTTTCAAAGAAGCTATGTCAGAAGAGTTCAAAGCATACGCAAGGCAAGTAGTTCAAAACGCAAGGGCTTTGGCGGAAGAACTGCAGAAAGAGGGCTTTAAGGTGGTCTCTGGCGGAACAGATAGCCACATAGTCCTTTTGGACCTGAGAAACACAGGGCTAACGGGTAAGCAGGTGGAGGATGCCCTCGGAAGGGCTAACATCACCGTAAATAAAAACGCGGTACCCTTTGACCCCCTCCCACCCACAAAGACCAGCGGTATAAGGCTCGGCACACCAGCCCTTACCACAAGAGGCATGAAAGAGGATGAAATGAGGCTTATAGCAAGGCTTATCTCTCAGGTTATTAAAAACATAGAGGACGAACGTACCATAGAAAAGGTAAGAGAGCAGGTTATTGAACTCTGCGAGCAATTTCCGCTGTACCCAGAGCTAAGGGGAACTCTCAATGAACTTCTTGATAGCAAAACAGCTCATTTTTAAGGCTGTCTAAAAAATTCTTCATCGGGAGGTTCCCCATTGGATAAAGGCAGATTACATTTTCAACCTTTGAATTAAATTAATACCTATGAAAACGATTTTCAAAAAGAGTCTTATAGAGAAGTACGACAAACCGGGTCCCAGATACACCAGCTACCCTCCCGCCACGGAGTTCACCGAAAGCGTAGGAAAGGAAGACTACAAGAAAAAGCTACTAGAGAGTAATCAAGGCAAAAGACCTCTTTCTTTGTATATCCATATCCCCTTCTGTGAGAGCGCTTGCTGGTTCTGTGGGTGCAATGTGATCATATCCCACAGAAAGGATGTGAGCAGAAGATACTTGGACTACCTGTACAGAGAGATGGAACTTTTGGGTAGATACTTAGACAAGTCAAGGAAGGTGGTGCAGATCCACTGGGGCGGTGGAACTCCCAACTTCCTTACTGTGGAGGAAATGGAAGAGCTTTTCTCAAAGATAAAGGAAAACTTTTCTGTGGATGAGGATGCGGAAATAAGCGTAGAGATAGACCCAAGATATCTGTCTGAGGGGCAGTTGGAAACCCTAAGACAGCTTGGGTTTAACAGGGTCAGCATGGGTCTGCAGGATTTAGATGAGGAGGTTCAAAGGGCGATAAACCGTATCCAGCCAGAATCCCTAATGAGGGATGTTATGAAACAACTGAGGGACCTGGGCTTCAAAAGCATAAACATAGACCTAGTATATGGACTTCCCTATCAAACACCAGAGAAGTTCAGAAGAACCATAGAAAAAACCATAGAGCTTGATCCAGACCGGGTTGCGGTTTATAACTTTGCCTATGTACCCTGGCTAAAGCCCCTTCAAAGAAGAATAGACCCAAGTACACTTCCTCCGCCGGAGGACAAACTAACGATCCTTGAGATGACCATTGAAATGTTTCAATCGGCGGGCTATCTTTACATTGGCATGGACCACTTTGCCAAGCCAGAGGACGAGCTGGCAGTAGCCCAGAGGGAAGGAAGCCTTTGGAGGAATTTTCAGGGCTACACTACAAAAAAGGGTGTGGACCTAATAGGTATAGGTGCCACATCCATTGGAATGTTCTACGATGCGTACTTTCAAAACTACAAAACACTGAGGGAGTACTATTTGGCTTTGGATAGTGGAGATTTTGCCACCATGAGGGGCTTTTTGCTGGGGCAGGAGGACCTTCTCAGAAGGGAGGTCATCATGGATTTGATGTGCAACTTTAGGTGTGATTTTGACCGTATAGAGAAGGCTTTTGGTATAAACTTTGAAGAGCACTTTGAAGAGGAACTTGAGAAACTAAAAGATATGGAAAGGGATGGACTGGTAGAAATCAAAGACAGGGCTATAAGGGTTTTGCCTATGGGCAGGTTGCTTGTTAGAAATGTGGCTATGACCTTTGACCAGTATTTACCAAAGAAAAAGGAAATGCGCTTTTCAAGAACCATATGAGTCTTCTGAGCTTGGAACAGGTTAGCAAAGCATACAAGGTTAGTGCGGGGCTTTTTAGAACAAAGAGTTTTTTCGCCTTGAAGAATGTTAGCCTGCGGATGGAAAGGGGAGAGCTTTTGGCTTTGGTGGGGGAATCGGGCTCCGGAAAGACCACCCTTGGCAAGCTAATCCTACGGTTAGAAAAGCCCACTGAAGGAAGAGTTCTCTTTGAAGGTAAGGACATATGGAGCTACCGAAAGGAATATACAAGGCTAGTTTCTGCGGTCTTTCAGGACCCTTCCTCTTCTTTGAACCCTAGGATGACCGTTAGGGAAATCCTTGAAGAGCCTTTGCGAGTACATGGTGTTAAAAACAGGGAAGAGAAAATTCTGTCTGCACTAAAGGAGGCGGGCTTGGGAGAAGAATTTTTGGAAAGAAGAACCCTTCAACTCTCGGGGGGACAAAAGCAGAGGGTTGCCATAGCAAGGGCTATGCTATTGGACCCCAAGCTTTTGGTGGCAGATGAACCCACCGCTTCTCTGGACGCAAGCCTTAGAAAGGACATCCTTGACCTTTTTTTAAAAATGAAGGCAAAGGGCGTGTCTGTTTTACTCATAACCCACGATGTTAGGTCGGTGCAGTACTGTGCGGATAGAGTGGCTGTTCTTTACAGGGGAAGGCTCTTAGAGTGGGGCACAAAGGAGCAAGTTTTGAAAAATCCCCTCCATCCGTACACCAGGTATCTGATCCAGAATGTGCCCGCAGAGCATCCCTCTCAAAGAAAAAGCCCAGAAATCACAGATACACCCTTTTATTCGGAGGCGGTGTGTCCCTTTTATCATTTATGTCAAGAGAGGAAGGAGGAGTGCCTGTCCCAACTTAGGGAGGTTTACATAGATGGAAGGCTCGTCAGTTGTAATATATACTGAACTAATTTTGTTTCTTTTCCTTTTGTTCCTTTCGGGCTTTTTTAGCTCCTCGGAGGTAGTTTTCTTTGGCACCAACAGATTTTTACTAAGAAAATACTCCCAAAGAAGGTTTTATAGCTTAGTTAATAAGCTATTGGCAAAGCCAAAGGAGATTTTAGTTTCTATCCTTGTTGGCAACGAGATCGTCAATGTGCTGATCTCCGCCTACGGCACCAAGCTTTTTATTTCCCACTTTGGGGAAAAGGGTGCCACTATATCTGCCCCTATTCTAAGCACGCTGATCTTTCTCTTTGGAGAGGTTATTCCTAAAAATATAGTCTTCCCCTTTGCCACTGTTCTATCCTTCATTTACGCACTGCCTTTTTACATTGTCCATACGCTTCTTACACCCATCAGATTTTTGTTCAAAAAATTGGTGGACGCTTTCATGTCATTGGATGAAGGGAACAAAAAGCCGGAGGAGGTATTTTGGGAGGTTTTTGACCTTGGCTACGGCAAGGGCTTCTTTGGCGAGGAGGAAAAGAAGATGGTAGAAAAAGCCCTTTCAATAAGGGAAACAACGGTCAAAGAGATAATGACACCAAGACCAGACCTGTTTATATTGGAGGAGGACAGCAAAGTGGGAGAAGTATATCCGGAAATTTTAAAGAGGAAGCACAGTAAGATACCTCTTTATTCAAAGGAGCCCGATAACATAACAGGTGTACTCTTTGTAAAAGACATCGTGCCCTTTAGCGAAAATGCTCAAAGGTCCTTGAAAGAGTTTAAAAGGGATATTCTGATTGTTCCAGAGGTAATGTCTCTGAAAAACCTGCTAATGGAGATGCGAAGGAGCAATTCCCAGATAGCGGTGGTGGTGGATGAACATGGTCAATTAACTGGTCTTATAACCCTTGGAAACATCCTCAGGTTTCTTTTTGAAAGCTTTCCTGAAAGCTGGGAGGAGGATGTTCTACAGGTGGGGAAGAACGTTTACAAAACCTACGGTTGGGTACCTGTGGAAAACCTTTCAAAAAAGCTTGGCTTTGAACTGCCCGAGGACTACGAATACGATACCATAGGAGGCTTTGCCATGAAGCATTTATCCAAGGTGCCCGAGGAAGGAGATGAGTTTGAGTATGGTGGGTACAAGTTTGTTATTGATAAAATGGAGGGGAACAGAATAATAAGCCTTTTGGTGGTTGCTTTACAGGAGCAGGAAGTTTAATTACACTCATGTTGTGAACTACTCCACCTTCTGCTAGTAAGAGGGAAATTTCACTAAATTTATGTAGTAAGACCTGTTTACGTTAAAGCGTAGAAGGATTTCGCCTTTTGTTTCTTCTGTACAGGTTATGGAATAAACCGCATTAGGGATGTTTCTTTTGAGGGGCTCACCTTTAGCAAGACCTATGTACAAACATACAGTTAGTTCGTGCTGACACTCACACTGGATGGGTTTCCTCAGATCAATAACACGTATTATCTTGGTAGCAATAACCTTTCTGGAGCTTTCCCTTTCGTTATAGTACGGGAAAAAGAAAAAGCCGTAGAGGACCCTAAAAATTAGAGCAAGTCCTATGGTTGTATAAAAGATCTTCTTGTAGTTGGCATTTTCCAACGCACGACTAATGTAATAAGAAAACACTATGGCAAGCAATGGATAAAGGGGCAAAATGTATCTGCCAGCAGAGTTGGAGATAAGATAGGGTAGATAATTTACGAAAAATATAAGAAACAGCTTTCTCAGCGGATGAGGAAAATCCAATTTGTTGTGTTTTAAAAGAAAGTATATAGCAATGAGAAAGAGTAAGCTGTTAGGAAGTGTATCTTTGAATGTAAGTAAAGGAAAGGTGATCATATGACGCCATCTTGAAAAGTTACCATCTGTTACCCTACTAAAGCTTTCGTAAAAGAGTGTTTTTAGGTAAAGAGCTAGATCATGAGTGTTTAAGATCCAAAAAGTTGGCAAAAGAAGACTTACTAAGTGAGAAAGTATAGCTTTTTTGCTAAAAATCATGCCAAAATCCTTTTTATACAGACCTAAAGCTAACAGAGTAAATCCGTAAAAGGCATAAGAAGGTAAGCCTTTTGTAAGTGCACCCAAACCCGTCAAAAAGCCACTGGCCAAAACCCAAAATATGCTACCTTTTTCGGACCACATATAGGCGCACACCATAAGGGAAAAGACAAAAAAGGTAAAGGTCGTATCTATCTCCGCAAGATATCCATAAAAGAAAAGGACATTTCCAAAGGTTATAAAGACAAGCGCTGAAAGAAGTGATAGCTTTAAGTTTTTAAAGAGATACTGAGTAAAAATCACCAAAAGAAGAGAACATAGCACAAGAAAAGTAAGACTTACAGCCCTACCAGTGATCTCGCTCCATCCTAAAAACTGCGAGTATAGTACTATAAGCCAATTAAATAGAGGAGGCTTATTGTAATAGGGCTCTCCCAAAAGATAAGGTTGTGCATAATTAGAACTTTTAAACATTTCGTAAGCTATCGTAGTTCTCAAAGATTCTTCGTTTCTAAACTGATAGGTATCTAAGTTGGGTAGAAAAGACAAAAAAGTTCCTAAAATAAGAAAGATAATAAGTCTCATACATCTCGCCTCGCTTCAATCATAGCACTGTCAACCTCTACCACACACCGCTATAATGAATTTTAACTCAACCTTGTTCGCACAAAATCTAAGATTATCTATCTACCATCTCTAAGTACTTTTAGAACAGCCTCCCACATCCTCTTGACATATAAGGCAAATTTTATATAAAATTATTTTTACGTCGGGTGAGAAATTACCCCCATATTTGAGACTTCCTGAAAAAGCTGTAGCCTATAGCGTAGCCATAAAGGTAAGCAAGTAAGGTAATCCATTTCCTCCACCTGCTTACTCGGTTGAAAAGCTTTATCTGTGAATTT
>JAJHRQ010000050.1 GCA_020833645.1 Thermocrinis sp.
ACGTGGTGCTAAAGATCAGAAGAAAGGATGATCATTTTGTGATAGAAAGTAGAAAGGGTAAGTTTTCTGCGAGGGCGGTGGTGATTTCTGCACCGGCAACCTCCGCAGGATACCTGCTGAGGGAACTCTCTTGGAGCGCAGCCCAGGAGTTTGACAGCATATACTATGCACCTGTGGTTGTTGTTCATGCATACACAAGGAATTCCATCCCACCCGGCTTTGGCTTTTTGGTGCCAAGGAAGGAAGGCAAAAGGATCCTTGGCGTGCTTTTCTCCTCTAACATCTTTGAAGGAAGAAAAGGAAACCTTTTAACCATCTACTTGGGCGGTGCCACAGACCCACAGGTGGTAGAAGAAGACGATGACCTAATAAGCGCTACCGTGGAGAAGGAACTTAAGGAAATTTTGGGTGTAGATGTAAACATTCTGAAGATCACCAAGTGGAAAAAAGCCATCCCACAGTATAATTTGGGCTATGGCAAATTTTACGAATTGGCGGAGACCTTGGAAAAGGAACACCCAGGGCTCTTTTTGACGGGAAACTATCTGAGGGGTGTCTCTGTGGCGGACTGCATCAGAAATTCAGAAGAGGTAGCAAACAGGGTTTTGGAGTTTCTCTGATGGAAGGATGCGATACAGAGTAAGCTTAAAGCGGTGGGAAATGAACGAAATGGAAGATCTGGAATACGAAGAATCAGAACAGTTTGCTGGCTTTGAAGAAGACCCAACGGATGTATACAAAGGGTATGTGCCAGAAGAGTTTACCATAGCCTTTGTGGATGGAATAAGGCGCATAGACCACAGTGCTTATGTGTGGGACGAGTCAAAAAACTCATCTTACGATGCAGTCTTTGCCACTCTGTCTGCTGGCGCTATAATTCTCAAGCCAAAAAGCATAAACCTTATAGAGCATTCCTTTCGCATGCAAAGGGTCAGAAGGGTCTTTCTGGTAAAGGGCGATGTAGAGGAGTCCGCTTTCTCTGTATTGGACTACGAGGTTAAAAAACTTTTAGAGGATAAAGAGCTATCCCTTGAATTATTAAGGCTACTTAGAAGGGAGGAAGTGGATACCGCAAGGGAAGTTTGGGAAAAAGTAAAGCCTCAGCTGTTAGTTTGCGACGGCACTTTGACCAGCGAGCACAGGGGTATCACTTGCGTGGGCTTTGTAAAAACCATAAAAAGGCTCTTTATAAGCAGAGAGTATGCCCACCTTCTTCAGAACCTAAAAAAGGGCTACCGCACACCTCTCATAAGGGTGCACTCCCAAAGAAAGATAGAGGAGAAGGCAAAGCTTGATAAATACACCTGGTATGTAAAATTGGCAGAGGGAGAGGGAATTGGCACCTTGGCAAGGTTAGAAGCCTTTGGCAATTTGCCAAAAGAAAAGGTTAAAGAACTTGCGGATTTAACTGCGGGTGTCCTGCCTATGTTTGCCAGTGCACCCTTTCAGGACCCAAGGTCACCGCAGAATTTACTACCCATAAAGACCTTAGAGAACACCCTCAGGAAACACCTTGGAGCACCAGACATAGCAAGAAAAAGACTTCAGGAAATCTTTTTAAATGCTTGAGGTGGTCTTACCCATAATCGGTGGCAAACTTCTAAAACACTTTGGCGTTTTCCAAAAGGAACAAGAGAAGGTCCTTATAAACTATGTAATGTACTTTGCCCTTCCTATCCTTGCCTTTAAGGCAGGACACCAGATCAAGCTTGGGTTGGAGGTTATAAAAGTCTCCGGTTTAGCTTGGGCTTCAATAGTTTTATGTATGTTGGTGGCATACATTATAGCCCGGCTTTACAGACTTTCTAACAAAGACCTGAGGACCTTTCTTTTGGTCTCCTCCTTTGGAAATACTGCCTTTTTGGGCTACCCTTATGCCTTTAGCTACTTTGGACAGGAAGGACTGCAAATCGCCATCATTTACGACAATTTGGGTTCTTTTTTGATGGTTTCCTTTTTGGGAGTTATGGTCGCAAGTGGAAAGCCAGACTTAAAAGAAGTTCTCCTTTTTCCTCCCTTCTTGGGCTTAGTCTTTGGCTTTGCCCTTAGGGGAATTCCTTTGCATCCCAGCTTAGATAAAGCCTTAAACTTTGTTGACCACTCCACTTTGCCAGTAATCCTCTTTGCCCTCGGACTCAGTATAAACCTTAGTGGTATAAGGGATCACTTAAATTTATCTTTGCTTGCCATTCTCATAAAGGTCTCTGTTTCTGTCCTTGCGGTCTATTTGGTGGGAAGGTTTATGGAGCTCTCTCCCGTTGCCTTCAAGGTTTCCCTGTTGGAGTCTGCCATGCCACCTATGGTGTTCTCTGCGGTGCTTGCCCTAAGGTATAACCTTAATCCAAGCCTTGCCTTTGCCAGCGTGGGGTTTGGGATGGTTTTGAGTTTTTTATATGTGCCTCTTGTGGTCAAATATTGCGGGGGCGGGATTTGAACCCGCGACCTTCGGGTTATGAGCCCGACGAGCTACCAGGCTGCTCCACCCCGCGTATATAAATAAAATTATAACTCAATCAAATCAAGGGACACCTCAGAGAGCACCTCACCCACACCCTTCACAACCGCCACCATGTTTTCAAGCCTCACCCCAAACTTGCCCGGTAGGTATATACCCGGCTCAATGGTAAAGACCATCCCCTCCTCTA
>JAJHRQ010000051.1 GCA_020833645.1 Thermocrinis sp.
AACCTCTTTTGGAGGGCTGTGTGACCATTGACGCAGTAGTCTCAGTGGAGCTTCTTATCACCATATTTGACCCTCTTACTCCTTTGCACGACGGTGCGGTGGTAATAAGGGGAGATAGGATAGCCTATGCGTCCTGCGTGCTACCCTTATCCAAGTCCTCGGAAATTCCCAGAAAGTATGGCACAAGACATAGGGCTGGACTGGGAATATCGGAAGAATCTGACGCCATAGCAGTTATTGTCTCTGAAGAGACGGGAGAAATATCCGTAGCAGTGGGTGGTAAGTTTCACAGGAACTTGGATCAGGAACTTTTAAAAAGCTTGCTTTTAAAGGAGCTGGGCATTAATCTATAAAGCTATGAAACTAAAAACCACCATCAAAACCAAGCCAAACCTAAGCGTTGTGCTCGGTCCCTTTGTGGGTCTTTTGGAAAAGCCTACCGAAAGCCTTTTAGAGCAGTTGGAAGAAGAAGCCCAAAAGAATAGATGCATAACGCACTTTGTCAGAAGAAAGCCCAGGTTCTTCTTTTCTGAGGAGGTGCCACAAAGGGAGATACCCTTTAGCCAAAGCCAATGGGAAAGCATAATGAATCAACTAAAGGTTGAGCTTGATGAGGAAGAACTGGAAGTTGCCTTGACAATTCTCCATCAGTTGGACCATAGAGGCTTCTTTATGGGCGATGAAGCCCAGATAGCCAAAGAGTTTGGAACTTCCAAAGAATTCGTAGAGGATCTTAGGGAGTTTATAATGACCGAGCTTGAGCCTGTGGGAATCGCTTCTAAGAGCTATGAAGAATTCTTCTGCGTCCAACTGAGGGAGCTTTATCCAGAGGAGCCAGAGCTCTGTCAGAAGGTGTTGGAGTTTTTAAAGACAGGTGCGGGAGATCAAAGGGTAAAGGACATTGCTACTCGGCTGAGGCTAACACCCTTTGAAGGAGAGCAGAGCCCTTACAAGGTGGGCAGTGTGGATGTGATCCTTGAGAGGGATCAGGACGGTTGGTTGGTGCTTTTGATGGAGGATTTTATAGACTTTGAGGTCCAAGAGGGAGAAAGGGAAGAGAAGGAGAGAGCCCTCCGGTGGAAAAAACTGCTGGACTTAAGGAGAAATCTTTTGAGAGGGTGCATAAACCTGATGGTAGAAAGGCAGGAGGACTTTCTGTTGGGGGTTGGTCCTCTTAAGGCTTTGGAGCTAACAGAGGTTGCACAAAAGCTTGGGGTTAGCGTCTCTGTTATAAGCAGACTTGTTTCCAACAAATACGTAAAAACACCCGCCGGGATCTATCCTCTTAGGTTCTTCTTTCAAAGGAGGTCCAAGGGGGGCTACAGCAGGGAGCAGGTCCTTAGGGCAATGAAAGAGATCCTTCAAAAACACGGTAAGCTCAGCGATGCCAAAATGGCGGAGCTTTTGAAGGAAAAGGGCATAGAGCTTTCCCGTAGGACTGTATGCAAGTACAGGAGAATGCTATGAGGGAAAGGAAGGTTATAGAATTGCTTGAGGAAAAGGGTTTGGAAGGATTCCTTTTTAGCTCTCAGGCAAACGTGCTTTATCTTTCTGGTTTTAGGTCCTCCAACGCCTACGTGCTTGCCACTAAGGAGGGCTTTTACCTTTTTACAGATGCACGATATTACGAGAGGGCAAAGGGAACTTTGAGGGAGGGATGGCAGGTGGTTTTGGTAAAATCTTCCATGCATAGGACTATAAAGCAAACTATAAAAAAGCTGGGAATAAAAAGGGTAGGGTACGAGGAGGACAGGGTAAGCTGTGCCTTTAGAAAATCTCTACGCTCAAGGGACGTCCAATGGGTGGGCTTTGGCAACTTTCTTGGAAAACTGAGGGCTATAAAAAGTCCTGAGGAAATAAAGATAATGAAAGAGGGAGTTTTGAAGGCGGACCAAATTTACAGGGAACTGCTTGAGTTTGTAAAGCCGGGGATGACGGAGCTGGACCTGAGGGCTTTTATAGTTAGAAGGGCCTTTGAGATGGGTGCAATGGGTGAGAGTTTTCCTGCCATAGTTGCCTTTGCAGAGGGTTCTGCGGTTCCTCACTGGGAAACTTCCCAGAGAAGGATAGAACAAAAAGGACCTCTGCTGATAGATATGGGTATTCTATACAAGGACTACTGCACAGATTTTACCAGAACTATCTACTTGGGAAAGGCGGACGATGAATTTAAAAAAGTCTATCAAGTGGTCAAAGATGCCCACCTCTTTGCCTTGGAGAAGGTGAAGGTGGGAACTCCCATAGGTGAAATAGACAGGACCGCAAGGGAGTACATAAAAAAGAAGGGCTTTGGCAAATACTTTACCCACAGCACGGGGCACGGTGTGGGTACAGAAATTCACGAACACCCAAGGCTCTATTACAAGGGAAAGGGTTCTGAGGAACCCGTAGAGGAGGGGATGGTCTTTACCATTGAGCCGGGTATATACCTACCGGGCAAGTTTGGGGTGAGGCTTGAAAACATGGTGGCGGTTGTGAAGGGTGTGGGTGAGGTGCTCTCTGAGGTGTCCCTTGA
>JAJHRQ010000029.1 GCA_020833645.1 Thermocrinis sp.
AACATTGCTACCCTTTTTAGCTTTTGCAAAAACTTTTTGACGTTCCACTGATGAAGTCTTTTTCTTAGTGTAGCTTTTCCATCCCTACGCACTCCTTTTTTGAGTTTTTTAAGATTCTCCACTGCTACAGCTTTACCTTTCTGAATGGCAAAATCCACTATCTGATGTGCCAATATCCACTCTTGGTGATCTTTGCTGTTTCGGGAAAGTCCTAAAAGGTGATGTAGGCTAATGGTCTGATAGCTTAGTAGTTCTCCAGTTTTTGAGACTTCCGCTATGGCTAAGTGGATAGGTGATGCATTAGTGTCTATTGCTATTACTCCGTTCTCTTTGGTGTATTTCACTTCAGGCGTTGGGATTTCAAAGGATACACTTCCATAAACTTCTCCATCTCTTAGTTTTAACTCCACTATGTAGGCAAAGTAGCTTTTTGTTTGCCAACTTTCTAAAAGCATAGCCATAAAAGTGAGCCACTTGTCTTTGCTGTTGCTTGGCTCTCTTAACACTTTTGCGTAGACAAACTCTCTGTTTCCTGTGGTAATTCTAAGGTAAATCTGTCCTTTTAGGTCTTCAAATCTCATTAGTCTGTTTCCTTTGTCTGCCTTTGACCCAATGCTTATAGATGATTTTTACAAAGCTTTTCAAAAAGTCTTTTGCCTCCAAATACCACTGGTTTATCGGTAGGATACTGCTTAGCCTTGTAAATGGCTGAGTCAATGTATTTAGTTGGTAATTCAGGAAATAGCTGTCTCAGTCTTTGGTATATTTGGGCGTGTGGGTTTTTTGCTTTCTCTTTTTCCAACTCCTTTAGCATATTGTATGCCACACGGATAGCGGAGGATTGCTTACGCATAAGCTTTATGAGTTTTTGTTTGGCTTCCTTTTTCAGTTCAAGCTTGAATTGAAGGCTAACAAACATCAAGCTTAGATTTTAACTTTAAAACTCTTGTGTGTCAATAGAGTTGTATTTTTAGAACAGCCTCTGGGTGCTTTTGGCTTTTGTGGTGATACCAAGCTAAAAAGAGGCGGTTAAAATAAATTAAATGCTCAATCACAATGTGTTCATTGCACTGCTACACTTTCCTGCTATGGATAGAGAGGGAAAAACCATAATAACTTCCTTTACCACCATGGACCTGCACGATATAGCAAGACCAGCCAGGGCTTATGAGATAAACACCTTTTACATAGTCCAGCCGGTAGATGCCCAAAGGGCTGTGATAAAAAAACAGATAGAGTATTGGTCTTCTGAAGAGGGCCTAAAGACCAATCCCACAAGGGCAGAAACGGTTAAGCTTGTTAGGCTCGCTTACAACTTGGAGGAAGTTATAGAGGATATACAAAACAGGAGAGGAAGAAAGCCAAAGCTTGTGGGTACGGACGCAAGAACCTATCCAAACACCGTAAGCTATGAGTTTTTAAAAAGGGAGATAGAAAAAAGACAGGATGACTTTTTAATCCTCTTTGGTACAGGTTATGGCATTCCCCCAGACCTTATGAACACCTTTGACTACATACTGGAGCCTATTTATGGTGCAGGAGATTGGAACCACCTTTCGGTAAGAAACGCCTGCGCCATAATACTGGATAGACTTTTTAGTAAAAACAGGTGCTGACATGCTATACCATCTCTCCCTCTATCTAAAGGACTTCTTCTTTGGCTTTAACGTTTTCAAATACATAACTTTCCGGTCCTTTTTGGCTATAATGCTTGCCTTCTTTCTAACCCTATTGCTAACGCCCATTTTCCTAAAGAAGCTAAAAGCCCTTCAAAGACTTTTTAAGGGCTATGTGCGGGAATACACACCGGAGGGACACACCGTCAAAAAACTGGTGCCCAACATGGGCGGATTGGTGATACTTATATCCGTACTTCTGTCCTCCCTCCTTCTCATGAGGCTGGACCTTGCCTACTTTTGGGTGATCTCCTTTTGTATTCTCGGTTTTGGGCTCATAGGTCTTTGGGACGATTACACCAAGCTAAAGAACAAAAAGGGTATATCCGCAAAGACTAAGTTCTCTGCCCAGGTGCTTGTGGCATCCCTTACAGCCTTTGCCCTCTATAAATTTACAGAGGTGGGCACAAAGCTTTACTTTCCTCTCTTTAAAAACCTTCAGATAGATTTGGGGCTTTTTTATATACCCTTTGCGGTTTTGGTGATTGTAGCCACATCTAACGCGGTAAATCTCACCGATGGGCTTGATGGGCTTGCAGTTGGACCTGTTATGACCACCGCCGCATCCCTGGGTGTAATAGCCTACGCAGTAGGACACGCAAACATTGCCAAGTATTTAAACATTCCCTATGTGCCCTATGCGGGAGACCTCACGGTTCTTTGCTTTGCCATAGTGGGTGCTGGACTTGGCTTTTTATGGTTCAACGCCTATCCAGCCCAGCTATTCATGGGGGATGTGGGTGCCTTAGCCCTTGGCGCGGGGATTGGGGTAATAGCCCTCGTAGCAAAGGCAGAACTCATTCTGCCTATAGCGGGAGGGATCTTTGTTTTTGAAACCCTGAGCGTGATCCTTCAGGTGGCGTACTTCAAACTTACAAAGGGAAAAAGACTCTTCAAGATGGCACCCTTCCACCACCATTTGGAGCTTTCGGGCATTCCAGAACCCAAAATAGTTGTTAGGCTCTGGATCGTCTCCATCCTACTTAGCGTCTTGGCGGTGGCAACCCTAAAGCTGAGATAAAAGCTCTTCTACCAGAGCATCGGGCGGTTTGTCCGCTTTCAGTCTAATATGTGCCAGCCTGTAAACCTTTTCCCTCTCCTCCATTAAGGCCCTTAGGTAATCCAACCCCCTCTTCAAAAGAGGTCTACCCTCTTGGTGGGCACACCTTTGCAAAAAGGTTTCAAAGTCTAAATCCAGCCATACTACCAAGCCTGCAGACTTCATTTTTTCCATAGCGGTAGGGTTCGCACCAAGCCCTCCTCCTGTGCTAACCACAATCCTCTCTTTTTCCAAAAACTCCTCTAACACCTTTCTTTCAAGGCTTCTGAAGTACTCCTCCCCTTTGCTTTTAAATATCTCCTCTATGCTTTTGCCCTCCCTCTCCTCTATAACTTGGTCTATGTCCCAAAAGGTATAACCAAGCTTGTCCGCCAACAGCTTTCCTACTGTGCTTTTTCCACTGCACATAAAACCTACCAAAAAGATACGGGCGGGTTTCATAGGAAACTCTTTAAAATGGCTTGCATCTGTGCAGTAAGCAAGCCCAAGGCTTCAAGTTGAGACGCCACCTCTCGCCCTTTTGCTTCTATCAGGTCCTTTAATCCTTCACCAAACTTTTGGTAAAAGCCGTCCTTATCCTTGTAGTCATCGCACATCTGAAAGAGAAGCCCAAAGTTCATACCTACTCTTTCCAAATCATTGACAAGCTCATCCCTCTTTGCGACCAGACCTCCCAACATAAAACAGGCGGAAAAAAGCTCTGCAGTCTTTTTAAGGCTTATATGTTCAAGTTCTCCCAATTTTCTAACATCCATCACCTGCCCACCCACCATACCCTTGGCACCCGCCTTCTCGCTAAGAAGCTTTATCATCAAAAGAAGCCTGTCTGCCTCTAAGGTTCTAAAGTTATCTTTATCAGAGAGCACCTCAAAGGCTAAGGTTAGCAGGGCATCGCCCGCAAGGAGCGCCAAATCCTCTCCAAAGACCACATGGCATGTGGGCTTTCCTCTTCTGTATTGGTCGTTGTCCAAAGGGGGCATATCATCGTGTATCAGCGAGTAGTTATGAATAAATTCAACAGAACAGCCAACGGTTATAGCATCCTCAAGGTCTCCACCAAGGGCCACAGCCACCGCACACACAATGAGTGGTCTTAATCTTTTGCCTCCCTGAAGGGGATAATATGCCATAGCGGATTGTAAAATTGGTGGTTCGATGCCTTCAAGAAATTCCTGTAGTTTTTTCTCTAACCTCTCCTTCCAGTCTATAAGAATATTTTCACCTTCCAAGACTTTATAATTATACTCACTAAGGTGAAGGGTTACATAGAAAAATTAGTCATTGAGGGGTTTAAGTCCTACGGAAAGCAGAGGATAGAAATTCCCTTAGGGGAGGGCTTTATTGCGGTAGTAGGTCCCAACGGTGCTGGCAAATCCAACATAGGAGACGCCATATCTTTTGCCTTGGGAATAGCCACCTCCAAAGCCCTCAGAGCAAAAAACCTTTCCTATCTTATCTTCAGCAAGGACGGAGAGAAAGCAGATTATGCCTACGTGGAAGTGCATTTTAAAAATTTTGGTGCCTTTCCTGTACCAGAGGAGAATGTAGTAATCTCCCGCAAAGTTTACAGAGACGGTAGAAGTGTTTTTAGGATCAATGGAAAGGTGGTCAAAGAAAAAGAACTTTCTGACTTTCTGTTAAAGGCGGGCATATATGAAAACGGCTACAATGTGGTCCCTCAGGGGGACATCATGAGGTTTCTGAAGATGACACCCGTAGAGAGAAGAAAGCTCATTGAAGAGGTGGCGGGCATAGGAGAATACGAAGAGAGAAAGCAAAAGGCTCTGGTTCAACTCGGAGAGGTGGAGCTGAAGCACAGGGAGCTAAAGCTTCTTATAGATGAAATGGAAGTGCAGATGGAAAAGCTCGCCAAAGAAGTGGAAAGGATAAAGCTATACAGAGAACTCTCCCAAAGAAAAAGGGACTTAGAAGTAAAGCTGTTTTCAAAGGAGCTTTTAAAGGTCCTTGAAGAGAAAACTTCCACAGAACAAAGGCTTATGGGTTTGGAGGAGGAAATAAGGCAACTAAAGGCACAAGCCCAAAAACTCCAAGAGGAAGCCTCCGCTATAGAGAATGAGCTTTCCTCCCTGAGGACTGCCATACTTCCCTTCAAAGAAAAAATGGGAAGGTTGAGCGAAAGGTTAGACCTCATCCAAAAGGAAACAGAGGGTAAATACAAAGAGATTGAAAAAATGCAGGAGGAGGTAGAGAACGCAAGAAAGAGGATAGCACACTTGGAAAGAGACTTGGAAGTTTTATCCCAAGAGGAAGAAGAACTCAAGGAGGTTATCCGTCAAAAGGAGGAAGAGGTTCAAAGACTTCAGGAAGAGTTTGATGTAGTAAACCAGGAACTAAAGGAAAAGGAAAGGGAAATGCAGAGTGCCTTTGAGGAGATGCATCAAACGGAAGAAAAGATGCGTGCCCTTTCAAAGACCATTGAGGAAAAGAAAAAAGAAGCATCCACCTTGGAGCTAAAAATAAAAGAGTTAGAGTTAAAGGAAGAGAGGGTAAGGGAAGAGCTGAAAAATTTGGAAGAGGAGTTAGAAAGGGTTAAAGGCAGTCTTGGGGAGGATGTTTTGAGTAAAGAGAATTATCAAAAAATGCTAAGAGAAGAGGAGTTTGCCCAAAAAAGGCTTAGGGCTAAGCTGGAAGAAGTGGAAAACCAACTGAGAAAGCTTAGGGCAGAGAGGGAGGATATTCTGCAGGAGCTGGCGGTACTCAGAGAAAAGCTCAGGTCTGCAGAGCAGGACTATCTTCCCTTTGAAGACATAGAGGGCGTTTACGGAAGGGTAGCGGACTTAATAAAGGTTAAAGACTATGAATACCTGAAAGCTGTAGAAGCAGCTGGTGGGCAAAGGCTCTCCTTTGTGGTGGTAGAAGATGAAGAGGTTGCAAAAAGATGCATCCAAAGATTAAAGGAAATCAAGGGCGGTAGAATGAGCTTTATACCACTTAACAGAATAAAGGACCAACCCTTGCCACCCTTTCCAAGAACCCGTGGTGCGGTGGTTATTGACTTTGCGGTAAATCTGGTGGAATACGATAAAAAGTTTGAAAAGGCAATAAGGTTTGTTTTTGGAGATACGTTGGTGGTGGAGAACTTTGACAGTGCAAAGGCGCTGGGCATAGGAAACTACCGGATGGTTAGCCTGGATGGAGAGCTCTTTGAAAAGACGGGTGTGATAAGCGGAGGACACTGGGAATCAAGGGCAAGCTTAGGTAAAAGTTTTTACGAGGAAAAGACCAAGCAGTTGGAGGAGGTTTTAGAGAGGTTAAAGGAGAGTATTTTAGAAAAGGAAGCCTTAGTCAAAAGCTTGAGGGATGAACTGGTAGAAAAGGAGGGAGTGGTAAAGATCCTTGAAAGAAGGCTAAAGGAGTTGGAACAAAAACATAAGGAAGGTTTTGAAAGGATAAAGAGCTTGGAACAGAGACTGCAACAGGGTAAGGAGTATTTAAAGACCTTGGCGGAGGAAAAGGAAAAGGCCCAAAAAAGAAAAAGGGAATTGGAAGAGGAGCTCTCTTACCAAGAGGAAAAGTTGGAAAACCTAAGGTTCAGATACTCTTCCCTTTTGAAGATAGCCAAAGAATCTGGCTTGGAAGCCCTAAGAGAAAAGGCAGAAAAACGCAGAAAATTCTTGGAAAGAAAAAAAGAAGAGCTATTTTCCCTGAAGCTAAAGGAACAAGAAATTGCCCAACAAAGGCAAAACCTTCTTCAAGAGATAAACCAAAGGAAAGCAAGGGTTGAAGACCTAACACAACACATAGAAAACGCCCAAAAGAGGATAATAGAGCTAAGTCAAGAGAAGGAAAAGATAGAACAGGAACTAAAAGATATAAACCTTCAGGCTTATGAGCTTTACAAAAAGGTAGATCAACTGGAAAACCAACTCAGAGAAATAACCTCCCTCCTTGGGCAAAAAAGAATGTCCATAGACCTTAAGACCGAGGAAAGGATAGAGATAGAAAGGGAACTTTCTAAGCTAACAGACAGGCAAGACCAACTCCTTGAAAAATTAAAAGAACTTGGACAAGAAGAACCGCTAGGTTTGGTGCCAGAGGGCTACAGCAAGCTAAAGGATGAGCTTTCAAAGGTGGAAAGGGAGATTAGCCTTTTGGGCAACATAAACTTCAAGGCGGAGGAGGACTACCAAGGGCTCAAAAATAGACATGCAGAGTATGTGGAGAGGGACAAAAAGCTTTTGGAGGAGAGAAGGGCAATAAAAGAGCTCCTGGAGGAGATTGAAAGTAAAAAGCTAAAGGCTTTCCTCAAGGCTTACGAGCAGATAAACAGAAGCTTTTCCAAGATCTTTGCCAGATTGTCTCCCGGAGGGAAGGCGTTTATGCAGTTGGAAAAGGAAGATAATCCCTTTGAAGGAGGCATAAATTTGGTGGTAAAACCAAGGGGCAAAGAGGTGCAGTATTTGGAAGCAATCTCAGGCGGTGAAAAGACCTTGGGTGCCCTGTCTTTGATCTTTGCCCTGCAGGATTATAAGCCCTCCATCTTTTACTACTTTGATGAGGTGGATGCCCACTTGGACGAGGCAAACGCAAGGATTGTAGGAGAACTCATAAAGGAAAGGTCCCAGACTGCCCAGTTTATAGTGGTTACGCTAAGGGAGGTTCTGGCAAGCTTTGCAGACAAGTTAATAGGAGTGAGCAGTAGAGGGGGAATTTCAAAAGTTTTCCCCCTCAAAAACCTCACTCACTCTCTTTACTAAAAACCGCCTCCAACTTTTCCTTCTTCTTGATGGGCTTTATGTAAGGCTTGTCATCCTTTACCCTTATTTCCACCACGTCCACATCCTTAAGGCTACCCTTTAGGAGTTCCTCCGCAAGCAAGTCTTCTACATGTCTTTGAAGGGCTCTCTTTATACTCCTTGCACCATATTCTGGCTTGTATTCTTTATCAATGAGCCATTCAGAAAAGCTTTTGTGCAACTTTACCTTAATGTTCCAAT
>JAJHRQ010000004.1 GCA_020833645.1 Thermocrinis sp.
CCTTTACCTTTAGGTTGCCCTCAAAGTCATAGATGCTAACACCATCCGGAGTAATGTCTGCTATTTCTCCATCCTCCAAAGGTATAACCTTCTTGGTAAAGGGAAGCAAAGCTGGAATGTCCGAAGCAAGAAAGTTTTCACCTTCTCCCAGCCCCACCACCAGAGGACTTCCATACCTTACACCTACTATGCGGTTAGGTTCCATGGAACCGATTACCGCAAAGGCATACGCCCCCTTTAGCATAGGTAGGACCTTCAGCACAGCCTTTAGGAGGTCTCCCTCGTAGTTAAGGGAAATCAAATGCACTATGGCTTCGGTGTCCGTCTCGGAAACGTACTTTACGCCCCTTGAGATGAGATATTCCTTTAGCTCTCGGTAGTTTTCTATAATGCCGTTATGTACCAAGGCAAAACGTTCCTGATCATCGGTGTGAGGGTGGGCGTTTAGCTCGCATACGTCCCCATGGGTAGCCCATCGGGTATGCCCTATTCCAGTGGTGGCGTTGAGCTCCTTTCCCCAAAGGCTCTTTATTAGTTCCCTTATCTTACCTACCTTCTTATCCACGAAGATCTGACCACCTTCCAGAAGGGCAACGCCAGAGGAGTCGTAGCCTCTGTATTCAAGGCGTTCCAAGGCTTCCAAAAGTATAAAGACTGCCCTCCTTTTGCCTGTGTATCCAACTATACCGCACATTTAGGGATGTATTTTAACACAGTATGGTTTAAATTATTCACACTATGGCTGTAAGGAAGATTGTTCGATTTCCAGACCCTATTTTGAAAACCCCCACCCTAAAGGTGGATGTTATAGACAGGGATATAGTAAAGCTTGTAGAGGACATGCTTGAAACTATGTATCATGCAGAGGGTGTAGGCTTGGCGGCAAATCAGATAGGAGAACCCCTCCGCATAATGGTCATAGATACCTCCCCAAAAAAGGAGTCTCCTCCTATAAAGTTGGTGCTCATAAACCCTGAGCTCTTAGAAGGACAGGGTAGCATAAGATACAGGGAGGGTTGCCTATCTTTCCCCGGTCTTACGGTGGAGGTGGAGAGATACCAAAAGGTAAGGTTCAGGGCAATGGACCTAAAGGGAGAGATAAAGGAGTATGAGTTGGAGGGATTTCCTGCTATAGTATTCCAGCACGAACTGGACCATTTGGATGGCGTTACCTTTATAGACAGGGTAAACGGTCTTAGGAGGAGGTTAGCCCTTGAAAGATACGCCAAACTCCAACGACAGGATGCCGGAGGTTGAGCTTCTGAAGTTTTACCCCTTTGAAGTAAGCGCCAAAAGGCCCCGCCTTTTGGGATATGCGGATGTTAAGGTAGACGAGATAATAATAAGGGGTATAAAGCTCTTTGAGGCAAAAAACGGCGGACTCTTTATCCAACTGCCGGCCATAAATCAAGGTGGCAAGGACTACCCGGTGGTGGAGATAAAATCTAAGACCCTCCTTGACAGGATAAGGAGAGAGGTAGTAGATTACTATAAGGCTCTTGAAAATGTTTAAAGGTTATGCCTTTCTGATCCTCTCCTCAGTATTTTTTGTCGGTGTAGTTATTGCAGGGTTATTTCATCTCAAGCAGGTTGGAATTTATTATTTTGCCCTCTTGTTTGTCTCGGGCCTTCTGTTTGCAGTGTCCTTTTTGAAGTTTCTCTGGGATAGCCTGAGGGCACTCTACCGAGACTACAAAAAGTTCAACAGCCTTCCGGTCTTTCTCTTTGAGTTTTTTGCCAGTCTAAAGCTTGCCATATTTTTGATGATCGCCATAGGCATCCTCTCCATGCTGGGTTCCACCTACATAGAACAGAACAGACCCTTTGAGTTTTATGTGAATAAGTACGGTCCGGAGAAGGCGGAGTGGTTCTGGAAACTATGGCTAAACGATGTTTTCCACTCGTGGTATTACATACTGTTTGTTGCTCTGCTTGCCCTAAACCTGATCCTCTGCTCTTACAAGAGACTGCCTAGTGTTTGGAAGCATACCTTCTCAAAGGAGAGGTTTCAAAAATTGGACGAGCACTTAGAAAAACACCTAAAACCCATAGAGGTCAAGACGAACCCGGACAAGGAAAAGGTCATAAGATTTCTCCAGTCAAAGGGTTTTAAGGTCTATGCGGAGGAAGAAGGAAACAGGATTTACCTTTACGGAGAAAAGGGTAAGTACTCCCGGCTTGGGGTTTATGTGGTCCATATAGCCCTCCTTGTGATAATGGCAGGGGGACTAATAGACGGACTCTTTGGAAAGAGGGGCATGGTCATTGTGCCAGAGGGTGCAAGAGAAGACAGAATGACAAGCCTTAGCCAGGATAAGGTCTATAAGCTTCCCTTTCAAATTAAGGTGAACGCCTTTCACATAGTTTCCTACGAAGAGGAGGCAAAGAGAAAGGGTAAAGAGTTTAGAGGGGACCCAAAGGTAAAGGATGCCATTGCAAGCTTTGAAAGTGAAATAGAGATCATAGAGAACGGCAGAGTGGTCGCCAAAGGAACAGTGGCTGTAAACGACCCCTTTGAGTACGGAACCTACAGAATATTCCAAGCTAGCTACGGGCTAACTGGCAGTGCGGGCTATGTCAAGCTCTCTGTCTTTGACAGAAGGACCCTTCCGGAAGACCCTCAAAGGGCGCTTTTGGGAACGGTGGAGCTCAGGGCTGGGCAGGTGGCAGAGTTCAAAGACATGCTCCTTTCCATTGACAGGTCTGTGTTGAACTTAGAAAACCCAGAGGACACACAGCAGCTAAAGCCTGCCCTGATGATAAAGGTGCTAAAGGATGGAAAGTCCTACGATGTGCCAGTTATTTACTCTCCTGAGCTTACCGTCTTTGCCTTCTTTCAACTTAAGGAGCTCGCTGACTTTCCTTACATATTCTTCTTAGAGGACTTTAGACCTCAATTTTTTAGTGGCCTGCAGGTTTCCTACAGCCCTGGTACCCCTTTGATCTGGGGAGGTTCTATACTTTTGGTTTTGGGACTGATCTTAGCCTTCTACACCATTCACCGTAAAGTTTGGGCAAGGATAGAAGGAAACAGCCTTAAAATATCCTTTTGGTCCCACAAGCTACGGGAAGAGTTCAGAAGGAGCTTTATAAAGGACCTGGAGGAGCTCGGTTATGTGGAAAAGAATCTTGGAGAGCGGTAAGGCAATAGCCCTCTTACCGTCCCTTAGTTTGTTTGTGGGCGCAGTCTTTTTGAGTTTTTACGGCATTTATATCTTGCTTGAGACCCTATACAAGGCATTTACTGACGAAATAGCCAGAGACAGCACCATCCTTGCCACCAAGTTTATATCGGTTATGGACATTCACCTCCTTTCTGTGGTTCTGTACATCTTTGCGGTAGGGCTCTATGAACTTTTCGTGGGAAAGCTTCAAGTGCCCGAGTGGCTAAAGATAGAAAACATAGACCAGTTAAAGTCCAAGCTCGCCAGCGTGATTGTGCTTATCCTTGCCATCACCTTTACAAAGAAATTTGTAGAGTGGAAAAACCCGGTGGATACTCTCCTCTTTGGTTTGGCAGTATCTGCGGTTATCGCGGTGCTTATCTTTTACTACAAAATCAAATCGGAACACTGAGTCATGGAGCTTCTGTCCCCTGCCAAGTTGAACTTGGGACTTTGGCTTTTAGGAAAGCGCCAAGATAACTACCATGAGATTTTTACCATCTTTCAGGCTATAAGCCTCTTTGACAGGATAGAGATTTTAGAAAAAGGTCCACTGCGGGTGGAAACCTCCAAAGGCATACCCCAAGAGGAAAATTTGGTTTATAAAGCCCTAAGGCTCATGGAAAGAGCCCTAGGCACCGACTTGGAGGTACAGGTTTACATAGAGAAGGTTATCCCGATAGGCGGAGGCTTGGGTGGCGGTTCATCTAATGTGGCAACCGTTTTAATGGGCGTCAACAAACTCTTGGGCGAGCCCCTGAGCTTTGAAGAGCTAAAAGCTATAGCCTCTGCGGTCTCATCCGATGCGGTATTCTTTTTGTACGGTGGTTCTGCTGTGGGCACTGGTAGAGGAGAAAAGATCCAGCCTATTGACCTTCCCAAGTTTAAGTTTGTGGTGGTCTATCCGGGGGTTGCGGTATCCACTAAGAAAATCTACTCCCTGGTAGGTGAAAAACAATTGACACCCAACTTGGACCGTGATAAAATAATAAATTGCTTAGTAAGGGGTGAGCTCGAGGTTCTGGAGAACAGGTTGGGCGAGCTGTGTGCAGAAGAGGTGCCCCAAGTGGGCGAAGTGGTTAGGTTCTTGAGGAGTGTGGGTAAGAGGCCTCTGGTTAGTGGAAGTGGTTCTTGCGTGTTCTTTGTGGGAGAATCGGAAGAGAGCCTAAGAAGGGCTTGTCAGCTGAGAGGTTGGCAAGTCTATGAGGTGGAAAGCTTGGGGTGTAGCTCAACTGGCAGAGCACCGGACTTTGGATCCGGGGGCTCCTGGTTCGAGTCCAGGCACCCCAGCTTTCCCCTCCCATAAAAACTAAGAGGTTTGATTATGATCGGTTCTATTAAACTTTTGACCGGTACCAGCAATCAAAATCTGGCAAAGGAAGTTTCTGAGTATTTAAACATCCCTCTCTCTGATGCGATCGTCTCACGCTTTAGCGACGGAGAGATAAGGGTCCAGATAAACGAGTCTATGAGGGGCGAGGATGTTTTTGTGATCCAGTCCCTCTGCCCTCCCATAAACGAGAGCATAATGGAGCTCCTTCTCATCTTGGATGCCATAAAGAGGGCTTCCGCTGGTAGGATTACCGCGGTGATACCTTATTATGCCTACGCAAGACAGGACAGAAAGGACAAGCCGAGGGTTCCCATAAGCGCAAGGCTTTTGGCAGACCTTATAACGGTTGCTGGTGCCCAAAGGGTGGTGGTGGTGGATTTGCATTCTCCTCAAATTCAGGGGTTTTTTAACATACCCGTTGATAATTTACACGCATTGGGCGTTCTTTATGATTACCTCAAGGATAAGGTGGATAGTAGTAATACGGTGGTGGTTTCTCCCGACGCGGGAGGTGTGGAAAGGGCAAGGCTACTTGCCAACAAAATAGGTTGTCCCATAGCCATAATCTACAAAAGAAGACCCGAACCCAATGTGGCGGAGGTTCTTGACATAATAGGGGATGTAAAGGGTAAAAGGGCTATAATCGTTGATGACATAATAGACACCGCGGGTACCGTGTGTGCTGCCAGTGAGCTGTTGCTTTCAAAGGGTGCCAGTAGGGTGGATGTGGTTGCTACCCATGGACTGTTGTCTGGTCCTGCGGTGGAAAGACTAAGGAAATCGTCCATAGAGGAGGTGGTTGTAACCAACACCATACCAGTAGGACACAAGAACCTTGAAAAGCTCAAGGTTGTATCCATAGCTCCCCTCATAGGGGAAGCCATAAGAAGGATCCACGAAGGAGAATCTGTTAGCATGCTATTTACATAAAGGAGGAAAGCATGAAAAGGATAGAAGTTAAGCTAATTCCCAGAACACTCGGACGCAAAAGTGAGAGAAAGCGAATGAGAAGAGAGGGTTATATCCCCGTAGAGATCTATGGTAAGGGAGTAGAAAACGCCCACGCATACATGAGCCTGAAGGACTTTTTGGCTTTGCCTCACGGTGAGACCTTTCTGATTGTGGCGGATTTGAACGGCGACAAAAGGGTGTGCTTTTTGAAGGAGGTTCAATACGGTTGGCTCGGAGACAATCCCATACACGTAGACCTTTACGATATTTCTAAGGTCAAGGAGATAGACATAGAGGTGCCTATAGAGTTTGTGGGCGTGCCAGAGGGTGTAGCCTTGGGTGGAACCTTTGAGATAATTCTTTCAACCCTTACCGTAAGGGCAAGCGTGGAAAACATACCCGACAAGGTCGTAGTGGATGTTAGCAAGTTGGGGCTTGGAGACTCTTTGCACGTTAGGGATATACAACCTCCACCTAACTGTATCATACTAGACAACCCCGAGGAGGTGGTGGCGGTAGTCTTAGAACCCGAAGCGGAAGAGACAACCACTGAAGAAACTACCACCACCTAATGATAAGGCTTTTGGTAGGTCTTGGAAACCCGGGGAAAAAGTACGAAAGAACCCGGCACAATGTGGGCTTTATGGTGGTGGATGAGTTCTTAAAAAAACTGAGGGTGAAGGACTACAGGGAAGAGTGTCTTTCTCATCTTTATAGGGTTAAGGTTTTTGATAGGGAGGTTTTGGTGGCAAAGCCACAAACCTACATGAACAACTCGGGGCTTGCGGTTTTAAACATCCTTGAAGAGTACGAAATCCATCCAGAGGAGATGATGGTAATTTACGACGACTTGGACCTACCCTTGGGTAGGATACGTTTGCGCCTTGAGGGCAGTAGTGGAGGTCACCATGGCGTTGAGTCCATAATAAAGGAAATAAAGTCCGAAAACTTTGTAAGGCTTAGAATAGGCATAGGAAGACCCAAGGATAAAAGCAAAGTGGTAGAGTATGTGCTCTCTCCCTTTTCCCCCGAGGAGGAGCCCTTGCTGTATGCGGTTTTAAGCAGGGCTTGTGAGTGTATCCTCAGATGCCTTGAAACCTCTCCTCAGGACTCCATGTCCTTTTGCAACGCACCGCTGGAATAAATCATTTTTAATAAAGCCCGCCCCCCTCTCCCCCCCACCAATTTATTCAGAAGGTGTAAGATGCATTTATGTAGAAAGTTCTTCCAGGCTCTGGCACTTTAACACCAGTTGCGAAAGGACTTCTCCGGTAGGACAGATATTCATAGTACTTTTTGTCAAATACGTTGTCAATGCCGGCGGTAATAGTAAATCCTTTGAAATTCCCACCCACTTTAACATTTACCACACCATAACCGGAAGTTCTTTGCTCATTTAGGTCAGTATCTACCCTGTACTGAGTTGCAGACAGGAGCGTTTCCACTTCTCCAAAATATGTACCCTTGTCGTACCTGAGGGCGAGCCTTGTTTTAAGAGGTGGAATTTCTGCAACTCTTGAGCTTCTTATGTTTTTCTCGGGTTTGGTTTCTTTCCTTGCCTGCACATAGGACATTCCACCAAAGAGAAAGAGCTCTTGAGTTAGAGAGAGCCTTAAATCCACCTCACCACCGAAAAATTGGGCGTTTACGTTTTCATAGGAGCAGGCATATTTGTTCAGAGTAGGACTGTATTGTTTATGAACTGTTATGTAGTCCTGCACATAGCTGTAGAAGGCTGTTGCTTTTATAAGGGCTTTGTCGGTGGAGTGCTTTATACCCAGGTCAAGCTCCGTATTCTTGGAGGGCTTGAGTTCTGGATTGCCTACCCAGTCCCGCATCGGGCGTATTAACGCAAAGTATCTTTCCTGAGCGTCTGGCACTCTCACCGAATGTCCCAAACCTACAAACAGTTCAGTGCCCTTTTGAAGTTCGTAAAAGAGCTGTATGTTTCCAGAGGGATAGGTGTCTGTTTTTGATGTGCTTCTGGTGTTTTTATAAGCATAGTATAGGTTTGTGTTTGCTTTTGAGCTGTCTGCTCTGGTTTTCGTGGTGTCAAGCCTTAGTCCTGCTACCAATCTCAACCTGTCCGAAAGGTTCTTTTTGTATTCACCGTAAAGACCAAAGCTTTCAGTATCCACATCGGGTATTGAGAACTGAGGAAACCCCAGCGCCTGTAGGAAGGTGACAGCATCCCAGTTTCTCTTGTAAGCCTCAAAGCCTAATGTGAGATCACCCAGGTTAGCTTCCAGCCTGCCTCCGTATGCTTTTGATTCGGCATCCGTTCGCATATACATACCAGTTCTGAATCTACTATCCATTAAGTGGTCCACTTTTGTATAGTAGAAGTGAAACTTCAGGCTTTTTAGCGTGTTTGATATGCCATCTATTTGGTAGTTCATGTTAAACCTATCCGTCTTATCGTAGATGGCGTCCATCATAAGATATGGGTAAAGGACGTGTTTTGCGTCCTGTTTTGTGTAAGAAAATTCTACGCTGTGATTTTCAATGGGCTTAAAGCCAAGTTTAGTCCAGTATGTGTTAATTTCAAAGGCTTTTGAGTTTATAAACTGGGGTTTGTAGTTGGCATACTCGGTAATCCTTCTTCCATCGCCATCTTTGTAAGGTTTAGAATACCTGTAAGAGTAGCCCACAAGGATGCCAAGCTTGTCATCTGCATAAGAAACCACCGGAGAAAGGTTGATAAAGTTAAAAGAACCGGCAGATGCGTTGAGTTTCAAGTGAAAGCCTTTTTCAGGCTTCTTGGTGATTATGTTTACAAGACCTGCCATAGACCCTTGATGTCTTACGTCAAAAGGTCCTTTGATAACCTCTATCTTCTCCACTTGTGAAAAGTCCACGTGAAATGCGGGTGGGTCCATTCGGTTGGGACATGCAGCGTACACTCTATCACCGTCTATTAGCACGTTTATGTTGTCCCTGTAAAATCCTCTGAGGACCACATCGTTTGCTATTCCGCCCTTCCTTACTTTCCAGATACCTTCCAGTTTGGTAAGGGCTTCTCCCACATCCTTTGCAGAGCTTTCCCTTATCTCTCTTACTTCCAAGCTGTCTTTGAACGTCTCCTTCTTAGCCTTTAACTCCACCTCCTTTAGCAAAATCTCCTGGGCGTAGCCAAAAGATACTATGGCGGTCAGCAAAAATACCTTCCTCATGCCTTACCTCCTTTGTTAATACTGTCATTATTTTACGTTAATTTCAGTTTAAAGTCAATTTTAATTAACACAAAGAAGTCTTGGCGGATTTTTATAGAAGGGAAGTTGCATATAAAATTTTTCTCTGTGAGGGAGAAGGACTTTTCCCACTTAGAGCTGTGGAAGGTCTTTGAGAGGCTCAAGGGATACTTCAATTCAAAGGCAACGGAGAAATTCTTGCAAACTCTAAAACCTTACACAGATGTGGAAGGGCTAAGGCAAGAAATTCAGCTGGTGGAGGACTTTCTTGCGGTGGAGGAATCTTTGACTCTTTATCCCTTTGGAGACATAGAGCCCTATGTAAAAAAATCCGTCCTGCAGGATGCAACCCTTAGCTTGGAGGAAATATTAGAGATATACAAAGTTATAAAGCTCATAAGGGACGCAAGAAGGGCCCTTGGTGCCCATGTGCCCCTTAGGAAGAGTTTGGGAAACCTTCTAAAAACCCTCCACCACTTTCCGCAGATAGAAGGCATCATAGAGAGCACCATAGACCAGAGGGGCTTTGTTAAAGACAGTGCCAGCCCAGAACTATCAACCATCAGAAGGAAGATAAGGGATTTAGAAAAGGAGGTCACCAAAAGGTTGGAAAACATCCTCAACCGTCCCGATGCAGACAGGCTTCTCTCAGACAGGATCATAACCATAAGGAATAACCGGTATGTTTTGCCCGTAAAGACTACGGAGATCAACAAGATCGTAGGCATAGTACATGGCACTTCGTCTTCTGGATACACCACCTACTTGGAACCTCACAGTGTGGTGGAATTAAACAACCGCCTTGTGGTGTTAAAGGAAGAGGAGGAAGAGGAGGTCAAAAAGGTTCTAAAGCGGATAACCTCCTACATAGGAGAGTTCAGCACAAAGCTTATGTCTGCCTACTACACCCTGCTAAAACTGGATTACCTAAAGGCGGTAGCCCGCTTTAGCAAGGAAATAGGGGGCAAGTTTCCGAAGCTTTCGCATGATAGGATTTATTTAAAGTCTGTCAGACATCCCCTTTTGATATTCACCAAGGACCATGTGGTGCCCATAGACATAAAGATTGAGGGTAAGAAGGGGCTCGTCCTTACTGGTCCCAACACGGGAGGAAAGACGGTTGCCCTAAAAACCCTTGGGCTGTGTGCCCTCATGTTCCAGTTTGCACTGCCCATCCCTATAGAGGAGGGAGAATTGCCGGTTTTTGAAGGCATATACACAGATATAGGAGATGAACAGAGCATAGAGCAGAACCTTTCCACCTTTTCTGCTCATGTCTCAAACTTGGCAGAGTTTTTGCCATTGGTTAATGAAAAAAGCTTGGTGCTTTTGGACGAGCTGGGCGCAGGCACGGACCCCATGGAGGGTTCTGCCCTGAGCATAGGTGTCCTTGAGTATTTAAAGAACAAAAAGGCTTATGTCTTTGCCACAACACACCATACGCCCGTCAAGCTTTACGCTTTGGAGTCTGACTACTACACACCCGCCAGCGTATCCTTTGACAAAGAAACCTTAGAGCCTACGTACCATATTCTTTACGACGCAGTGGGTAGCAGTATGGCCTTTGAGATCGCCAAAAGGTTTGGTATGCCAGAAGAGGTTTTGGAATACGCCCGCAAAAAGATGCCCGCAGAGTTTGAAAGATTCTCAAAGGCTAAGGAAGACTTAGAAGAGCTGATAAAGGAATATCAGAGAAAGCTAAAGGAAGTGGAGCAGGCAAAGGAAGAGCTGGAAAGGATGAAGGCGGAATATTCGTCCTTGCTTGCCCTTTCGGAGGAGATCAAGGAAAAAGCTTACAGGGAGGGAATGTCTAGGGCTTTGCAGTATTTGCAGGAGATAGAAAGGGAGGCAGAGGAGCTTTTAAAAACTGCAAGGGAAAGGCAGAAGATAAAGCAGTTTGTTAAGGAAAAAAAGCAGGAGGTCATGAAAGAACTGAAGGAGGAACCGGTAAAGGTGGGCGATTGGGTGGAGTTTATGGGCTCAAAGGGAAGGGTTCTGGAGGTAAGGGAGGACAAAGTGCAAGTGTCCTTTAGCGGTGTAAAGGCTTGGGTAGAAAAACAAAAGCTAAAGAAAGCACCTCCACCTGTAGTAGAGCAGGAGGAATACTCCCTTGAGGTCAATAAGAGATTTCCCACGGAGATAAATCTAATAGGACTTAGCACGGAGGAAGCCCTTTATAAGCTTGAGGCTTTCTTGAAGGAGGCCAAGGCACTTGGGATAAAGAGCGTAAAGGTTATCCACGGCACTGGAGTTTTAAAAAGGGTGGTGGAGGACTTTTTAGAAGGTTCAGATCTGGTAGTTTTTCGTAGGGAGGGATACCCAAGGGAAGGGGGAGCGGGCGTCTCGGTGGTCTTTTTGGAAAAGCCATAAAACCAAAGCTTAGAAATAGGCCTTTATCTACCAAGCTTTTTCTTTGCTACCTCCGCTTCCTCCGAAAGGGGGAATTCTTTCAGGATTGCCTCGTAATACTCCTTTGCCTTCTCACTGTTTCCCTGTGCTTCGTAGAGCCTTGCCAACTGTAAGTAAGCAGAGGGCAGTTTGTTGCAATCCACCATTTCTCCCCTTTTACACCTTTCTTCCAAGGTGCGCCACACCGCCTCCGCCCTAGCATTATCTCCCAAATCTCTATAAACAACACCTAGCCAAAGGTATGCGTTATCCGTAAGAGGAGTCTTTGGATGTTTTCTTATGAACTCAATAAACTTCTCCTTTGCCTGATTTAGCTGTCTTAGGTTATACAGGTCAAGGGCGAACTTGTATTCCCTCTCGTAGTCGGAAGAAGTAGCCTCTACACCTCTTTGTCCTTCTTGGTGTTGCGTTCTAGGCTGTCCTTCTACCTTTGCAGGTTGGGGCGGGGATATATTTTCCGGCTTTGATAGGGTAGGTGGTGGGGAACTGGTTCTTCCCTCTACCCTCAATCTTTCCACCTCAAGCCTTAAGCTTGCCAAATTCTGTGATAGGGCATCCACTCTCTCTTCGGTCCTTATCTGCTGGGCTCTAATGGTTTTCTGCTCCTCCTCCAGTTTTTCTATACGCCTGTTGATCTGGGCTAATCTGGCGTTTAGCTCCTCTTGGTTAATCGCACCGCAGGAAGAGAGTAAAAAGCAAAGGAAAAGAATATTCTTTCTCATAGGGCTTTATTTTAAACTATTTGGTTATGTTTGAAGAGTTTTTAGCCTTCAGGTTCAAAGATGGTAAACTCCAGCCTATAGCACATCCGCATCTACCAAGCTTTGAAAGCCTTCTCTTCATAGACAGACAGAAGGAGGAGCCTAAAAGAAATACCCTACAGTTTGTAAAGGGCTATCCTGCCAACGACGTCCTCCTTTGGGGAGACAGGGGAACAGGGAAGTCCTCCCTTGTGAAATCTATGCTAACACTCTTTGGCAAAGAAGGATTAAGACTCATCCAAGTTTATAAAGCTCAGGTGGAAGACCTATCACAGCTTTACGAAGTGCTCAGAGACAGTAAAAAACGCTTTATTCTCTTCTTTGATGACCTTTCCTTTGAACCTGAGGAAGACCAATACAGGCTCTTAAAGTCCATGCTGGATGGGGACTTAGAAGAAAGGCCAGAAAACGTGCTTGTGTACGCTACATCCAACCGCAGAAACATTGTAGCAAACAGGGAAAGGGATGGAAAGTTCCCAGAAGAAGACCACAGAGAGATGATATCGTTGGTAGAAAGGTTTGGGCTTAGGCTTGGCTTTTTCTCCTTTGACAAAGCACAGTATCTAGAGATCGTGAAGGCTTACGCAAAGGAGAGGGGAATATCTATTCCTCAGCAGGAGTTGGAAGAGAGGGCGCTCCTTTGGGCTACCGAAAGGAGCAGTTTTTCCGGAAGGACCGCTTATCAGTTTATAAAAGATCTGGAGGGAAGGCTGAAGCTCAGCCAAACCTTCCCGTCACATAGTCCTCCGTGAGCTTTTCGTCGGGCTTGGTGAATATCTTTTCTGTGGGGTTGAACTCTATGAGCTCACCCAAATACATAAAGCCCGTATAGTCAGATATCCTCGCAGCCTGTTGCATGTTGTGGGTGACGATCACTATGGTGATCTTCCTTTTGAGCTCCACTATGAGCTCCTCTATTTTGGCGGTGGATATGGGGTCCAGGGCGGAGGTAGGCTCGTCAAAGAGCAATACTTCAGGCTCCACTGCAATAGCCCTGGCTATACATAGCCTTTGCTGTTGTCCTCCCGAGAGGGAAAAAGCACTGTCTTTGAGCCTGTCTTTGACTTCGTCCCAGAGGGCAGCGTCTTTTAAGGCCTTTTCCACCCTGTCCTTTAGTTCGGTGCCCTTTATGCCCTTTAGTCTTAGACCAAAGGCTACGTTGTCAAAAATGGACATGGGGAATGGTGTGGGCTTTTGGAAAACCATACCCACCTTACTCCTGAGGTCTATGACGTCCATGTTGAATATACTTTCGCCGTCAAGGAGGATATCTCCCTCGTATCTGTTGTTAGGATACAGGTCGTGCATACGGTTAAGACATCTCAGAAGGGTGGTCTTTCCACAGCCGGAGGGTCCGATGAGGGCGGTTACCTTCCTGTCGTATATAGGCATGTTTATGTTTTTGAGGGCTTGAGTGGAGCCGTAGTAAAAGTTGAGGTTTTTAACTTCCATGCGGGTCTTTAAAGCGGTTTGAGTCTCTACCATAGCTTATCCTCCTTTCTTACCTGTTATGGAACGCACTATATAAAAGAGAGGTTCAAGTAGATTTCTGTGGAGTAAAACCCTTGCTATTATGGAAAGAAGCAGGACACCCATGGTCAGTATAAACGCCGCAGCCCAAGATTGTTGGTGCCAGTAGTGGTAAGGTCCCATCACGTAGTTGAACATGGTTACAGTCAGGGATGCCATCGGGTCCCTAAGGTCAAAGGTCAAAACGTTGTTGTTGAAGGAGGTAAAGAGCAGGGGTGCAGTTTCTCCTGCAATACGGGCAACGCCCAGGAGCACTCCCGTCAGTATTCCCACCTTTGCTGCCCTCATGACCACATCCTTTATAACTTGCCACTTGTATGCACCTAAAGCGTATGCCGCTTCTCTCAGTTCTTTTGGGACCAACTTTAGCATCTCGTCGGTGGTGATGGCAATAACGGGTAGCATCAAAAGGGCCAAGGCAACTGCACCAGAAAAGCCGTTAAAGTGTCCTACAGGTTTTACCAGCACCGCATAAACCACAGCGCCCATCAAGATTGAGGGGGTGCTAACCATTATGTCCGTGATCTGTCTGAGGGTCATAAAGAACTTGCTATGCCTTCCGTATTCCGCAAAGTATATACCAGCCATTATGCCTACGGGGACTCCCATTATAGTGGCAAGGGAGGTGATGATAAGGTGTCCCACAAAGGCAGGTCTTAGACCTCCTCCCTCCTGTCCGGCTGGTGTAGGGTCCAAATAGATGAGCTCGGGACTAAGATACTTAAAGCCATTTATAAAAAGACTGCCAAGGATCCAAAATAGCCAAAAAATTCCATAGGCGGCGGTGAGGAAGGATACAAAGAGCATAAAGTTGCTAAAGAGCTTCCTAAGGGTTTTCCTGCTCATGTCTTCCACCTCTTTTCAAGCCTTAGCACCATAAACTTGGCAATACCGAGCATGGTAAAAGATACCAAGTAGAGCAATAGCCCCGCATAGTAAAGGGCGGAGAGATACACATCCGTGTCTGCTTCGGTGAATTGGTTTGCCAGGGCAACGGTTATGGTGGTAAATGGCTCCAACAGGGACTTGGGGATCTGTGGGTTATTTCCTGCCAAAAAGGTCACCGCCATGGTCTCTCCCAGCGCCCTTCCTGCGGAAAGAATTAAACCGCCCGCTATGCCCGATGCGGTGTAGGGAATTACCACCTGCCTTATAACCTCCCACTTGGTAGCCCCAAGACCGTAGGCGGACTCCTTCATTATGGGAGGGACCATGTTAAAGGCATCCCTCACAACCGCGGCCATAAAGGGTATGATCATTATGGAGAGCACAAGGCTGGTGGTCAATACATCAACGCCAGTGGGCGCACCCTGAAAGAGCTTTCCTATGAGGGGCACATCTCCCAGCTTGTCTTGGAGCCAAGGCTCCACTTTGGTTGCCATTATGGGGGCAAGGATAAAAAAGCCCCAAAGCCCGTATATGATGCTTGGAATGGCTGCCAGGAGCTCCACCGCAGTGGATACTATGGGTTTAAACCAATTGGGTGCCAACTCGGTGATAAATATGGCTATGCCTATGGCAACGGGTGCGGCAATGAGCATGGAGAGAAGAGTGCTAACCACCGTACCAAAGATCATGGTGGCGGCGCCAAAGTCCTCTTGCACAGGGTCCCAGTTGGTGTAGGTCAAAAAGTGTATAAAGCCAAACTTTTCTATGGCGAGCCTTGCTTCGTAGAGAAGGATAACTCCCGCAAGTATTGGAAAGAGGAGCCCCGCGAAGAGGGCCCAAAAACCGAGACTAAGCTTTAAAAACCTCTCTAAGAACTCTCCGCGGGTTTTGATCTCCCTTAGGCTCTTCTGTACTTCCGCCACCTGCTCCATAGTTATACCACCCTTATGGTGCTACGCCATTATCCTTCCAGTATTCAGCGGCGAGCTTTTTGACGTTTTCGGGCATGGGTATGTATTGGAGTTCTTGGGCATACTTGTCTCCCTTTTCAAAAACCCACTTGAAGAAGGTAGTAGCTTTCTTAGCCCTCTCGGGTTGGTCTTTGGGAATCAGTATGAATACTGCGCCCGTTATTGGGTAGGCATCTTTACCGGGTTGGTCTGTGAGGACCTCATAGAAGTGCTTGGACTTATCCCACTTGGCATTCTTTGCAGCCTCTTGCATGGTTCTTACGCTTGGCTCCACAAAGTTTCCTTCCCTGTTTTTGATCCTTGCAACGGGTAGGTTGTTTTGCTTGGCGTAGATGTATTCCACATATCCTATACCGCCCTGGGACCTCTTCACGTAGTTTGTTACACCTTCATTTCCTTTTGCACCAACGCCCGTGGGCCACTTGACGGAGGTTCCAAATCCCACCTTTTCCTTCCACTCGGGGCACACCTTAGACAGCCAGTTGGTGAAGATCCAGGTGGTTCCAGAACCATCAGACCTGTGCACTACCACTATGGGTCTGTCGGGGAGCTTTACGTTGGGGTTGAGCTGTTGCAGGTATGGGTCGTTCCATTTTGTGATCTTGCCCATATAGATATCGCAGACCGCCTTTTGGTCCATGTTTAATACAGTTTTTCCTATTTCTGGCACGTTGTAGGTAACCACAACTGCGCCCATAACCACGGGGAATTGGAGGAGTTTATTCTTTTCCACCTCCTCGGGTGTTAGGGGTGCGTCAGAAGCTCCAAAATCCACCGTCCTGTTGATGGCTTGCCTGATGCCACCACCGGAGCCTATAGACTGGTAATTTACCTTGTCTCCCGTCTCCTTGTTATACTCGTAGGCCCACTTAGACATGATTGGATAGACAAATGTGGACCCGGCACCCGTGATCTCAAGAGCTAAAACTGTTCCGCTGAAAACTGCAGTGGCTAAAAGCACTTTCTTCATGGCTTCACCTCCTTACTTGGATTTTTGTTCCATAGCTTTTTTGATCATGGACTCAATTTCTTTGTTTCTTTCGGCCATGTTCTTTCTGAGCTCTTTGGCATACTCTTGAGCTTCCTCGGGTGTTATCAGGCCCTTGTCCATGAGTATGTAGAGGATCGTGTCAATGGCGGGATGGTCCGTGCCCGCGAAGGCAAAGGTGGAAAGGGCTAAAACTCCCAACGCAAGCTTTCTCATATCACACACCTCCTAATGGTTTTGTTGTTTAAGATTTTAGAAAAGAATTGTTAAGATTTTGTTAAGAAGCACTCCTGAATATATCCACCGGGTTCAGCCTGCTTGCCCTGTAGGAGGGATAAAGGCTGGCAAGCACCGCAAAGAGGACAGAAAAGATTCCGCCGTAGATGTAAAGGCTAAAACTCCTATATAGCACAAAGCCCTGAGTCCTTATGAGCCCCTCCACATCCAACTTCACAGATGCCAAATACTCTTGCAAGCCATAACCTATTATGGAGCCAAGCACCGCACCCACCAAGCCCACAAAAACCCCCTGCACCAAAAAGATCAAAAGTATGTCTCTCCTTGAATAGCCCATAGCCATCAAAATGGCAATATCCCTTTTCTTTTCCAGCACGGTCATCATTATTATGTTGAAGATCCCGAAGGCAGAAACCAGCAGTATTGCAAAGACAATGAGGTAAGTTATTATGTTCTGAATTTTAAAGATGCTCAAAAAGTTCCTGTAGGCCCTCTGCCAGCTTTCCACTTCGTAGTTGAGCCCTGCACTGAAGACTTTGGCTAACCTTTCTGCCCTCTCTGGGTCCTTTAGCTTTATGACGATCTCGTTTACCTGCCCCTCTTTGCCCAAGATAGATTGCAAGGTGTTTATGTGCATATACACCCTTGTGTCGTCCAAGTTGGTAATGCCAGAGTCAAAGATGTCTATTACACGAAAGGTGGAAGATACGCCGTTGGGTGTGGTGATCACCACCTTTCCGCCCAGCCCTTTTATACCCAAGCTTTTGGCAACTAACACTCCGAGGATAACTCCATCCCTTCTGTTTTCCAAGCTTTTAAGGTTTTTATAGACCAAGAACCTCTCTATTATGGATGCCTTGGGCTCTCTTGTTGGGTCTATGCCAAGCAAATTGACGGGCTTTTCTTTGGTGCCGTATTGAACAATGCCCCTGCTCACTAGCCTTGGCGCAGAGCCCACCACTTCAGGGTGCTTGTCTAACCCCTGCATCAGGTCCCTCCAGCCCAGAATTTTTTCCTCCTCCTTTGGCTTTGCCCCAAGGACCACAGAAAAATCCTGCCTTAGGCGGTCCTCCGCACTCTCCTTGGGTTTTATCCTTATGTGAGGCTCCAAGTCTATGACCTGTTGGATAAAGTAAGACTGAAAGCCCAGCATCAGAGAACTCATCACCACAAAGGCGGAAACTCCTATGCTAACACCCAAAAAGGATATGACTGTCTGACGCTTTCTCTCCAGAAGGAGCTTTAGTGCCAAAAAGAGTACATGGTTCATCGCAAAATCACCCTATCACCTTCCTTGAGCCCTTCCAAGACCTCCACGTAGCCCTCATACTCTCCACCCAACTTAACGGGCACCTCCACTGAACGGACTCTTTCATATCTCAGCACCTTTCCATCTTTGACCGCTTCCTTTGGCACCAGTAGGGCGGACTTTTCTTCCACCAAGACCTTACCCTCCACTGTGGCAAAGGCGGGCGTGTTGGGTGGAAGGTTTGCCCGGACTTTCACCTTTATGGTTTTCCTCGTCCTGTCCAGCTGTCCCTCTTTGGAGTAGATGGTGCCCTCAAAGGTTTGCCCTGGGAAGGCATCAACGGAAAGAAAGACCCTTTGTCCCTCTTTTATCAGCCCCACATACTCCTCGTCTATTTCTAAGACCACTTCCAACCTGCTTGGGTCTCCCACACTAAACAGGACATTCTCTTGGGAGAGGTGGTTTATGTAGCTTCCCTCCTTTACAAACTTGGACAGGACCACTCCGTTAATTGGACTTCTTATGAGATACTTTTCCCTCTGGGTGTTCAGCCTTTCTATCTGTGCCCGTAAGCTTTTGCTTTCCGTTTGTAAACCTTTTATAGCATCCCTGTATTGGCTTAGGTTTGCTTCGTACTCCTTGCGGTGGATTTCGTAGGTGGTTTTGAACTTTTCAAGTTGTTCCTTTGGAATTAGCCCCCTCTCGGCCAAATCCCTTCTCCTTTCATACTCCCTCTCCGCCTGCCTGAGCTGTAGCTCGGAGGCTTCTACCTTCTCCTTCAAGGACCTAAGGTAAGGAGAGTCTTCTCTCAGCCGCTCTTCCACCAGGCTAAGCCTTGCCTGAAGGTCCTTTATGGAGCTTTCCAGCTCTTGGGCGGAAATCTTTGCAAGCACCTGACCCTTCTTTACCTTGTCCCCCTCTTTTACATAGACCGCCTCTACTATCCCAGAGACCTCTGACTTTACCAGCACAAAGTCCTCGGGCTCCACATATCCGGACGCATACACGAACTTTTTAACTTCTTTTATTTGGGCAACCGCAGTTTTTGGCTCACGATATAGATAGGACCATGTCAGAAAGATTAAGGGCAAAGCCAACAGTGGGATAAGAAACCATTTTTTCATTCACTTTTGCCAAAAACTTCCTTTTTGATCTCTTCTTCTCTACCAAAGACGCCCATAATGTGATAGCCATTATCCACATGGATAACTTCTCCCGTTATAGCCCTTGCCCAATCACTGCACAGAAAAACTGCAGTATCTCCCACATCCTCTATGGTTATTGCCCTACCAAAGGGATTAACCTTTGTGGTGTGTTCCATCAAAAGGTGAAAGCCGGTAATACTGTACGCAGCGAGGGTCTTTACTGGTCCTGCGGATATGGCGTTTATTCTGTGTCCGTGCTTGGCAATATCGTAAGCCAGGTATCGGACTGCGCATTCTAAGGCTGCCTTTGCTATACCCATAACATTGTAGTGTGGCACCACCTTCTCCGCTCCGTAGTAGGACAGAGTTATGATACTTCCGTTTCTTCCCTCCATCAAGGGCAAAAGTTCCCGTGTAAGGGCTATTAATGAGTAAACAGATATGTCCATTGTGATTTTAAAGCCCTCCCTGGAGGTGTCTATTACTCCACCCTTGAACTCCTCCTTTGGTGCGTACGCTATGGAGTGGACTATTATGTCAAGGCTTCCCCAGTTTTTTTCAAGCCACTCCCTTAACGCCTTGATATGTTCGTCCTTGGACACGTCGCACTCAAAGGTCAAGTTTGAGCCAAACTCACTGGCAACCTCCTCCACCCTCTTTTTTAGCTTTTCGTTGGCATAGGTAAAGGCAAGCTCTGCACCTTCCCTGTGAAAGGCTTTAGCTATGCCGTAGGCTATACTCCTTTCGTTGGCAACGCCCATAATAAGTGCCCTTTTGCCCTCCAAAAGTCCCATTCATTTACCTCCTTCCAACAGGCTAAGAGCCTCCTCCACGGAGGCGTTCTCATGAACTAACTTATACAAAGCTTTTACCATTTGAACCCTGTTCTTGGCTTGAAAGACGTTCCTACCAATTGAGAGCCCCTTTGCACCCGCCTGCAGGGCACCGTAGACCATTTCAAGGACCTCCCTTTCCGTCTTCATCTTGGGACCACCCGCAATAACCACCGGCACTGGACAACCCTCCACCGCTGGAGCAAAGGTTTCTGGAGAGCCCGTATAGGGAACCTTCACTATGTCCGCCCCAAGCTCCGCCCCCAGCCTTGCACAGTGGGCTACTACCTTTGGGTCATACTGGTTCATATCCTTTCCCCTGCCGTAAACCATTGCCAAGAGGGGCATGCCCCACTCTTCACAAGCTTTGGAAACTATGCCAAAGTCCCTGAGCATCTCCCTCTCTAAGTCCGCCCCGATGTTTATGTGGATGGAAACTCCGTCCGCTCCAAGCTTTATGGCTTCCTCCACGGTGCACACCAAGGTCTTGTCATTTCTTGTGGGAGCCCAGTCTGTGGAGGCAGAAAGATGCACTATGAGCCCTATGTCTCTGCCGTGCCCCCTGTGTCCCGCCTTTACCATGCCCTTGTGGAGGACCACCGCATCTGCACCCCCTTCCGCTACATCCTCCACAGCCTTTTTAATATCCACTATACCCTCTATGGGACCAGAGCTCACCCCATGGTCCATGGGCACTATTATTGTTCTGCCTGTCTCCCTGTTTATGATCCTCTCAAGCCTTACCAACTTACCGATCATCCTCAGCCTCCTTTAAACCTAAAGGTTATAATGCCTGTTTGTATTATATTACCTTCTATGGGTTCAAACTTTATACCCCTTAAAAGTTGCACCAAGACGCTGTCTATCTCCGGCACACCACTCCTTTTTAGGACCTCAACTTTAGAAACGCTACCCGAAGGCTCCACCCAGAGCTTAGCCTGAAAGGTGGAGGGCAGTTCAGTAGCCCTAAGCTGTGGAAAGGGAGGAATGTACAAGATTTTTCTCGTGGTACCTTTTGCCAGATCCACCCCACTTCCTGAGACCACTCCGCTGAGCTCACCAAAGCTCTCGCTAACAGTAGGTTTGCCCTGAGTAGCTTCCGCTTTTTGGCTTTTGACCTTCCTTTCTATCTCCGAGAGAATGGACTTTTCGGTGGTTTCTTTTGAGGCTACTGGGACATCCCCACTCTTGGTTGTCGCTGGAGGAAGGGAAGGGACAGGCTTACCTCCCTTAGCCTTTTCAAGCTTCTCTTTAATTCCTCCCGCCTTTTGTGTTCTCTTCTCAAAGATTACCTTCTCCTCTCTGGGTATTTCTTCCAAAAGCAAGGTAATGGGTTTATTTACCTCGTAGTTAAGTCTTGCAAACAAAAGGTAGGTGGAAAGCAGTGTAAAAAGGATAAGATTTATAACGAGCGCAGTTAAAAAGTAAAGACCCTTTTCTAAGAGGCCCTCTTCTTTTGTCATGGATGGAAAGAAATATTATAACTCAGAAAGAGCTTTCACCAGTTGATAGTTAAGACTGTGCCCTCCGTAATGGGATACAACTTTGCCCTGTAGCCTTTTGCCTAAAAGGGAAAGGTCTCCTATTAGGTCCAGAAGCTTATGCCTTATGGGTTCATCCTTGCATCTTAAACCCTCTCGGTTGTAAGGTTTGCCCTCTTTGGTCAGCACTACTGCGTTTTTCAAACTGCCACCCTTCGCCAAGCCCATGTTCCTGAGGGCTTCCACTTGATAATCGTAGCAAAAGGTTCTGGCAAAGACTATGTCCTTGGCGTTTCCCTTGAACTTAACCCGATGGTCCTTGAGGGCACCCTCCACGCTCCCGATGTACTCCACCAAAAAGTCTTTACTCGGTAGGGCATCAATCTTTGCGGTGCAGTTTTTAACGCTTATGGGCTTTTCTATCTTTAAAAATTCCCTCTCTTGGTCAATCTCATAGACCAAGCCCTTCAGAGACTTGTAAAAGTAATAACCACTGCCGTCCATGGCGGGCACTTCAAAACCTTCTAAGAACTCTATCACCACGCTGTCTATACCGAGGATGTAAAGGACTGCTAGAAGATGCTCCACCGTTTTTACCACCACGCCGTTTTTCCCCAGGTCGGTGGAGTAATTGGTGTTCACCACATACTGGTAATGGGCATGAATCATTTCACCCTTTATCAAAAACCTAACAGAGCCACCATCATCTGGGTGCAGAACGATCCTTGAAAACTCACCAGAATGAAGTCCTATACCTTCAAAGGTAACCTCTTGTTTTATGGTGGCCTTCTTCATCTCCTCATTTTTTATATGCAAAAATTATGCCAATTTCTTTAGGAGCCTTAGAATATCTTCCATTGTTGGTTTTTCTGGGGTTTCACAGGGGGTACCAAAGGTCTTTTCCCACTCTCCTTTGGTAGTTTTGCCAATGCATACAACTTTTTTATCCTTTAAAAGGCTTTTGTCTCTTAGCTTTTGCAAATTTGCAAAAAAGCCCTTAACTGCGGACGGACTGGCAAAGACTAAAAAGTCTGAGGGTCTTACCTTGGCTTCAAACTCCTCCGGTGGATAGTCTAAAAGCTTGGTTTCGTAAACGTCAAGGGGGACCACCTCAAAGCCAAGCTTCCTTAAGCTTTCGATTGCCTCCTCCCTTCCTGCAGAGGATCTTGGGATCAGAACCCTTCCACCGTAGCCCTGCAAAAGCTTTGCGACCTCCTCCGCGTAAAACTTGGTGGGAACTGCCCAGACATTGTAGCCATGCTTTTCCACCTCTGCCTTTGTCTTTTCTCCCACCGCCAAGATCTTTTCTTTCCCTGTTAAAGAACACTTAGCGAAAAAGTACTTTACCGCCTTTTGGCTCTGAAAGAGCACAAAGTCAAAGGGACCTTCTGGCACGTCAAAGTCCAAGGGCACATCCTGTATGAGTGGCAAAGCTATAACCTCAAAGCCCTCCTTTTCAAAGAGCTTTCTGTCCCTCTCTATATCGTCCTTTGAACGGGTAAGGAGAACTTTCTTCAAGAGTAAAACTCTCTCTTTAGTCTTACCATCTCCTCCAGGGAGAGCTGACCTTCTGCGGTGGCAGACCGGTAGAAGGCGTAGCTTATCACACTACCAAAAATGTATCCTGCCAAGCGAGAGATTTTTCCGTATTTGCCCATGGCTATTATGACCTTTTCTCCCTCCTCCTTTTCGCAAAGGCACAAGAGCCTTGCAGTGTCCTGGTAGGAGTTGGCTTTTACCGCCACCTTTACTATGTCCGCGGACCACCTTCTAGCTTGTCTGAAGACCTCCCTCAAGATCCAATTGGCGGGTGTTAGCTCAAAGTTGTGGTAAGAGATGATGAGTTTTTTCCCTGAGCCCTTCACTAAATCCCTTACAGAGGGAAGGAGGTCTTGGGAGGAAAGTTCAATGTCTGTGTAATCTGAATGGTGGCAAGCCCTCTCAAAGAGCTCTCTCCTGTTTGGCACCTCTTTGCCACCTTCCTGCGGGCTCCTTATGGTCAGAATGGTCAAAAGACCTAAGGACTTTGCCTTTTGCAAACACCAAAGGACCTTTTCTGGACTTTTGTCCTCAAAGAGGTCCACCCTAACCTCTACCGCATCCGCACCTAAATCTTTTATAGCCCTTGCGTCCTCTTCAAAGTTTTTATCTGTCAGAGGGACCGCTATGAGCATTCCTTACCCTCCCAAGGACCTTTAGGGGAAGTCCAAAGACCTTTGTAAATTGGGCTCCCGCCCTGTGGTCAAAGGCATCCCTTTCCGAGTAGGTTGCCAAATCCTCCAAATACAAGGAGTTGGGGGATTTCCTTCCCACCACCTGGGCATTACCTTTGTATAGCTTGAGCCTTACGGTGCCATTAACAAACTGGGCTATGCTTTCTGTGAAAGCATCCAAGGCAGTCCTCAGGGGAGAAAACCAGAGGCCCTCATAAACAAGCTTGGCATACTCGTGGGGTATGTGGGTCAGGAAGTAGTGAAAGGTCCATCTGTCTGTGGTCAAAGAAAGAAGGTCTTGGTATGCCTTGTATAGAACCGTTGCCCCTGGTGCCTCATAAACCTCCCTGCTCTTTATACCTACAAGGCGGTTTTCTACCATGTCTATGCGTCCCACACCGTGCCTTCCTGCAATCCGGTTCAGTTCAAGGATCAGGTCGCTGAGCTTTTCGTAGGTTTTTCCGTTTAACTGGGTGGGAACTCCCTTTTCAAAGGTGATCTCCACATACTCAGGCTCGTTGGGGGCTTTCTCTGGAGATACGGTCCATTCAAAGGCGTCCTCGGGAGGCTCTGTCCATGGGTCCTCCAAGGGTCCGCACTCTATGGAGACGCCCCAAAGGTTTTTGTCTATGGAGTAGGGCTTATCCTTGGTAGCCTTAACGGGTATCTGATGACGTAGGGCATATTCCACCTCTTCCTCCCGAGATTTGAACTCCCACTCCCTCACTGGTGCCAGAACCTCTAAGTTTGGGTTTAGAGCCCAAACAGACAGCTCAAACCTCACTTGGTCGTTTCCCTTTCCTGTGGAGCCGTGGGCTACAAAGTCCGCCCCAAACTTTTCCGCATACTCCACCAACTTTTTGGCAATGAGCGGTCTTGAGAGGGATGCGGTTAGAGGATACCTTCCCTCGTAGAGGGCTAAGGCCCTTAGGGTGGGCAGGCAGTACTCCCTTGCAAACTCCTCCTTTAGGTCCTCCACTATGGCATCCACCGCTCCAGAAGCCTTAGCCTTCTGTGGGATTTCTGTGAGTTCCTCTCCCTGTCCCACGTCGGCGGTGTAGGTGATCACATCGTAGCCCCTTTCCGATAACCAACGCACTATTACGGAGGTGTCCAGCCCTCCCGAGTAGGCTAAGATGACCCTCTTCATGACTTTACCTCCACCTCGCAAACATCGGTAGCTCCAAAGGCGTCCCTCTTGCAAGCCTCTAAGGGAACCACCTTGTAGAACTTCTCCGCAAACTCCTCAAAGTTTTCTAGGATATACTTTGCCCACTGGCTTTGGGTGTATTTGTAGTGCTTGTCTATCAGTTCCTTTAACTCTTCCCTTTCCGCCTCGGAGATGAGCCTTCTTGCCAACACGTAGGAGGTGTTGATCTTCTTTGGCAATTCTGGGTCCAACACATAGGCATAGCCTCCGGTCATGCCCGCACCAAAGTTGTAGCCCACAGAACCAAGGACAACCACTATGCCCCCAGTCATGTACTCACAGCAATGCATACCAGCTCCTTCCACAACTGCGATGGCTCCGCTGTTTCTTACTCCAAAGCGTTCTCCTGCCCTTCCCGCCGCAAAGAGTTCTCCGCCCGTTGCACCATAAAGGCACGTGTTGCCCATGATCACGTGGTTTTGGGTGTCCTCCACATCCAAAGGTTTTAGGACGATCCTTCCCCCATACATACCCTTGCCCACATAGTCGTTGGCATCGCCCAGAAGGGTCAAAGACATACCCCTGTGGTTGAAGGCACCAAAGCTCTGTCCTGCGGTGCCCACAAAGACCAAGTTTATGGTATCCTCCGGAAGTCCTTCGTCCCTGTATTTTAGGGCTATGTAGTAGGCAAGGCGCGTGGGCACGCTCCTGTCTATGTTTCTTATGGTGTATTCTCTGTAGACCTTCTGCCCTTTTTCTATGTAAGGAACAATCTCCTCCTCCAACTGCTTGGCTAAGGTGCTCCTGCGTGGGTTGTCGTTTCTTTCCACCAAACACCTGAGGGGTTTGTCCTTTGGATAGTCTTCCTTCAAAAACTCCTCAAGCTTTACCCGCTTGGAGCCGGGTATGTGGTCAAAGCTAACAACCTCCAAGAGGTCCCGCCTTCCTATGATCTCATCCAGGCTCCTAAAGCCCATCTCCGCAAGGATCTCCCTCACCTCCCTTGCCACTGCCTTAAAGTAAGCCATCACATTTTCCACCTTGCCCTTGAACTTTTCCCTGTATTTGGGGTCTTGGGTGGCAACGCCAGTAGGACACTGATTTGTGTGGCACAACCTTGCCATTACGCACCCTTCCGCTATCATGGCAGCGGTGCCAAAGCCAAACTCCTCCGCACCCAAAAGGGCGGCAATGATCACGTCCTTGCCCGTTCTCATGCCCCCATCCACCCTCACCCTTATCTTGTCCCTCAGGTTGTTTTCCATCAAAACCCTTTGGGTTTCTGCAAGTCCGATTTCCCAGTAGTTGCCCGCGTTCTTGATGGAGCTGTAGGGGCTTGCACCGGTGCCACCTTCCGCACCACTAATCTGGACTATATCTGCGTACGCCTTGGCTACTCCTGCTGCAACTGTGCCCACTCCTGTTTCTGCCACAAGCTTTACGCACACCTTGGCTTGGGGGTTTGCCTCCTTCAGGTCGTTTATTAGCTGTGCCAAGTCCTCTATGGAGTAAATGTCGTGGTGGGGTGGGGGAGATATCAGGGTTATACCCGGCTGGGAGTACCTGAGCTTTGCGATGTATTCGCTGACCTTGTGCCCGGGCAGTTGCCCACCTTCCCCGGGCTTTGCCCCTTGGGCAATTTTAATCTCCAAATCCTTGGCAGATGCCAAGTAGGTGGGCGTTACTCCAAACCTACCGGACGCCACCTGCTTTATGGCAGAGTTCTTTATGGTCCAGTATCTTGCTGGGTCCTCTCCACCCTCTCCTGAGTTGCTCTTCATACCAAGCCTGTTGCAAGCCTCCGCCAAAACCTCGTGGGCTTCTGGAGAGAGTGCTCCCAAGGACATGCCACCGGTGACGAACCTCTTTAGAATGCTCTCCTCGGGCTCCACCTCCTCCAAGGGAATGGGCTGGTCTGCCTTTTTGTAAGTTAGAAGGTGTCTTATAAAGGTTGGTCTTTCTTCGTTGGCGATCCTTGAAAATTCTTTGTAATCCTGATAGTCTTTTGTTTCCAAGAACTTATGAAGTGCCCTTACCACAAAGGGCGACCAAGCGTGCCACTCTCCACCCTTGCGGAACTTCATATGTCCCCCATAGTCAAGCTGAGGCTGATCCACCTCGTATCCCGCATCGTGTCTTATCAGCAAGCTCTCTTGCACTTCAAAGATGCCATCTGCCTCCAAGGTAACGGGAGTACCCGGGAAGTACTCTTCCACAAAATCTTTATTTAGACAAACCGTGTCAAAGATCTTTGCACCATGATAGGAGTTGAGGGTGGATATACCCATTTTGGACATGATCTTCAAAAGCCCATCCTCCAAAGCCTTCTTGTAGTTAAGAATTGCCTTCTCAAAGGGCTGCCTGATCTCTCCCTTTTGGCAGAGGTCCTTTATGGTTTGGTATGCCAAGTATGGATACACTGCGGACGCACCGTAGCCTATCAAACAGGCTATGTGATGAGGGTCCCTTGCCTCTCCCGTTTCTACTATTATGGAAACCTTGTTGGAAAGCCGTCTTTCTGATAACCATTTAAAGACTGCAGAGACAGCCAAAAGGCTTGGCACCGCCAAACGGTATTTATTTATGTTCCTGTCCGAAAGCACCACAATCTCCGCACCCTCGCGCACCGCGGATTCCACCCTTCTGCACACAATCTCCACACCCATCCTCAGGTCGCATATGCTAACGCCCTCATACATGGCGTCGTACAAAATGTCCGTGATCCGACGCTCACCTGCCAGATCCTGAAGTTCCACAACGCAGTAGCTTCTTTCCTTGGGATAGGTCATGGGCACCCAGGCAACCTTAAAGTCCTTCTGCTCAAGGATAGCCTTAAACTCCCCTGGTAGTAAAATGGGACTCTCTATTTGAAGCCTCTTTGCGTGTTCTGGAGTTTCCTTGAGAAAGTTCCTCTTGTAGCCCAGGTTCATACGCAAGGACATTACCACCCTTTCCCTTATTGGGTCTATGGGTGGGTTGGTAACCTGGGCGAACCTCTGCTTGAAGTACCTGAACAAAAGCACGGGCTTTTCAGAAAGTGGTGGTATGGGCGTGTCGTCTCCCATAGAGAAGGTCAGCTCCTTTCCCTCCTCCGCCATGTAGGAAAGAACATTCTTTATCTCCTCCTGCGTGTAGCCAAAGGCTACTTGCTTTCTTATAAGCTCTTTGTCCTCTTCTATGTCAATGGCTTGACCTTTAACAAAGTCCCTTAGCCTTTTGAGGTGTCTTTCGAGCCACTCGCCGTAAGGCTTTTGGCTTGCAAGCCTTTTAAGTATTTCTTCTGTTTTTTCTATCTTTCCCTCTTTAGGGTTAACCAAAAGGGTGTCTCCGGGACCGAGCCTTCCCTTTTCCTTAATCTTTCTCCCAGAGAGGTCTATCATTCCCACCTCGGAGCCAAGGACCAGTATGTGGTCCTCGGTAAGGATGTAGCGGGAGGGTCTAAGACCGTTTCTGTCCAAGTGGGCACCGATCACCTCCCCATCGGTGAAGGCAATGGCGGCGGGTCCATCCCAGGGCTTCATTAAAAGGGACTGATACTCAAAGAACTGAACAACCTCCTTTGGTAGCCAGGGCACAGACTCCCAGGCGGGTGGGATGAGCATGTTTATGGCATGTTCGGGCGAGTAGCCCGCCAAAACCAGAAGCTCAAAGACCCTGTCCAAAGAGGCAGAATCGCTTTCATCGTAAGAGACCAAAGGTTTTACAAGCTTTATACGTTCTCCAAAAAGTTCGTGTTCAAGCTCGTGTTGAAGGGCAAGCATCCAGTTTCTGTTTCCCAAAAGGGTGTTTATCTCGCCGTTATGGGCAAGGTATCTAAGGGGCTGTGCCAAGTTCCAGTTGGGAAAGGTGTTTGTAGAATATCTTTGGTGAAAGAGGCAAAACCAAGAGGTTAGCCTTTCGTCCAAGAGTTCTGGATAAAACACATCCAACTGAGGGGCCACAAGCATCCCCTTATATACCAGCTTCTTGGAAGACAAAGAGGCAAAGTAAAGCTTGTTGCCAAGCTTTTTGTCTGTTTCTATGGACCTTCTCAAAAGGTAAAGCTCCAGTTCCCTGAGGGAGGGTTCCACCTTCTCGCAATCCAAGAGGAGGTGAAAGATCTTTGGCATGACCTTTAGGGCGGACTCTCCCACCGCAGACTTATCCACGGGCACTTCCCTCCAGCCCACAAGCTTGAAGGGAGACTTTTTGATGTGCTCCTCCACCGCGGAGCGCACGTCTTCATAAAGAAAGACCGCACCCACAGCCAAATTGTCCAAAGAGCTTATGGAGAGTCCCTTTTCCTCTATGTAATCCGCAAAGAATTTCTTGGGAATTTCCAGCATAATGCCCGCACCGTCTCCAGTTTTGCCGTCTCCACCCACTGCACCCCGGTGGGTGAGGTTTTTGACCGCCTCTATACCCCACCTAACGATCTGATGGCTTCTTTCACCCTTTGTGTGGCATACAAATCCAACTCCGCATGAATCATATTCCCACACCGTCATCGCGCACTCCTTTAAAAAAAGAGTATAATATTTTAAACTTACACTTTAAGATGGAAAAAGCGAAGTTTGGCGTGCTAACAGTATCAGATAGGGCAAGCAGAGGAGAATACGAAGACATAAGCGGAAAGTACATAATAGAGTATCTCCACGAGGTGGTTTCTTCGCCCTTTGAGGTCGTTTACCGCATAGTCCCCGACGAGAGGGAGCTCATAGAGGGTGCCCTCATACACATGGCGGATGTGGAAGGGTGCTGTTTGATACTTACCACCGGTGGCACTGGACCCGCACCAAGGGACGTAACGCCGGAGGCTACGGAGGCAGTTTGTCAAAAGATGCTTCCGGGCTTTGGTGAGCTGATGAGACAGGTCTCCCTCCAGCAGGTGCCTACCGCCATCCTCTCAAGGCAGACAGCGGGCATCCGAAACTCCACCCTGATCATAAACCTTCCCGGAAGACCTCAGTCTATAAAACTGTGCCTTGACGCAGTATTTCCTGCGGTTCCTTACTGCATAGAACTCATTGGCGGTCCATACATAACCACCTATGAACATCGCCTAAAAGCCTTCAGACCTCAGAAGTAAAAGACAACCCTTTCCCCCAACTCCAAGTTGAAGAGTTCTCTGGCACTTGCCAGTGGGACAAAAAGCTCCATATAGCCAAAGCTACCGCACAGACTGTTTAGTTTTCCTCTTTCCCCCGCCAAAAAGTGGCTAACTACCTTTATTTCCTCTCCCCTGAAAACAGCCTTAGAGTAGCCCATGCATGGCACGTTGGTTATAGCGTTTCCATATCTGTCAAAGTATGTTAGCTTTCCCTCCACTCTGTCCTCAAACTCCACCGCCTTCTCCCACTTGAGCAAAAACTCGTATTCTATTTTCCTGCCCACCAACTCCAAAGGCACACCCTTTGAAAGGTAACCGCAGACCGGTGCAAACACATCCCTCCCATGAAAGGTTTCGTTGACCCTCGGTAGTGTAAAGTTTTCAATCAATCTACACTCTATAGGTTTTCTTATGTCCTCCAAGGCAAGGTCAAAGAGACCGTTCATAGGACCCACAAAAAAGTAATCGCCACAACGGACAGCTACCGCCTTCCTTTGGGAGCCAACCCCCGGGTCCACCACGCCGAGGAATATGCTACCCTTTGGAAAATACCTGTAGTGCGCCTTCAACACAAGGGCGCCTTCTGTTATGTTAAAAGGTTCTATGTGGTGGGTGAGGTCTACAAACTTTAGGGAGGGATTTATGGAAAGCATTACCCCCTTTAAAACGCCCACAAAGCCGTCCCTTTCGCCAAAATCTGTTAGCAGGACTACCAAGCTCAACTGTTTATAACCTGCACCTCTTCCCCTTCTTCTATAAAGGCAGAGTGTAGCTCTCTTACCGCCAACTCTCCGTATTTTTCCTCTATGAGGCACGAGATCTTTATCTCGGAGGTGGATATAGCCATTATGTTTATGTTGTTTTTAAAGAGCACCTCAAACATCTTTGCAGCGGTGCCATAAGAGCTCTTCATACCTATGCCCACCACGGAGACCTTTGCCACATCGTCATCCCTCTCCACACCTTCTGCGCCTATCTCCTTTGCCACCCTTCTGACGATCTCCTCCGCCTTGTCCGCATCAGCCTTATTTACCGTAAAGGACAGATCCGTGTAGCCCTGATGGGACACGTTCTGAACGATCATATCCACCACTATGTGAGCATCCCCAAGGGCTTTAAAAAGGCTATAGGCTATGCCCGGTCTGTCGGGCACCCTAATCACCGTAAAACGGGACTCATTGGTGTCCAAGGTTATAGCCCTAACTTCCACCTTCTCCATGACTTCCTCCTCCGGTACTATCCATGTTCCCTCCTCTTCAGAGAAGGAGCTTCTAACATGTATTCTAACACCGTACTTCATGGCAAACTCAATACTCCTTGCCTGCATTACCTTTGCTCCGAGAGAAGCCATTTCCAACATCTCTTCGTAGGATATGTAGGGAATCTTTTTAGGTTTGGCAACGATTCTTGGGTCTGCGGTAAAGACACCGGGCACATCGGTGTATATCTCACAGTCGCAGTTTAGGGCGTACGCCAAGGCTACTGCAGAAAGGTCAGAACCACCTCTACCGAGGGTGGTGATCTCCCAATCCTCCGAGACCCCCTGAAAACCCGCCACCACCACCGTGTATCCTTCCTCAAGGAGGTTCTTGATCCTCTGAACGCCGATCCTTTTTATTCTTGCCTTGGTATGCACCTTGTCGGTGATTATGGGAACCTGCCATCCGCAGAGGCTAACCGCGGGCACCCCCAGCTTGTTTAAGGTGAGGGCAAAGAGGGCAATGGCTTGCTGTTCCCCGGTGCTTATGAGCATATCCACCTCCCTCTCCGAGGGAAAACGGTCTATTTGCTTGGCTAAGTTTATAAGCCTGTCCGTTTCGCCCGCCATGGCGGAAGAAACCACCACTACCCTGTAGCCCTCCTGTAGTCTTTTTATCACCCGCCTTGCAGCGTTCTCTATTCTTTCCAAACTTCCCACCGATGTTCCGCCAAATTTCATCACCAAAGTTTTGCTCATGGGACTTTTATTTTAAATGAAGAAAGGTTATAATATTCCTCGTTAGGAGAGGTGGCCGAGAGGCCGAAGGCGGCTCCTTGCTAAGGAGTTGTAGGGTTTACAGCCCTACCGCGGGTTCGAATCCCGCCCTCTCCGTTTAATCCGTTTCAAGCTCTATCTCGCAACCTTCTTTTTCTATCACAAGCTGACAGGTTAGCCTTCTGTTCTCTTCGTATTCGCCGATCCTCCAGAGGGTTTCCTCTTCCGTGTCCGAGGGCTCCGCAAGACACTCTAAGCCCTTCTTCACAGTGCAGACGCACACACCACATTGTCCGTCGGTGCATCCAAACTCTACGCCTGCCTTTTCTATCTCATGGTGCAGTTCTCCAAACCTAACACCCGCTGGAATCTCAAAAGTCTTATTGTTAATCTTCACCTTAGCCATAGGGAAATTTTATACCTATTTTGGTAAGGCATGGATGATAATAGTCAAACAGACTTAGTATAATAAAGAACTGAGATATGCTAAAGCAGAACTTGAATTATTGGGAGATATCCCTGAAAAATCCCGAGCCAATAATAGACGAGTATTACACCTTTAACAAGCTAATCGTCCAAAATCAAAATCTAATTCAAAAAGTAGAAAGACTGCGAGAGTTGATAACCACCTACTGCGTGCTTTTGGAGATTGACAGGCAAGCGTTAGGCAAGGTTTTAGATGAAATATATATGATAGCCTTACATAAGAACATACAATACACGGAGTTTATAGCCTTTTGGAAAACCTTGGACCTTTCTTATTCATCCTTCCGTCAGCTACCAGAACGGGATAGAAAGTTAATGCTACACAAAATATTAGAAGAGTATTGTGAAAAAAGGAAAAAACTATACGATGAGCTCGGATATTCGAACATTGTGGTTCAAGCCTTATACGACAGTGGAGTATCAAGAAAAAAGGGAAAAGCTGGAATAGAAAAAATCACAAATCTAATTCTTCAGAAGTTAAAAGGTTCTCAAATATTTAGGACTATTGATGAACTGAAAGACCAGATCTTGGGATACTTCCTGCCAGATCAAAACAAAGTTCTTTTTGATAAATTTATAGCAAACTATAACATTGAATACAGATTTAGCCAGACGTATCAAGGCAAGTTGCCTGATGTTGTTTTAAAAGCAAAGGATCACTTTTTTATCATAGAGGCGAAACACATAAACGAAACAGGAGGAGCTCAAGATAAACAAATAGCCGAGTTGATTAGCTTTATAAATCAACGGGAGCCATTTCAAAATATACACTATGTAGCATTTCTTGACGGATTATATTTCAACTATTTTATAAATCCACCTCAAGGAAGTAAAGTGTACCAACAGAAGGAAGACATTGAGAATTGTCTAAAGCGCAATCAGAACAACTTTTTTGTGAATACCGCAGGGTTTGTAAATCTGTTGCAGGACTTAGGTGAGGGACGATTATGAAATATAGGCATGAGGATAAAAGGAGAATATACGGAGAGCATTTAACATCCATTCAAGTATTTGAAAGGTATATCTTGCCAGAAATAAAGGATAAACTTTACAGCTACCTTTGGGCAGACCTTTTCTGTGGAGAGGGCAACCTTATCCTACCAATTCTTAATCTTGTCCCTCCAAAGAAGAGGGAAACCTTCTTTTTGAAACACATAATTCTTTTTGATATTCAGGAGGAGATGGTGGAAAAAGCGGTGAAAAAAGCATGCAGTTATGGAATTCCGGAGGATATAGCCCGTCAAAGGATCATGATCAGGGACACCATTAAAGACTATCCAACATTTATTCTCAACAGTGAGTTCCCAGTATTTCATATAACTAACCCACCCTACCTTTACAAAGGCTATATTGCAAAACAAAAGTCTAACAAAAGGTTATTGGAATACTTCAGCGGAGATTTTGAACCCTACCAAGACCTTTATCAGTTGGCAATGATGAACGACCTAAAGCATGGAATAAAACACATGATCTACGTTATTCCTTCAAACTTTCTTTTCGGTTCTGCTATTTCAAATAAAATTAGGGAGGACTTTCTCAAGTTCTACACAATAAAAAGGGCTTACATTTTTGAGAGAAAGATTTTTGAACATACGGGAACTAATGTATGCATATGCTTTTTTGAAAGGAAACCTGAGCCCAAAAAAGAAACTCTCACCTTTGAAGGGATAAAAATAAACAGTGAAGAGAAAAGAAAAATCTATGTACTTGAACCTAAAAACCACTTTAGGGCGGGCAATGATTTTGATGAGTTTGTCTCTAAATACAAATCTAACAAGCCTTTAAAATTTTCCTTTTATCTAACAATGGATGAAGTGGAAAAGAATAAGGGAACGAATGAGGTTTCTGTAATAGATGTTAGCGTTTTTGATGGCAAAGAATATGAAAAGAAAATACTGTATGTTAATGATAAACTTTATGAGAAGATAAAATCAAACATTCTCTTTGTCAGAACCCTTGATACGGGAAGGCAGGAGGGAAGGGCGGGGCTGTATATTATCAAAGATGTTTATGGAGTAGATGGGATTTTGGTTTCAAAGGAAAAATACAGAACGCACCCAATTCAGCTCTTTTTTTCTCCATCTATCCCAGTAGATGTCCAACTACTTCTAAAAGATTACTTCAACATGGTGTTGGAATACTTTAGGACTTTAACTGATAGTGAATTTATGACAACCTACAAGTATTCAGAGAGCGAATACACAAGGAAATATTTGGGACTTTCTCAGGTAAAGGCTATAATAGAGACTTTCCCCTATGAAAGGGATAAATTAAAGGAGCTTGCTGAGATCGTCAAAAACAAAAACGCAGAGGAGTTAATTTCTTTTATTAAAAACACGCACAGTAAGCGAAAGCTATTACTCTAGAGGTATGCTATAATCATTAAACATGATGGAGGAGATTTTTAAAAGCACAGAAGAGGATATGAAAAAGGCGGTTCAGTATTTCAAGAATGAGATAGGTGGCTTGAGGACAGGAAGGGCAAGCACCGCCTTGGTGGAGGAGATTAAGGTAGATTATTACGGCTCAAAGGTTCCCATAAAACAGTTGGCTTCCGTAAGCGTCCCGGAGGCAAACCAAATAGTCCTGCAGGTTTGGGACAAGGGAGCGGTGGACCTGGTGGAAAAGGCAATAATAGAAAACCTAAACATAACACCCCAAAAGCAAGGAAACGTCCTAAGGCTAACTCTACCACCTCTAACGGAAGAGAGAAGAAGAGAATTGGTGCGCATGCTCCATAAGATGGCAGAAGAAGCAAGGGTAGCGGTCAGAAACATAAGGAGGGACGCAAAGGAACTAATAGAGGATCAGGAGGGCGTTTCTGAGGACGAAATAAAGAGGGCTTTGGAAAGACTCCAAAAGCTAACGGACAAATACATAGAGGAAATAAACCAGTTAACGGAAGCCAAAGAAAAGGAGATCCTTGGCTAAGGCTCACACATGTAAAGTCTGTAGTTGCCGTCAAACTCCCTTGCCTTCAAAATTTCCCTGCATTCCTTTATGTCCTCTTTGCTTATGAGCATTGCCCTGTGATTGGGAACATGGTCTATCTTGGGCACGCATCTTTTCAGATAAAAGGGAATGGAGGATATCTCTGCCCCTCTGTAGAAATATACGGGTCCGTCAAAATCCTTTAGAAAGGGCAGTGCCTTCGTTTGAAACCGGTTTTTTTCATAAAAATACACACCCACGTTTAAACCTAAGAGGAAGACAACGGCCATCACCAAAACCCTCTTTATGTAGTTCATGGAAAGCTGGTAGGCGAAGGCTATGGAGAGGGCAGGATAGGAAAAGATTATGTAGTGGTGCAGTTTGTTTTTGGCAAGGCTGAAAAAAGCAACCACAAACACAGCCCAAAGCAAGAAGGGAAGGATTTTTGGCTCCTTTTTAAAGAGCTCTGGAATGGCTGGAAGGTAGAAAATGAAGGCAATGGCGAGCACAATAAGATAGTAATAAAAGGGGTAAGGATGGATGATAGTTTGCCCTGTGTATCTCATTATGTTTTCATAAATGAAAAACTTTTGAAAGTATGCCCAGCCAAAGTTATAGAGCATGAGATAATACCAGCTTCCTCCCACCAACATAAAAAGAAGGATGCCCCTTAATTGAAGAAATGCAAGATCCCTTCTGAGGATCAAGTAAGCACCCAGAGGTAAAAACACGCCCACCGGTCCCTTGGTTAAAAAGGCAAAGGCTAAAAAGAGCCATCCCAAGGTGGTTCTGTTCGTTAAGAAAAAGTAAAAACCTCCCAGCATAAAAAAGTTAAGAAGCATCTCGGGGACAAAAGCCCTTGACTCCACCCACATGTGGGGCAAGGTAGCAAGCACCAAAAAGGATTTAAGGGCAGTTTCCCTGTCAAAGAATAGCTTTGCCATAAGATATGTGAAAATTCCTACACCAAAGGCAGAAAGCCCGGAGACCAACCTAAGGGAAAACTCGTTCAATCCAAAGAGTTTGGCAAAGACCAATCCAAAATAGTAAAGCATGGGTGGCTTCTCAAAACGCACCTGACAGTTGTAGTAGGGCACCAAAAAGTCTTTGGAGCTTAACATGTTTAAAACCGCTGAGGCGTTTCTACCCTCATCCAAAGAGGTCAGTCCCAAAAACCAATTGCCAAAGATGAAAAAGAAGAGACCAACCAAGAACCACATAATCCTTTATGCAAGGCGTAGGGCAAGCAAGAAGGAGAAAATGCCTATGAGGGCTCCCGCAAAAACATCAAGGGGAAAGTGTGCTCCCACATATACTCTGCCGTAGGCTATCAGGAGGGCATAGACCAAAAAGATAAAACCTAGCTTTGGATTGAGCCAGAGGAAAAAGCTAGCCAAGGCAAAGGCCATCGCAGTATCTCCCGAGGGGAAGGAACTTAGATGCAAGGGCTCCATAAGATAAACATCCTCTAAAAGGGTTGCGGGTCTTGGTTGTTTGGTGAGGCGCTTTAAAACCTCCACCAAAACGGTGGATATGCCCATGGTGTATAAAAACACCTTAAGGCTTGCCTTTTGAAAAATAAACAAACCGATAAAGATCGGGATTAAAACCCAACCTTTGCCCAAAAGGTAGAATTTAGAAAAGAACGCATCCAAAAGGGGATGCCTGTTATGGTTTATGAGATAAAAAAGCTCTTTGTTAAGGTAGAAGTTCTCAAAGACAACCCTAAACACCTTCCCTCTCCAGGGCAACCTTTCCAGTCCTTGCCATCTCCTTTATACCAAAGGGTCTGACCAACTCCACAAAGGCGTTTATCTTGTCTTCGTCCCCCGTGATCTCCACCGTGTAGGTATCTGGAGAGACGTCCACGATCTTGCCCCTAAAGATCTCTGTAAGTCTGAGAACCTCATCCCTTGCCCTTGGAGTGGCGGTATATACCTTTATCAGGGCAAGCTCCCTCTCCACATGGGGGCTATCTGTTAGGTCTCTAACCTTTATGGTATCTATGAGCTTTCTTAACTGTTTTACCACCTGCTCTATTACCACATCGTCTCCTATTACCTCTATGGTCATCAAAGAAAAGCCTTTCTCATGGGTCTCTCCCACCGACAATCCCTCTATGTTGTATCCCTTGCCCGCTATGAGGGTTGCGATCCGGGCGAGAACTCCAAGTTCATTGCGCACAAGCACAGATATTATGTGCCTCCTTGTCTCTCCCTTCTTTACTTCCCTAAACAAAGGTGCCTTTATGGCAGACAGCTCGTTCTTTCCACCTACCGTATCACTCATTTTTCCACCTTTGTAGTAAATTTTAAACGCTTTTTAAGGACCTCCATAGCCCTGTAGTTGGTTAAGTCCAGTTGCAAGGGTGTTATGGACACGTAGCCGTGATAAACAGCCCAATAGTCGGTGCCCTCCTCCAGGTGCCATCCAAACTTGGTGGCGGTGATCCAGTAAAGGGGCTTTTTGCCCGGGTCAAGGAGTTTTAAAACCTTTTCTTTGTATGCCCTCCTGCCCTGCTTGGTGATCAGAAAGCCCTTTATAGGGTATTCCGAGAATTCGGCCTTCCATGGCACCGGAGACAGTGCCCGAGTAAGTTATGTCCTCGCCCAAGTTGGGACCCTCGTTTATACCCGAGCATACCATGTCCGGTTTTTTACCATCAAGCAAAACGTAGTAGCCCAAATGCACGCAATCTGCGGGAGTTCCCCCTATAACCGTCCAAAAGTCCTCATCTACCCTTCTGATCCTCAAGGGCATGCTGAAGGTCAAAGAGTGTCCCACACCACTGAGATTTCTATCAGGGGCAACCGTTATAACCCTTCCAAGACTTTTTAACTCTTCCCTCAGGGCCCTTATACCCTCTGAAAAGTATCCATCGTCGTTAGTTAGCAGAAATACCGACATGTCTACCCTTGAGGCTGATCCTTAGCATGGAGATAACAAAAATAACGCCACCGATGACTGCAAACACAGTACCCACCATCATCAAACCCAGGGACAAGAGCACAAAGGGGTCGTCGGTAAAGCCTGTGCCGTAGGTTTTCCTTGGGGCACCCTTAAAGCCCGCAAAGTAAAGTCCCAGAACAAAGAGCACCGTACCAAACCCATACATGAAAAGCTGAAACCTTGCGGTCTTTGGAAAATCCCTTACCCAACCATACTCCTTTACCAAGTGGTAGGAGATGCCCATTAGGGCTAAGGTCAGGCTAGTTACCGCACCATGATAGTGGGCGGGAACCCTAAGGTCTGACTCCAGTCCTGCGTAAGCAATAAGGATTCCAAGAAAGTAAAGGAGCATAGAAAGCCAAAGGGTAATGGAATAAACAGAGTAGTTAAAGACGGGTCTTCTTAGGATGTTAAAGGCGTGTAAAAAGATAGGAATGCCAAGTCCTATGGCGTAGGATATCTCAGTGAAAACCTTTGCAGACCTTGAGACAGGGTCCTCAAAGATCACGGGCACAAGTACCAAAAGTACTGAAAAGAAAATAAAGGAGAGGTTCGCATATCTCAAGAGTTTTAGTTCGTGTTCAACTCCCAAGAGTTTAGCTAAGAAGTACCACGCAAACAGCAAAACCGCACCGTTCAGAAACTGATGGATGTGCCCGGGTGCCCAATAGAGCCTTTCGTAGAAGAGGTAAAGCTCCGAATGACTGCCCGTTTTAGGTATGGAGGTCAAGGTTGCCAAGAGCATCATAAGGGCTAAGACTACGCTTGTGCTTAGGCTATTAATCAGTGGATCCTTGGAGAATATGTTCTTTACGGCTAAATCAAGCCTAACGAGGCTTGCAAGCCAGAAGCCCGAAAAGAAGAGTATAGCACCTGCAAAAAAGAGAGGATGGTCTATGGTAGGAAGGTAATTGTTAGAGACCGCCGTTCCCTTACCGGAGAAGGAAATAAGGGCTATACCCAAGAAGCCCAAAAGGGCAAGATAGAAGCTAATAGGGTCCCTCTTTGGCATAAACCTGTTCCAAAGGAGCACGGTAAAGGTGAGCAAAAAGACCACAATAGCCAAATCCACATGTCCCACCAACGCATGGTAAAAGTACCCGGGAGGGAAGAGTTTATAGAGAATTGGCGTGCGCGCCAGCGCCACCAAAAAAGCCAAAAGACCACCAAGACCCAAAGAGACAATAGAAAGTAAAAAGAGCGATCTTTCCATTACTACCTCCTCATATCAAAGACCATGACGGTAAATAGAAGGGCTAAGTATATGATTGAATAGAAAAACAAAAAGCCACCCTTTGGCTCCTTTGAAAAAACAAACATCAAGGTTATGGCTAAATAGATCAAGCTCAGCAAGGATGCGGACAGAAAGTATACCTCACCAGCCATTCCGTAAAAGTAGGGCAGAAGGCTTACGGGCAAAAGCCCAGCGGTGTACAGAAGGGTTCTAACCTTTGTATGCTCTATACCTCTTGCAACAGGCATGGTGGGAATGCCAGCCACTTTGTAATCTTGGGCGTACTTTATAGCCAGAACCCAAAAGTGGGGAGGTTGCCATACGAACATGATCAGAAAGAGGATGAGGGGTTCAAGGCTCAGACTTCCAGTAACTGCAGTATAGCCTATAACCGGGGGCATTGCACCGGCAACACCCCCTATTTCCGTAGCCAAGGGGCTCTTTCTTTTAAGGCTAAGGGTGTATACAGAAACATAAAAAAAAGACGCCAAGGCGGTAAAGAAGGTGGCTATAGGGTTTGTAAAGAAGAACATGATCAAGAAAGAGAGGGAAAGTAGAGATACTCCAAACCAGAAGGCATGAGATGGAGCCACACTGCCAAGGGGAATGGGTCTTGATTTAGTGCGTTCCATAAGGGCGTCAAGGTCTCTATCAAAGTATTGGTTCAGAACTGCAGAGCCTGCAGAAGCCAAGCCGGTGCCAAGCAAAGTCCAAAAAACAAGCTCCGCTGGAGGCATACCCCTCTGTGCAAAATACATACCCGTTAGGGTGGTTATTAGCACCAAAAGGACAATACCCGGCTTCGTAAGGAGTATGTAATCCTTAAGAGAAGCCATTTTTACTAAGGTCTTTACTGCCATGCGGTCCTCAGGCTCGGTTGTGGTTCTGCTAACTTTAGGTGATAGGTTAGCCAGGCAAAGAGGAAAAAGCCAGAGGCAACGTCAAGAAAAGCCAGAGGAAGGAAGAAACCGCTCAAAACCATGGAGATGGCAAAGACAAACTGAAGGTTTATCAAAGCAAAGGCATAGAGGGCAAGCCGGCTCCTTGAAACTACCAAGTAAAGCAAGAAAGCCAACCAGGTTAAGTAAGAAATGTTCCTGTGGATAAATTGCAGGGCGATTTGCCAGTTGGAAAGGTCTGGGATCAAGGCACCAGCGCATGTGGGCCACTCATGACCGCAGGCGTCGCCAGAGCCCGTGTATCTAACTAACACACCCGTGATCATTGTTGCAAGGGCAAAGGCGTAAGCCCAAAGGGGAATACCATCACCAGTAGGTCTGTCTTTTTGGATGAACCTGTAAGTTAGCACAAGGGAGCCCAGGATGAGCATGGACTCGTATATGTGAAGGGATTCCAAGAGCATATGGCTAACGTATTTAAGGCTGGGAGCCTCCGATGTTATCATCTTCATGCCCGTAAGGGCAGCGCTCACAGTAAAGAGCAAAGCCAAAGCGGAGGTAAGCCTAGGCAATCCTTTGAAACGCTTCCAAACATAGATAAAGGTCAAGAGCACAAAGAACCCTGCAAGGCTACTGACCGTTCTGTGCCCCATTTCTAACTTGGCTGAAATATCTTTGGGTGGACTAAAATCTCCGTAGCAGAGGGGCCAACTAGGGCACGCCAGACCCGAGTCCGTGTTCCTTACCACCCCTCCCCAGATCATTACTAAATAGGTAAAAAGTATGGCAAGACCTAAGACCAGTCGCATGGTTCCAAAGTTATACCTCAAAGCGTGTCGCATAGTTCTAAAATTATATCTCAAAGTATTCCGCGCCACAGTCCTCTGTTTCCCAAACCACCACCTTTTGGACAGTTGGGTATCTTTCTTTAACCCTTTCGTAGAGCCATTTTGCCACATTCTCCGCACTGGGAGAAAAGTCAAACACCTCGTTCAACAGTTTGTAGTCTGGAAGGATTTCATCGAGAAACTTAGAGATCTCCACAAAGTCCTCACCCATACCACCCTCATCTAATGTATCTACTTTTAAAAAAACCTCCACCGCCCAGGTATGACCGTGCAGAGGTTCTGGCTTTCCATGGTAATTGGTCAAAAAGTGCGCCGCGTTAAACTTCTTTTTAACTCTCAACAGCCAAGGCATGCCTTTTATTTTATATCCTAAACAAAGCTGAGTAAAATCATAATGGAAATGCGCTCTTAAAATACATTTAACTTAAATTTTTTAGGTAAGGAGGTGCAATATGGCACAAGTTTCTACAGAGAAGGTTATATACAACAGGGCAGGCCAAAGGGTGGTCTCACCCGACTATTTGCTTTTTGAAGCCCCGAGGACCAAGCATTTTATGACCGGTTCCGAAGTGGTCAAAGAGGCAGTCAAAAGGTCCTCTGTGGATGCATCTGTTTCTTATCCCATAACTCCTCAGTCTGAAGCGGCGCACCTGATCGGTGAACTGTGGGTAGAGGGCTATGTGGGCGTCTATTTCAGGGGTGAGTCTGAGTTTGGCGTTATGTCTGAGCTGGCAGGATGTGCTATGGCTGGGGCAAGGTGTATAACCACCACCTCCGGACCGGGAACCCTCAGGGCAATGGAAAACTTTCCTATGTGGGCTGGTACCAGAATTCCTATCCAGTTGGTTTTGATGGCAAGGGGTATAAACTCTCCACTTTCCATACAGCCTGACAACTTGGAGGTCTCTTTCCTTCTGGATACAGGATGCATGATCTGGTATGCAGAAAACGCCCAAGACCTCTTTGATATGATCATAGCGGGCTTTGTGGTGGCAGAAAAGCCCGAAGTCCATGTGCCACTCATTACCGTAGTAGACGGCTTTTTTGTCTCCCACACCAGAGAAGCGGTGATGTTGCCTCCAGATGATATAGCTTTGCCTCCATACGATCCATACAAGGCTCCAATGCCGGTCATAGACGCAGAGGTTCCTCCCGGAAGGTTCCTCAGGGACCCTTTTGTTATGAAATCCAACTATATCTCTTACGCCACCCATGCCAGCTGGCAGTTTGAAGTAAGGGCTGCCATAGAAAGGTCCAGACCTTACGCAAGGCACTACCTCAGAGGTCTTATAGAAGAGTTTGGGGACCCAGAGGCGGAAATTGTGTTTGTTGCCTGTGGAACCGCCGCAGCCCAGTCCAAAGAGGCGGTAAGACTTCTTGAGGATGAAGGAATAAAGGCAAAGGTGGTAAAGCTAAAAACCATAAGACCTTTCCCTGTTGAGGAGTTGATAAACGCCACAAAGAATGCCAAGACCATCTTCGTACCCGAGTTCAACGTGGTGGGATGGCTTGAGAGGGAGGTCAGAAGGTATCTATACAAACGTTCCGACGCGGATATAATTGGAACCCCAAGGGTGGCAGGTGGTATGACAATGCCTCCCGAAGTAATAGTTAAAGAAGTCTTAAAAATACTTGGAAAGGAGGTAAAGCATGTCATATAAGATCTATCAAGTAAACGAAGCACTTAGAGAATTTGTTCCAAGAGAAGTAATAGACCTTGAGGAAAGGGCAACCTGGGGCAACCCCAAAAGGGGTGTTATGGACCTGCCCTACGCCAAGGAACTGATAGAGGAGCACTCCCTGTGTGCAGGTTGTCCCGAGTCAATGGCTTTTAGGTATATCCTTGCGTCCCTTCCTAACCCCGAGGACACTATAATCGTCAATTCCACCGGTTGCACCTCCTTGGTGTTCCCACACATAGCCCTTCATACTGTTCATTCCCTCTTTGGGAACCAAAACGCAGTAGCAAGCGGTATAAAGAGGGTCCTTGAGTGGAGATTTCCAGAAAAGGTAAAGGATGTGGTGGTTTTGGCTGGCGACGGTGCCATTGTAGACATAGGTCTTGACTGTACACTGCATTCCTTCTTCAGACAAGAGAAGATCACCACCATATGCTTTGACAACGAGGTTTATGCAAACACAGGAGGTCAGGAGAGCGGTTCTACCGTCAAAGGGCATGTCTTTAAGATGGCACCCAAAGGCAAGCAGTATGAAAAGGTCCCGATGTGGCAGTTGGCAATAGACGCCGGTTGCCACTACGTGGCAAGGCTAACTGTATCTTCTCCAAAGAGGGTAGAGCAGGTAGTCAAAAAGGCCATATATGTAGCAAGGGAAGTGGGACCCACTTACATACACCTTTATACTCCTTGCATACTTGAGATAGGTTTGAACTCCGACGATGGCTTGGAGGAAGCAAGGGCAAGGGACAAAGAAAGGTTCGCCTTCTTTGAGTACGCAACCCCAGAAGCCCAAGAGGTTATAAACCGCAAGAAGGAGGAGGGATTACTATGACAAGAAGAAGATTAAACATAAGGATGCCTGCTTTGGGCGGTCAGGGTGCGGTTACCGCCGCCCATATAATAGCCACCGCAGCGGACTACGAAGGATACTATGCGGTCTCGAACCCCTTCTTTGGTGCAGAAAAGAGAATGGCACCCGCCGAAAGCTACGCCCGTATTGGCGTAGAGCCCATCTTTGATAGAGGAGAGGTAGTCTATCCAGACATTATCATGGTCTTTCACCCGCAGGTGATCACCATGGGTAAATCCTACACCATGCCCTTCTACTCTGGCATAAAAAGGAACGGTTTGATCATCATAAACTCGGAAGAAGACCTCCTCACCGAGGAGGACAAGGAGTACCTGGAGAGCTTGGAGGTAAAGGTTTTGAACTTCAACGCCACCAAGTTTGCCATAGACATAGCGGGTACTGAGCTTGCCACCAACATGGCTATGATTGGAGCCCTCTTTGGTGCCATAGGTGTGGTAAGTGTGGAAGCCATAGAGGAAGGTATAAAATCCAGGTTCCTCAAAAAGTTCGTGGCATCCGGTGGAACCGCATCCTTGGACTCCGCCTTGGAAAGGAAGTTCAAAAAGAAATTAGAGCTCATACAAAAGAATTTGGACACCGCTAAGGCAGCATATGAGATGGCTCAAAGGTGGGCACAGGAGCAGGGACTTGAACCATTTTTGCCACCGCCTCCAAAGAAGGCTTTAGTATAATAGGTTTATGCCCATAGAGGAGAGCTACAGAGAGCAGGCCCTCGAGAAGGTCCAAAGGTTAGGAAAGGTTCTTGAGGAGGAACTGCAGAACCTTTTAAGGGAAGTGGAAGAGGAAGACCTTGACTTTGGTGTAAGCGCAAGCCTCCCCGGTGGCCTGCTCTCCTCCCTTTGGAAAGAGTGCGTAGAAGACAACAACTACATGGAAGTTTCCTTTGTGGAGGTTATGGAGCACCACGACGGTGCCTATCTAAAGGCAACCTTTAGAAATTCCACGCAAAATTACACCGCAGAGCGTTATGTTAGCGTCAGAAGTTCTGGAAGGGTGGAGATAAGCTACGCCTTTTTTGTGGAGAGGGACGGTGTGGTGGGTAGAGTGGAAAGGGAGCGGGACGGAGGTTTTAAGGTCTTTCTAAAGGCTAAATGAAGGTTTTTGTTTCTGTAGTGGAAAGGTCTGCCAGCAACTACCTACAGTCTATATTCAAAGACTTTGACTCGGTGGAGTTTTTTGGTTTAACCGATGAAAACTTAGAAGCCCTTGGTTTTAAAAGCGTTGCAAGGTACGAAGACATTTCCGTGGTGGGCATATGGGAAGCCATTCCAAAAATTCCAAAGGTTTTAAGGCTTTACTCCAAGATAGAGAGCCTTGCAAAGGATATGGACGCCTTTATCCTATGCGATGCACCCGCCTTTAACATTCCCCTCCTGAAGAGGATAAGGGACAAAGTAAAGAAGGTCATATACTTTATATCCCCTCAAGTTTGGGCTTGGAAGGAAGGTAGGGCGGAGGTGATCTCAAAGCTCACGGACCACCTTGTGGTTATCCTACCCTTTGAGGTGGAGTTTTACAAAAAATACGGAAAGGAGGCCCTATTTGTGGGACATCCTCTCACCGATTTAGCCAAACCTACACTGCCAGAGGAAAAGGTAAAGGGTTTGGTGGAGTGGGAAGATTATTTGGTGATCCTGCCCGGTAGTCGTTGGAGTGAGATAAAAAATCACGGCGAATACATCAAAAGGGCTTACAAAGCCCTGTATGAAAAAACCAAACTGCCCGCAGTTATTCCCACCTTTGAACCCTTCAGAAGAAAGTTGGAACAGCTTTTTAAAGGTTTGCCCGTGAAGGTTTTTACCCCCTTAGACTTAGAAAAGCCAAACTACAACCTTTCCTTTTATGCCAAGTTTGGGCTTGTGGCAAGCGGGACTGCAGAGCTGGAGCTTAGCCTTTTGGAAGTTCCCCATGTGGTCTTCTATCGGGTTAATCCTATTACCTATTGGGTGGGCAAGAGGCTGGTAAAAGTTCCCCACATAGCCCTAACCAACTTAACACTAAAGGAGGGTGTGATCCCGGAGGTGATTCAAAGACCGTGGCAAGAGCTTGTATCTGTAGCCCTCAACATAGACACTCAAAGGCAAAGGGAAGCTTTCGCAAGGTTAAAGGCTGAACTGGGTGGAGAGGGTAGTATAAACCGCCTTAGGGCACTCTTTAGGAAGCTCTTAAGTAGTTGAGCACTTTACTGAAAGGCTCCACATCCTCCACCTCAAACTCAAGCCATTTCTTATCTACCGGATGGAAAAAGCCAAGTTTGTAGCTCAAAAGCATATGGCAGTTTCCCATCAACTCAAGGATTTCCTTTGAGACGCTCGTTGGTTTAAAACCGTAAGTTCTATCTCCCAGTATGGGATGCCCAAGGGCAGAAACATGCACCCTGATTTGGTGAGTTCTTCCCGTGTGGAGTCTCACCTCAAGAAGGGTGGCATTGTGTTTTGGAAACCTTTCCTTTACGAAAAATTCACTCTTGGCATACTTTCCGCCTTCCACTATCGCAAATTTTTTCCTGTCTATGGGATGCCTTCCTATGCTACTTTCCACCACTTTGTGTTCCCAGCTTACTATCCCTTGAACTATTGCCCTGTAAAGCTTAAAGACCTCTCTTTCTTTGAACTGTTCCGCCAAACTTCTGTGCACTTGGTCGCTCTTTGCCACCACCATAAGCCCCATGGTATCCTTGTCCAACCTGTGGACTATCCCCGGTCTTTCTACGCCACCAATGGAAGAAAGGTCTTTTACATGATAGAGAAGGGCATTCACAAGGGTTCCAGTAGTATAACCGGGCGAAGGATGAACCACCATACCACAGGGCTTGACAACCACCAAAAGATGGGCATCTTCATAGACTATCCTTATGGGAATGTTTTCGGGAGGGATTTCCAAGGGCTCGGGCTCTGGCACCAAGAGTAAAACTTTTTCCCCCGGCTTTAGCCTTTTTGAAGGTTTCGTGATAACTTGGTTCTCCACTAAAACATACCCCTCCTCTATTAGCCTCTGCAGATAGCTCCTTGAAAAGTCCGGATAAGACCTTGCCAAAAATCTGTCCAAACGGTCTTCTTCTTCCACAAGAAATTCAAGGATTTCTTGGATACTTCTTTTCTTCAAATCAGCTATCACTATGTTTTTTCTTCTTCCACCTCAAGCTTCAAAACCGCTTCCTTTGGCTCCTCCTCCAGCTTTAGGCTTTTCAAAAAGCCAAGGACCACGTCGTAAAGAGCCCTCTTTGGAAAGTCCTTAAGCTTTACCTCCTTTCCATTAACCAATATTTGCACCTTCATAGCTCTCCTCTTCCAACCAGATGTACTTATCCTTTTCTGGGCTTGTGGATAGCATGACCACCGGCACACCCACGTACTCTTGGATAAAGTTTATGTAATCCCAAGCCTTTTTTGGGATCTCCCTTCTATCCACCGCACCGTATGTGCTTTCTTTCCATCCTTCAAAGCTTTTGTACACGGGCTTGACCTTTTCCAAGAGTGTAAGGCTGGCAGGGAAGTTCTCTATTATTCTACCCTCCAGCTGGTACGCAACGCAGACCTTTATCTCATCAAAGGCATCCAAAACATCCAGCTTTGTAAGGATTATGCCGTCCAGGCCGTTTAGTCTGACCGCATGCTTTAGGGCTACCAAGTCCAACCAACCGCACCTTCTTGGTCTTCCGGTGGTGGAACCGTACTCACCACCCCTTTCCCTCAACAGCTCCCCTGCGGAGTCCTTCAGCTCGGTGGGAAAGGGACCCTCTCCTACCCTTGTGGTGTAAGCCTTAGAAACTCCGTAAAATTTGGCGTTGGAGAAAAACTTTGGTGGTAGTCCCGTTCCAGCAGATAGTCCCAAAGCGGAGGAGTTGGAGGAGGTTACGTAAGGGTACGTTCCAATATCCACATCCAAAAGGGTTCCCTGGGCACCTTCAAAGAGGATGCCCTCTCGCTTTTCAAGGAGATACTGGGAGGTGTCTATTACACAATCTTTGATCTCCTCAAAGTTTTCAAGGCTACGATCTACAACCTCTTCTATCTTTAGTTCAAAGTTCTCACAGTAGACCTTCTTACAAAGCTCTTCCACAAACTCCAAGTTGTCCTTTACCAAAGAGTAAAAGCGGTCCTTGTCCCAAAGGTCGCAGACCCTTATGCCCTTCCTTGCGTACTTTAGCATGTAAGCGGGACCTATGCCCCTCAAAGTGGTGCCGATTTTCCCCTTTCTCTCCAGAAGAGAATCCAGAATCTTGTGATAGGGAAGCACCAGGTGTGCCCTGTCGCTTATGAATAGCCTGTCCCTTACCCTTAGCCCCTTACTCTCTATCTCTTTGATCTCCTTTACCAAGAGCTCCAAATCAACCACCATACCTTGGGCTATGACGCCCACCGTGTGAGGATGCAGTATGCCCGTGGGTAGCAGGTGCAGGATAAACTTTTCCCCGTTTATGACTACCGTGTGCCCCGCGTTGCTACCCCCTTGGTAGCGTACCACCACTTCATAATTTTCCGAAAGCAAAGCAACCACCTTTCCCTTTCCTTCATCGCCCCACTGGGCACCTAAAATCACCAAGTTCATAGGCTAGCTCCCGCCAATTCTTCCACCTTTTCCCTTATGGCCTTTAAAAGTTCTCCAAGCCCCCACCCAAGCTTGCTGGAGACTACCACACACCTACCCTCCAAAAAGGCGGGCTCTGTCAAAAGCTTTATATCTTCCTCTTTGCTTACCACCTTGTCCGCCTTGTTAAAGACGTATATGGTGGGCTTGTCCTCCGCGGAGAGCTCCCTAAGAATGCCCTGCACCACTTTTACCTTTTCCAACCACTTTGGGTCCGAGATGTCTATCACATGCAAAAGTATGTCCGCCTCTTGAACCTCCTCCAACGTTGCCTTAAAGGACTCTATAAGCTCTGGAGGTAGCTTTCTTATGAACCCTACTGTGTCTGTAATGAGTATTTTGATGTCTGGGAAAAGAAATTTGGCGGAGGTTTTTGTGTCTAAGGTAGCAAAGGGCATGTCTTGTATGTAGGTCTCCCTTCCCGTCAAAGCCTGCATTAAACTGGATTTTCCTACGTTGGTGTAGCCCACCAGGGCAACCTTAACCACCTTTGTATCTCCAAGCGGTCTTTCTCTGCGTTTCCTCTGCTCCCTTCTCTGTCTTTTTATTTCCTCAAGCTCCCGTTTTATCTGCTCTATCTTTCTCTTTATTGCCCTTCTTTTAATCTCCACCTCTTGCTCACCGGGACCCCTTGTACCCACTTTACCACCCAGACGGGAGAGCTCTTTTCCCCTTCCATAAAGTCTTGGAAGTTCATGGGTGAGCCTTGCCAGTTCCACCTGAAGCTTGGCGGTCTTGCTCCTTACCCTTCTTGAGAAGATCTCAAGCACCAAGTCCGCCCTGTCAAAGACCTTTACCTTCAGAAGTTCCTCCAAGTTTGCCACCTGAGAGGGAGAGAGGAAGCTGTCAAAGACCACACAGTCCGCACCGGTTCCACCGATAACTTCCTTTAGTTCCTGAGCCTTTCCTGCACCTATGTAATACCTTGGGTCCGGAGAGTGCCTTCTTTGATAGATGTAACCCAGAACTTTACCACCTACAGCCCTTACCAGCTCCTTTAGTTCCTCTAAATATTCCTTAAACTCCTCCTTTGTCTCCGAGGAAAGAAGAAATACCAGTATTGCTTTCATTCACCCACCGACTACTATGGTGCTTATGGCGTGTTTGTAAATCAAGTTTTGCTCTCCTTCCACTTCCAAAAGCACCGTGTATTTGTCATGGTCAATAATCTTGCCGGTTATTCTGTTTCCCCTTGTTAAAAAGACCGTTACGGTGGCGTTCTTTCTCTTCAGTTCTTCAATAAACTCATCCTGCACGTTGCCGTTTTTTTCGATGGGAATCATCTTCGCCTCCTGCTTAATATAATATAATACAAGATAGAGCGGGTGTGGCGGAATTGGCAGACGCGCGGGACTCAGGATCCCGTGGGCTTACGCCCGTGAGGGTTCAACTCCCTCCACCCGCATTATAATAGCCTTATGAAATTCTTGGTTGTAGGAGACATAATAGGGAAGCCCGGAAGAAAAGCCCTAAAGTACTACGCCATATCCAACCAAGGAACCTTTGATGTGCTGGTGGTTAATGTGGAAAACTCCGCAGGAGGCTTTGGCATAAACAGAAAGGTCTATGAGGAGCTAAAAGCTATCGGTGTGGATGTGATGACCTCTGGCAATCACATATGGGACAAAAAGGAAGTTTTGGAGTTTATAAACACGCCCGACCTTTTGAGACCTGCCAACTACCCAGAGGGAGTACCGGGAAGGGGTTATGGCATTTACGAAAAGAAGGGTGTAAAGTTTGCGGTGATAAACCTTATGGGAAGGGTCTTTATGGACCCAAACTTGGAAAATCCCTTCTCAACCTTTGACAGGATATACGAGGAAATCAGAGAACAAACGCCTATAATTCTGGTGGATTTTCACGCGGAGGCAACCTCCGAGAAGACCGCCTTTGGCATATACGCAGACGGAAGGGCAAGCTTGGTTTATGGCACCCACACCCATGTGCCCACCGCAGACCAGGTCATACTAAAGAAGGGCACAGGCTATGTTAGCGACGTGGGCATGTCTGGATGCTGGTATTCTGCCATAGGCATGAAGTCGGAGGATGTGATAAGGAAATTCCTTACAGGACTGCCCCAGAGGTTTGAGGTGGAAGAGAAAGAAGATGTGGTCTTTAACGGCATTTTGGCGGAGATAGACGAAAGCTCGGGCAAATGCTTGCGCATAGAAAGAGTTCAAAAATACCTCACCCGGGAGGAGCTCAAGGAATTATAATTTTTTCATGCTCTGCATAGACCTATCAGACAAAAAAGCCCTCATTACCGGCTCCACCCGAGGCATAGGAAGGGCCATAGCAGAGTATTTGGCTAAGGCGGGTGCCTTTGTGGTGATCACCGGCAGGGATGAGGAGAGGGCTCAACAGGTTGCTAAATCTATCTCGGATAGCGCCATCGGCGTTGCCATGGACCTTTCGGACCCCGATTCTATAAGGTCTGCTTACGAAAGGATTGAAAAGGAAGTGGGTCCTGTGGATATCCTCATCAACAACGCAGGCATTACGAAGGACAAGCTCTTTGTAAGGATGTCCTTGGAAGATTGGGAGGAGGTGATTAAGGTAAACCTTACGGGGACCTTTTTGCTAACCTCCCTGGTGGTAAAGGGAATGCTGAAAAAACGCTGGGGGCGGATCATAAACATCTCCTCCGTGGTGGGCTTTACGGGTAATGTGGGTCAGGTTAATTACTCTGCCACCAAGTCTGCCCTTTTGGGCTTTACCAAGAGCTTGGCAAAGGAGCTGGCAAGCAGAAACATAACGGTCAACGCCATCGCACCCGGGTTCATAGAGACAGACATGACCGCAATGCTCTCGGAGGATCTAAAAAAGGAGTATCTTAAAAGCATACCCTTGCAGAGGTTTGGAAAGCCGGAGGATGTGGCGGGTGTGGTAGCCTTCCTGTGCTCTCCTATGGCAGATTACATAACGGGGGAGGTCATACACGTAAACGGCGGAATGTTCTGATGTTTAAGTTTGAGGTTTTAAAGGCGGATGGAAAGGCAAGGAGGGGAAGGCTTTATACACCCCATGGAGTTATAGAAACGCCTGTGTTTATGCCCGTGGGCACTCAGGGAACCGTGAAGGCTATGATCCACAAACTTTTGGAAGAGATTGGCACCCAAATAATCTTGGGAAACACCTACCACCTTTACCTCCGCCCCGGACTTGAAGTGATAGAGAGCGCGGGGGGATTGCATAACTTCATAGGCTGGAAAAAGCCCATCCTTACAGACAGTGGAGGCTTTCAGGTTTTTTCCCTCGCTAGGGATAGGCTAAAGGACGGAAGGTCCAAGGTAAAGGTGGAAGAGGATGGCGTGTACTTTAAAGACCATCTGGCAGGGGACACCCACTTTTTCACGCCCGAGTTTGTGATAAAGGCTCAGGAAATATTTGGCTCGGATATAATCATGCCCTTGGATGAGTGCGTGGAGTATCCTACCACCTACGCCTACGCCAAGTCTGCCTTAGAGAGGACGCTGAGGTGGCTTGACAGGTCCATAAAGGCAAAGACGAGGGAGGATCAGGTACTCTTTGGCATAGTTCAGGGAGCTTTCTTTGAGGACCTAAGAAGAGAGTCCGCCTTGAGGACTATGGAGAGGGACCTTTTTGGGTATGCCATAGGGGGTCTGTCGGTAGGAGAGCCAAAAGAAATTATGATAGAGATGGCACAGCTGGTTTGCGAGGAACTTCCTTGGGAAAAGCCCCGTTATTTAATGGGAGTAGGCATGCCCGAGGACCTTTTGATGGCAATAGGGGTGGGCGTTGATATGTTTGACTGCGTGGCACCCACCCGTATGGCGCGTACGGGGACACTATTTACCTCCCAAGGAAAGCTGAACATAAGAAAGGAAATTTACAAAAAGGACTTTTCTCCACCGGACCCAGAGTGCGACTGTTATACCTGCCAGAACTTCTCCCGGGCTTACCTAAGACACCTTTTCCACGCAGAAGAGATCTCCGCTTACATTTTAAACACTATCCACAATCTCCACTTCTACCATAGGCTTATGGAGGGTGCAAGAAGGGCAATAGAGGAGGGCAACTTTGACAGCTACAGAAAGGGTTGGCTGGAAAGGTTATCGGTGGCTGTGGGCTAAACTGCTACTGGTCATTTTTAGCCTACTGCTTTCCTTTTCCCAAGAAAGGCTCTCCGAAAACACCGCCTTAGCCCAAAGAAAGTTTTACAGTGGCTACATAAACTTGGAAAATCGCAACTATGAAGATGCGATAAGGGATCTAACAAGTGCCTTTAACTTGGATAGAAACGGTTATTATGGAGAACTTGCTTATCTTTGGCTTGGAAGGGCATACGCCCTTCTTGCCTACTCAAAGACTGACAAAAGGGGTCTTATCTCCGCCATCGCCTTTTTGAACATGTATCCCTATTACTTTAAAAGGGCAAACTATACAGACCTTCAAAGAGAATCTCTGGGAGACATATATCTACTTTTGGAAGAGTACTCCAAAGCCAAAGAGCTCTACCTCGGCCTATACAAAAACAGCCATCAGAGAAAGTATTTGGTGAAGTTTTTGTATGCGGACGTCTTGGAAGGAGGCACAAAAAACATAGAGCTTTTAGAGAACCTTAGGACATCGGAAGAGGGTGTGGATCCCTCCATGCTTTCCCTCATAAGGGGGTATTACTTTTACAACCAGGGTAAGTTTAAAGAAGCCCTCTCTGAGCTGACACAGGCAAGGGCCCAGAACAGAAACTTGGAAGAGGACCCTCATTTCTTATACAGGTTAGCCTTGTCCTATTACATGCTCCAAGACTGGAGAAATAGCCTCTTTTACTTTGAACTACTGCAAAGGAAGGACTTGTACAGGAGGTATGCAGACAAAAGTAACTATTTCTTGCTTTTTATAAACCTGGACAACAAAAACTACTCGGAGGCTATGGAGAGACTGCAAGAGCTTATGAAAGATAGGGACCCTTTCACTGACCTGACCCTAAGGCTTGCACTATCACAGCTCTGGTTTTATGAGGACTTCATTGATAAGTATAAACTCAGTTGGTACAAACCGTTACTGAAGATGTCAACTTTTGGCATCCATAGACTGGGGTGGTTGATGGTTAGGACCTGAAGCAGTTCTGATAAGCTTAGAAATATGAAGGCAAGACAAGTAATAGAAGAAATACTAAGCAGAGTTTTTAAGTGGCACAGGTTTCCTGTAAGCCTAAAAGCAGAAGCTGTGCTCCTCTACTTTAAGGGACTTTCCCCAAGAGCAGTAAGGGAGTTCCTACTTCACAAGGGTTATTAGGGAAAGCTCTTCAGGCAATATATACGATTGCTATTTGGGTCTATAAGGTTTGCCTGTGTTTGTGCATCTTTCAAGAAGAAGGGACGCCTGGACAGCTAAATTGGTTCTTCACAACACAAAGGCAAAGGGATGCACCACTGACAAGGGACCTTGGTATGTGAGTGCGGTCAAAGGGCTTGCAATGGAATGGCTACATGAGACTTTTGGGAAGAGGAATGAGGTTTCCTTGGAATGCTAAGTATGAAACCGTCTATAGATGGTTAGCCTCCTTTATTGTCATTTATACGATCATGAACCTAAAAAGTTGACATCCTCGGTAGAACAGTTGTTAGGTAGCATGAAGCAGAAGATTGGTTCAAGCTTTAAATTGCTGAGGGAGGACTTAGCAAGAAAAGCATCCGTTGCTTGTGCTATTCTTTGGAACTTCTGGGTGCTTGCAACTTACTTATTTTTGTTATTTCTGTCTGGTATCTTGCACTATAGCTATGCTTAAGGGCTATGGTAGATTTTTAGAACAGCCTCCTGAGAACTATTGCCTTTTGCAAACTATTAGCTTAAACTTTCTTATGAATATGAGTGAGAAGGTTTATATCTACGACACCACCCTAAGGGATGGTTCCCAGGCGGAAGGAGTGAGCTTTTCTATAGAGGATAAGCTCAGGATTATAAAAAAGCTTGATGAGTTTGGTATAGATTACATTGAGTGCGGTTGGCCAGGTTCAAACCCAAAGGATACACTGCTCTTTGAAAAACTAAAAAACATTAAGCTAAACCACTCAAAGATTGTGGCCTTTGGTGCCACAAGGAGACCGGGAAAAAGGCCAGAAGAGGACCCTCAGCTTGAGAACCTGATAAAAGCCCAACCACAGGTAATAACCATCTTTGGAAAGAGCTGGGACCTGCATGTGTTAGAAGCCCTCAGAACCACCTTGGAAGAGAACTTGGACATGGTGGCTGAAAGCATAGCCTACCTAAAAAGGTACGTGCCGGAAGTGATCTTTGATGCGGAGCATTTTTTTGATGGATACAAGAGAAATCCCGAGTATGCCCTAAAGGTAATCCGGTATGCCCTTGAGGGTGGAGCAGATTGGATAGTTTTGTGCGATACAAACGGAGGATGTTTGCCCCACGAAGTTTATGAGATCACAAAAAAGGTGGTGGAGAGTTTCCCTGAGGCAAAGATAGGCATACATGCCCACAACGATACAGACACCGCTGTTGCAAATTCTATAATGGCAGTTTTGGCTGGAGCAAGGCAGGTACATGGCACCATAAACGGCATAGGTGAAAGGACGGGCAACGCCAACCTCTGCTCCATAATACCCAACCTTCAGCTAAAGCTTGGCTTTAAGGTGGTGCCCGAGGAAAACCTCAAAAAACTCACTGAACTTTCCCACTTTGTGGCAGAAATATCCAACATGCCCGTGCCCAGAAACATGCCCTACGTGGGAGAAAGTGCCTTTGCCCACAAGGCGGGCGTGCATGCATCGGCGGTAATGAAAAGGAGCGATACCTACGAACACATAGACCCATCTTTGGTAGGCAACAGAAGAAAGATCACCGTCTCGGACCTCTCCGGAAAGAGCAACATAGTCTATAAGCTCAGAGAAATGGGCATAGAGGTAGACGAGAGGTCTCCAGAGGTTCTAAAGCTGGTGGAAAAGATCAAGGAGTTGGAAAAGGAAGGCTATCACTTTGAGGCGGCAGAGGCATCCTTTGAACTCCTCTGCAAAAGGCACTTTGGACTTGTTAGAAACTACTTTGATTTGGATGCCTACAGGGTCCTAATAGCCAAAAGGAGCACCGACGAGCTACCAGTTTCCGAGGCAACGGTGAGGCTCTCTGTGGGTGGTGTGAAGGAACACACCGCATCTTTGGGCAACGGTCCCGTCAATGCCTTAGACAGAGCCCTACGGAAAGCCTTAGAGGAGTTCTATCCAAACCTAAAAGAGGTGCAACTTATAGACTACAAGGTTCGCATTGTCAACGAATCTGAGGGCACGTCCGCCAAGGTGAGGGTTCTCATAGAATCCACCGACGGCAAAAGAAAGTGGGGCACGGTGGGCGTCTCGGAGAACATCATAGAAGCCTCTTGGATCGCATTAACAGACAGCATCGTGTATAAGCTAATGAAGGATGAGGAGGAAATGGAGTGAAATGGGTAAGGCTAAAAAGGTCAAAGATAAAGGTCTTTGGTAAAAAAGGTAAAACTCTACCAAAGGGCTTTCAGGAGGAACACACCTCCTTCTTACACAGCCTGCTAACCAACGACATAAGAGGTCTAAAGCCCTTTAGCTTTAACTACAACCTTTGGCTTAGGCAAAACGGTTCCCCCATAGAGGATTTCTTTGTGTATAAGCTGGATGATGCATACCTTTTGGACGCAGAGGGAGAAGCAAAAAAGATCATAGAGGAGTTTGAAAGGTTAAAGCTCTCTCTGAAGGTGTATTTTGAAGACCTAACTACACTTGAACACATTTTTGTCTTTGGAGAATCCGCCAAAGATTGGGTGGAGAAGACCTTTGGCATGGTGCCAGAAGAGGGCAAGTTCTTTGAAAAGGATGGTGTTTTTGTGGCAAACAATCCATTAAGGATCAGAGAAGAGGGCTTTGATATTTTTGGCAAGCTGGACGGACTTGAACTTCCCAAGGAAGGAGAGATCACCGAAGAGGACTTTGAAGACATAAGGATAGAGAGAAAGGTCCCGAGGATAAGAAAAGAGTTAAGAGAGGGCTACTCACCCCTTGAGGCTGGACTTTTGAACGTTGCCATAAGCCTAACAAAGGGCTGTTATGTGGGACAGGAGGTTATAGCAAGAATTCACTACAAGGGCAGGCTTCCCAGAACCTTGGTGCTTTTCAAAGGAGAAAACCTTCAGGAGGAACAAAAAGTATTTGACGGAGAAAAGGAGGTGGGTCTGATAACATCCGTGTCCAGGAAAGGCTTGGCGTTGGGCTATATCCTTACTACCAAGCTGGAAGAGAAAAGGGAGTTTTCCACAGCCACTGGAAAGGTTGTTGTTTTAGATTAAGTGAAGCCAAGCTTTAAAAAATAGCTTTTTGTAGCTTTCCTCTCCCCTTAAAAGCCTGTAGTAAGCCTTCAGTGCCCCCTTCTTTCCCAAATTGTAAAAAAACCTCTGAAAGCGGTAGGCTATCTTTGCGATCCTTCCTGCGTAGACAAGCTCTTCTATCATGGGTTTTGAAAGTCTGAAATACTCCTCCACCGGATCGTTTGGGCAGTTAAGGATAGCTTGCACTGCATTTTTTGCTCCCCAAAGGGCGTAGTATATACCCTCCCCTAAAAGCGGGTCCACCGAGTTGGACGCATCGCCCACCAGGAGAATTCTGCCCCTTCCAGTGTGAAAATCCTTTTTATTTTCTAAATAGGGTATGTGCCAGCCATGAACCTTGCCTTCCATCTTCAGACCCAATTTAGTTGAATAGTCCTTAAGTAGTTCCAGAAGGTTTTCTTTCCCTATGGAAGTGATGCCTACATTGGTGGGAAAAACCCATGCGTAGCCCTTTTCCACGAGCCCCACATCTATGCGCACGCCCTCTTTGAGGTTTGTAAAGCATTGGAATTCTAAGGACCTAAAGAATTTCTTCTTTTTATAGCCCAAAAGGTCAGCGGTCTTTGAATAAAAGCCGTCTGCACCTATTAGAAAGTCCGCCTCCACTTCCCCTTTGGAAGTGTAAACCTTTATCCTTTCTCCCTCTTCAAAGCCCAAAAGTTCGCACTCTTGCCAGAGCTCCACGCCTACCTGCTGAGCCTTCTGCACCAAAAAGTAGTCAAACTCCGCCCTGTCTACTACGTATGCCAATGGCTTTTCACTTGTAAGACTAAAGCTTTCCTCTCCACGGTAGCCAAGGGTTCCCTCCCTTATTATTGCCTTTACCAAACCTTGCCAGCCTTCCGGTAGGAGAGAGACAACCCTTGCAGAAAGACAACCTCCGCAAAGCTTGAACCTGGGAAGCGGTTTCTTTTCCAAAAGTAAAACCTTTAAGCCGTTTTTTGCAAGCCAGTAGGCGCTGAAGGCTCCACCTGGACCTGCACCTACAACTACCGCATCAAAGTTCATCTTTCCTCCACAAAAAGGGAGAACACACCAAGCCCAAACTTCTTTCTAAGCTCACCTTTTATCATAAAACTAAGGGCGGTTTTATCCTGCTTAAACTGGGCATACTTTTTAAGAAGGGCTTTCTTTTCTTCCTCTGGCAAGTTCTCCCAGAGGTGTTTGTACAGTTTGCTCTCCAAGTCTGCCAGAATTTCCTCTGCGGACATTTTGTCCTTTGGTTCCACCTTTGGCACCTCAATATACTTTCCCAGCTTTTCCAAAAGACTCTTGAACCTTTCCCTCCAGTTATCCTCTTTCCCTGCAGAGTTTTTTATTGCTTTTTTTCTTAACCTTTCAATCTCAGCAAGGGCAAAGAAGGCGGGGGTCTTTTTTCGTCTCTCCGGCGGGAGCTTGGCGTAAAACCTCTTTATCCCCTCCTCCACCAACTGCCAAGGGTAGGCGGACTCTTCCAACCTCTTCAGAAACCACCTTTCCCTCGGAGACAAAAAGAGTTCTCCCTTTAACTTAAGGATTAGTTCTGCCACTTCTCTGTATGAACTCATGCAATCTCCTTAAAAACTCTCCATGCTCAAGGGATGTCCTAAAGCCCTCTGGGCTAAAGTGGGTGGGTGTGCCCTCAAAGAATTTTAAGAAAAATTTCTTTGGAGGTAGTTGGGCAAGTTTGAAAGCCCTTGCTATGTAGGAGGGACTGTAAAAGCCAAGGCTGTTGATTTCTGATTCTCGCCTGATCTTTTTTAACAGCTTAGCTGTTTCCTCAGAAAGTTCTATGGCACCCCTTAAACTCCAAACCCTCTCCACTGTTTCCTTCTCCCAAAGCTCTCCAAGCCAAAGGGGACCTGCTATCAAAAGTTTATGCCCGCAGTGGGGACATTGCCCTTTTATGCCTTCAAGGGAAACGCCCTCCCTGTATAAACAATGGGTGCAGTAAAGCAGGTAGCCTATTTTTTCAATGAGCTTGTCTGTCCTCCTTGCCCCTATGTCCTTTCTGAAAAAGACCTTAAAGTGGTGCTTGTAAGAGTATGAAAAGATAGGCTTTAGAGCATAATCGTGCTTGGCACCTTCCTCCACCACCTTCTTTATAAGGATCCTTATACCCACCTCGTGGTAAAACTCACACTCCAACAGAGGCTTGCTAGAGTACCTCCTCTGGCACGTGCTGGGGTAAGTGCCCGAGAGCACCGCAGTATCCGTTGCGGTAACAGACAGAACGCCACCTCTCCTAACGGGAAAGACTGCAGAATCCAAAAAAGGAATGGGTGAGCCATAGGGGTCTATATCCACATAATGGCAATTTCTTAGCCTCCTTAAAAGCAGGCTGGCGTCTTCAGAGTATATCTCCACCTTCTCCTCCGGCACTTGGTTGAACCGCAGATGATCCTTGAAGCTTTCTACCGCCCTTTGGTCTATATCGTTGTATATGACCTTTTTTACCTTTGGCACCTCCAACAAAAACCTCAAAGACCTAACACCGCTCGCACCCATAGGATCACAGACCACAAGCTCCTCACCTTCCATAGCCCAAACAATAAGTAGGCTTATGTCTCTGTTTACGACCATAGCTGGGTTGTAAAAAACGGGCATTTCTGAGGAGACAACTTCAGGAACTTCCACCTTGAGAAGGACCTTCCCCTCTCTTATCATCCGACCCTGTAGCCTTTAACCGTATCCACCAAAAGCTTTACCTTTTTTAGCTCCATATCGGGCGAAAGCCCATGTCCCAAATTGAATACGTATTTGGTTTTCCTTGGCACCCTCTTTAAAAACTCCAAAACCTTACGCTGGATAACATCCTCTGTGCAGTAAAGAAGGGATGGGTCTATGTTTCCCTGAAAGACCCTGTCCTCCTTTTCCATCCAAGAAAACATATCCACCGTCCAATCCACCGAGAAGGCATCCGCGGGCACATGCCTGAGCAGTTCCAAATACTCTCCAGAACCTCTGTAAAAGTATATAACGGGTACTCCAAGTTCCCTCTTTAGTCTCTCAAAGAAAGCCTTCAGTAGGACTGCATACTCCTTTAAATCCTCGTAGGGCATATGCATGAGCCAGCTGTCAAAAACCTGAACCAAGTCCGCACCTGCTTTAACCTGCCCTTTTAAGTACTCCACTAAGTTATCCGACAGTAACCCAAGAAACTCAAAGTATTCTTCCCTTCTTTCCCACATAAAGAGTTTGGCTTTTTTGAAGTCCGCCTTTCCTTTGCCCTCCACCGCGTAGGCAAAAAGGGTCCACGGTGCACCGCAAAAGCCAATAACAGGTACCCGATCCTGCACCCTTTTAACTTCTCTTATTATTTCATTAACAAACTCTGTGTCCTTGCTTGTGATTCTCCTGAGCGCCCTGACATTTCCATCCCACTCCAAATGGGGGCCTTCCCCCTCTTCAAAACGCACGTTTATGCCCATAGGCTCAAGGGGAACCAAAATGTCTGAAAAGATGATAACAGCATCCACATCCAAAAGCTCCAAGGGAAGCAAAGACACCTTTACCGCAAGCTCCACATTTTTACAAAAGCTCAAAAAATCCTTCTCCTTTGCCCTAAGCTCTCTGTATTGGGGCATATACCTGCCCGCCTGACGCATAAGCCAAACGGGAAATCTCTCTATCCTTTCGCCTGATAGACTTTTCAGAAGAAGCATTTTGAGTATTTTACCACTAAGGCTGTTGTGTTTCTGTGTTCTCCCTTATTTCCTCAAGCCAAGGTTCGTATTCCATAATTTGTTCAAAGGTATAGGGACATTCCTTTGGAAAATCTTCTTCTGTGGGAAACCTGCCAAAGTACTTTTGGGCTAAATCCTCTTCCTCTTTAAACCAAGTAATGAGGCTATTAACCGCCCTTCTCCAAGCCTTATTTAAGCTCTCTTTTTCTTGGGCTATCCTTTTCAACGATGGCATTTCATCAAAGAGGTCTATTAGTTCCCTCCTTGCGTTGAGGATACTCTTTTTCCAACCACTACCCATATAAGCGGACTCCCTATATTTTTCCCATTTGTAAAGGTGTTCCATTATGACCGCCATAAGGCTTATTACACTTCTCAGTTCTTTCCTTGCCATATACTCTATCTCCTCTAAAAGGTTCTCCCAATCTACAAGCTCATACTCTTTGTTTTTGAGAAGCCTTAGGTTCTCCAACACCCAAAGATAAAAGTCCTTTTCATAAAGTTCTTTTAGGCTTTTTACCTTTAGTTCCATAGAATTTAAGTATAAGCACAAAAGGACAAACGGCTTGGCACTGTCTAATACACCTTCACCGCCACGATCCTTTTGTATAGATTGGTAAGCCCATCCCTTTCCAAAAGGTTTTTAACCACCGCCTTTGGATAAACCATTTTTCCATCGTCCCTTTTTATGCCATAGACCGCATGATAGATCACCGGGTCCTCTCCCTCAAAGCCCCCAAAGATCATTATGTGTCCTTTCATGTATAACACGGTTCGGTAGGGTGGAAATGTTTTCAAGAGTTCCTTTAGTTCTTTGTAGCTGTTAAAAGTTCTCTCCACACCCATTCCGACGGTAGCTTGCTGGCTGGAGTTTCTTGGAAGTTCTATACCAAAAACACCAAAGAAGGCACGCACCAATGCGGAACAATCATAAAAGCCTCCCCACTCGTAAGGCATACCAAGAAGGCTATCAAGGAGAAGCTTTGCCTCATCTTCTGAAAATTGCCAGTAGCCTTCTATAACGCCTTCTCCCTTTATCCACTCCACACTCCCATCGGGCATCAAAACCAAGTATCTGTCCTTTTCCTTTGAAAGATAGGGAATTTTTGCGGACATTGGGTATTCAAGCCCTCCTATCTTAAGCTTGGGCTTTATAACCACCAAAAAAGGAAGGTCAGGAAGTCTAAAAAATTCCTCCTCATTCAACTCTCTCACGTCCTCAGCTTTGAGCCATCCCCTCATTATAGGACTTTGAACATAGAGCCATCTTCCATCCTTGGACCGGTGGAGCACTGCCAAAGGGGTAAGAGGGTCAAGGGCGGTGTACTGATTGTAATCTATCTCCGGGTTTCCCTTATGGACCGCCAGCCCTGTGGGAAGGAGCTTTAGGTCTGCCCTCCTTAGGGTTATGCCGTACTTTACATCCACCTGTTGGGGAACTGCATCCAAATTAGCATTTTCAAGGAGTTTTTTCATAAGGCTTTCCGTTAAGGGAACATTGCCCAGGTAAAGCTTGGTTTTTGGATAGCTATCCTCCAAGAGCCAAGCCTTGAGCCTTTCTCCTTCCAACTGACGGGGGAAGCTCCTCAGGTTTGCCATCTGAGGGAAAAGCTCAAGGGAAAAGGCAAAGGAAAGGCTCAAAAGAAGGATCAAAAGCCTCATACCTTTCGTTCAAACTTGATCTTTTTTGTTAGCAACTGCTCAAGTCTTTTTAACCTTTCCCTCATGTCTCAAAACAAACATCAGGGCAAAGGAAGATAAAACCATAAGAAGAGATACAATTTGATTCCATGTTAGCCCTATGGGTTCTATGGGTGGAGTAACGCCCCTGTAAAACTCCAAAAAGAACCTGAGGGCACCGTAAAGAAGAAGGTAAAGGCTAAAAACCGCACCATCAAAGGGTTTTCTCCTGTAAAAGAAAAGCAGAATAAAAAAGATCACCAACAGTCCGAAAAACTCCATAAGCTGTGTGGGATAGAGGGGCATATAGGGAGGTGCCACAGCACCCTCCGGAAACACCACATAAAAGAAGGGGAACTTGCTTGAGAGATGTATGCCGGGTGTAACGTCTTCCGCAAAGAAGGGTTTTCCATAACAGCATCCCGCTGAGGTGCATCCAAGCCTCCCTATGCTGTGGGCTACGGCTAAGGCTATGGCGCTGAGGTCTGCGGTCTTCCAAAGGGGCAGTTTGTATCTGTGTATGCTAAAGAGGGCACCCAAAAGACCACCAATCAGACCACCAAAGAAGGTAAGCCCCCCTTGCCATATGGCAAATATGTCCAATATTTTCCCTACCTGCTCTGGATGTTCCAAGATGTAGGTGATCCTTGCGAAAGCTATACCAAAAAACAGCGTAATGAGCAGGCCATTTTCTAAATGGGTTGTATTTAAGCCCTCTTTTTTGCCAAGTCTCAAAAGCAAAAAGTAGCCAACAAAAACACCAAGGGCAACCAAAACTCCGTAAGTGTATATCTTTATACCCAAAAATTCAAAGAGCACAGGGAACATTAGAACTTAACCTCCTCCACGTTTATAGTGAAGGTAAAATCTTCCCAATTGACTTTGACCCTTCTGTAGTAACCCTCGGGTGCCTTCTGTCCGTAGGTAAGGGTTATCAGTCTATCCTTTTTCTTGTCAAGAACTTCCACCTTGGCAAGTTGGTTATTCACAAAGTAGTGTTTAACCAGGTAAGCATCCGTATCCCTACTCAACACTAACCCCTCAGAGGTGCAACTGGGCTTTTCCTCACCCGTTAGCATTCTTCCAAAGATGATGCCGTCTATACTGAAGGGTAGGTCAATGCATACACCGTTCAAACATAGACCCTTTTTGTCAAAGCTAAACCCTCCAAACCTCGTAGATTCCACCCTGTATTTATCTTTGTCTTTTTCTACCTTTACGGGCACCTTTAAAACACCGTAGGATATGAGGAGTTGGCTTGTGTATTTTTCTGGCGCTCGGTCCTCCAAATGGTTAAGAAGGAGGGCTTGATCCGGTTTGCATAGCAAAGGTGCACAGGATAAGACAAGACCAAAAGCCAACAACAGGGCGAGCTTTTTCATTGCTTCCTCCTAACCTCTACCGCCCCATAGTGGGCTATGAGTCCCTCTGCCTTTGCTATGTGTTGGGCATACTCCGCCACCCTTTCAAAACCCTCCTTTGACACATACATCAAAGAGCTCCTTTTCAGAAAGTCATATACTCCAAGGGGCGAGAAAAACCTAGCGGTACGCCCTGTGGGCAGTGTATGATTTGGTCCAAGGAGATAATCTCCCAAAGGTTCTGTAGTGTATTTACCCACAAACACTGCGCCCGCATGCTTAATCTTGGGTAGGAGGGCAAAGGGCTCTTCCACCATCAACTCCAGGTGCTCCGGTGCTATGTAGTTGGCAACCTCACAAGCCTGCTCCAAGTCCTCCACCAAAAATATGGTGCCAAACCGCTCAAGGGATTTTTGGGCTATGTCCTTTCGGGGGAAGTTATCAAGGATCTCTTCCAGTTTTAGCTTAACCTCCTGGGCGTGCTTTGGGTCTGTGGTGATCAGAAAGGCACCCGCAAGTTCATCGTGCTCCGCCTGAGAAAGCAGATCCCAAGCCACCCAACTGGGGTCTACGGAGCCATCGGAGATCACAAGAACCTCAGAGGGTCCAGCGATCATGTCAATGTCTACCACTCCAAAGAGTAGTTTTTTTGCGAGGGCTACGTATATGTTGCCCGGTCCTACTATTTTATCCACCTTTGGCACCCGCTCGGTTCCATAAGCCAATGCCGCAACCGCCTGAGCACCACCCACCCTAAAGACCCGGCTAACACCTGCAATGAAGGCAGACGCCAAAGTGTATTTGTTGGGCTTTGGAGAAACCATAATCACCTCTTCCACACCAGCCACAACCGCCGGCACCGCGTTCATAAGGACGGTGGAAGGGTAAGATGCCTTGCCTCCGGGCACGTATATACCAACCCTTTCTAAGGGAAAAACCCTCATTCCCAAAAGGATCCCATCCTCTTCCACCAAAAAGGACCTCTCTAGCTGTCTTTCGTGAAATCTCCTTATTCTCTCGTGGGCTACTTCCAAGGCAGTTCTTACCTCTGGCTCAATCTCCTCGTAGGCTCTTTCCAACTCCTCGTAGGGAACCTCCAAATCATCTTCTGTCAGTTCTTCCCCATCAAATCTTTTTGTGTACTCCAAAAGGGCAGTGTCTCCCTTCTCCCTTACCTGCTTTATGATCTCCTTGACCACAGGCTCGTACTCTTCCGCCATCACCTCCCCCCTTGCCATAACAAACCTCAACCTACTGTTAAAACGCCATGCGGAGTTTCTAAGGTCCTCTATTTGCATGGGTAATATATTAAACCATCTAGAAGGTGTTATAATATTTTTCGTTTAAAAATAACAAAGGAGGTGTCAATCATGCTTAAAAGAGCTCTGGCTTTAGGGCTAACCATAGGCATAATTGGTGTGGGTGGGGCCATATCTTATGCAGATGAAACAAAGACTGCAGAAAGGCAAATACCAGTTGTGAAATGTTCTGAGCCAGTATATTCTGTAATGGTAATGGACTTTGATTGCAAGGCAGCCGCTTGCCAACAGCCAAATAATCCTAAACTCCTTCCCATATTTGAGGTTCTTACCACAGGAAGCGGAGTGCAAGGGTTAGGGAAGGGAGTATCTACCATGCTGACAAATGCCCTAAAGGCCACCAATTGCTTTAAGGTAGTGGATTTGGAACAATACGAGAAGATGAAAAAACTCCTTGAGGTTACTGGACAAAAGGTTCAGCCTCCCAAAGTGGATTACATGATAAGCGGTTCTATAACCGCTTTGGAGCTTGAACGGAGTGGTGGGCCTCTTGGTGGGGGCGTTGTTCCACTTTTGGGTGCCATAAGCATCAAAAAGGACAAGGCGAGGATAGGGGTAGATGTGAATGTGATAAAGCCTGAGACGTTAGAGGTAGCCTATTCTAAGTCTTTTGAAGCAAACTCGGAGAAGACCTCTTGGAGCCTATTTGGTGCGGGTGCTGGTGGTGATGCCTTTGGCGGAGCTGGTTGGAGTATAAGCAAAAACCTTTCCCTTGATATGGTAGCAAGGGATGTGGTGGTTCAGGTGGCGAATGCTTTAGCGGAGAGCCTCGCCAAAGACAAAATAGTGGAAAGACCAAAGCCACCAGAGAAAAAAGAAGAGAAGGAAGAGAAAAATCAGGAATAATAGTTCCGAACTTCTTGATTTAAGTTTAAAGCAAGCTATCAGGGGGGATTTTTTCTTTTCAATCCCTTTCCTTTTGAGACTATCTTTATATCTTTATAAGACTAGGAGGTTACGGAGATGTTAGACTGGGAAAAGCTTCTGGAAGATGATGTTCTTGAGATTGCGGGTAGGCGTTTTAAGTCCCGACTGATCATAGGCTCGGGTAAGTTCAAGAGCTTCCAGGAAACCAAGGAGGTTTTGGAGGCGAGCGGAGCGGAGATAATTACCGTGGCGGTCCGGAGGGTCAATATTACAGACCCAAACAAAGAAAACCTTTTGGATTACATAGACCCTAAAAAATATTTGATCCTTCCCAACACCGCGGGCTGTTATACTGCAGAAGAAGCCATAAAAACTGCCATGCTGGCGAGGGAGGCTACTGGCATAAACTGGGTTAAGCTGGAGGTGATCGGAGACCAAAAGACACTCTTGCCAGACATGGAGGAGACCTTAAAGGCAGCAAAGTTTTTGGTAAAGGAGGGCTTTGTGGTTCTTCCTTACATTTTTGATGACCCTGTCTACGCCAAAAAGTTTGAGGATGTGGGCTGTGTGGCGGTGATGCCCTTGGCAGCACCCATAGGCTCTGGGCTCGGGCTTCAAAACCCCTACAACATAATGTTTATAAAGGAGGCAGTTTCTGTGCCCGTCATAGTGGACGCGGGTATAGGTAGCGCCGCAGACATTCCGCCAATCATGGAACTGGGAGTGGATGCGGTTTTGACGAACACCGCCCTGGCAGAGGCTAAGGACCCAATAAAGATGGCAGTAGCCATGAAGTACGCGGTTATAGCGGGCAGGCTCTCTTACCTGGCGGGTAGGATGCCCAAGAGAACCTACGCGGTGCCCTCTTCACCTTTGAAGGGTGTTCCATTTAAGTCATGATTGATGTGGCAGTAGTGGGGGCGGGTATATCGGGGCTTTCGGTAGCCTTACGCCTTCAAAAGGCTGGGGTCAATGTAAAGGTCTTTGAAAAGGAAGAAAAGGTCGGTGGAAACATACAAACGGAGGAAATAGAGGGATTTTTGTGCGAGTTGGGACCTCAGACCATTTTGGCGGATAAAAAGGTGGAAGAATTCCTCTCCTTGGCGGGCATAAAACCCTTGTATGCAAAGGAAGAGGCTAAAATAAGATACATCTACAAAAAGGGTAAGCTTGTACCCTTGCCCATGTCTCCCTTGAGCTTTTTCACCTCTCCTTTACTCTCCCTGCGTGCAAAGCTCAGAGTTCTAAAGGAACCCTTTGTTCCAAAGTCTATAAAGAAGGAAGAGAGCATCGCAGAGTTTGTTAAAAGACGCCTTGGGCAGGAGTTCCTTGACTACATCGTGGAGCCCTTTGTCAGCGGTGTGTATGCGGGGGATGTCAAGGAGCTGTCGGTGAAGTATGCGGTCAGAAGGGTCTATGAACTGGAGCAAAGGTTTGGTAGTCTCATAAAGGGTGCAATAAAGCTAAAAGCCCTTGGTCCGGGCGGAAGGCTCATATCCTTTGAGG
>JAJHRQ010000030.1 GCA_020833645.1 Thermocrinis sp.
TACACCACTTTTTGGAACTTTCTCAAAACAGCAAAGACTATCAAGAGTGGATATTAGCCCATCAGATAGTGGATTTAGCCATTCAGAGAAACAAAGCCATAGCCATAGAGAACCTAAAGAAACTCAAAAAAGGAATGCGTGGAGATGGGAAAGCTGAGTTAAGAAAAAGACTTCACCAATGGAATGCCAAAAAGTTTATGCAAAAGCTAAAAAGGGTAGCAATGTTAAAGGGGGTGGAAGTAGTAGAGGTCAATCCTGCCTATACCTCAGTTATTGGCATGCTAAAGTATGCGCCACAGTTAAGTATAGATAAAGACATAGCATCTGCATATGTGATAGGGAGAAGGGCACTGGGCTTTAAAGAGGACATGCCTGAGAATTACGAGAAACTTTTGAAAGACAAAGCATATTTAGAGTTTGCCCTAAAGAGGTATGAAGAGAGGGAAAAAGAACTTAGAGAACTTATAGAGAAGGAAAGCAATGAATACAAGAGAAACGCACTAAAAAGCGAACTAAGGAGTGTAGAGGATGCAAGGAAACTTCTAGCTAATCTCCTGCAAAGCCTTCAGAGTGAGCCAAGCTCCTGTGAGGGAGCCAACGGAAGTAATCCCGAGCAGGGGAGGGTAGCAAAAACTACCCTTCAAAGTGTTTGGCAAGTTCTGAAGGTAGCCCTCCTCTTCCCTATCCTTGGAAAGGTCTTGCCGAGGGACCTTTCTCCTCTGAAGCCCGTGTTGGTGGAAGGGGTGTGGGATAGGGTGAGGAGTAGGTCAGTTCCCTTTGAGGCTGGGGGGACGGTCCCAATAAGGGATTTTTAGAACAGCCTCGGTGGAAGAGTATTACAACTGGTTATTTTGAATGTTTAAATGGCATTTCACCAGAGGTGTTAGTTAAGTATAATTATAGCATGCACCATCTGTCGGAAGAGCAAATCGCACAGATAAAGAACCTGCTTTTGGAAATGAGGCAGAAGATTCTGAGCTCTGCCCAAGAGCAGATAAGGGACCCATCCAACATAGCCTTTGAGGGCGGAGATGAGATAGACAGGGCAAACATAGAAACGGAAAGATACATAAACCTTCAGAGGTTAAAAACAAGGGAACTGAAGCTTTTACGAAAGATAGACTATGCCCTTTATAAAATAGAGGTAGGAACTTACGGCATATGCGAGGGTTATGGTGCGGAGATACCTTTCGAAAGGCTCATGGCAAGGCCAGTAACTACCTTGTGTATAAACTGTAAGGAGTTGGAAGAGGAAGGCGAGTATGAGTGAGCTTATCTTTCCAAGGGTCCGAAAGCTTCCCAAGTACGTTTTTGCTATGGTCAATGAGTTAAAGATGAAGCTCAGAAGGGAGGGAGAGGACATTGTGGATCTGGGAATGGGGAACCCAGACCTTCCACCCGCACCTCACATAATAGAAAAGCTCTGCGAGGTGGCAAGGAGGGACAATGTACATGGCTATTCTTCCTCAAGGGGTATACCAAGGCTCAGAAAGGCTATATGCGACTTTTACCAAAGAAACTACGGGGTGGAACTAAACCCAGAAACAGAGGCTATATTGACCATAGGGGCAAAGGAGGGCTACTCGCACCTTATCCTTGCCATGGTGGAGCCTGGCGATTCGGTAATGGTGCCAAACCCTACCTATCCCATACACTATTACGCACCCATAATAGCGGGCGGAGATGCCATATCTATTCCTATAAACCTTGAGGAAAAGCAAAACTTTGAAGAATACTTTTTAAAGAGTATCCACGATACCCTCAAGGCTTCCTTCAAAAAGCCCAAAGCCCTGGTGCTGAGCTTCCCTCACAATCCAACCACCCTTTGCGTTAGCTTGGAATTCTTCAAAGAAATTGTCAGGTGGGCTAAGAGGGAGGAAGTGTGGGTGATCCACGATTTTGCTTACGCGGACCTTGGCTTTGATGGATACAAACCGCCCAGCATTCTGCAGGTGGAAGGTGCAAAAGATATTGCGGTGGAAATTTACTCTATGTCTAAGGGCTTTTCTATGGCGGGTTGGCGTGTTGCCTTTGTTTTGGGCAATGAAATCCTCATAAATAACCTTGCCCATCTGAAAAGCTACTTAGATTACGGCGTTTTTACACCCATACAGGTTGCTTCCATAATAGCCTTAGAGAGCCCTTACGAGATCGTAGAGAAAGTTCGGGACGTTTATCAAAAGAGAAGGGATGTGCTGGTGGAGGGACTGAACCGTATAGGTTGGCCGGTGGAAAAGCCCAAGGCATCCATGTTTGTTTGGGCAAAGATTCCCGAGTGGGTGGGTATGAACTCTTTGGACTTTTCCCTCTTTTTGTTGAAGGAGGCAAAGGTGGCGGTCTCACCCGGCATAGGCTTTGGAGAGTATGGAGAGGGCTACGTTAGGTTTGCCTTGGTGGAAAATGAGCATCGGATAAGACAAGCGGTCCGTGGCATAAAAAAAGCCCTTGAAAGGTTCAGACAGACCGTGCAATAAAGAAGGCGTGGGTCTCTTTGGCACCTAAGGAAAGTAGCAGTTGGCAAAGGTGGGATATGGTCTGCCCTGTGGTTAGCACATCATCTATCACCAAGATTTTTTTATCCTCCAAGGCGTACAACCAATGCTTTCTCACCTGATGGCTTTGTACAGCCTTTAGCCTCTCTTGACTTTTGAGCTTTGCCATGGGCGGGTCAAAACCCTTCCTTTCAAAAATTCTCTGATAGGGAACTTCTGCACCCTTCAGAATTTCCTCCACTTGATTGAAGCCTCTTAGCCAAAACCTCCTAAGGTTGAGCTCAGGAAAGGTTATGATGTCCGGCTGGATTTCGTTTATGTATTCCCAAAGATAATCCTTTACCACCTTGCCCAAGAACCTTGCGGTGTGTGGGCTATTCTCAAACTTTGCGTTGAGGATCAAACTCTTTATTGCACCTTCATACCTTCCAAAAACTCTGTAAGAGAAAACGTATGGAATGTGCGTATATTCCATGGGATGCTGAGGTTTGAGCTCCTTAAGACAGTATTCGCACAAAAACTCCTCTCCTACTGCGGGTTTTTCACAATTTAGGCAATTTCCTTGGGCGATGCCCAGAAGTCTTAAAAGTTTTCTCATTCAAAGTTTATCTTCTCTTGGATTACGTAAGGCTTTGTATCCTTGGTTTTGTAGTATATCCGGACCAAAAGCTCCGCCAAAAGCCCGGTGGATATAAGCTGTATGCCCGCAAGGATAAAAAGCACGCTAAGGATTAAAAGGGGTCTCCTTCCTATGGGCTCCTCCAAAAAGAGCTTTAAAAAGATCAGGTAAAAAAGGCTAAAAAGACCCAACGCAAGGAGCAAAAAGCCCACACCGCCAAACATATAAAGGGGCTTGTTGATGTACTCATTGAGGAACTTTACCAGCATTATGTCCAAAAGGACCCGAACAGTCCTTCCTATGCCGTATTTGGACTTTCCAAACATCCTTGGATGATGCCTTACTACAACTTCCGCGATCTTGGCACCTCTCCTCTTGGTAAGGGCGGGTAAAAACCTGTGCATGTCTCCAAAGAGCTCCAGATCCTTTACCACCTCTGCCCTGTATGCCTTTAGGGTGCATCCGTAATCGTGAAGATGCACGCCGGTAATTTTGGATATGAGCCAGTTGGCAATCATTGAGGGAAGCCTTCTTGATAAAAATGGGTCCTTTCGGTCCTTTCTCCACCCGCTTACCACATGATAGCCTTCCCTTAATTTTTCCAGCAGTATTGGAATGTCCTCGGGGTCGTTCTGTAGGTCTGCGTCCAAGGTGATGATCACATCTCCCTTTGCGTGTTCAAAACCCGCAGACATGGCGGCGGTCTGTCCGTAGTTCCTTTTGAACCTTATTACTTTTAGCCGGCTGTCCTTCTCCGCCAGCTGTTTTAGCCTTTGATAGGTGCCATCGGTGGAGCCATCATCCACAAAGATGATCTCGTAATCCTCTCCTAAGCTATCTAGAACCTTTTTGAGCTTTTCGTAAAGGATGGGAACGTTTTCCTCTTCGTTATAGGCGGGGATAACCACCGAGAGCATGCTAATAGTTTATCAGATGTATGCTCCCTGCCCTTCCACCATTACCCTTATTAGCCTTCCCTTCTCTTCTATGTCCTTTACTCTGTAATCATAAAAGTTTATCTTTGAGAACTCCTCTAAGCTCAGCCTCTTTTCTGCGATGTATCTCAAAAGGTATGCCCTGTGGGGCTGAAGGTTGATAACTTTCTGTCCTTTTTTGTAAAAGAAAAACCTCACTATCTTATGGACAGTTCTAAAGTCCAACAGTCCTTCCTCCCGCCTTCCCACGAGGGGAACCACCACTTGGTCTTTGAAAAGCTCCCTTGAGGTCTGTTTTAGGGATTCCTTCCACCAGTCTTTTAGCTTTGAACCTTTACAGTTGTCCTCCCAAGAGTACTCTGCATAGGGAATGGGCGTATCCACCTTTAACAGCCCAAAGAGGGGAGAAAGAACCACCGAGCTCTCCACTATAAACTCCTGCACTGGTGGAGGCAAAACCCAAAACTCCAAGCTTTCCCAAAACCTTCCCTTTAGCCTCCTCCAGAGGGGCAAAGGCTCATCCATGCTTATGCCAAGGCAGTTTATAACCTCTACCCTTTTGGGATTGAGCCCTTCAAAGGGATAGACCTCCAAACCAACGCGGTATCTTTCCCTGAGCTTTATCTTTGATTGCCTTTTGGACCAAGGAAGGATAAACCGCACAAAAGTTATTTTAACATCCTCTCCTGCGATTTTTCTTCGCTGATAGCTCAGTATGGAGGCTTAAAATAAAAAACACTATGAAAGCACTTCTTATAAAACTCCTTACCCTTTTAGGTTTTGTGGAAGCTGGGAACCTAATTCAGGAGGGACAGCCTGCGTACAATTTTAATCTCTTAAACGAAGAAGGCAAACCGGTTCAGCTTTCCCAATACAGAGGTAAATGGGTAGTGCTTTACTTTTATCCAAAGGCGGATACTCCCGGATGCACCACGCAAGGCAAAGAGTATTCAAGACTTTATGACAAGTTCCTTTCCAACAACGCAGTAGTGTTTGGCGTGAGCACCGACGACGTGCCCACTATAAAGAGGTTCAAAGAAAAATACAACTTTAGACATAGCTTACTTTCGGACCCAAAAGGCGAAGTAGCCAAAGCTTACGGAGTTAAGCTGTTTTTTGGCATGTGCTCAAGGGACACGGTTTTAATAAACCCAGAGGGAAAGGTGGAGAAAATTTACAGGGGCGTGGACCCAAAGGGGGACCCAAACCAAGTGCTTAGCTACATTACATCAAAGGCTAAAAACTATTGAACGCTGAGGCTACCTTCAAAAATTCCTTCCTTCTTTTGTATTTGTATTTTTAGAACAGCCTCCTCTACAGCTTGACTATTGCAAATTATTTGCATATGCATATAATACTTTTTATAAAAAGGAGGTAAAAAATGGACATTGGTGGCACGAAGGATTTTGAGTTCAACATCAGGGACCCGAAGTTTCTGGACGAGCAAGCCCTCTGGGAGGAGGCAAAAAGAGTATATTCAAAGTGTAAGGATTGTAGGATGTGCGTTACCTACTGTCCCTCTTTCCCAGCCCTGTTTGATGCGGTGGACCGGCACGATGATGATGTAGAAAAGCTGAGCAAAGAGGAGTTAGCCCTTCCTTTGGAGCTGTGCTTTCACTGTAAGCAGTGCTACTTTAAGTGCCCTTACACTCCGCCCCACGAGTGGCGCATAGACTTCCCTCACCTTTCTTTGAGGTATAAGGTGTGGAAGTTCAAAAACAAAGGAGCAAAGCTAACAGACAGACTTATGGTAAATACAGATTTAGTGGGCAAGCTTTCGGTGCCCTTTGCTGGCATTATAAATAAGCTAAACAACACAAAGCCCGTAAGGGTGATCCTAGAGAACCTTATGGGCATAGACAGGAGGGCAAAACTGCCACCTATAAACTCTCAAACTTTGGTGGATTGGTACAAAGAAAACAGAAAGCCCGTCAAAGGCGAAAACGGAAAAATTGCCCTCTTTAGCACCTGTCTTTTTAACTATAACTACCTGGAAAAGGGCATAGCACTGCTACGAGTCTTAGAAAAGAACGACCTTTGGGTGGAAATTCCAGAAGTTCAATGCTGTGGCATTCCCTTCTTTGATGTGGGAGATATAGACACGGTTATAGAAAAAGCAAAGCACAACGTCAAGGTTCTAAAGTCCTACGTATCTGCAGGTTATGACATAGTAGTGCCCGTGCCCACCTGTGCTCTGCAGATAAAGTACGAGTACCCACTACTTTTGCCCGATGACCCCGACGTCAAGTTGGTTTCCGAGAAGGTTTTTGATGTACACGAGTACCTTTGGAAGCTAAAGGAAAAGGGAAGACTAAACCAAGACTTTAGGGTCTCCATGGGCAACATAGCTTACCACATTCCTTGCCACCTCAAATCCCTGAACGTGGGCTACAAGGCTGCGGCACTTATGAGGTTAATCCCCAACACTAAGGTTAGGATCATTGAAAGATGCTCTGGACACGATGGCACCTTTGGTGTAAAAAAGCAGACCTTTGACATGGCATACAAGGTAGGCTCCAAGCTCTTTGAGGAAATAATCAGCGCAAAGGCAGACCTTGTGGTATCCGATTGTCCCCTTGCCAGCAACCAAATAGAGATGGCAACGGGCATAAAGGTATTGCACCCTATAGAAGTTTTGTACAGGGCTTATAATTTTTGAACCATGCTGAGGATAGTTCTAAACGGTAAAGAGTACGAAGTGGAAGAGGGTAAAAAGCTTGGAGATTTCTTTAAAGAGGTGGGAATAGAGGGCGCCCTTGGCGCCAAACTGGGCGGTAAAATAATTGACCTTCAGACACCCATAAGGGAGTCTGGAGAGCTCGTGCCTATATACAAAGAGGACCCAGAGAGCTTGGAGATCATGCGCCACTCCCTTTCTCACATAATGGCCCAAGCCCTAAAGGAGATATACGGTAAGGAGATGGTCCATCTTGGAGTGGGACCCACCACGGAGGAAGGTTTCTACTACGACGTGGAGGTGGAAGGGACAAGGATAAGAGAGGAGGACCTGCCCAAGATAGAACAGAAGATGAAGGAGATCATAGAGAGAAACTATCCTATCCTGAGGAGGGAGCTGGACCGAGATTCTGCCATTAGACTCTTTGAACAGTTAAAGGAACATTACAAGCTTGACATAATCAGGCGTATAGACCCTCACGATGTTATATCCGTCTATGAACAGGGGGACTTTGTAGACCTTTGCAGGGGTCCCCATGTGCCCTCCA
>JAJHRQ010000015.1 GCA_020833645.1 Thermocrinis sp.
CTTAGATGCTAAAATTAATAGATAACGGGGTGTGGCGCAGGAGGAAGCGCGCTGGCATGGGGGGCCAGAGGTCACGGGTTCAAGTCCCGTCACCCCGATTTTAAACTAAAAAGGAGTTAAAATGGCTTTTGAACTGGAAGAGTATGTTGAAGCTTTAACTCTTAGAGTTTTTCTCAAGTCCCTAGAGCTGTTAGGTGGTACGCAAAAATTGGTCCAAACACGGGCAACCAGTTGGCTATCGTCCCTACTTTTAGCTTCCTACACGGTAGTGCTAAAAGAGGAATACCTCAAATCCGAGCAGGAGATCTCCCAAAGGCTAAGAATAACCCCTCAAACGGTAAAAAACATCCTCCGGTCTGAGCCCTTGGTTGATAATTTGGAGGAACTTTTTGAAAATGAAGGTAAAGACCTTAACATACATACCGCCGGTGGCATAGCCAAGCTCGCTTACAGATTAGTAAAAGACCAAAAGGACCATACGGGTCTTTGTTTGGAATTTTCAAGGAGAACTGCAGGAGCCTTGGATATAGCCTGGGCTAAAATCCTCCTTAGAAGGCTTGAGGAGAAAGATTTTCCCGTTCAATCTGCACAACATCTAAAGGACAAGCTTGGAAAGGTCTGGCTAAGTGGCAGGTCTGTCCAAGAGGTCCTTGAAGAACTTGATTATCCCATCCATACACCCATTGAGCTCATAGAGAAGATAAAAGAAAACCTGCGTATGTATGGCCTTGAATGAAGTATGTTGGTTATCTGGTTTTGGTTCTTCTTTTTATTTATTTTGTCTTTGTCAAACCTTTTCTGCTTTTGCATAGCATTGAGTTTGAAGTAAAAGAGCCAAAAATAAATCTCAAGGAAAAAAGCCTTGAGATAGGAGAGTTTTGGATTCTTTTGCCCAACTATAGAGGCGAAACGTTCTTTCTAAGGGTGGAGGGGCTTGCCCTTTATATAGATACTTTGAAGATAAGGGAGCTTTCGCTGATAAGTGTTTCCTCAAAGATATCGGAAAAACCCTCTGAATACGATTTTAGCGACCTTGCGAGGAGATTGAATAAGATAAACATACGCCTGCAAAGGGCTTACATTTCAATGAATTCGGTACCCCATTCGGAGAGTATAACACTTTTTGTAGGGAAAGCCTACAAAGAAGGCAATAAAATTTGGGCTGAAGGGCCAACAGTTGCCTACTATATCCATGGGCAGAAAATCACAAGGATAGAAGTTTTTGTTGAGAGCGCCCAACTAAAGGGTCCCACTTTGGAAGTTCTCTCCTCAAAGGTTCTCGGAGAGAATTATTCCTTTGACCTAAAAGGTCGTTGGAAAGGCAAAGAGGGCACCTTTGAAGCGGTGGGCTATGTGGATAGAATAACCGCCGGAAACCTTTACACTGAACCCATAAGGGTAGAAGCTAAAGGTTGGTTGGATTACAAAAACATTCAGGTAGATATGCAGTTGCAAACGGATGACCTTGTGATAAAAGAAAAACACTTTGGCAGAGTAACAGGGATAGGAGAATACCGCTACAGATGGAGGAGAGAAAACCTGTTTTCCACTAGCCTTGAGGGTAAAAATCTCAGTGGGAGGCTTGAGTATGACCTGAATAGAAAGGCATTAAAGCTTGACTTTTCCGAGCTTGCCTTTGATGAAAAACTGCTTGGTGTAGAGCAAAGTTTGAGGGGCTCCTTTGCGGGTAGAATGTTTGCAGACCTCAACAAAAAAACCTTAAGCTTAGAGGGGAATGTTAAGGACTTAATCTTTCAAAGCATCCAGATAAATACCGCAAGCCTGAGCTTGGGGCTTGATTACAAGGAAAAGCCAAAGGGGGAAGTTTCCCTTGCTTCCGACATGCTTGAGCTAAAAGGTAGGTTCTACGGGAGGGACTTTTGGGGTCAGCTAAAGGTAAATGGGCTACCCTATCAAAGAGGAAATGTAAGGGCAAGGGTCTTTTATGATGGCTATATTTCCTACGTGGCGGGAACTCCAGAGAGCTCAGGGAAAGGCTATCTTTCTGACCTTTACATACACGACAGGTTCATAGGAAGGTCTGACTTTAATCTTATCCTCAAAGGGCAGGATGTTCTGGTCAGCGGAGAGGGTAAGGGTTTTAAGCTGAGCGCCTCGGGAAATATAAAAGACGAAAGCGTAAAGGGTGTTTTAACTTTTACAGGCTTTAACTTTCAAGATAGAGGTATAGAGCTCTCAAACCTTGTGGGGCAAGTTTCTTTTGGAGTTGTTGATAAAGAAGTGCGGGCAGAAGGCAGGTTGGAGGGCAAGTTAAGCCAGGAAAAGGTACAGGCGCTTGCAGACATTGAATTTAACATAAAACTCCTTGAAGGAAAGCCCGAGGGAGAATTTAAAAGCGTATTGAAGAACGTAAAGCTCGGTGACCTTGAGTTTAAAAACGGTCTCTTGGTGGGAAGTGTAAAGGATCAAAAGCTCATACTAACCTATAATTTGGAAGAAAAGCTCAAGGGTTCGGGCATCTTTTCCCTCTCAGATTATACCTTTAACACAGAGGGCAGGTGGGAAGGGGAGCTAAAGGGAAGTTTTTTAATGCTCTCCTATAGACTCCAAAGCTGTTCAAAGACCGCTTGCAAGGGCGAGCTTGTGGGAAGGGCAAAGTTCAAAGACATAACAATACCCATAAACGCCAAGTTTGATTATGAAGGGGATATGCTGAGGGCAAACGTCAAAGGGTTTGACCTTCAAAAGGGTCCCATAAAGGTAAGGGTAGGAGGTCTACGTTTGGAGGAGGGTAAAATCTTCTTTAGTGGTGGAAGCGTAAGCTTAAACTCGGAAGAGTTGTTGAAGCTATCGCAAGCTGAAGGCTTCTATGACCTAAAAAAAGAGGGCTTTGAAATACCCAACATAAAAATACACCGCTATGCAGAGGGCAACGCCAAAATTTCTTACAGCAAAACAGAAGGCTTTAATCTCAATTCAGAGGGTCATATAAACTTAGAAAAAACATCCGCACTCTTTAGAAGTAGAGCTCAAACTTCACTTGTAGGCAACCTATACTACTATCTGAACATAGACAAAAAGGGTGTCAATTTAGTCTTGTTATCAAAGGAACCGATAGAGCTGAGGTCTAGGTATATAGGTCTTCCGATGAGGGGAGAAGCTTACTTTTACGGAGACGGAAAGATCTTTAAAGGTTCAATGAGCTTTTTGGGAAACGGTTCTTCTTTGACCGCGGAAGCAGAGGGAACAGACAAAGAGTTGCAGGTAAAATTCAACGCAAACAGAGTTCCTGTGGTATATAGGGATGAAAATTTAAGGGGTAGCCTATTTTTGAGGGGAAAGGGTGCTATAATCACAGACTACAAAAAGGTTAAAATATCCTCTGACCTAAGCATAGCGGGCATTGTAGAAGTGCGAAGTTTTCCAAAGGAAAAACAGGCAAAAAGGGAGGAAACTCCGATAACACTAGACCTAAAGGTTTCTTCTTATGAGCCTCTAAGGGTATATTTGCCTGAGGGATACATATATAGCTCCTTGGAGGGTTATGCAAAGGGTAAGTTGGATGACCTTGAGTATAAGTTTAGGTTTTCACTTTCTGGGGGAGAGTTAAAGTATTTCAACAAGAAGTTCTATGTAAAGTCTGGCTTTTTTGAGCTTGATAAAAAGAGCAAAAACATAGACCTAACCATAGCATCATCCTCGCCCGATTATGTGATCCTCATAAACCTAAAGGGAGATCCCGAGTATCCTAAGGTCCTGCTCAGCTCTGAACCGCCCAAGGAAACGAGAAAAATAATAACAGACCTTGTGTTGGGTGGAGGAGAAGCTCAGGGAATTATATCCCCTGGAGATATTTTAGCTTCTCAGATCCCACAAATAGGAGGACTCACAAAAGGCTTAGAAAAAACCTTGGGCACTGAGTTAAACATATCTGTATCGCCTCAACTTAGTAGCTCTGGTGAGGTGGGAGTTTCCACAAAGGTTTCTAAGGACATAACAGATAGGTTTTCCTTAGAGTATCAGCAGAGTACTCTGAAAGATCCAAAGGAGAGCTATGTGGGAGGCAGTGCAAGAATCACCGGTGGGATTTCGGTGGGAGGAAGGATAAACTCAGACAAATCAAAGGAAGTTAGATTAAGGGTCAGGGGCAAGTTTAACTTTTGATAAGGTTTTCATGTAGAACAAAAGATAGTCCAAAAAGGAAAGAGAGATCAAAACATAAGCAGGATAGAGAAGGAGTTCTAACTTAAAAAGGACATAGAGAGGAATGGCAAAGGATATATAGGCTGTGGTAAGCTTGCCCAACATTCTTGCCTTGGGGACAAACCCTTTGGTCAAGTATATGTGCCCTCCACCAAGCAGTATAAAAAGGTCTCTAAAAAGCAAAGAAAACAAGAGGGAGGGCTCTATCATCTGAAATCTATAAGTGAAAACATAGAAGGCTATTAGTAGTAAGGTTTTATCCGCCAGTGGGTCCAAGACCTTTCCCAAGTCCGTCTCCTGCTTTAGCCTTCTTGCCAGAAAACCATCCAAGGCGTCCGTTAGGGCAAGAATTATAAACAGTGCGATGGCTTGGGGAAATTTCAAAAATAGCATAAGGGGGCTGAGCAGTAAGCGGGTAAGTGATACGAGGTTTGGCAGGTTCATCACTTCAGAAAAAGCCAAAGTCAGTCGCACCACCTTGGGAGAGCATTCCTCTCCTTAAAAGCTCCGTCTCTTCCAGTTTGATCAACATCTCCGGCATCACACCCATAGGGCAAACTATGGAGCAGTTCTTACAGTGGGTGCAAAGGCTGATATTGGCATCTTTGAGAAGAAGGAGCCTTTCCTCCGCCTTTGAGTGCCTTCTGTCTTGAAGTAGCTTATAGGCTCGGGAGAAAGCCATTGGACCTCCAAAGTCTGAGCTGCTAACAAAGATGGGACAGCTGCTATCACACAAACCGCAGGCAATACAATCAAAACTCTTTAAAAGAAATGGGCTCATCTCAAGCTTTTGAAGGTTCTCTTGGAGGGGTTCATACCATACCTTTAGCTTTTTGATACGTTCTATTAGGATGCTATGCTCCACCACCAAATCCTTAACGGGTTGCATGTTGTCAAGGGGCTCCACCAAAACCTCCTCTCCCAGGTCTTTTATGGCAGTTTTGCATGCAAGGATGGGCTTTTGGTTTGCCTTTACTCCGCAGGTTCCGCATATACCAGCCCTGCACATACTCCTAAAGGAGATGGTTGGGTCATACTCCTCTTTGATGTAAAAGAGGGCATCCAAGAGGGTTTGCCCGGGCTCTGTGGGAACAACAAACTCCTTTATGACAAAATCATCGTTCCTGTAGAGTTTTAGTCTTACCAGCATGAAGATAAATTTAGGCTAAGGGATGGGTTTTAGTATTCTTATTTCGCCCCTTGCAATTTCCAGATAGCCCTCCCTCTCCAGTTCTTTCAAAAGCCTTGAGACCACCTCCCGGGCAGTGCCAATATCCCTTGCGATCTCTTCATGGGTAGCCTTAATCACATTGCCTTTGGCGTTGTTTTTTATGTATTCCACCAGCCTTTGGTCTACCCTTTTGGATATTAGCTCGTTAAGCATAAGAAAGAGCCCATATACATTCTTCACCACCATATTTAAAACAAAGTTCCTCCAGTAGGAGTATTTCTCAAAAAGGTAGTTGGCTTTTTCTGCGGGAATCACATAACCCAGCACGTCCTCCTCACAGACCGCGTAGGCAGGGTAGGGTGTTTTCTTTAAAACCGAGAGGTTTGTAAGTATGCAGGTCTCACCCTTGCCAATTCTATATAGAAAAATCTCCCTGCCGTTCTCTGCGGTGAAATAGACCTTAACGCTTACCTCCAAAACTATAGGTACAAGCTCACACACCGCACCCGGATAGCCTACCATGGTTCCCTTTTTTAGACTGACCGGTTGGGAGAAGGAAATCAAATCTTCCTTAAAGCTTTTCTCCGCGTAAGGGAAGAGATTTTCTAAAGTGAGTTCTTTCATTAAGGATAAAATATAGGCCCCCCCGAGGGGACCCGGTAAGTGGCTTTATTCATTTTTCCACGATTACCGACTTGAGGGGAGCTACCGCTTGAAGGAACTCCTGCTGTTCTCTGGCGGGAACTTTGAACTTATCCAAAACCTCCTTGGTGATCTTCACGAACCTATCCCAGTCTTCCTCCGTTATGCCCAAACCCTCGTGACTGGTTTTCATATCCCTTCCTGTGTATATACAGGGTCCTCCTGTGGCGGAGCAGACGAAGTCAGTAAGATGGGCTATTAGTCTTCTTTTGCTATCGTTGCTAAGCCCCTTAAAGTACACTCCCAGCTTCTTGTCCGTTACGAGCCTAACCGCCAGCTCATTAACCACCGCGGATATGGCATCGTAGCCGCCGAGCCTTTCATACAGGCTCTTTTCCTTAGCCTGTGCATATGCGGGTGCGGACAGCATACCTGCCAAAAGCAAGCCGGAGATTAAAGCTCTCTTCATGGCAACACCTCCCAAAAGGATTTGCTTTTTATGTTAGGGCTTTTGGGCTTTTTGTTCAGTGATTAAATCACTTTGAACCTTAATATTAAAAAACATGGAACTAAGCTTGAAAGTTGCCCTCCCCGGAGGGCGGGTTGAAAGGATAAAAGCGGACTTTCCTTATGAGGGTTCCCCCGTAGGCTTTAGGGTTCTGGTGGAAGGAAAAACTGGGCTTGTGGTGGGTCTTTCTGATGACGGACAGGTCAAGGAAGTAGTATTTCCAGACAAGGTACCTCTGACTTCCGACAAGAACCTCTCAGCCCTAAAGGACACCGCCATGCTCTATGGCTTAATACCTTGGCTGTTGTTATGGGAACTTTTGCCCGCTGAGTGGAACTGGAAAAAGGAGAGGTTTCTTGTGGTCCCTCTTTCCTCTTTTGTGGGTTTGGACCAAAGGACTAAACGGTTTTTAGATTGGGTGGCAAAAAACAAAAGGGTAAAGGAGGAAACAGCCAAGAAAAAATTTGGATGGCAGTTTGTGAGGCTTTTACTGGAAAAGGGCTTTTTGAAGGTGGTGGAAGATTGGTCTGCGGTAAATGTGGAGGTGGAGCTTTTTAGCCTTAACCTTCCCTTTGATGTTGCCCTTTCTAAGCTAAAAAAGACCAAAAACTACGCAGAAAGGGTAAGACTGCTCAGCTACCTCAGGGAGAGGCTGTACGCCACAAGGGAGGAGCTCAAAGAAGAAGGTTTTTCCTCCAAGGATCTGCAGTTTTTGGTCTCCAAGGGTATAGTCAAGGTGGAAAAGGAGCTGATGCAGAACTTTGCCTTTAGCCCAAAGAGCCAGCTGAGGCAGAGTAGCATATCCTTGATAAAAAGCATACAAAAGCCAGTGCTCGTGGTGGGAAGCCTTTCAAGGCTTTTAGAACACCTTGTCCTTTTGGTGGAGTCCGCCCTAAGTAAAAACAAGAGCCTTCCCATATTTTGTTTTCAGAACTCTACGCTTCTTTACCTTATGAGGGAGCTAAAGCCCCTTTTTGGAGATCGGGTGGTTTCCCTTTCTTCCTTTGATAGCCCAAGACAGTTTGTGAAAAACTGGTTTTTGGCACAGGAGGAGGGAAGGGTGGTCCTGAGCTCAAGGCTCGGGCTTTTGGTGCCCTTTAAGGAGCCCTTTGCCTTTGCGTTATTTGAAGACCAAAATACGAAGTTGTACAACGGAATAGACCTTAGGAACTACCTTTTCCACCTTTACAGGTATTACGGCTCTCAGTTCTTTTACTACACCACAAGCCTCGGAATGGATACCTACCAGAAGGTGAAGATTGGTGCTTGGCAGTTGGAAAAACTTGGCTACTCCGCCAGTGTGAAAATTCTAAAAAGAAAGCCGGAGGAGGTTTTTTCCCAAGAGCTTCTTTCAAAGTTAGAGGACAATTCCCTCCTTCTGATAAGAAAAACGGGCTATTCTTATGCATACTGTCCCAGGTGCCAGTTTCTGACAGAATGCCCCCAGTGTGGCACCTTTTTGACTTTAAGTAAAAGCCAGAACAGTCTTTTTTGTACTCGTTGCAAATGGCATGGTCCTCCCACTTGTCCCCACTGCGAGGGTCCTGTGGTTCCCCAAGGCTTTGGTGTGGAGAGGGCGGTGGAGGAGCTGGAAAAATACGGACTTGTAAAAGAAAGCTTGCACTTTGACACTAAACCCTCTGTCTCTGGAACTTACAAAAAGGTCTTTTTGGTTCATGGAGACAACCTGCTTTCCCTTCCTAACTTTAACGCAGAGGAGGAGTTTTACAAGTATGTGCACAGGGCATGGGCAATGGCGGAGCAGGAGTTTTACCTGCAAACCTTTCTGGAAGAGGAGCTGGTGGAAAGGTACCTAAGGGATGACTTTTTGCAAGAAGAGCTGGAAAGAAGGAAGGAAGAAAACCTACCCCCCTTCACAAAGCTTATCTTGGCGGTCTTTCCCAAAGACAGAGAAAAGGTTCTGAGAGAGCTACCCTTTGCAAAAACCCGAACGTATGGCAATCTGCTGGAGGTTTTCCTAAAAGTGGAGCCAAAGGGTTTGAGGGAATTTCTGCCAAAGCTTCTTAGCCTCAACCCCCTGAAGCTGGAGTTGTGGTAAAAATTGCCCCCTCTTTATCCACCTTCAAGGATAAATACTTTGCGGATATGCCCGCCTCTTGAAAGGCATAAACCATGGCACTTCCTACCTTGTCCTCCCCCTCAAGGCAAAGGCTGGCTATGGTAGGACCAGCCCCACTTAGAAAGACCGCAAGGGCACCCTCAGAGTATGCGCTTTCTAAAACCCTCTCAAAGTTTGGAATTAGGGACTTCCTGTAGGGTTGATGAAGCCTGTCCTTTACTGCGGACCTTAGGGCTTGATAGTCCCTTTTGCAAAGGCTTGCCACCAAAAGGCTCGCCCTTTGTATGTTATAGACTGCGTCCTTCAAAGAAACTTCCTGCCTTAATACCTCCCGTGCCTTCTTTGTGGAAAGCTCAAAGTCTGGAATGCAAACCACCACCTTTAGTTCCTCCGGAAAGTCCAACCTCTGATAATGGACCCTTTCGTCTACTGCACACACTAAAAAGCCTCCAAGAAAGGCTGGCAGTAGGTTATCCGGATGTGGCTCAAACTCAAAGGCTATCCTTAACCTTTCTTCCAAGCTCAAAGTCCTTTGATAAAAGTGTTCCCAGAGCTTTATGGCAGACACGATGGCGGTGGCAGAAGAACCCAGTCCCCTTGCGGTGGGAATGTGGTTTTTCATCCTAACCTTCAAAGGAATGGGCTTTTGGGAAAAGAGCTCGCAGGCTTTTAGATATACTCTGGCAAAGAGGTTTTCTTCGTTCTTTGGAAGTTCCTGCCCTTCCCCCTCTATCTCAAACTCCCATCTATCCCAAGGCTGTGCGGTAAAGTAGTTGTATAGGTTCAAGGCAAGCCCAAAGGTGTCAAAGCCTGCACCCAGGTTGCTGGTGCTTGCGGGAACCCTTAGAGTCGCATAGTCCTGTCCCATCCTCTATATCCTACCATATCCTTTATTGCCAAGGCAAGCTCCCTTATCTCCTTCTGGGCGTGCGGGTGGGTCCTCAGGGTTATAAAGTTGTCCAAAGAGATCCTTGGCACCGTCCAGTAAAAGCGCGTTTTCATAAACTGTGGAAGGATGCCCCTTGCCAGTTCCTTGGCGGTTCCCTTCTCCACCATGTTGGCATAGAGGGTCTTTAGGTCCTCCACATACCACTTGATCTTTTTTAGAAAAAGGGAGTTCCAAGGTTCTTCCAAGGGTGTATCCTCGCTCGCCTGTTTGTTGCCCTTTGACTGCTTCCTTAAATACTCCGGAATGTAAAAATCGGGCTCGTAGGATACATACCTTCTACTTACTTCGTTGTATGAGCCAAATCGGTGTCTGTGCCATTGGCGTGCAACAAACAGAGGGCACTCCACCACAAAGGTGTAGTAATCCATCGGACTGTCCAGCTCTAACTTATCCACTAAACCCACAAAGCCCGAGGATGTTTCCACAAGCTCCTTCACGTATGCGCTGTCCGTTGAATAACCTTTGGGCTCCTTCCCGACCACCACCGAATAGACCGCAGGCAGTTTTTCTTCTATAACCCTTAGAACTTCCTCTGGCATGTGCTCCCAAGCGTTTATGATATTCCTAAGATTCAACCACAAAAACTTGCCATCCCAATAGGCTTGAAAGGTAGGATTTTTGACCTTTCTCAAAAGGGAGAGCCAAAACTCTTCGTCGCTTTCAAAGGCCATTACCACATGCTCAAAGGGTGATGCATGCCTGTTTTCAAAGAGAAACTTTATGAGCTTTATGTCCCGTTCCCGATCCACCTCCTCGTCCTTTGCAAAGGACACACGAGCACAACGCACAACCCTCTGGTCTGAACCAAGCAAAAACACAGCCATGGGCTTAAACTATTATACAGATGCTAAGACCATTATTGTATGGAATTGCCCTCACTGTTTTCTTGCTTACCGGCTCCTTTCTTTATATGCTAAAAAGGACCGTAAGCAAAGAGGTTTTTGAAGTTCTCCCATTGCTTGACAAAAGGTATTTGTTCCTTTCTGTTCTAAGCATGTTTTTTTATCACACCCTTGACAACATCAGACTCTTTATCCTTGCCCGGGCTATGAACCTCAGGTATTCTTTTTTTTACGGCTACTTAATCTCTTTTATAAACACCTTTGGTGCCACCATTACACCCGCCCACGTGGGAGGAGAGATGATGTCTTTGTACACCCTCTCCAGAAAAGGAGGGAGGTTGCACAAAGTCATGAGCGTGGTAGTTATGAAGACCCTAACAGGACTGGCCTTTTTTGTTTTTATGCTCCCTTTTTTGGTCTATTACTTTTATAAGCATACTCAATCCGCAATAAAACTTTTTGTCATATTGGTAGTTTTAGGATTGCTGAGCCTTTTGGTCTACAAAGTGTTCAAATACCTTTTTGATAGGTCCAAGGACCAAAACCAAAGCCTGATGCTGAAGGTCAAATACACTCTGAAAAGGTTCATTATCGTAAGCAGACTATTTTTGAGGGACAAAAAGAAGCATATTTTCTTGGCCACCCTCAGCAGTGTGCTTATGTATGTGTGCTTTTTGCTGTCGGGAGCCTTTCTGCTATTTGCCTTTGAGCCTTCTGTGAGCTTCTCAAAGGCTGTTTTTTCGCAGATAGCCCTGCTGTATGCTATCTTTTTGAGCCCCACACCAGGGGGAAGTGGCGTTGGCGAGGTGGGAGGCTTGGAGGTATTCTCTGACTTTCTTCCTGCTTACATGGTGGGTAGCTTTGTGATCCTTTGGAGGTTTATTACCCAATACCTGAGTGCCATCATTGGTGGAGTTCTCTTCTTTTCTTTGCTTTTCAAAGACGCAAAGGTTGTGCTCAAATGAACTGGCTAAACCCATACTTCTACGCGGTCAGCCTACGGAACTGGCTCTATGATAGAGGATTTCTCAAGACCTGTTCTTTTAGTGTTCCCATTCTGTGCGTGGGAAACCTATCGGTGGGTGGCAGTGGAAAGACCAGCTTGGTAAGGTTTTTGGCGCAGAACTTAGCAGAGGACTACCATACAGTAGTGCTTTTGAGGGGCTACAAAAGAAGCACAAAGGGTCCGGTGGTTGTTAGCTATAGGGGAGAAGTTAGGGCAAGTTGGAAAGAGGTAGGGGACGAAGCTTACATGTTGGCAAGGCTTTTAAAAAACGTCAGCGTGGTGGTGAGCGAAGACCGATGCTTTGGTGCAAAGTTGGCGGTGGAGGAGCTAAAGGCTCAGTTGATTATCCTTGACGATGGCTTCCAACACAGAAGATTAAAGAGGGACTTAGACATAGTCCTTTTAAAGGAAAAAGACTTAAAAGACAGGCTTTTGCCCTTTGGCAGGTTAAGGGAGCCTTTGGGTGGGTTGAAAAGGGCGCACGCAGTGGTGCTTACCTATCAGGACCTAAAGGAGTGGGAGTTCAAGATTGAAAAACCCACTTTTAAGCTTTACAGAAAAAACTGGAGGGTGGTCTCAGGGGAAGGAGAGATTTTAGATTTCAAAGACAAGAGCTTTATAGCTTTCTGTGGGCTCGGAGACAACGAACAGTTCTTTATAACCTTGGAAAGATTGGGTATAAAGACAGAAGAAAAGCTGAGCTTTCCAGACCATTATCATTATGAAGGCTTTAAGTTGCAAAAGGGAAAGCTGTATCTTACCACCCTAAAGGACTTTTTCAAGTTAGAACCCGCAGAAAACTTATACTACTTGGACTTTGATGTGGAAGTGCCCGGGCTTATGGACTTTGTGAAGGAAAAACTCACTGAGAAGCCATAGAGCTGAGCTGTTCGGTGGTGCCCAACACCACAAGGATGTCTCCCGGCAGGATTTTTTCATCTCCCATAGGGTTGACGATGAGGTTTTCTCCCCTTTTTATGGCAAGAACGCTCACGCCAAAGCGCTTTCTAACGTCCAACTCCCTCAGTGTCTTACCCAGCATAAAGTCAAAGGCTTTTAGTTCAAAAAGGCTGTGCTTTTCTCCAATAGGTATTTCCTCTATGAACTCACCCACCAAAAGGGAGTGGGCAACCCTTATAGCCATCTCCTTCTCCGGATAAACCACCCGATCAACTCCTAATTTTTCAAGCACCTTGCCATGCAGAGGATTTACCGCCTTTGCCACTATTTCTTTCACTCCCAGCTCTTTTAACTGAACCACGATAAGTATGCTTGCCTCTATGTTTTCTCCTATGCTAACCACCGCAGTATCCACGTTGGCTATGCCAGACTCTTTGAGTGCCTTTGCATCCGTTGCATCCAATACATAAGCCAAAGACACATACTCGGAGATTTCCCTAACCTTCTCCTCATCCACATCGCAAGCTATCACCTCCGCACCCCCCTGCGCCAAGGTTCTTGCTACATGATAGCCAAACCTACCAAGCCCTATAACACCAAAGGTTTTATTTTTCCTCTTCATAGCAGTAGCCTTGCTTCAGGGGGTTTTATCCTGCTCTCTTCTCCCTTACCATAAAGGGCGAGCATAAAGCTCATTATGCCCATCCTTCCCATCAGCATAGTAATTATAATTACTACCTTTCCAAAAGGAGACCAATCCGCACAAAGGCTCAGCCCCTGAGGGTTTCCTACGGACAGTCCTACCGAAGAGAAAGCAGACACCGTTTCGAAAAGGGTGGGAAGTAGTGGGGCTTCTTCCGTATGGGTAATTATCAGTGTGGCAAAGGTCGTGTAGAGGAAAGACAGAACAAAGATGGTTAAAGCCCTTTGGATGGTATCTTCCGGTATTCTTCTTCCAAAGACCACCACCTGACCACTGCCCTTTAGGTAGCTGTGGACTACTAGAATAATTACCACCGCGGTGGTGATCTTTATGCCACCACCCGTTCCACCAGGACCAGTGCCCACAAACATAAGAACCAACAGAAAGAAGAGCCCGCCCTCCGAAAAGATTTTTAGGTCCACCGTGCTAAAACCTGCAGTCCTTGAGGAAACACTGTGGAAAAAGGCAATAAGGAGCTTCTCCTTTAGGCTGTAGCCTTCCCATCTGATGGTATCAAGCAGAAGAACCAAACAGCCTCCCACAATTAGAAAAAGTGTGGATACAAGCACAAGCTTGGTGTGGGTGGAAAGCCTCTGAATTTCTTTTTTTTGGTATAGCATGAGCTCGTGGATCACATAGAAGCCCAAGCCTCCCAAAATGATCAAAAGGCTAAGGACTAAATTGAGCCATAGGCTGTCTCTAAAGGGTAAAAGTCCTTCGGGCAGTATGTTAAAGCCCGCGTTGTTAAAGGCAGAAACCGAATGAAATATGCTCATTGCCAAACTGGTAGGCAGGTCAAAGTGCCTCAGAAAGAATGGAAGGAGAAGCAGAGCACCCAAAAGCTCAACCCCAGCAACAAAAGGCACAATCCTTTTGAGAAACTTCACCAAGCCGTGCAGTCCAGGGTAATTGACCGATTCCGCCAAAAGTATTCGGTCCCTTAGGCTCAACTTTCTTCTCAGGAGAATCAAAAAGTAGGTGGTAAATCCCATGTATCCAAGCCCACCTATCTGAATGAGTAGGAGAATTACAACCTTTCCAAAAGGTGTAAAGGTCTTGTAGGTATCCACTACCACATGACCCGTAACGGAAACTGCAGAGGTGGCGGTAAATAGAGCATCCAGGAAGCTAATCTCTTCGTAGGTGGATATGGGCAGATAGAGTAGCAAGGTCCCGATGGCTATTAACACCAAGTAAGAAAGAAGTATTATTCGGTGGGGTGTCATCAGGAAAGGATTATAAAAGCTAAACCTCATGTGAGAACTTCAAATTGGTAGGTCAGTGTTCCGACCAAGCTAAACTGCAACTTTTACTATTTCACCTTTTTGAAAATTTTTAAAAGTATGTAAAGAGAAGTGGATGCGAAACCTATTAAACCAACAAAAAACAAGTAGGGTCTTGCTTTTTCCAGGAAGCTTTCCCCTTCCAAAGCCCTCTTTAAATCGCGGTAATCAAAAACCACACCGTAGATATACCTTTTTACCCTCATGTCTGGAGATATAACCACCAAAAGGTTGGGATGTACAAAATCTCTGTTTTCCAATGTCATAAACCTAAAGTCTATGGCATCTACGAGCCTAAAAAGATCCTCTTTATCCTTTGCTATAACTACCTTCCAGCCAAAGCCGTCTATAAGGTGGTCTTGTTGAAATTTTCTTATGTCCTCAATGCGGTCTTTAGGGTCAAAGGAAAAGCTGATAACCCAAAAGTCCTCTCCGGGTTTTCCCAGCTTGGGAATGACTTTCTTTAAAGAATCCGTTATTATGGGACATGCGGAGTTGCAATGGGTGTATATGGGACTCAGAATTATGGGCTTTCCTTTGAGCTCGTATATGTCAAAGGTGTTTCCGTAAGAGTCTACCAATTTTACATTTGGCAATAGCTTTCCTAAAGTTCTGGATTCGTTAGGGGGTATACCTGTGCCTTGAGAGTAAACGGAGTTAAAAAATAGAAGAAGGGGGAGAACCCCCAAAAACAAGAGGCGAACGAGAGAACACATATCATTTGGCTTCCGCAGTATTCCTTTGGTCTTCCTTTGCGCTCTGAGGTTTGGTTATAGGCACGGGGCTTTTATCGTTGTATCCTGGAGAGTCAAAGAATACACCTCTCTTTGTAACGTCGTATATGGCAGGTATGTAAGAAATCACAAAGAGTAATACAGATACTACAAACCAAGGTGTGAGACGGTTTAGGGCTGGGGCTTTTTCATCGTGCAGTGCGGGCGCTGTGGGGAACTCAATGGTGCTTTCTCTCACCTTGGGAGAGAGTATGGTTCCAAAGAAGGATATAGCCCAGAATACAAAGCCAAGTACTATTATAAATCCTGCCAACACGGTAAGTTCTGCATAACCTACCCATTCTGGTCTGTAGAGGGGAGACTCGGGGTTTAGGTAGGATATACCAGTGTTTGTTCTTCTTGGAAAGCCATGAATACCTGCCATTGACATGGCATATTCAAAAATAAGCATACCTTGCCACCACAACCACGGGGCTATAACCGCAAGGCCCTTGAACCTTATATCCTTACCCATAAGCTTGGAAACCATGTAAAGGGATATACCCAAGAAAGACAAGGTGACAAGACCACCTACAGTGGTGTGGAAGTGTCCCGGCACAAAGGAGGTGTTATGCACTACAAGGTTCAAGTTGTAAGATGCGTTGACTATACCTGTTATACCACCCGCAAGGAATAGCAAGAGTCCCGCCATAAAGTAGGAAACAAGCCACTTATCACCCTCCAGGCTTATATAGGGTATCTTGGTCCACCAGTAGAAGAGGGAATTTCTTACCTCAGGGTACTTGGACTTTATGGAATACTCAAGGGATGCGGCAACAGTAAAGGCTGTGATTAAACTGGGAACAGCAACACCAAGAGTAAAGAAGGCATGTATGAGCTTATAGCTGTTGGTTATTCCGGGTTCAGTGTATTGGTGGTGAAGACCTACTGGGAAGGAAAAGAGAACGAAAAGTAGGAAGGCAAACCTTGCAGCGCTGTCTGAATAGAGTTTTCCTTCACCTGTTACTATTTTGGGAAGTATTGTGTAAAGCATAACGTAGGCTGGTAGTAGCCAGAAGTAAACAACAGGGTGGCCAAAAGCCCAGAAAAGAGTCCTGCTCAGAGACGGGTTCGTCTCGGGTATAAGACCCAAAGACACAGGTATGAGTTGGAAGAGCACTTCAATTACCACGGGGACAAGCATTATGACCCACATAATGTGGTTTACAAGCATACCAAAAACCGCGAGAGGCACCTTTTCACCTGGATGCTCTTTTCTCCAAGCTATGTAATTTGGTACCCAATCGAAGAACAGAGGGATCACAGAACCCACTAATAGAAGCGCCGCACCTATATAGAAAGCCGGATGAGCAATTAGTGGGTAATAAAACGTGTAAAGTACGTTAGCTTTACCAGCAAACATAGCCCAAGCTGCCATAAGGGTTCCTACCACCATCAGCAAAAAGCTGACCCACTGAACCGCCGGTCTGAGAGGCTTTTTGAGATAGTAGAGAAACACCGCATTACCAAAGGCTACAATTATCATTGTGGTGAATACGACTACGTTGATAACACCATGAAGGGTAAGTCCTTGATAGTACTCAATGCCGAGGAAAGACATATCCTTTATGACTCCAGCCCTGTAGAGTACTTGCATAAGTCCGTGGTAAATGCCAAAGATAAGAAGCACGATAGGAAAGATGATTTCACCTAAGATAACCGTTTTTACGCTTCCTTCGACCCTCATTGTTGCTCACCTCCTTTTACTATTATTTTTGTAGCCATATTTTGGTGTCCTATACCGCAGTATTCATGGCATACTATGTGATAAACACCTGGTTTATCAAACTTAACTCTTGCGTAAGCTACTGTCCCAGGTATTGCCATAAGGTTCACATTGGTCCCGTCTATCTTGAAACCGTGAATTACATCACCGCTTGTTAGGTATATATCCACAGTGGACCCTACTGGTAGCTCTACATCTGCGGGTTCAAAGTACCACATCTTGGCAAGGTAGTGGATCTCGTACCTATCTGGTGCGTGTTGGATGACTTGCCCTTGGGTGAAAGGCTTCACATCAGTTATGCATGTGGGCACATCAATGTTTAACCCCTTTGCCGCGTAGACTATAAGGGCAAAGAAAAAACCCATAAAAGCTACGGCGGTAATGAACGCACCCCTTTCCGCCCTATCCATGGCTTACCTCCTTGCCAAAAGCGTAAAGTAAATAGACAACCACACAAAGGCGTAAAAGGCAATCATAAGTACAAAGAAGGCTACCGCACCTTTGGGGAAGAAATCCTCGCGCTCATTCATGTCACACCTCCTTAAAGGTTATAAGACACTTTTATAAAAATATAGCGCATCCTTATGATGTCAAGACTTTTTGAAAGGTTGCTAGACTCTCCAGGCTGAAGGTTTTTTTATTAGCTTTGTATTCCCTTTGAGTTATCATATTAATAGTCTGCCTATTATGAAGGTTTTGTTGGTGCTCCATAAGGCCCTGTCAAACAGGGAAGACCTTTTGAAGAAGTTAGAGGAAGAACTTAACCTGCTTAGCAGGGTAATAGGTCCAGATAGCATATATGCGGTGATCCCTTCGGAGATGAAAGACCTATTTGACCGTTTCCCTGAGCTGGTTTTTATAAGAAACGACAAGGGTAGCTTTCTCTATGGACTTTATAAGGGTCTTAGGAAGCTGAGGGGAAACCATGTTCTTGTTCTTGACCCGGTGGAAAGGCTAACAAAGGAGAAATTGGCACAGGTTTTAAGCGCAGGAAAGAAGAATGTTCTTTCCAAAGGTTGGGCATTGCTCAGGCTCATGGACCTTGACTATGTTATAAGGACTGTGGAAAAATACAGGGAAAAGGAAGGTAGCATGGAGGAGATCTTTGAGGAAGTTTATAAAGAATACGGTATAAAATATGAAATACTCTGAGGAGGTTGCCATGGAAGACATATGGGTGGGAAAGTATTTGGTAAAGGCGGACAGATACTACACCAAAGATCACGAATGGGCCTTAGTAAAAGGCAATAGGGCTTGGATAGGCATAACCGATTACGCCCAAAAGGAACTGGGAGACATAGTTTATGTGGACCTTCCTTCGGTGGGTGAGGAGTTTGAAAGTGGAGACACCTTAGCTAACGTGGAATCGGTAAAGAGTGTATCTCCTGTCTATGCACCTCTTTCTGGCAGTGTGGTGGAGGTAAATGAAGCCCTGAACGATGAGCCAGGCCTTGTAAATGAGTCTCCTTACGAAGATGGTTGGATGGTGGTTTTGGAGCTTAAGGATCCCTCTGAGGTGGAGGACCTTCTGTCTCCAAAGGAGTATGCGGGGATTCTTGCGGAGATTGTAATGGAAGAAAAAGGAGAAAGGGTTAGCCTGAACCTACCGGAGGAGGAAACGGAAGAAGTTATAGAGGAATCTTTGGAGACCCTGCCGGAAGAAGAGATAGGATACGAAGAAAAGGAAAGGTAAATGTTCTTACCTTATTCGGACAAAGAAGTTAGCGAAATACTTCAAAGTCTAGGTCTTTCTTCTTTGGAAGACCTCTTTTCCCACATTGACCCTTCCCTTTTGGAGCCTCCCAAAAACCTACCGGAGCCTAAGTCAGAGGAAGAACTGAGAAGATATTTCAAGGAGCCTGCAAGTCTCAACAGACCCCTCGTATACTTTGCGGGCGGTGGTGCCTACGACCGAATAATTCCCTCAGCTATATGGCAGATTTTAAGCAGGGGAGAGTTTTTGACCGCCTATACGCCATACCAAGCGGAGGCATCTCAGGGAACCCTTCAGGCACTATTTGAGTATCAGACCCTGATATGCGAGTTAACAGGTATGGACTGTGCCAACGCGAGCATGTACGACGGTGGCTCTGCCTTGGCGGAAGCGGTTCTTATGGCAAGGGCAATAAAAGGAAGGGGCAAAAGGGTAGTGCTGACGGAGGGTATAAACCCCCTCTACAGGCAGGTGGTTCAAACCTACCTCTTTGGCTACAAGGATGAAATCCAAGTGGTAAGCCTTACGGAAGAGGGCACTACAGACCTTGATAGATCGGAGGGACTACTCAAGGACGGAGAATGCCACGCCTTGGCAGTGCAACAGCCCAACTTCTTTGGCTTTTTGGAACCCCTAAAGGAAATTTCCTATCTGGCAAAGAAATATGAAGTCCCGCTTGTGGTGGTAGCAGACCCCATAGCCCTCAGCATACTAAAGCCACCGGGCTCCTTTGGTGCAGACATAGTGGTCGGGGAGGGTCAGCAGATGGGTGCCTTTTTGAACTTTGGCGGTCCCTATGTGGGCTTTTTTGCTACCTAAAATGGAGTATGTAAGAAAGATGCCCGGTAGGTTGGTGGGCTTGGCGGAGGACATTGAGGGGAAAAGAGCCTTTACCATGGTGTTGCAGACCCGAGAACAGCACATAAGAAGGGAGAGGGCAACCTCCAACATATGCACCAATCAGAACCTAATAGCCTGAGGCTGTTCTAAAAATCCCTTATTGGGACCGTCCCCCCAGCCTCTAAGGGAACTAACCCTTTCCTCACCCTATCCCACACCCCTTCCACCAACACGGGCTTCAGAGGAGAAAGGTCCCTCGGCAAGACCCTTCCAAGGATAGGGAAGAGGAGGGCTACCTTCAGAACTTGCCAAACACTTTGAAGGGTAGTTTTTGCTACCCTCCCCTGCTCGGGATTCCTTCCGTTGGCTCCCTCACATCCGCTTGACTCGCTCTGAAGGCTTTGTAGGAGATTGATTAGTAGCTTTTTTGAATTCTCTACACTCCTTAGTTCGCTTTTTAGTGCATTTCCCTTGTATTCATTGCTTTCCTTCTCTATAAGTTCTCTAAGTTCCTCTTCCCTCCCTTCGTACCTCTTTAGGGCAAACTCTAAATATGCTTTGTCTTTTAAAAGCTTCTCGTAATTCTCAGGCATGTCCTCTTTAAAGCCCAGTGCCCTCCTCCCTATCACATAAGCACCTGCAATATCCTTATCTATGCTTAACTGCGGTGCATACTTTAGCATGCCTATGATTGATGTGTAGGCGGGATTTACCTCTATCACTTCCACTCCCTTTAACAGTGCTACCCTTTTTAGCTTTTGCAAGAACTTTTTGGCGTTCCACTGATGAAGTCTTTTTCTTAGTTTAGCTTTTCCATCTCCACGCACTCCTCTTTTGAGTTCCTTTAGGTTCTCTATTGCTATGGCTTTGTTTCTCTGAATGGCTAAATCCACTATCTGATGGGCTAATATCCATTCTTGGTGGTCTTTGCTGTTTTGGGAAAGTCCTAAAAGGTGGTGTAGGCTGATGGTTTGATAGCTTAGTAGTTCTCCAGTTTTTAATACTTCCGCTATGGCTAAGTAGATAGGTGATGCATTAGTGTCTATTGCTATTACTCCCTTCTCTTTTGTATATCTCACTTCAGGCGCTGGAAGTTCAAAAGATACACTTCCATATACTTCCCCATCTCTCAGTTTTAACTCCACTGTGTAGGGAAAGTAGTTTTTTGTTTGCCAGCTTTCTAAAAGCATAACCATAAAGGTTATCCACTTGTCTTTGCTATTGCTTGGCTCTCTTAACACTTTGGCGTAGATAAACTCCCTGTTTCCTGTGGTAATTCTAAGGCAGAGTTGTCCGTTTAGGTCTTCAAATCTCATTAGTCTGTTTCTTTTGTCTGATTTTGACCCAATGCTTATAAGAGTTCCTTGTCTTAGTTCTCTCCACTGCTTTTTAAGTCTTTCTCTCGTCTTTCCTGAAAGATGATTTTTGCAAAGCTTTTCAAAAAGTCTTTTGCCTCCAAATACCACTGGTTTATCTGTAGGATACTGCTTAGCTTTGTATATGGCTGAGTCAATGTATTTTGTTGGTGATTCAGGAAATAGCTGTCTTAGTCTTTGGTATATTTGGGCGTGTGGGTTTTTTGCTTTCTCTTTTTCCAGCTCCTTTAGCATATTGTATGCTATTCGGATAGAAGAGGATTGCTTACGCATAAGCTTTATGAATTTTTCTCTGTCCTCCCTTTTCAGTTCAAGCTTGAATTGAAGGCTAACAAACATCAAGCTTAGATTTTAACTTTAAAACTCTTGTGTGTCAATGGAGTTGTATTTTTAGAACAGCCTCGTATAAGGCTTGACAGGTTTGGATACAAAGATCAGCTTTTGATAGCAGTCACCGAAAAGAGAACGAAGGAGGAAATGGACCAGCTCATGGAAAGGTTGAGGTATAATATCTTCCATGAAGGAACTTCACCATCCACACCAAGATGAAGCCCTTGAGGTTTTAAAGAACGCCAAAACTGTTGCAGTGGTGGGCATATCTCCCGACCCTGAAAGGCCCTCCTACTATGTTAGCGAGAGGGTGATAAGTAAGGGAATGCACAGGGTATATTTTGTCAATCCCAAGTACGCAGGACAGGAGATCTTGGGGATCAAGGTACTCTCCTCTTTGGAGGAGGTGCCGGAGCCCATTGATATAGTTAATGTCTTTCGGAACCCAGCCCACATAGAGCCCATCTTTGAGGAAGCCCTAAAGGTGGGTGCCAAGTGCGTATGGCTCCAGCCAGGCTGTGAAAACATGGAAGTGATAGAAAAATACAAAGACAAAATAAAAGTGGTTTGGAACGCTTGCATCGGCGTGGAAGCCGGTTATCTTTAATTGAGCCATGAACCTGAGTATATATTTGGTGACGGATGATGCCTTTTTCAAGGACAGGGACCTGGTAAGCACCATAGAACAAGCCATACAGGGGGGAATAACTGCCCTGCAGTATAGGTTCAAAAACAAAACTTCAAGGCAGATGTATGAGGAACTTTTGGTCCTCAGGGAACTGACCAAGCGCTACAATGTGGAGCTTGTTGTAAACGACAGGGTGGATTTGGCTTTGGCAGTTTCTGCGGACGGTGTTCATGTGGGAGAGAATGACTTGCCACCGGATGTGGTCCGAAAGTTGGTGGGTGATAAGATGTACATAGGCTACTCAGTCAACAGCTTGGAAAAGCTCAGGGAGGTGGAACATCTGCCCATAGACTACATAGGCTTTGGTTCTATTTATGAGACCTCAACAAAAAAGGATTACAAATTGGTGGGCATAGAAGCCCTCCGTCAGGCGGTGAAGATGACCTCAAAGCCCATTGTTGCCATAGGGGGCATAACACACTACAGGGTTAAAGAGGTTCTCTCGGCTGGAGCCAAGGGCATTGCGGTGGTTTCTGCCATTCTTGGCTTTGAGGATGTAAAGAAGGCTACGGAAGAATTGGTTTCTGCCTGCAGGAGCTATTACAGAGAAAAGCTCTACTCTGTATGAAAGTGCTCTATCTTTTCGATGGCTCTGCCTTTCTTTATAGGAGTTTTTTTGCCCTGCCACCTTTATCCACTAGCTCGGGTTTTCCTACAGGAGCCATATACGGCTTTTTGAGGTCTATTTTGGCTATAATAAAAACAGAAAAACCTAACTACATGGCAATTGCCTTTGACTTGCCCGCACCCACCCAAAGAAAGCTTGCTTATTCTGAGTACAAAAGTAAAAGGCCACCCACTCCAGACCCTCTGAAGGTTCAAATACCCGTCATAAAGGAGTTAATAAACCTGCTTGGTATAAAGCTTTTGGAAATGCCCGGCTACGAGGCGGACGACCTGATTGCCTATCTTACACAAAGGGCTAAAAAGGAAGGCTTTAAGGTCAAGATATACTCTCCAGACAAGGATGTTTTGCAGTTGGTGGACGGAAGCCAAGTGGTGGTGATAAACCCTATCTCCGAGGAGGTCTTTGACGAAAACAAGGTTATAGAAAAGTTTGGTGTGCCTCCCCAAAAGCTTGCAGATTACTTAGCCTTAGTGGGAGACAAGACAGACAACATAGAGGGTGTGAAGGGAGTAGGACCAAAAACCGCCATAAACCTTATTAACACCTTT
>JAJHRQ010000005.1 GCA_020833645.1 Thermocrinis sp.
GGAAAACTTACACCATGCTTGTTTCCGCCAAGCTAATTTTAGAAGACCCACGCTTTGAAAATCCAACCGTCCTGATGGTTGTGGATAGGAACGAGTTGGAACAACAGCTTTTTAATAACCTTTCCTCCGCAGGCTTAGAGCCCAAAAGGGCAGAGAGCAAAGAAGATCTTTTAAATCTTTTGAGAGAGGATTACCGCGGGCTTATACTTACCACCATCCACAAATTTAACGACTTCCCGGAGAACTTAAACACAAGGAAAAACATATTCGTCTTTATTGACGAAGCCCACAGGAGCACAGGAGGGGACCTCGGAAATCATCTCATAAGAGCCTTGCCAAACGCCACCATAATAGGCTTCACGGGAACCCCAAGGCTCGGAGGAAAGAGGAACACCTTTTTGATGTTCGGAAGGGATGACGAGGGTAGATACCTACACAAGTACGGAATGATAGACTCTATAAAGGATGGGACTACTTTGCCCCTTCACTACCAGCACGCACCCAGCGAGTACTTGGTGGATGAGAAAAAGTTGGAGGAAGACCTTGAAAAGCTTAAAGAGTGCTACGATGAGGAAGATTTGGCAAGGATTACAGAAAAGCTTTCCTCAAAGGTCATCCTTGAAGACCCAAACCGTATAGAAAAGATCGCCCAATACATAGCGGAGCACTTTAGAAAGTATGTAGAACCTCTTGGATATAAAGCTTTCGTGGTTGCGGTAAGCCGAAAAGCTTGCGTCCTCTACAAAAAAGCCCTGGACAAGTATCTTCCACCCGATTACTCAAGGGTAGTCATAAGCCGATACTACAACGACCCGGAAGAAATAAAAAGGTACTACCTAAACGAAGAAGAAGAGAGAAAGGTAAGGGAAGACTTCAAGGACCCTGAAAAGCTTCCCAAAATTCTCATCGTCACCGACAAGCTACTAACAGGTTATGACGCCCCTGTGCTTTACTGCATGTATTTGGACAAAGTTATGAGGGACCACATGCTACTGCAAGCCATCGCGAGGGTGAATAGACCCTACGAAAAGGACGAAAGAAGGAAGCCAGCAGGTCTGATAGTGGATTTTGTGGGACTATTTAGAGACCTCAAAAAAGCCCTTGAGTTTGATGCGGAGGACTTTGAAGAAATAAGCTATGCCCTTGGAGACATTCAAAAACTGAGAGAGGAGTTCCAAAAGAAAATGGAGGAATCAAAAGAATACATAAAGAGGTTTGACGCTTATCCACCCGAGGAGAGGGTGGAAAAAATAGCCCAGTTCTTCAGAGAAAACCCAGACAAATACAGGGAGTTTAAAGAAACCTACAAAAGGCTAAAAGACATCTACGATATTCTCTCCCCCGACGAGACCACAGGAAGGTATCTGGAAGAGTTCAAAAAGCTAACGGAAATCTACAGAACCGCCAAAAGCTGTTTGGAGCCCTCAAGCGTAGTGGATAAAGAACTATCAGACAAGGTAAAAGAGCTTATCTACAAACACAGCAAAACTCAAGAATACTTTACTCAAGGGAAAAAATATCCCATAGATGAACACCTCTTAGAACGCCTAAAGTCCGGTAGGGAGGAAGAGGTGCAAATTTACAGCATCTTTAAATCCCTTGAGGAAGAACTAAGCCAAAAGCAAGACACACCCTACTATATGGACCTAAAAAGAAGATTAAAGAACCTTTGGGAGGAATACAACAGAAAGCAACTGGAAACAAAGCAAGCCCTTGAGGAAATAAAAAAGCTTTTGGAGGACTTCCTAAAAGTAAAAGAGGAAGAAGCCCAAAAACCCACGCTATTGATAAGCATACACTACAAGCTAAAGAATTACCGATACCTTATAAAGGATATAGAAGACTTATCCCAAAAGATCTATGAACTCATTGAAGGGAAACCCTATTGGAGAGAGGACGAGGAAGAGGAGAGGAGGTTAAGACTTGAAATACTTAAGCTAATCAAAAATGAAGGCATTGACCTGGACTCCGCTAACCAGATACAAAACGAGCTAGTTGATTTCCTAAAGCAATGACAAAGGAAGAGTTCAAAAACAGGGTGCTTAATTGGGCGGAAAAGATCGGTGTTTCTCCCAAAGAGGTCCACATTCGTAAGATGAAAAGAAAGTGGGGGAGTTGTTCCTCAACGGGAAGGGTCTCTTTTAACGAGGAACTTTTGGAAAAGGATGAGAAGTTCATAGACTATATAATCGTCCATGAGCTTTTGCACCTCAAATACAAAAATCACGGAAAGCTGTTTAAACTGATGTGGGAGATTTACCTTAATGATTCTTAACGCTAACCCCTCTAAAATCCAAACAGAACACTCCAAGCTTTTAGGGATAAATGTTATAATAAAACCCTCAACCAATCCTTTAAGGAGGCTCTGATGTTTAAGGTTCTCATCACAGACCCTATATCTGAAAAGGGCATTGAGATTTTAAAGAGGGAGCCAGACATTGAGGTGGATAACGAGCCAGACATAAGCTACGAAGAGCTGCTGGAAGTGATAAAGGACTACGATTGCATAATAACCAGAAGTAGGACGCCCGTAACCGCAGAACTTTTGGAAAGGGCAGAAAGGCTAAAGGTAGTAGGAAGGGCTGGTGTGGGGGTAGATAACATAGACTTGGAAGAGGCATCCCGCAGGGGTATTTTGGTGATCAACACGCCCGGTGCCAACACCATAGGTGCCACAGAGCTAACCTTAGCCCATATGCTGTGCGTGGTAAGAAACTTCCACAATGCCCACAACTCTATGCTGGAAGGTAAATGGGACAGGAAGAAATTCATGGGCACGGAGCTTTACGGAAAAACCCTGGGCATAATAGGGCTCGGAAACATAGGCTCTCAGGTTGCCATAAGGGCAAAGGCCTTTGGTATGAAAGTGCTCGCCTACGACCCTTACATCCCAAAGGAGAAGGCAGAGAGGCTCGGAGTCAAACTCGTTGAGGACCTAAAGGAAATGCTAAAACAGGTGGATATTCTGACCATACACGCACCGCTCACCCACGAGACAAGGCACATGATCACAAGAAAAGAGTTTGAACTAATGAAGGACGGTGCGGTGCTTATAAACTGTGCAAGGGGTGGGATCGTAAAGGACGAAGACCTCATTTGGGCTCTTGAAACGGGCAAGCTTTCTGGAGTTGGGCTTGATGTTTATTCGGTGGAACCTCCTCCTTACGAATTCATAGAAAAGCTAAAGAGGTTTCCCAATGTTTCTCTCTCTCCCCACATAGGGGCAAACACTTATGAGTCTCAGGAAAACGTGGCGGTTATAATAGCCCAGCAGGTAATAAAAGCCCTGAGAGGACAAACGGTAGAGTATGTGGTGAACGCACCCTTCCCAGACCTTTCGGTGCTTACCCTTATAAAGCCTCACTTGGATTTGGCGGAGAGGATGGGCAAGTTTTTGGTGCAGTGGGCAGAGGAAGGCATAAGGGAAGTTCATGTGGAGGTAAGGGGAGACATAGCGGAGCACTTCCATCCAATAGCGTCGGCGGTTTTGATGGGGATACTGAAGGAGGTGGTGGATTTTCCCATAAACATAATAAACGCATCCTATGTGGCAAGGGATAGAGGCTTAAAGGTGGAGGAGCTGACCTCCGAGGAGACGGTAGATTTCAAACACTACATAAAGGTGGTGGTAAGGTCCGATAGTTCAGAAAGGGTGGTGGTGGGCACCATCTTGGAGGGCAACCTACCTCGGATAATCCAGATTGATAAATACAGGGTGGATGTGGAGCCGGAGGGTATTATGCTACTCTTTGAGAACAAGGACGTGCCGGGTGTTATAGGAAAGATCGGAACCATGCTGGGGCAGGCAAAGGTCAACATTGCAGGCTTTAGACTTGGAAGAGAAAAGAGGGGTGGCATAGCTTTGGGCATTCTGAACTTGGATGACCCAGTGCCGGAGGAAGTCCTTGAGGAGATCAGGAAACTTCCGGAGATTTTGTTTGTTAAGCAAGTAGTAATTTAGAGATGTGGCCTACCAAAAACTCCGCAAAGGAAAGCTTATCGGGGAAAGAAAAGGGAACCGCATTGCCATCCTTGAAAATAAGGTAGCCTTTGTGTCCTTCTTTTCCCATAGTGCCTACGGGGTTTGCCACCAGCAGGTCCAATTTCTTTCTTTTTAGCTTTTCTAAGCCCTTTTCTAAGAGAAATTGTTCTTCTTCGAGGGCAAAGCCCACCACCTTTAAACCTTCAAGCCCAAGCTTGCTAACTTCCTCCAAAATATCTGGATTTTTCACCAGCCTAATTTCAAGGACATCTTGGCTTTTTTTCAGCTTGCCTTCCACCCTCTCCGAAGGTCTGTAGTCAGCCACCGCCGAGTTCATCACCAACAGGTCTGCAAACTTTACATTCTTAAGGACAGCTTTCAGCATTTCCTCCGCAGAGGAGACCCTTATGAGGGGTATCTCCGGTGGAGGTTTTTCCTCCGTGTATCCTGCGATAATCTGAACATCCGCACCGTACCACCTTAAAACCCTTGCGATGGCAAAGCCCGTCCTTCCAGTGGAAAGGTTGGATATAAACCGCACATCGTCTATAAACTCCCTTGTTGCCCCAACCGTGAGCAGAACCTTCTTGCCCTGTAATGGCTTTGGGCGTATGCCCCACTCTACCCAGTCAAGGATCCTTTCAAGGCTTGCGAGCCTGCCCTTTCCCTCCTCCTCACAAGCAAGCTTTCCCTCCTCCGGCTCTATTATCACCACTCCCCTTTTCTTTAACTTTTCTACGTTCTCCTGCACCGCGGGATTTTGCCACATCTCCACATTGCAGGCGGGTGCCAGCATCAGCAGACCCTTGTGGGCTAACACGCAGTTGGTTAGAAGGTTGTCCGCTATGCCGTTGGCGATCTTAGAAAGGGTGTTTACACTGCACGGAGCTATCAAAAAAAGGTCGCACCAGCGGGGTAGTGTTATGTGCAAGAAAGGGTCCTCTTCCTCCCAATCGGAGTAGGCTTTGTTGCCACTCAAGGAAGAAAAGGTAAGCCTGCTTATGAACCTCTCCGCGGTGGGCGTGAGGACCACCTTTACCTGATGGTTTTTGTGTTTTAGCTCTCTTACCAGCTCGCAGGCTTTGTGAATGGCAACAGAAGAACAAACACCCAGCAATATTTTAGCCATTTTCTTATATTTTAAGCCTTAACAAACTCTTAACAAATCCTTAACCAAATCTTAACAGAAGGTTTCTATACTTAACCCAAAACCAACAGGAGGTGCAAGCCATGGGTGAGTACTTTGGGGATATCTTAAAACGTGCCCTTGACAGAAGGGACTTTTTGAAGCTGACGGGTGCCTCTGCGGTAATGCTTTCATTTGCTTGCGGAGGCGGAGGAGGCGGAAGTATAACTGGAGAGGGTGGAAGCACACCGACGAGCTCTCTCTCCTACAAAACCATCTATCCCAACAACGAAGACAGAGTTATTGTGCCGGAGGGTTATAGGGTGAGCATACTTATCAAGTGGGGAGACCCCTTGGACAACGGAGAACCCCTCAACTGGAACAGGGTATACGAAGGACCAACCCCAGAGGATGTAGAAAGGCAGAAAAGGTGCTTTGGCTACAACGCAGACTTTGTTGGCTTTTTTAAGCTAACATCTGATAGGGCTCTTTTGGCGGTAAACCATGAATACACAAACCCAGAACTTATGTTTAAGGGCTTTGATTTAAAGAACCCGAACCCCACAAAAGAGCAAGCAGACCTAATGCTCCAAGCCCATGGTGTATCGGTGGTGGAGATAAGGAGAAAATCCGACGGCTCTTGGGAGTATGTAAAGGGCTCACCCTTCAACAGAAGGATCACAGGTGATACCAAGTGCCTTATTTCCGGACCAGCTAAGGGACACAGGCTAATGAAAACCTCCTACGACCCAAACGGAGAGTTTGTTTATGGAACCCTAAACAACTGCGCTGCGGGTAAAACCCCCTGGGGAACGGTGCTAACCTGTGAGGAAAACTTCCACAGCTACTTTGGGGGAGATATCAATTCCATAAGCGATAGCTTGGTAAAAGAAATCCACCAAAGGTATGGTGTACCCAGTAGTTCGTATGCTAAACTATACGGGTTTCACAGCTATTACAGTAGGTTTGATATAAGCAAAGAACCCAACGAAGCCTTTAGGTTTGGATGGGTGGTGGAAATTGACCCATACGACCCCACAAGGCCACCCGTCAAAAGGACAGCCCTCGGAAGGTTCAAGCATGAGGCAGCAACTACGGTGGTAGCCAAAGATGGAAGGGTAGTGGTCTATATGGGCGACGACGAGAGGTTTGAGTATATCTACAAGTTCGTCACAAAGGGCAAATACGACCCTCTCAACAGAACCGCAAACTTTGGACTGTTGGATGAGGGAACGCTCTATGTGGCTAAGTTCAACGACGACCTCACCGGCGAGTGGATCCCAATAGCCACTGTGGATGGAAACAGGATAATTCCCAATCCCAACCTTCCCGAGCCCTTCCAAAGCGACCCAGTGCTATGCTTCATAAACACCAGAAGGGCGGCAGACCTGCTCGGTGCTACCAAGATGGACAGACCCGAAGACTTTGAATGGAACCCAATAACCAAGAGTGTCTTTGTTGCCCTCACCTACAACGAAAGAAGGGGTGCGTCCGGACAGCCCGGCACAGACGCAGCAAACCCAAGACCACTCAACCACATGGGGCACATAATAGAGATCAAGGAACAAAACAACGACCCTACCTCCACCAAGTTCACCTGGGTAATGGCCATGCTCTGCGGAGACCCGAGGGCAACCGACGAAAACAAAAAGTTATACATCTACGGACAGCCCGCCAAGGAAACCACACCCGCCATTTCCGCACCCGACAACTTTGCCTTTGACAAGCTCGGAAATGTATGGATAGCGACGGATGGAAACCCACACCGCGACAGGCTTGCCAAGAACGATGGTGTATATACCCTGAACATATACACCAAAGAGTTAAAGATGTTCCTCTCCGGAGCGCCCGGTTGTGAAATATGCGGTCCTGAGTTCTCCGAAGATTACAAGACCTTCTTCTGCACCATACAGCATCCTGGGGAAGGCGGTGCCAATACCAAGTGGCCCTACCTTAACGATGGTGTAGTTGTCCCAAGACCATCCGTAATTCAAGTTCAAAGGAACGACGGCAGGGAAGTCTATCTATAAAGGGTCCTGGGGAATGCTCCTGCCTCCTCCTCCTTTTTTCTTTTTTTTCCTTTTTTCTATTTCACCTTATGGTGTACCTTTTTGTTAAGAAATTGTTAACCCTTTTTGTCAAAAATTAATGATTTCTTAACACTAAAGCATTATCATATTCCTTAGCATGTATGCCATAGTAGAAATTCACGATGTGTCGCCCTTCTACAAACAGGAAGTTTATCAGGCGGTGGAGTTTCTGCAAAGGCTAAGAATAGATAAGTTCTCCCTTTTGGTCATCCCAAACTACATGGAGGAATATCCCCTTTATAAACATCAGGATTTTGTGGGCTTTTTGAAGGCACTGGGGCAAGAGATAGTTCTGCATGGATACAGTCATAAGGCTAAAGTAAAGCTCTCCCAGATCCTTTACACTTACGGGGAGGGGGAGTTTGGGGAGGGGGGCATTGAAGAAACCTACCAAAAGATAGAAAAAGCCTTAGACATCTTTGAGTCTCTGTCCCTTACCGCAAAGTTCTTTGTGCCCCCTGCGTGGATTTCAAACCCATGGATGGAAGATGTGCTCTCTGCCTTTGGCTTTAGGGCTGTGGGCTACAGGGATCTCATAAAGGACCTGCAGAGCGAGGAAAAGATACCCTCTCCCTCCATTACCTTCAGCAATAGACCAGTGCTTTCCTTTCTTAGCCTGATGGCGGTGCCCACCTTTCTAAAGCTTTACAGAAGGGCAGAGGTTTTGAGGCTCTCCTTGCACACAAGGGATTTCAGAGACAGAAGAAAGATAGTTCTTTGGAGGTCCATTCTAAGGGAAGTAAAAAAAGAAAGGGAGGTGATTAGCTATGAGGAACTCTTTAGCAAAAGCAGACCTGCACCTTCACTCCAAGGCGTCTAACCTGCCGGGTGGATGGTTTACCAAGCTGATCGGATGTCCCGAGAGTTTTGCGGAGCCCATGGAAATATACAAAAGGCTGAAGGAAAGGGGCATGACCTACATAACCATCACAGACCACAACACCATAGACGGTGTTTTGGAGATCGCCCACCTGCCGGAGGTCTTCATAAGCTGTGAGTACACGGTAGAGTTTCCGGAGGAAAAGGCAAAGGTGCACGTTTTAGCCTACGGCATAGACGAAAAGATTCACGAAGACCTCATGAAGTTGAGGGGAAATGTTTACGAATTTGTTGCCTATCTAAAAGCCAAGAACATAGCCCACTCCTTGGCACACCCCCTGTATTCGGTGCAGGATACAAAGATCACCAAGTCCTTGGTGGAGAAGTTTGTCCTTCTGTTTGACAGCTGGGAGGTCATAAACGGCACCCGCGGAGAGAACCTGAGGGAGTTGGAGGAAAAACTGGCAAGGCTCTACGATGGTTGGGAAAAAATTCATCAGCTTGAGGAAAAGTATAAGATAAAATCCCTTAGAACAAGACCTTACATATCCTTTACTGCGGGCTCTGACGACCACGGCGGTATGGATGTGGGGAGAACTTGGACAGAAGCCCAAGCCCAGTCAAAGGAGGAGTTTTTACAAGCCTTGAGGGAAGGGAGGACTGCGATAAATACAGAAAAGCTGGGCTACGAAAGGCTCTTGAACGTGGTCGCTCGGGTGGGTTATGACTTTCTCCTAAACAAGGGAAAAATTCCCTCCACCCTAAAGCCCTTTACGGACTTTATCTTTATGCACTCCGACAACCCAATGACGGAACTCTTTTTGAGGACCTTCTTGGGCACCAACGCAGAAAGGCACCTGCTCCTAAAGGAAGCTTTAGACAAGATCCCCAAGCTTGCCTTAGAGAGGCTCCTAAAAGAACCATCCACCTCTACCCTTGGTGAGTCCATCCTTGCCTTGATTCTTCACTCTGCACCCGTCTTTTTAGCCTACGGGCAAAAAGCTGAAGAAAAAAAGGCAGAAGAGGTTGCAAAAAGCTTTGGCATCATACCAAAGAGAAAAGAAAGGCTTGCATACATAACGGACACACACTTTGAAATAAACGGTGTGGCAAGAAGCTCAAGGATAGTTAGGGAACTGGCGGAGAAGCATGACCTACCCTTGGATGTAATAGCTGTCTGGGATGGAGATGTTAGAGAGAGTAACCTTGTCCTTTTGAAGCCAGCCTTTGAGTTTTCTACGCCCTTTTACGAGGAGTTTAAACTTCGGGTGCCGACCCTTATAACCCTTTTGGACCTTTTGAGGAACTATTCAAGGGTGCATATAGCCACGCCAGGACCTCTGGGCATCATGGCTTTTGGCGTTGCCAAGGCTTTGGGTCTTCCCACCACTTTTACCTTCCATACGGATATACCAGCCTACGCATACACCTACACAGGAAGCCGGGAACTTATGGACATCTCATACAAGCTCATTGCCCTTCTTTGCAACGCCTGCGAAAGGGTCTTTGTACCCTCCGAAGCCTACAAAAAGCTCTTAAAGGAAAAGGGAGTAAAGGAGGAAAAGATCAAGGTCTTCAAGAGGGGCGTAGATACAAGTCTGTTCAACCCCTCCAAAAGGGAAGAGGGCTTTTTCCAAAGGAAGTTTGGAGTGCAGGTTAGGGGAAATGTGGTCCTCTATGTGGGCAGGGTTTCAAAGGAAAAGAACTTGGATGCCTTCTTGTACTGTGCTAAGAACTTTCCGGAGGATACCTTCATCATAGTGGGGGATGGACCCTACAGGGAAGAAATAGAAAAGAAAAAGCCAAGGAATGTTTATCTTTTGGGATATCTGACTGGGGAAGAACTAGCAAAGGCATACGCCAGTGCGGATGTGTTTCTGTTCCCCTCTGAGACGGAGACCTACGGACAGGTGATCTTGGAAGCTATGGCAAGCGGGCTCCCTGTAGTGGTAAGTAGCAAGGGTGCGTCCCACGAACATGTGGAAGAGGGAGTAAATGGATTTATAGCGCACTCTTATGAGGATTTTGTGGAAAAGCTGGGAAGACTGCTGGAATCTCCACGCCTGAGGGAATTCATGTCCGCCGAAGCCCTAAGGTACGCCCAATCTATGGACCTGACGGAGACTTACTTAGACTATATAAACAAACTTCTGGGACGCGTAGGAGTAAAGGTATGAAGCTTATGGACATAACCCCATATTATCATCCCACCAGCGGTGGCATAAAAACCTACATAAACTACAAGGTAGAGTTTATGAAAAACCAGGATGTGGAACATGTGGTGGTTATTCCCGGTAAAAAGCCCAGAACCTACACGGTGGGAAGGACTCGTTTTTACGAGCTATCCTCCTTTGGGCTCATCGGTGGATACAGGTTCTTTTCTTCTGTGAGGGAAATAAACAGAATTATTGAGGAGGAAAAGCCGGATGTGGTGGAGCTAGGGGGAACTTATCTGTTGGTACCTTTCCTAAAAAGAAAAAACTACCTTCTATCTGTCTTTTATCACGCGGACGCCAAGAGGGAAATAGAACTTATGCCAATGCCAAGTCCCTTTAAGAAGATGCTTTTGAACCACGTCTTTGAAAGATGCCTAAAAAAGGCAGACCTTCTGCTAGTTCCCACGGAGAAGTACAAAAGAGAATTTGACGCACTTGGCTTTGAGAATGTGTATTACACGCCAATGGGAGTGGACACAGAGCTTTTTAATCCCTCCAAGCGGGACTTTTACTTAAAAAAGCTCTTGGGAGTGGAAGAGAAAAAATTTTTACTCCTGTATGCGGGCAGGCTGAGCGTAGAAAAGGGCATAAAAACCCTCCTGCAAACCTTTGAACTTTTGGACCCATCCCTCTTTCACTTGGTAGTGGTAGGCAAGGGACCCCTTAGCTTTTTGGTAAAGTGGTATGCAAAAAGATTTAACAATCTAACCTACATACCCTACTTGGAAAAACATGAACTCTCTGTTCTTTATGCCAGTGCAGACCTGTTTGTTAGTGCATCACCCTTTGAGACCTTTGGCTTTGCCTTTTTGGAAGCCCAAGCCAGCGGAACGCCAGTGTGCGCCTTTGACTTAGAGCTTGAAACCCAGATCCTCAAAGAATTCCTTTCCAAGGAGAGAACGCCCCAAGCCTTAGCCCAAGCTATTGTAAAGGGCACAGACCTTATTTCCAAGAGCACCCGCCTATACCTAAGGCAAAGGGTAGAAGAGGACTTTTCCATCTTCAAAAACCTTGAGAGGATAATAAGTCTTTACTACAGTAAAACCTTTGTTCGTACATACTGTTAAAATGTTTCTATGGAAAAGCTCTACGAGGGAAAGGTAAAGGTTATATACAAAACGGAAGAAGAGGACAAGGTAATAGTCTTTTTCAAAGACAGTGCCACCGCCTTTGATGCCACAAAAAAGGCTGAAATAGAAGGTAAGGGCGTTATAAACAACACCATCTCCAGCCTTCTCTTTGAGCTTTTGGAAAAATCGGGGATAAAGACCCACTACATAAAAAAGCTATCTGAGCGGGAGATGTTAGTTTGGAGGGCAAAGAGGTTTGACTTGGAGGTGGTTGTTCGCAACATCACCGCGGGGAGCCTGTGCAAAAGGCTCGGGCTTGAGGAGGGATTAGAAATTAAACCACCTTTGGTGGAGTTTTTCTACAAAAACGACCAGTTGCACGACCCACTTGTATGCGTGGAACACATAAGGCTTTTGAACCTGGCAGAAGACTGGCAAGTCCAAAGTATGAAGGAAATGGCACTGAAAACCAACCAGGTGCTGAAGGAGTTTTTCAAAGGGCATGGGCTACTGCTGGTGGACTTTAAGCTGGAGTTTGGCATACTTCCCGATGGAAGTTTGGCGGTTATCGATGAAATATCCCCCGATACTTGCCGGCTCTGGGATGCAAAAACAGGGGAAAAACTGGACAAAGACCGCTTTAGGTTTGACCTAGGAGACCTAATGGAGGGCTACAGAAGGGTTTTAGAAAAAATTCAAGGGGGATAAACCACCAAGCCCAGGTCACCCAAAGTGTATAAAACTGCAATTGCTTGCAGTCGTCCCCTGACCTGGAAGGGAGGGACTACCCTTGCCAGCCACCCCTGCCCAATCCCCTGAAACCAAAACACGCTTCAAGGGAGAGTGGTCCCTACACCACTCAAGGCAAGTAGTGGCAAGCAAAACCGCAAGGGCTACGGAAAGAACTCGCCAGCTTTTTTGTCCCGCATGAGTGGGACCCCTCAACTGCTCCATCTTGCGGTTGGCAGTTTGTTGGGTAGCTGGCTCACTCTTCCCGCTGTCCCGTGTATAGGAAAGCAATAACTTTAAATACCTCCTTAACCGCTTAATCCTTCCCTTGAGGGCGTTCTTCTTGTATTCGTTGGTCTCTTTCTTTAACTCACTCTTGAGTTCATTAATCCGCTCATCTACCTTGGCAATAGCATACGCCAAAAACTCCTTGTCCTTGAGTAGTTCCCTGTAATTCTTAGGAAGCCTTTCCTCAAACCCAAGACCACGCCTCGCTATCACATAAGCACCAGCTACATCCTTGTCTATGCCTAACATGGGAGAGTATTTAAGCTTGCCAATGATTGATGTGTAGGCAGGATTGACCTTTATCAATTGAACTCCCATCCTCTTTGCATAGACTTCAATTTTCTCCAAGACTGATCTATACGCCCATTTATGGAATTTTCTTCTCAATTTAGCCAAACCGTCTCCTCTTCTGCCTTTAGGGACTTTTTGTAAATCTTCCACAACAATGGCCTTTCCACTCTCTAAAGCCCTCTCTACCACTTGCCTTGCTATATGCCATGCTATATGTTCTCGCTGATTTTGGGTTTTGCCCTCCATCTCCCTTAAATCTATGCGTTCAAACTTTTCTAAATTCCCGTCCGTTGATACGTAAGCTAAAGCTAAATGAAAGGGATAAGCGTTGATGTCTATGCCCATAACTCCGTAAGCTTTAGTTATAACAGGTTCTACAGTCTTTTCTTCCCAACTGACTTGTGCGTAAAATTTGCCATTTCTTACTTTCAACCTCACGTTATACGCAAACCACTCACCTGATTTCTCCGCTTCCAAAAGCCTCCATGTAAAGTCAATCCATTTATCATTGCTTTTCTTTGCAATCCTTACAACCTTGGCCCATACATACTCACCGTCTCCCAAGTTAATCCTCAGTTTTAAGCTATCTTTCCATACAAACCTAAGGTTTAGGTTGCCGTTTTTAGACTTTTCTCCTCTTGAGTAGAGGTAGTAATATCTCCTTTCTTCCCACCTTTGGCGTAGCTTTTCTCTACGTTTGCCCGTTAGATGCTTCTTCTTTAGCTTTTCAAACAGTTCCCTTGAACCAAACACAAGCTTTTTGGGATTTTGCCCTCTTTGTATGCACGACTTTAGCACCTGCTTTGCTATTAAGACAGCGTCCTTTACATACCTTGCGTTTAGCTTATGTTTTTCTTGAATTGTTTTTTCTATTTCTTTTTCCGCCACTCCCTCTAACAGTCTTTTGTATGCATATCTTGTTGCGGAAGAGAACCTACGCATTAAAGCTAAGACTTTTTCTTTTTCTTCTTCCTTTTCAAACTCCAGCATACATTCCAGAGTTATGTAGAGTTTATGGACTTTTTCTTCGCTACAGTTTTTACCACTTCCCATGCTATGCTAAGATTTTACACTTTTGAACAGAAAATGGCAACTGTTGGCCACCACCCCAAGCCCATCCCCACCTGCCAGCACCTTCTCCGATGCCCTGGCTAAGGTGTGTATTTGCTGGTCGTCCATCTCCGAAAGCTTTTTTTTCTATTTCCTCTTTGCTGAGCCCATAGGCTTTTAATTTCTCTTGAACTATCTTGCTCTCCAGAGCCCTCTGAATGGTCTTTATGTCTTCCTCTCTGTTTATCTTTGACACCTCCTCAGAGGCAGGCTTGGAGCCTACAAGTCCTGCCACCGCAGGGACGGATTAAAAAGGAAAAACCAACCGGCTATTGCAAAGGCTAACGCGGGATTTCCCAACTTCTTCCACATACTTTTAACCTCCCAAAAATATTATAAAAAGTCCTCCAGCTGAGGATTGACAGGAAGGGTTCCGTAGGTGGCACCCCTTACCACAACCTTCCTACCCTCCACCTCCACACGACCTTCAGAAATCCACTTTACCGCCTGAGGAAGTATCTTATGCTCAAACTCAAGGATCCTTTGGGATAGGCTCTCTTCGGTATCTTGGGGTAGCACGGGCACGCACGCCTGAACGATCACGGGTCCATTGTCAAGTTCCTCAGAAACAAAATGCACCGTGCAACCGGTGAGCTTTGCTCCATATTCTAAAGCTTGCATTTGGGCGTGCAATCCCTGAAAGGCTGGAATAAGAGAAGGATGGATGTTTATAACGCGCATGGGGAAAGCCTTTAAAAACTCTCCACTAAGCACCCTCATAAAGCCCGCAAGGACTACCAACTCCACGCCCTTTTCCTTCAAAAGCTCCACCATCCTCCTTTCAAACTCCAGCTTGCTTTTAAATTCCCTTCTTTCCACCACCGCATACTCAATCCCATGCCTTTTGCATCTTTCTATGGCGTAAGCTTGAGGGTTGTCGGAAATAACTAAGGCTATCTCTCCCTTTATCTTTCCCTCGTTGTAAGCGTTTATGAGGGCTTGGAGGTTGGAGCCCCTTCCAGATACCAAAACACCCACTTTCATGTCTTTTGCCTGAGGGCAGGAAAGAGTATTACCTCCCTTATAGAATCCACATCCGCTAAAAGCATTACCAGTCTATCTATACCTATACCCTCTCCAGCGGTGGGAGGCATACCATACTCCAAAGCCCTTATAAAGTCCTCATCCATAGCCATGGCTTCTTCATCTCCCATCTCCTTCTCCTTCAGTTGTTCCAAGAACCTCTCCCTCTGCTCCATAGGGTCGTTTAGCTCTGTGTATGCGTTGGCTATTTCCTTGCCCGCCACAAAGAGCTCAAACCTCTCCACCAAATCTGGGTCCTCTCGGTGGGTTTTTGCCAAGGGTGAGAGCAGTTTTGGAAAGTCTATTACAAAGCAGGGTCCCCAGAGTTCATCCTCCACCAGCAAGTCAAAGACCTTGTCTATTAGCTTGGCATGGGTTAGCGTTTCCGCCTTGGGCACTCCTATCTCCTTTGCCAACTTTCTAAGACCTTCAACGTCCCTCAAAAAGAAATCCTTGTCTTTGCCAGTTTTTTCCTCTAAAAGCTCAAAGTAGCGGTACCTTTTAAAAGGCGGTGTAAAGTCAAGCTCCTTGCCCTGGTAGGTTATCTTTAGCCCACCCACAAGTTGGTTCAAGAGATAAGAGAAAAGTTCCTCGGTGAAGACCATAAGGTCCTTGTAGTCCCAGTAGGCACAGTAAAACTCAAGCATGGTAAATTCCGGGTTGTGGGTGGTATCTACGCCTTCGTTGCGGAAGTTCTTACCAAGCTCATAAACCCTGTTTATGCCTCCCACAATGAGCCTCTTCAGATAAAGCTCAGGGGCGATCCTCAAATAGAGGTTTTGCTCAAGGTAGTTGTGGTAGGTTATGAAGGGCTTGGCGTTTGCACCGGACGCTATGGGTTGGAGGATGGGAGTTTCCACCTCCAAAAAGCCCTTGGAGTCTAAAAACCTCCTTATTTCGCTTATTAGCCTGCTCCTTAGGAAAAAGACCCTTCTGGCATGCTCGTTGGCGATCAGGTCCAAGTATCTTTGCCTGTATCTGACCTCTACATCCTTCAACCCGTGCCACTTTTCCGGTAGAGGATGCAAACTCTTTGCCAAGAGTACCCACTCCTTTACCTCAACGGTAAGCTCTCCCGTGTTTGTTCTGAAAAGCCTTCCTTTAACTCCTAATATGTCCCCTGGGTCTACGAGCTCCTCAAAATCTTTAAAAGAATCCTCCCCCACAATGTCCTGCCTTAAGTATATCTGAAGCTTTCCGGTAGCATCCTGAAGGTGTGCAAACAGGGCTTTTCCCATAGGGCGAAGGGTTATCACCCTACCCGCTACAGAAACCTCCACATTCTCCGGGTTCATGTCGTATTTTCCCTTTACCTCTGAAACATCAAGGGCATCTCCTTCCGAAACGACCGCTTGGTCTAAGGTTAGCTTGCCCTCCCACCTTGTAAGAATTCCCTCAAGAACTACATCCTCCCCCTGCTTTAGCCCTTGGGCAGTCCTTACCAACATCTCCACCCCACCCTTTTGATCCTCAAGCCTAATCAAAAAGCTGTCTTCGTGTTTAGAAACCCTTTTGACCTTTCCCTTTATCTTTATCCTTTCCCCCTGTGGTTCTTTTTCATACTGTCTTCTTAGCTCTCCAAGGTTATGGCTGATTTCATATTTGTATGGATATGCTAACCCCCTTTCCCTGAGTTTGTTTAGCTTTGCGAGCCTTGATTGTTCCATAGGGCAATTATTTTAAATTACTCCAGCGAAAGACCGCCTTCAAAATCCTCCGGGCTCAAACTTTCACAAGCGGATTTCACCTTTTCTATGGCGGTGTAGAAGTCATCGGGGATAACCCTGACACGCACACCATAAGCCTTTTGCACTGCTTTTCTTATGATCTCTCCCTTCATAAGGGCATTGTCCCATCCAAACTCTGCGTACTTCTCATTTACCAATCTGTTTAGCTCAAAGAGGGCTTTAGCTCTATTCCTTCTTTCTTCCACCGCAGAGCTGAGGGGAAGCCGTAGGAATTTATCTATCTTTGCAACAAAGCTTTCGTAGAAGCTGGCGGAGAACTTGGGCTCAAGCTCTTCTATGGTAAATCCAAGGGTTATGTATTCGGGTTTTTCAAAGTAGTCTATAAGGTCCTCCTCCAACTGACTGTCGTTTTCTTTAAATAGCTCCATGTAAAGCCTGTAGGCTTGCTTGGACTTTTCTTTCACGTTTGGTGGCTTTTCGGTGTTCAATTCCAAAAAGTAATGATAAAGTTCTTCGCCCACCACAATAGCTAAAATTTCATCCACTCCAAGCTCTCTTAGGGCAAAAAACCTATGCTGACCATCTATCACATAGAATTTACCCTCCCTCTGCACCACAATTATGGGCACCAAAAAGCCCAACTTTTCTATGGCGGTTTTTAAACGCTCTTTTAAAGTTTCTGAGAGGTCCCTCTGAAAGTGTGGAACTTCAATCTCTTTTACGTCCAGCAAACACAGGGATAGCTTCCTATGCCTTACCGGTTCCTGAAAGCTTGCAATTTCCCTCATAGAATTTTATTTTATAATGAATGGCGTGAGGACTAAGTTAGCTCCTTCAGAGTCCGGAGGCACAATCCCAATGAAGTATCTTTTTAAGACAACTTACATAACTTCCTTAAACTTGGCACAGCTGAGAGAGTTAGTTAAGAGCCTTGGGTGGGAGCCTTACCGGGCAGACCAAATTCTAAACTGGGTTTATAAGAAATTCGTAACAAACTTTGAAGAGATGACAAACCTATCAAAGGAGCAAAGAAGATTTTTGAGTGATAATTACTCTATCCACAGCTTAGAATTGGTGCAAAAGGTGGAGGGTGGAGATTCTACAAAGTTCTTGTTTAAGACCACCGATGGGCATCTTTTGGAGACGGTGTTAATATACGAGCGGGACCATCTTACTCTGTGCGTATCTTCCCAAGTGGGCTGTGCTGTGGGATGCACCTTTTGTGCCACCACCCAGGATGGGCTCGTTAGAAACTTAAGGACCGAAGAGATAATAGACCAATTTTTGCAAGTGCAGAAGCATGCACCACAAAAGATAAGAAATGTGGTCTTCATGGGTATGGGTGAGCCTTTGGCTAACTACGAAAATGTTAGGAGGGCTGTGGAGATTATGGTTAGCCCATGGGGGCTTGACCTGTCCAAAAGGAGGGTTAGCATATCCACCAGCGGGCTGGTCCATCAGCTCAGGCTCATGGCTCAGGACCCACTAATGAGAGAGTTAAACTTAGCAGTTTCCATTAATGCACCCACTCAGGAACTTAGAGAAAAGCTTATGCCCCTTTCAAAGACAAACACTCTTCAGGATCTGATGGAAACCCTCTATCAGTTTCCTTACCCCTCCGACAGAAGGATCATGATAGAGTACGTGCTTTTGGAAGGAGTCAATGATGAAGAAGTGCACGCAAGACAGCTTGCAAACCTTCTCAAAAAGAAGAGAAATAAATTCAAGGTAAACCTCATACCCTTTAACCCAGACCCATCCTTGCCTTACAAGAGACCATCAATGGAGAGGGTTTATAGATTTCAAAAAATCCTTTGGGAGGAGGGTATATCTACCTTCATAAGGTTGAGCAAGGGGGTGGATATATTTGGCGCCTGCGGTCAGCTAAGAAGAAGACTTGTGTTAAGATAAAAGTCCTATGGAAAAGAAGGGTAGATGGATCACCGAACTTATTGTGATAGTTATAATAGTCCTTCTCATTAGGGCGTTTGTAGCCCAAGCCTACAACATTCCCTCGGGTTCTATGAAACCCACACTATTGGTGGGAGATTTCATACTGGTGAATAAGCTGGTGTATAGGTTTTCGGAACCCCAAAGGGGCGACATAGTGGTCTTTAAGTATCCAATAGACCCAAACATAGACTTCATAAAAAGGATAATTGCCCTGCCGGGGGAAGAAGTTGAAGTAAGAAACAATCAAGTTTTTATAAACGGAAAACCTTTACCTTTAATTGAAGTAGGAAGAGGCGAGGAAAACGGTGTAAGAAAAGTTATTTACGAAGAGGTTTTGCCCGAGGGCATAAAGCACAAGGTCCAGTTCTACGAAGATTTTCCCTTCTCAAAAAGAGACTTTGGACCTGTTGTGGTGCCGCCCAACCATTATTTTGTGATGGGAGACAACAGAGACAACAGCGAGGACAGTAGATATTGGGGGTTTGTGCCAAGGGAAAACATAGTAGGAAAAGCCTTTGTAATATACTTCTCAGGAGATGTTCCGCCCTTGCAGACCACCGATGTTAGCATTTTTACTGGGATAAAACAGTTAATACTTGCAATATTACATCCAAGGTTTGAGAGGATCGGAAAACCTCTCATATGGTAAATACGGGAATTTCCGCCTCTAAGAACCTTTCTAAGGTAAGCAAAAGCACCGTTGGTGGAACTTTCGCAGAATGCAGAGTGTAGATAAAAAGTTCTGGAAGTTTTTTAACATCCACAACGCTATCAGAAATGGCTCCACCCTCTACTTCCACATACTCACTGAGTCCATCCAATATTAGTTCGTATTTTTCCTTGGGTACTCGTTTTTCCATTTCAAAGAGTATGCTACTCAAAAGACCAAGGATAAGGGTTTCATCCTCTAGATTTGCCAAGTTAAAGGTATTCTTTTGTTTAGAAATTCTTTCAATAACCTCATCCACACCCTCCAATATTGGATTTCCAAAGGCTGGACGTATCACAGAGGGATTTAGAAGCCTAATTTGAGCAAGGCTTATGGCGTTTTCAATGCTAGAAAAGTTAAGCCTGTGATAGAGGACAACCCTCTCAATTTTAGCAGTTTCATTAACAGAGTATTCTTCTGGAAGACAATAAGAGCTAAAGAGCTTAGAGGAAAAAAGCGTTTTTGTTTTTTCTTCAAAGACCACAAAGCTTCCCTTCTCTGGTAAAAAGGGAGTTTTTATAAACCGAAGAACATTGCCTGTCCCAAGGTTAAGAAGACCATCTGGAAAGCTTTCCACAAGCTTTATCCGCCTTTCTGGAACACCCAGACCTATCAAGCTCAGTGCTATGGGAAGGCTGGTGATAACATAAAGCTTGGGGGCTAAATTAAGCAGGTTTAGGATGCTTAGTGTGTCCTCTGGAAGTAGGTCCATCAAAATTAAAGCTCTCAAATTTTCTAACTTACCAATAGCCTTTTCTATTTCATCCCTTGCAGCGAAAAACCTGTGGTACGGTAGCACGTTGAAGAGTAGGGAAACATAGCTGTCCCCCTTTTCGTAAACTCTTAAGTACATATTCCTTTGTAGCAAACCCTCAGGGTCCAAAGAGTTTATCAGAAAGAGACCTTCTTCCACTGATATCATACTTGGTGCGGACGGTTGAACCTCCATATGAACCTCCTGCAGAACCGTTTCTTGAACCACCTCTGGATAAGCGGTAGGAGGTTGCGGTTGAACCTCTTCAAGTAGCATGGAGAAGAATTCTGCGTTATTCTTAAAGTATGTGATCAACTTTGCTTCCTCTGTGTATGGAAGGAGCTTAACTCTAACATTATCCGATTTAATTATTTCCTTAAAATGCTCAGGGCTACAGGAAAACCCTTTAACTGCACCCGCTTTTAAATACACCTCACAACTAAGACCATCCGCATTAAGGAAGACGCCAGTGGATGTATTCCTTGACAAAAGATATATAAAAAGATTCATCATTCCCAAATCCGATGGAACACTGTCATAAAGACTTTCAAGGGTCTGATAGAGCTTGGTAGACTTGTTAAGAAACTCCAAGGGGTTGAAGGGTAAGATCAGTATGTTGAAATCGCTAAAGCCAAATTTTCTGAGCTCTTCCGCCTGCTGATAATCTTCCACCAAAAATATAGGAACAACAAAGTAGCCTTCCTTAAGCAGTTCCCTAAAAAAATCTCTATCCTTCCATCGGAGTATTAAAAAGTCCGGTGAAACCGCTTTCAATAGGTCCTTAGCCTTTTTCTCGTCCAATGCAACCAGAAGCTTGTGTCCCGTTATGTCTAAAATATCACCAAAAATAGGATAAAACCTTTTCTCTTTGTCAAAGAGCAAAAACTTCATTACACCACCTCCCCTTTTTTGGATGCTACAATTAAAAGGCTAAGCTGTTCCCTGAGAATGTTCATGGAATGCACCACCATAAAAAAGCCATGCTCCACGTTCAAAAGAGCAGTCTGAAATGATAAAGAATCTTCCAAAAGCCTGAGCTCCCTTATTTTCCTGTAATACTCATCCAGTTCTGTCCCGCATTCTAAGAGCTTCTTTGCTATCTCTTGGCTAAGTCTCAAAGCTTGTTCTCTTGTATCCAAAGCCTGCCTACCTCCTTTCCTCTTTTTCTCGGAATATGGTACCTACTAAAGAGGATAGATTCTATCTTTTTTAGGTCTATTTCCTCCAAACCTTCAAAAATGAGGGCATTTTCCTCCTCTCGATGGATCACACTTACACTACCCTCTCCCACTACCACATCACCACCACCCGCCATAAAGCCCACCGCCAAGGACATGGTGGCAAAGTCCAGCACGTTTATTCCCAAGGTGGGCTTTTCTTCCCCTTTTATGACTAAGTAGGTACAGATAGCTAAGCCGATCCTAAACAGGCTCTCTGCGGTAAAGGGATAATCGCCCAGATTTCCATAAAGCTTTTTACCATCAAACAGGCTCTTTGACAGCATTCCAAACCTCACCCTCAAGGTCTTCTATGCCTCTTTCCCCTCTTTTTGCAAACAGAAAGAACTCTTCGTTTCCCTTTGCTCCCCTTGGCCTTGCCTTAATAACCCTTAACACAGAAAAACCAAGCCCTTTTAGAAAGTTTGCCACGTCCAACACTGCCTCTGCTTTTTTTTCGTCATCCTTCACCACACCCTTTTTGACGAACTTTGGGGGAAGTTCAAACTGAGGCTTAACTAAAACCAACAGAAAACCCTCCTCTTTTAAAAATTTTACCACCACAGGCAAAAGCTTTTTGGAGGATATAAAGGATACGTCCATGGTTATTAGATCTACCTTTTCGGGGATATGCTTCTCTGTAAGCTCCCTTGCGTCCGTCTCTTCATAGAGGACAACCCTCGGGTCCTGCCTCAGCTTTTGATCCATCTGACCCTTTCCAACGTCCACTGCATAGACTTTCTTGGCACCCCTTTGTAAAAGACAGTCTGTAAAGCCTCCCGTAGATGAACCCACGTCTAAAACGGTAAAACCTTCCACCGAAAGTCCAAGCCTTTCGAGGGCGTGTTCAAGCTTGTACCCTCCCCTTGAAACATACCTAAAGGGTTCCTTTATTTCTACCTTTGCATTTTCTTTGACCCGTTGTCCGGGCTTGTCTACCACCTTGCCGTCCACAAGGACCAAGCCGGACATGATCAGGGCCTGTGCCTTTTCCCGAGTAGGGGCAAGCCCTTTTTCCACAAGATACTGGTCAAGCCTCAAAGCCTAAGAAGATGCTTTATAAGGTAAAGAATAAGCAAAAGAACAAGGGGAGAGAAGTCAACGTTCCCATAGGTGGGAAGAACGCTTCTTATGGGTCTCAAAAGGGGTTCAATCAGCGCGTCCAACTTCCTGTAAAAACCACTCTCCCTAACCTGAGGGAACCATGAACCTATCGCATGAACTAAGACTAAAATGATCAAAAGGTTTATAAGAAGGGAAAGGAGCCCCTTTATCATTCAACCAGTTCTAAGATGGCAAGCTCGCAGGAGTCTCCGATCCTTCTAAAGGGAAGTTTGATAATACGTGTGTATCCACCGTTCCTTCCCTCAAAGCGGGGACCGATCTCCTCAAAGAGTTTCTTTATCACCTTTTTATCGGGCAGTAGCTGGAGGGCTCTCCTCCTGGCTGATAGGTCTCCCTTCTTGGCAAGGGTGATGAGCTTTTCCACAAAGGGGCGAACCGCCTTTGCCCTCTGCAGGGATGTCTCTATTCGCTCTTCCAGGATAAGGGCTCTGGCTAAAGACCTGTAAAGGGCAAGTCTCTGCTCTTTTGTTCTATCAAAGTGTTTCTTTTTAACCCTGTGCCTCATTTTTTTACCTCCTACCCGTTATGTCCATGCCTAAGTGTAAACCCATCTGCTTTAGGGCTTCCTTTATCTCGTTTATAGCCTTTCTTCCTACGTTTTTGGTACTCTTTAGCTCTTCCTCCGTTAGCTTTACCAAATCTCCTATGGTGGTTATGCCCATCCTCTTTATGGAGTTAAGGGCCCTTTGAGAAATGTCAAGCTCCTCGATGGGTAGGGCGAGCTTTTCTATGAACTCGTCTGTGGGAATGGGCTCCTCTATCACCCGAGGGATCTCGTAAGAGATATTCTCCAGCAAGGAGAAATTTCTGATAAGTATTGCCACCGCCTCTTTAACCGCCTCTTCCGGGCTTTTGCTTCCATCCGTGTATATCTCCATTATGAGCCTGTCGTAATCGCTTCTCTTTTCTACCCTGGTTTTTTCTACTCTGTAGGCAACGTGCTTTACCGGGTTAAAGTCCCCATCCACCAGTATCCAACCCACTTCCCCAAAGGACTCCATCTCTTCCGTAGGCACATATCCTACACCCCTTTCAACTCTCACTTCCATGTTTAGTTCCACATTCGGGTCTGTAATGGTTGCTATCTTAACCTCCGGCGTGATCAACTCCACGTTTGGAGGTAGAGAAAAGTCCTTAGCATAGACAGGTCCCTCTCCCTTCTTCTTAAGATATAGCACCTCCACATCAGAGTTTGTCATTCTAAACTTGATCTCCTTGAGATTTGCCAGAATTTCTAAGACGTCTTCCTGCACTCCGTCAAGGGCGGAAAATTCGTGATAGACACCGTAAATCTTCACTCCCGTTATTGCACAGCCCTCTATGGAGGAAAGTAGTACCCTTCTTAGGGAATTCCCTACGGTTATGCCAAAGCCCCTTTCCAAGGGCTCTATCACAAGGCGACCGTAGGTGGGGCTTATTTCTTCCCAGAATATTTTGTTAGGATAAATAAGCTGCCTTAGCATACCCTTTCCTCCTTAAACCCTTGAGTAAAACTCTATCACGTATTGCAAATTGATTGGGATCTCCAGCTGAATATCCTTGGGCAGGTCTATAACCTTTCCTCTAAAGTTCTCCTTGTCAAGTTCCAACCACGCGGGCACACTTCTTGGGTCTTTGTTCTCCAAGTTCTCCCTTATTTGAGGAATATCACGAGAGGAAGGCTTGACCTCTATCACATCCCCCACAGAAACCAGGTAAGAGGGGATATTGACCTTCTTGCCGTTTACTAGAATGTGGCCGTGTGCCACAAACTGCCTTGCCTGCCTTCTTGTGCACGCAAATCCAAGCCTATAAACCACGTTGTCCAGCCTTCTTTCCAAAAGCTGGAGAAGAACTTGGCCTGTGTTGCCCTTTGACTTGGACGCCATCTCAAAATACTTTTTAAACTGCTTTTCCCTTATGCCACCATAGAGGAACTTTAGCTTCTGCTTTTCCATAAGCCGGAGACCGTATTCGGTGAGCTTCCTTTTCCTTCCCTTGATCCTACCATGCTGTCCGGGTGGATAGTTTCTCCTGCTCAAAATTTTGGGTGCACTTTTCTTACCCGATACTACCACACCAAACCTTCTGTCTATCCTTACCCAAGGACCTATGTACCTACCCATGCTTCATACCCTCCTTTTTGCGGGTGGTCTGCATCCGTTGTGGGGCAGAGGGGTTACATCCCTTATCTTGGTGATCTTCAATCCTGCTGCATAAACTGCCTTTAAGGCTGACTCTCTTCCTGCACCCGCCCCTTTGATCCACACTTCCGCCTCCTGCAATCCATACTCTTGCATAGCCCTCTTCACCGCCTTCTGGGCCGCAAGCTGTGCAGCGTAAGGAGTGCTCTTTCTGGTACCCTTAAAACCAACCGTACCACCGCTTTCCCAGACCAAAGTATTACCTTGCATATCCGTTATGGTTACTATGGTGTTGTTAAAGGTGCTAAGAATATGAACTATACCCTGCGTTACAATTCTCTTTTCTTTCTTTGCACCTTGCTTTTTCTTTGCCATTGCTTCCCTCCTTATTTAGCTACTCTCTTCCTAGTGCCAGCAACTGTTTTTCTTTTACCCTTTCTTGTCCTTGCGTTGGTCCTTGTTTGTTGCCCTCTAACAGGAAGACCTCTTGCGTGTCTTATACCTCTATAACAGCCTATGTCTATTAATTTTTTTATGTTCAACTGTACCTCCCTTCTTAGGTCTCCTTCCACCTTGTAATTTTGTTCTATGAACTTTCTTATGGTGTTAAGCTCATCGGGCGTTAGCTCACCCAAACGCTTCGTACAGGGTATACCCGTCTTTTCGCATATCTCCCTAGCCCTGGACCATCCTATGCCATAAAGGTAAGTGAGGGCTACTTCCAACTTCTTATGGTCTGGTAAGTCTACGCCCGCTATCCTTGCCATAGCCTTCCTCCTTAGTTACCCTGTCTTTGTTTGTGCTTTGGGTTCTCGCATATAACCATAACCCTGCCTTTTCTTCTTATGATCTTGCATTTGGCACATATAGGTTTTACAGAGGGTCTTACCTTCATCGCAAACCTCCTAAAGGAAGGATATTATAACACATTATTCTCTGTATATGATCCTTCCTCTGGTTAGGTCATAAGGTGAAAGCTCCACCTTTACTCGGTCCCCGGGCAGGATCCTTATAAAGTGTACCCTCATCTTTCCAGACACATGGGCCAACACTGTATGCCCTGTGTCTAACTTTACCCTAAACATAGCGTTGGGCAACGCCTCCTCTACCGTTCCCTCAAGGACAATTCCCTTTTCTTTGTATTTCTCTTGGTCTTTCTTCTTAGCCATCAAAAAACCCCCTTGGTAAATTGGGTTAAAACCATTGGGCCCTCCTTGGTTATTGCTACCACATATTCATAGTGAGCAGCTGGGCTTCCGTCTGCAGTCAAAACAGTCCATTGATCTCCGTTGTGGGTGATCTCGGAGGTACCAAGGGCAAGCATGGGTTCTATGGCGAGCACCATGCCCGCACGCAGTTTCATATCCCTTTCGTGTTTAAAATCCTCCATGTGGTTTGGCACAAAGGGAGGCTCGTGCACCTTCCTTCCTATGCCGTGCCCTCCCAGGTTCTTTACAGGATAAACACCGTACTTGTCCGCAACTCTCTTTATGGCTTTAGTGATATCCGACAGAAAGTTTCCGGGTACGCAAGCCTTTACCGCCTCCTCAAGGGCTTCCTTGGTGGCCCTTAGCAGTCTCTCCTTATCGGGGTCTATCTTTCCCACGGGCACTGTAATGGCAGAATCGCCCGCATATCCATCAAGGATGGCACCAAAATCCAAGCTAACTATATCTCCCTCTTTTATGATCTGATCCTTCTTTGGCAGGCCATGCACCACCGCAGAATTTACAGAAACGCACAAAGCGGCTGGATAAGAAACCTTACTGAAGGGAGGTCTGTAGTTGAGAAAGGCTGGTCTTGCCCTTCTTTTTTTTACCTCTTCTCGCGCAATAAGGTCAAGCTCCGCTGTAGATACTCCCGGCTTTACATACTCTGCCACTGTCTCCAAAACTTCCACCACCACATCGCAAGCCCTTTTGATCTTATCCAGTTCCTTTAAAGAGTAAAGTTCCACCTGTGTCTTTTCAGCCATCCCTTACGAGACCCTTAACCTCCTCAAAGAGCTCTTCAACCCCTTTTCCTGCATCTAACTTATATATTATACCTCTCTCCTGATAAAATTCAATAAGGGGCTCGGTTTGCTTCCTATAAACCTCAAGGCGTTTTCTTACAACTTCTTCTTTGTCATCATCCCTTTGCACTAGGGTACCACCGCATAGGTCGCATACCCCCTCAACCTTAGGTGGGTTATATTTCACATGGTAGACCGCACCGCACTTTGAACACACCCTCCTCCCTGATAGCCTGTCTATTATTACCTCATCGGTAACATCAAAAAATAGAACCTTTGAAATCTTTTCGCCTTTAACTCTTAACATCTCTTCCAAAGCTAGGGCTTGATTGACAGTTCTCGGAAATCCGTCCAAGATCACGTTGCCATCTTTGGGCATGGTTTCCTCTATGAGCTGAACTATGAGTTCATCGGGCACCAACTCACCCCTATCCATGTATTCCTTAGCCTTTTTTCCTAGAGGTGTTTGGTTCTTTACCGCTTCCCTCAGGAGGTCTCCGGTGGATAGGTGTAAAAAGCCCATCCTTTGGGACAAAAGCTTAGCCTGCGTGCCCTTACCTGCACCGGGTGGTCCCAAAAAGACTAAGATCACTTTACCTTCCTCCTGAATTGGGTGTATTTCCTCTGAAGTAAGCTCGCCTCTATTTTGTTTATGGTATCAAGGGCTACACCCACCACGATCAGGGCAGTGGTTCCTCCATAATAGAAGGGCACTTTCAACCAGAGGCTAACAGAGACAGGGATAACAGCCACTACGCTTAAGAATATGGCACCCACAAAGGCAAGCCTGTTTATTATCCCCTCCAAAAGCTTTTGAGTGTCTTGCCCCGGTCTTACCCCCGGGATAAAGGCACCCGCCTTTCTTAAGTTTTCAGCCACCTCCGCCGGGTTTATCAAAACCGCAGTATAGAAGTACGTGAAAAAGATTATAAACATGACATACAGAAAGTTGTAAAGGAACGTGGTTGGATTGAAGGCATCGTGCAGTGCTTTGGCAATGGGATGTTGAATAAAACCAAGCACGGTGGATGGGATTATGAGCAAAGACTGGGCAAAGATGATGGGTATAACGCCCGCGGGGTTGATCTTTATGGGTAAGTAAGTGGAACCACCCACAATCTCTTGCCTGCCTATTTGTCTTCTTGGATGCTGTACAGGAATTCTCCTTTCTGCCTCTTGCATAAAGACTATACCAAAGGTCACCAGCAATACAAAAATGATGGCGCCCACCACCGCAAAGGGTGTAAGGTCTCCGTTCCTTAACATTTCATAGACCCTTATGATGGCGTTGGGAAAGCCAGCCACTATGCCCGCAAAGATGAGCAGGGACATGCCGTTGCCTATGCCCTTCTCCGTTATCCGATCTCCTACCCACATTAAAAACGTGGTGGAGGATACAAGGGCAACCACTGTGGTTATTATGAATAAAACACCACCCTCTGGCACAAGGGGAATACCCTTTGGAGACACCTGACTCCTGAGCCATAGGGCAATACCCATAGACTGCACAAAGGCTACAAACAAGGTCAAATATCTAGTGTACTGGTTGATCTTATACCTTCCGTAGTCTCCCTCTTCCTTTGCCAGCCTCTGAAGCTCCGGTATTGCCACTGTCAAAAGTTGCATCATTATGGAAGCAGAAATATAGGGTATAACACCCAGGGCAAATAGAGTCATACGGGAGAGATTTCCCCCTGAGAAGATGTCATACAGATAAAAGATCGTTCCCTCAAAACTTTTAAAAAAGTCCTGTAAGGCAGAAGCATCCACACCGGGCAGGGGTATATGACTACCCAGCCGGTAAATGGCAAGCATCAAAAGGGTGTATATAAATCTCTTCCTTAGATCCTCTATGGCAAAGACTTGCTTTATATACTCTATCAAGCGATCACCTCGCAGGTACCGCCTGCTTTTTCAATCTTTTCCTTAGCACTTTGAGAAAAGGCGTGGGCTTTTACCACAAGCCTCTTGGTTAGCTCTCCATCACCCAGTATCTTCACTGGCATTCCCTTTTTCACAAGTCCCTTCTCTAAGAGCTTTTCCGGTGTGACTTCCTCACCCTCGGAGAAGTATCTTTCTAAGGTCTTTACATTCACCACCGAGTACTCAATCCTGCTGGGACTTCTAAAGCCCCTCTTTGGGATCCTCTTGTGGAGAGGTGTTTGACCACCCTCGAACCAGGAAGGAAGCTTTCTGTCTCCGGACCTGCTCTTTTGTCCTTTGTGTCCCCTGCCCGCAGTCTTTCCATGACCGGAACCTGGACCTCTACCTACCCTTTTCCTTTTCTTTGTGGCACCCGGGTTTGGTGCAAGCTCATGCAGTTTCATCTTTTACCTCCTCCACTTCTACAAGGTAATGGGCTACTCTTATGTTGCCCCTGACCATAGGGTTGTCCTCAAGCACCCTTTCATCTCCTACTTTTCTTAGACCCAAGCTTTTAACTGCCTTTATGTGCTTTTCTGGCTTTCCTGCTAAACCTCTAACCAAACGCACCCTTAACTTTCCCATCTTTAAACCCTCGCATAAAGTTTGTATCTTTTTCTCAGTTCCTCTTCGCTTATACCTCTGAGCTTTGCCTCCTCCTCAAGGGTGGTCAGCTTTAAGAGGGCATCAAAGACTGCCCTTACCACGTTGTTGGGGTTGGTAGAGCCCAAGATCTTTGTTAGCACATCCGTATATCCTGCCAGTTCAAAGATGGGTTTTGCAGCACCACCCGCCACTATACCCGTTCCCCTTCTGGCTGGCAAAACCTTTATCATCGTAGGACCATAATGCCCTATCACATCGTGGGGAACCGTTCCCTCTACTATAGGTACCCTTATTATGTGCTTTTTGCCATCCTCTATTGCCTTTGCTATGGCTATAGGCACTTCCCTTGCCTTTCCAAGACCAAAGCCCACATGGCCTCTCCTATCTCCTACTATTACCAAAGCACTAAAAGAAAACCTCTTTCCACCCTTTGTAACCCTAGTAGTCCTCTTGGCGTATATGAGACGCTCTTCCAATTGCAGCTGATCTTGGATTTCAAGAACGTTCTGCTCCTTTCTTCTTTCGTCAATCAGCCTTTCAATGGATACACCACCCATCTTAGCCTCCTTTTTTCAGAACTCTAAACCAAGCTCTCTGCATTTATCTGCAAAGGCTTTAATTTTACCATGATATAAGAATCCACCCCTGTCAAAGACCACCTTCTTTATACCCTTTTCCAAAGCCTTTTTAACCAGAAGTTCCGCAACCTTTTGCACATCCTGTATGGACTTTCCACCTCTCTTGCCCGTAAGCTGAACATAGTCCCGGTCTATGGAGGAAGCAGAGACCAACGTCCTTCCGGTGGTGTCGTCTATGATTTGCGCATAAAAGGCGGTTAGACTTCTATACACGCAGAGCCTGGGCCTTTCTGGAGTACCAAAGATCTTCTTTCTTATTCTCTTGTGCCTTCTTTCCCTTCTTTCATGTCTGCTTAGCTTTGCCATTTTCCTTTACCTCCTTACTTATTTACCCTTCCCACCTTTACCCTTTCCTGCAGTTTTACCCGCCTTGAGTCGTAGTTGTTCTCCTTCATACCTTATACCTTTACCCTTGTAGGCATCTGGCTTCCTGAAGGCTCTTATCTCCGCTGCCACTTGGCCCACTCTCTGCTTGTCAACACCACTGACGTAAATTTTGTTCTCCTTGACTTCTATCTTTACATCGCTTGGTATGGGATAGATAATCGGGTGAGAGTAGCCCAAGTTCAACTCTAAGTTGTTCCCTTTTACCGCTGCCCTGTATCCTAAACCCACTACTTCAAGGACCACCGTATAGCCTTCCGTTACACCTTTAATCATGTTCCTTATGAGTGCGGCCATGGTGCCATGAATTGCCCTGTGAAAGGGTGCATCGGAAGGTCTTTCCAACTTTATATGATTGTTTTCTATGCTCAGCTTTATGTCCGGGTGGATGGTCAAAGAGAGTTTACCCTTTGGTCCTTCTACGTTTAAAACACCGTTAGTGTAATTTACCTTTACATTGCTGGGTATTTCTATGGGCTTTTTACCTATTCTTGACATGGCTCACCTCACCATACATAGGCTATTACCTCTCCACCTTTGCCGAGCTTTCTTGCCTCATGATCTGTTATTACGCCCGCATCGGTGGAGAGTATGGCGATTCCAAGACCTTTCCGGACATGGGGCACCAGGTGCTTTGGCACATAGATCCTCCTGCCGGGCTTGGAAACCTTAACCAGTCCCCTTATTACGCTCTTGGTCTTTTTGGGGTCCGCGTACTTTAGATAAATCCTGAGCTTATATTGGGTGCCCTTTCTGTGCTCCTCCGAGTCAAGCCTTTCCCACTTGAGAATGTATCCTTCTCTTTGCAAAACGTTTAGGATAGCCTCTTTTAGTTTGGAGGAGGGAACATCCACATAATCCTTCCTTCTCATTATGGCGTTTCTTATAGCTGAGAACATATCCGCTACTGGGTCCATTTTTCAACCTCCTTACCAACTGGCTTTTCTCACACCGGGGAGCTCTCCCCTAAGGGCATGCTCTCTAAAGCAGAGCCTGCACATGCCAAAGTACCTTATAAAGCCCCTAGGCCTTCCACAAAGGGGGCACCTATTCTTCCGCCTAACCTCATACTTTGGAAAGTGCTTAACATCCTTTGCAATCTTTGCCTTTCTAGCCATATTTGCCTCCTAAAAGCTCCTTATTGGTAAGCCCAATAGGGCTAACAGCCAAAGGGCTTCTTCGTCAGTCTCTGCTGTAGTGTGAATGATTATATCCATACCCCTTATGGCGTCCACCTTTTCGTAGTCTATCTCTGGGAAGACGATCTGCTCTGCAATACCAAAGGCGTAGTTTCCTCTGCCGTCAAAGGACCTTGGGTTAAGACCCTTAAAGTCCTTGACCCTTGGCAGGGCAACGGATATGAGCTTGTCCAGGAAGTCCCACATCCTTTCCTTGCGAAGGGTAACCTTTAGACCTATGGGCATGCCCTTTCTGAGCTTAAAGCCTGCCTCAGACTTTTTAGCCCTCGTTACCGCGGGATGTTGCCCCGTTATAGCCTTCAGGTCTTCCATAGCTCTTTCTAAGTACTTTATGTCCTTGACAGCTTCACCCACACCCATATTGACCACTATCTTTACCAGCTTGGGCACTTCCATAGGGTTTTTGTACCCGAATCGTGCTATCAGCTTGGGGACTACCTCGTCCTTGTATTTCTGATAAAGTCTTGGTACATATTTAGCTCCCACACTCATTTTTTAACCCTCTCTCGGACTAAGTCTATGTTTTCACCACATTTTTTGCAGAACCTGTATTTTCTCAGTGTATCTCCTTCTTGCACCACTCTAAAGCCCACCCTTGTAGGCTTTCCACATTTGGGACACACCAACATCACATTGCTTATATGTATGGGTGCCTCAAACTCGTATATACCACCTTCTCTCACACCGGGAATTGCCTTCACGTGCTTTTTAACAAAGTTAACATTCTTGACAACCACCCTGTTTTCTTTCCTGAGCACTTTTATAACCTCACCAGTTTTTCCTTTCTCCTTTCCTCTCATTACAACCACTGTATCACCCTTTTTGATCTTTGCCGCCATTAGACCACCTCCGGTGCAAGGGACGCGATTTTAGTAAACCCTCTGTTTCTGACTTCCCTTGCTATGGGTCCCAGTATTCTGGTGCCCAAGGGCTCTCCGTACTGGTTGAGTAGGACCACCGCGTTGTCGTCAAACTTTATGTAGCTACCGTCCGGTCTTCTGATTTCCTTCTTGGTCCTGACTACCACTGCCCTATATATATTGCCCTTCTTGGCGGGGCTGTTGGGGGCTGCTTCTTTAACGGTCACTGTGACCACATCCCCAGGAACCGCATACTTCCTTGGGGCATAGGGTATGCCTATCACTTGAACCTTTTTAGCACCTGAATTATCCGCAACATTACAATAAGTCTGCCTCTGTATCATGGCTTCTCTCCTGAATAAGTGAGACTATTAATTATATCATATCAGAAAAATTTCAAGTTTGCAAAAATCCACCAAGCTACCTACATAGACAAAGATTCTCTATCAAAGCGATATACTCTTCCACAGAAGTTGCAGACCACTTCTGCTGGACCCTCCGCGAGTATTTCTTCTATTTCCTCCATGCTCAGAAGGCTGAGGCTCGCCTTGGCAATGTCTTCGTTGCAGGGGCAATAATACTCAATCTCCTTCAGACCCACAATCCTGGGCTTCATATCCCCGATGAGCTCTTCCAGAAACTCCTCTGGTCTCTTCCCCAAGGGAAGGATTTGAGAATAGGGAGGCAGTTCCCTGACCCTTTTGAGAAGCAATTCTTCAACTTTTGGACTCGTGCCACCCATAGTTTGGATCATGTAAGCGCCCGCGTGCTTAACACTCCCACCCTCTTTTAAAACAACGCCTAAGTCTAAGGCGGTTTTTATCTGTTCAGACTGTTCAAAGTAATACAGAAGGTTTTCCCTTATGCTCTTGCTAACCACTGGGATTATGCTGGTGTATGGAGTACCCATACGGAGTTCTTTAACTACAGTTATGGTTTCCTCTCCCTCCGGATCTCCTTTGCCAATAAAGCCCCTTACCCTACCCATACCGTCTGCCTCTGCCACCAGGGAATACTCTGGAGTGCTTAGCTTCAAAAGCACCTTCTGAGGACTTCCATGTTTTAGGAGGGAGGAGAGGATTAAAGCGGACAGGAGCCATTCACCAAGTAAAATGGTGGAGCCGGGGTCCAACTGATGGACCCTTCTAGCGGTTTCTACTACCCTGTCCGCTTTTATAACATAGACCCTTACGGGTTCCTCCTTGGGAACCGCTATAACCGCATAGTCTCTCTCTTCAAAGTAATTTCTCAGGTCCTCCTTCGTTTGCTGGTCTAAGTCCTTATACAGCATAATGGATGAATATAAGCCCCTTTACAAGGTTTTGCCCTCTATCACATCACCACCATCACCGCCTTCCTTCTTTCCCGCAGACTGATATAGGTATCCACCCACCTTTCCAGCAACTTCGAGCACTCTCTCTGTGGTTCTTCTTACCTCATTGATGTCCTGAGATTCTGCAAAGACCTTTTTGCCCTCTTGGATAATCCTTTCCGCTTCTGAAACAAGGTCTGAAGGCAGTTTGTCCCTGTTTTCTCTGAGGACTTTCTCTAAGTTGTAAAGGTGCATGTCCAGTTGGTTCTTAGCTTCAATGAGTTCTTTCTTTTTCCTGTCTTCCTCTTCGTGCATTTGGGCTTCTCTGATGATTCTTTCTATGTCCTCTTGGGTGAGTCCAGAGGAGGGTTGAATCCTTATGGACTGCTCCTTACCAGTTGCAAGGTCTCTGGCGGTCACATGCAGTATGCCATCCACGTCTATGTCAAAGCAAACCTCTATCTTTGGTACTCCCCTTGGTGCAGGTGGTATGCCCGTCAGGTAGAACCTACCCAAAGATTTGTTGTCCTTTGCCAAGGGCCTTTCGCCTTGTAGGACGTGGATTTCCACCTGTGTCTGATAGTCTTCAACGGTAGTGAATATCTCGCACTTTTTGTATGGAATGGGTGTGTTTCTTGGTATCAGAACGGTCATAACTCCACCGTAGGTTTCCACTCCCAAGGACAATGGTGTTACGTCCACGAGAAGTATTTCCTTTACCTGACCGGAGAGTATGCCCGCCTGTATGGCAGCACCTACCGCAACTACCTCGTCAGGGTGCACGCCCTTGTGAGGTTCCTTTCCAAAGAATTCTCTTATTCTTTGCTGGACCAGGGGAATACGAGTAGAACCACCCACAAGTACTACATCATCTATGTCTTCGGGTCTGAGCTTGGCATCCTTCAAAGCCTTCTCCACGATCTCCATAGTCCTATCCACCAGGTCCTTGATCATCTCCTCAAGCCTTGCCCTGGTCAGCTTTTTCTGTAGGTGCAAGGGTTGATTGGTGGATGGGTCTATTGTAATAAAGGGTAGGTTGATCTCTGTCTCAAGCTTAAAGGAGAGTTCCTTTTTGGCTTGCTCGGAGGCATCTTTTAGCCTTTGCAGTGCGGTTTTGTCCTTTCTTAGGTCTATGCCAGTTTCTTTCTTGAACTCCTCTATAAGCCATTCCATTATCCTCTCGTCTATGTTGGCACCACCCAAATGGGTATCTCCCGCAGTTGCCTTTACCTCTATGACACCATCTCCACCCTCAAGGATGGACACATCAAAGGTACCACCACCAAAGTCATAGACCAGTATTCTTACATCGCTCTTCTTGTCAAGCCCGTAGGCAAGAGCTGCGGCAGTGGGTTCGTTGAGTATTCTGAGGACCTCAAGCCCTGCAATCTTACCCGCATCCTTGGTAGCCTGTCTTTGCCTTTCGTTAAAGTAAGCGGGCACTGTTATAACCGCCTTGGTGATCTTCTCTCCCAAGTAGGCTTCTGCAGCTTCCTTTAGCTTTTTGAGAACCAAAGCACCCACCTCCTCTGGGCGGACCTTTCTTCCAAGGTTGGGGATCTCAAAGCTTGCGTCTCCCTTTTCGTCCGGAACAACTCTGTAGGAAACCCTCTTTGCTTCGTCTATAACCTCTTCATACTTCCTTCCTATGAACCTCTTTGATTCATAAACGGTATTCTCGGGGTCCAAAATGGCACGCCTTTTGGCAGGCTCACCCACCAATATTTCTTTTTCCTTTGTCCAAGATACCACGGAGGGGGTAAGCCTTGAACCCTCCTGATTTTGTATAACCACAGGCTCATCGCCTATCATAACAGCCACAACCGAGTTGGTAGTTCCCAAGTCAATGCCTATAACTTTCTCCGCCATAGTTACACCTCCTTATCTTTATAGTTTAAAACTTTAGTCCATTTTTGTCAAGTTTTTTATGTATGCTTTTTTAAAATACAGACCAAGAAGGCTATCCCGATTAGGGAGTTTAGGGAATAGCCTCAGATGCGTAGTTTGCTAAAATAGACAGTGTGGGAGGTATCCGCTATGGGCGACAAGGAACTGATAAAGAGGATTATGGAAGAGGTCAAGGATGAGAAGTTGAGGGAGGTGCGAAACAGTGAGGCTGTTCTAAAAATAATGCTTTAGGGGTGGGATAGAGATAATTTAGATTTTGTGCGAAAAAGTAAGTTGCCACTAAAAAAGCTTCACACTTTTGTAAGCTACTTCCTCAAAAATACGAAGACGCTTTGATCATCACCCTGTGGCTCTTTCAAATACTTAACAACTATTCACACAGAGAAACCCTTGAAAAAGCAAAAAATGAAGGCTTTAACGTGCCATCCCTTTGCGACTATCACTACAGAGTTAAACAGTTGGATGATGAACTTCTAAAAAGCATCTTAGAAGAATGTGCTAAGCTTCTCCTTGAAGATAAACAAATTTTGTGCTACATAGCAGATGCTACTGGCTTTGGCTTCGGAGATAAATACAACCTTAATCGGAAAAGAGGCACGCAAATAAGAACTGTTCAATCTCACGTTAGACTTGAGGTGATAATGGCGGTAGATGAGAATAATCGGAAGATAATAACTGCAGTGGAAACTGGAGGACCTTACGAGAGTGAGATTGAGATGTTGAGGAAGGCATTAAAGAAATTAGAACCTCAAAAAGGACTATCTTTTATAGCGGATAAAGGCTACGATGCTGTGGATATTATAGAAAGCCTTTTAGATAGAGGATTTGAGCCAGCCATAAGGATCAAGGAGGCTATGAGGATGAGTATAAGACATCCTTTGAGAAAGCTATCTAATGAGAATTGGGGGAGATACGGGAAGATGAGGTATAGGGTAGAACAGTTGTTTGGTAGCATGAAGCAGAAGATTGGTTCAAGCTTTAAATTGCTGAGGGAGGACTTAGCAAGAAAAGCATCCGTTGCTTGTGCTATTCTTTGGAACTTCTGGGTGCTTGCAACTTACTTATTTTTGTTATTTCTGTCTGGTATCTTGCACTATAGCTATGCTTAAGGGCTATGGTAGATTTTTAAAACAGCCTCGCGAAACAGTTGCTAATTTCCGTTCAAAAAAAAATATATAATTGCAGTTCAGCATACCTCGGGTGAGAAATTATTTAAACAGCCAAGACTTCCTGAAGAAACTATACCCAACAGTATAACCCTGAAGGTAAGCAAGTAAAGTCGTAGTATTCCTCCATCTGCTAACTCCATTGAAAAGCTTTATATGAGAATTCACAGCCTCTATCACTTGCCTAACACTCTTGTCTGGCTTATCCTCACATACACGCACGTATTCCAAACCTTTATACCCTCTATCACCCATAAGACAAAAGCTGTCTACAAGCGCCCTAAACCACAAACTCTTTTGATACCTTATCCTTACAGACCTCACTTCGTGATAGCTGGCAGGATGAACCCACATATCATAAACAATTCCATTCACATCGCAAACAATCATTACCAAAAGCCCATAATGAACCTCTTCAAATCTTACATTCCTTTGGTAATCCCAACTGTAAATGTTTTTTTCCTCTTTGTCCAGAATTTCTTTCCCGCAACCCTCTTTATCTTCCTTGTTTGTGCCCTGTATATGTTTGCAACTCTTAGAATAGTGCCATCAACTATCAGTTTTATTTCCTTTCCAAGTAGGATGCTTAAAATCAAGATTATCAAGTTCATTTTCCTTCCGTATAGTTCTAAAAGTTTATAAACCCTTGCGGTTCTATATTTTCTAAACAAGTGATAAGACTGAATGGAAAGGTCTATAAGGATTTTAGCAAGATTAAACACTGGTGTGTTTGTTATATAGGACATGACATACAGGCAAGCTATTTGTAAGTCTGAGACTTTTGGCGGTCTTCCCACTTTTACTTGCCTTTCACAGTATGATAAGACTATAGAGATGGACAAAAGGACTTGTTGGTATGAAGATGTCAACTTTTGGCATTAATAGACTGGGCTGATACGCTTAGAGATATGAAGGCGATACAAGTAATAGAAGAAATACTAAGCAAAGCTTTTAAGCGACATAGGTTTCCCGTAAGCCTAAAAGCAGAAGCTGTGCTCCTCTACTTTAAGGGACTTTCTCTAAGAGCAGTAAGGGAGTTCCTACTTCACAAGGGTTATTAGGGAAAGCTCTTCAGGCAATATATACAATTGCTATTAAGGCAAAGGGATGCACCACTGACAAGGGACCTTGGTATGTGAGTGCGGTCAAAGGGCTTGCAATGGAATGGCTACATGAGACTTTTGGGAAGAGGAATGTGGTAGAGAGGTGGTTTTTCTACATCAAGCACAGAATAAAAATGCTAAGTATGAAACCGTCTATAGATGGTTAGCCTCCTTTATTGTCATTTATACGATCATGAACCTGAAAAGTTGACATCCTCGAAGAGGGAGTTAAAGCTTTTGCTTAAGTTTTTGATGGACAGCGGGAAGGGTAAGCTAGCTACCCAACAAGCGGTTAATCGCTGGCGGAAACCGATGAGGGGTAGGGCAAAGACCCTACAAAAAAGCTGGCAAGTTCTTTCCGTAGCCCTTGCCTTCTCCTGCCTTGAGAGTTTTAGAGATCTCTCTCCCTTAAAGAGGGTTAGTCCCTCTTCCTGGTCAGGGGACGGTTACACAAAATAAGTGCAGTTTTATACACTTTGGGTGACCAGGATAAGGTCTATACAGCTTTTTTAGAGAAGGTAAGCTAAAGGGCTAATTTTTCAGCGGAGGGTTATCTACTTTTATACTAATTCCCATGCATGTCCTTCTCATAGGTCTTGGAAATATGGGCAAGAAATACCTTTCAAAGCTTGAGGAGATGGGAAAGCTCCCGGTTCTCTGCGACATGGATCCGAACAAGGCGGTTGGTAGCTACCCCTTTTATTGCCACTTTGAGGAGGTCAAAGAACCTGTAAAGGCAGTCATAATAGCAGTTGACCCTGCGGAGCACGTTAAGTTAGCTAAGTTCTTTTTGGAGAGTGGAGCATCGGTCTTGCTTGAAAAACCTCCAGCCCTTAGCAAAAGGGAGTTTATGGAAATATACCATTATCCAACGCTTTATATTTCAGAAATAGAGAGTTTTTCATCGTGCCTTGATTACTTTCCAAAGGATGTGGAGGAAGTGCACATTGAGAGGTTAGGGAGAGGGAAAGGCTACCTTTCTCCCCTTTGGGATTTGGCATGGCACGACCTTTACCTTCTTCAACTGTTTTTCAAGGATCTGCAGATTACATCCTTCAAGGTGGGCGATGTTTGGCATTTGGAGGGAAAAGCAGACGGCGTGCCCTTTTCTATAAAAACCGCTTGGGAACATCCCAACCCTTCAAGAAGATGGTTCATAAACCGCGGTAGCTTGATCCTTGATTTTGCCAAAGAAGAGGTTTGGAAGGAAGGAAAGCTAATCCACAAAGAAAACAGGGACAAGCTCAGGCTAATGGTGGAGAGCTTTCTCTCTGGAAATTTTGACCATAGGAGCAAAGACAGGGCATTGAAAAACCTTGAGCTTTTGGAGAGCTTAAAAGCCATTGACATCTCCTGAGTGACTCCCAAATTCTAAATACTTATGAAAGGTCTTTCAAGCTTTGAACATGTATTAGAGGAGAGAATAGACCAAGCTACCGCTTTGGAACTTTTAGAAAAGGCAGACCTGGCGGTCTTGGGCTATTTGGCGGACCAAGCGCGTAGGCGCTTTCACCCAGACAATGTTGTTACCTTTGTGATAGATAGGAATGTGAATTACACCAATGTTTGCGTGGCAGGGTGCAAGTTCTGCGCCTTTCAGAGAAAGCCAAGCTCACCGGAGGGTTATGTTTTAGACACGGAGGAGATTTTAAAGAAAGTGCAAGAGCTGGTAGATTGTGGTGGGACTACTCTGCTTATGCAGGGAGGACTAAATCCGAACCTTCCCCTTAAGTTTTACACGGACCTTTTGAGGGAAATAAAGAAGCACTTCCCTATGGTGCAAATCCACTCCTTTTCTGCACCGGAGATCGTCTATCTTGCTAAGATTGAAGGGCTTACCATAGAGGAGGTGATAAAGGCTCTGAAGGATGCTGGACTTGACTCCATTCCCGGTGGTGGTGCGGAAATTCTCTCCCAAGAGGTTAGGAGCTTTTTGAGCCCCGGCAAATGCACGGTGGAACAGTGGGAAGAGGTGCACAGAACTGCCCACAAACTTGGGCTAACTTCCACCGCTACAATGATGTTTGGGCACATAGAAAAGCCAGAGCACATTGTAGAACACTTAGAAAGGGTCAGGCGTATCCAAGATGAAACGGGCGGATTTACTGCCTTTATACCTTGGACTTTTAAAAAGGGCAACACCATGCTTGACCACATAGAAGAGGCTTCGTCAGTTTATTATCTGAAGGTGCTTGCCCTCTCGCGGATATACCTTGATAACTTCAAAAACATTCAGAGCAGTCATGTAACCCAGACCATGCAGGTGGGTATTGTGGGACTTCACTTTGGTGCCAACGACCTCGGCAGTGTGATGATGGAGGAGAATGTGATTTCTTCTACCAACTACAAGGTTTCCATACCAAAGGTGGAGGATATGGTGTCTGCCATAAGGTCCGCTGGCTTTGTGCCAGCCCAAAGGGACACCTACTACAACATCATAAGAGTCTTTTGAGCCTTAGCATAGCCCGGTGGATGAGTAAAGGGTCATAAATTCCAAAATCCTTTAAAAACCACCCATCACCCCCTGTCAGGATAACTTTAAAATCCCTTTTGTAATTTTCCCTCAGCTCTCTAAGCAGTCCCTCCAAGTAGTAAAAAACCTCCTTTTTTAGCCCACCCAAAAGGGCAGACTTGGTGTCTTTGCCCAAGGGTACATCCACGCTCTCTAAGTTAAAGAGAGGAATAAGCTCTGCCCTCTCGTGCAAGCATCTCAGCCTTGCCCCCAAGCCTAAGGTAATAAAGCCTCCTTCAAAAACGCCATCCACCAAAACATCCGCCACCAGGGCAGTGCCCGCGCTTACCAGAAGGCAAGTGTCTTCGTAAAACTCCAAGGCACCGTATAGGTTCAAGAGCCTGTCTATGCCTACCTTTTCCTTTCCCTCAAAGGCAGTTTTTATGGGAACATCCTCCGATTTGAAGAGGAAGGCCTTAGCTATCTGATCTTGAACGGAGGGTTTTACGCAGGATGCGAGGATGTTCTCATACTGTTTTGTAAGCTCCCCAAGCTCTTGGTGGGAAAACTTGCCAAGATAGACAAGCTCCCTTCCATCAAAGACGCAAGCGTCTACGCTTGTGTTTCCCACATCAAGGGTTAGCCACTTCATCCCACAGCTCCAGCAAAATCTCATTGATCAAAAGCCAACCTCTTTTGGAAAGCTTCACTCTATCACCTTCCTCCAAAAAGAACTCCCTTATGTGGTCTGGAATGTTTGGTAGCACCTCTTTTGGAACACCATCCCTTGTCCGCAGGGCTACGAAAAGATAGTCCTTTAAAAGTTCCTCTCCTTCAAGGCTCTCCTCCATTTCTATGGGTTTTTCCCCCTGCAGGACTGCCCTCCTGTATTTTTCCAAGTTCCTGTAGTTTCCAAACCTCTTTTTGTTTATAAAACTCCAAGCGGAAACGCCAAGCCCCAAAAATTCTTTGTGGCTCCAATACAGAAGGTTATGGGTACATCTATAGCCCTCTTTGGCAAAGTTGCTTATTTCATAGTGTTCAAAACCCATTGAACTTAGCTCTTCTGAGAGAAACAAAAACATCTCCTCTATTTGCTCATCGGAGGGAAGCTTTAGCTCACCTTTTTGCCAAAGGTGTCCAAAGAGGGTGTCTTCGTAGGGTGTCAACAAATAGGCAGACAGGTGGGTTATAGGTAGGTCTTTTATAACTTTCAGCTCCTCACGTAGGTCTTGAAGGGTCTGCCCCGGTAGCCCGTAAATTAAGTCAATGCTCAGGTTTTCATAGCCTGCGGACTTTGCCTCAAGGATAGCCCTTATGCCTTCTTTGGGCGAATGCCATCTTCCCAAAAACCGCAGGTTTTTCTCCAAAAAGCTCTGAACTCCAAAGCTCAGTCTGTTTATTCCTAGTTCCAAAAGCTCTTCAAAGTCCCCCCTTTTGTAGCTTTCTGGGTTGCACTCCATGGTGATTTCTTTTACTCCTCTTGTGTCTAAGTCCTTGAAAAATTCCCTCCAAAGTTTGGTGGGATAAAGGGAAGGAGTGCCTCCTCCCAGGTATACAGTCTTTAGATCAAAGGGCAGGTCTTTGTACAGCTCCAACTCCCTCTTTAAAAGCCCTAAGTATTCTTTAGAGGGTTCAGAAACAAAGGATACGAAGTCGCAGTAAGGACACTTATTGGCACAGAATGGTATATGAATATAGAGTCCTTCAATCATTGGAGAACCTTATGGGTTTTTGTCTAAGCTCCTTTACTATGGAGAGGGCTGTGCCCACCATCAGACTGAAGGTCAGGGTGCTGGAACCGCCGTAGCTAACAAAGGGCAGTGGAATTCCCACCACGGGCATAAAGCCCATAGTCATGGCAAAATTCACAAAAACCTCAAAGATAAGAAAAGAGGAGAAAACGCCCAAGAACAGCACTTCTTCCTTTACGTCCGCCCTTGGAATGTAGCTTAAAAACCTCCAAGCCATCACAAAAAAGGCAGTTATCAACAGAAAGCTCACAAGAAAGCCCATCTCCTCTGCTATTACAGAAAATATAAAGTCTGTGTGTTTTTCCGGCAGGAAAAGTAGATGGGATTGGGTGCCCTTCAAAAAGCCTTTTCCCAAGAAACCGCCCGAGCCAATGGCAATAACCGACTGAATAAGCTGATAACCACTGCCCATATAATCCTCGTAAGGGTCAAGGACTGCCAGTATTCTCTTTTTTTGATAGTCCTTTAAAAAATGCCAAAGCAGAGGAGACAGGAGCAAAAGAAGGACAAAAAAGCCAATAAAGTATCTGATCTTTAGCCCAAAGAAAAAGAGGGCAGAAAAGAGAATGAAAAAGTAAGTAATCGCAGTGCCAAGGTCTGGTTGCTTTAGCACCAAGGCGGAAGGGATCAAAAAGGCAAGAAGGATGATAAAAAATTCCCTACTTTTTAGGGAACTTATACGAGAAAGGGCATAGGCGCTTAAAAGCAAGAAGGAATACTTCATAAACTCGGAGGGTTGTATATGAACGGGTCCCAAATCTATCCACCTTTTGGCACCGTAGACGGTTTTTCCCACAAAGGGCACAAGGACGATAAGAAACAGGTTCAGCCCATAAACAACGGGTGCATACTCCAAAAGGCTCCTAAAGTTAAACCTTGGAAGCAAAAGGATAATAATCCAGCCAAAAACTACGTAAAAGAGCTGTTTGAAAAACAACGTAGATGTTTTCCCCGAGTAGGTGGCACTATAAACACCCAAAAGTCCCACCACTGAAATAAAAAGCATACAGAGGAGGATTATTGGATCTCTAGTATAGAATCTTTCCACAGTTTGGACACCTTACCTTTTCGTCCTTGATTAGTTTAGAGTATAGCATGGATGGTAGCTTGGTGCCACAGCTTGAGCATGTACCCATGATGTCTGCCTTTACGATGGGAGGAAAGCCTACAGCCTGTTTGAGCCTTTCGTACTCTTGCACTATATCTTGGCTAAGGCTTGCCCGGAGAAGTTCCAACTTCTCCATTTGCTGTTTCAACTCCCTTTCCACCTCTTCTCTTTCCTTGATCAACTCCTCCTTTTCCTCTTCCATTCTCTTTAGCTTTTTCTTTTTGTCTTTGTCCTGCAGGCGGTCCTCTATGGCTTTGCGTTTTTGTCTTAGCTCCCTCAGGGTTCGTTCACCCTTTATTATGCAGTCTTCGTTCTTTGCCTTCTCCCTCAAGAGGGCTTTGTATTCCTCTACCTTTTTGACGAATTTTTCTCTCTCTTTACATCTCTTTAAATTTTCTTTGCACCTTCTGACCTTCTGATCTTCCTCCCTTATGGCTTCAATGATCTGGTTCAATTCCGCTATTAGGATTGCCTGTTCCTCTAAAATTTCGTTTATGCTGTAGTCCAGCTCCTTTATTCTCTTTTTTAGCCTTTCAAGGTATCTTTCCCTTTTGAAGACTTCCTCTTCCTGCTCTTGGAGTTGAAGAAAGGCACTAAAGTCTTCTTCTTTCATGGGAGTACTTCCGCCAACACTCTGCTACAACGCCTGCAAACTTCCCCTTCAAACTCTTCTTCCCTGTAGTAAAGCCAGCATCTTGGACACTTTTTGCCCTCCACCCGCTTGGCACCCACCCATAAACCTTCAAAGTTCTCGGAGGGCAGGCGCTGACTTCCACCCTCTTTGAGGGATACCCTGCTTACCGTAAAGAGATACTTTAGGTCCTCTTCATACTTTTTGAGGACCTTTAAGACTTCTTCGCTGCCCCAGATGTAAACTTCCGCCTCGTAGGGATGGTTGACTTCCTTTTCCTTCCTGCAGAGCTCCACCACGGACATCACATCATCCCTTACCTTCAGTATGATCTCGTAATCCTTCAAGATCTCTTGGTCCTTTAACCCTTCATTTGGCGTTGGGATGGTGTGCAAAAAGACGCTTTCTGGCAAGGATGGGTCAATCTTTCTCAGGTGCTCCCAAACTTCCTCCGCTGTAAAGCTCAAGAAGGGTGCGATCAGAAGGGTGATAGCCTTTGCCATTTCAAAGAGGACTGTTTGGGCAGACCTCCTCTCCCAAGAATTGCTCGCATACACATAAAGCCTGTCCTTTAGCACATCCAAATAGAAGGCAGACAGTTCCACTGTGCAGAAGTTTCTAATTAGATGCAAAACTCGGTGGAAGGTATAGTTCTCATAAAAGTTCAAAGACTGCTCTATTATCCCCTGCAGGTAAGAGATTGCCCATCTATCCAGGTGATGAAGTTCCTTGAAGGGTACCGCCTTTGAGGGTTCAAAGTCGTAAAGGTTCCCGAGAAAAAACCGTAATGTGTTTCTTATTTTTTTGTAGTCTTCCGTTAGCCTTTGTAGAATACCCTTGCTTAGCCTTACATCTTCAGAGTAATCCTCAGAGGCTACCCACAGCCTGAGTATGTCTGCACCGTATTGCTCTATTACCTCCTGCGGTGCGATCACATTGCCCAAGGACTTTGACATTTTCCTACCTTGTTCATCCACCGTAAAGCCATGGGTCAAAACAGCCTTGTATGGTGCGGAGCCATAGGATGCACACGATTCCAAAAGGGAAGCCTGAAACCAGCCCCTGTGTTGGTCGGAGCCCTCCAGATATAGGTCTGCCTTTTCTATACCCCTTGTTCTCAGCACGAAAGCATGGGAGGAGCCAGAGTCAAACCAAACATCCAATATGTCTTCCTCTTTTACAAACTCCTCCGAACCACACTCGGGACACTTATAGCCCTCGGGAAGAAGCTCTTTGGCACTGAGTTCAAACCAAAGGTCTGCACCATCAGGATGATTTTCTACCAACTGGGCAACCCTTTCAAAGACATCCTCCTCCGCCACTACATGCCCACAGTTCTTGCAATAGAAGACCGTAATAGGAACACCCCAGTATCTTTGCCTTGATATGCACCAATCGGGTCTGTTTTCCACCATGGACCTTATGCGGTTTGCCCCAGAGGGTGGGAACCATTGAACCTTGTCTATCTCCTCCAAGGCGAGCTCCCTTAGACTTTTGCCGTTGACAGAAGCAGACATGGATATGAACCACTGAGGAGTAGCCCTAAAGATCACTGGATTTTTACACCTCCAGCAGTGTGGATAAGAGTGGATGTATTTTTCTTCGTGCAGTAGTAGGTTCCTTGCCTTTAGGTCTTCTATGATAAGCGGGTTTGCAGAAAACACTCTAACGCCGATTAAAAACTCCGGTGCGGGCGGGATGAATTTCCCTTCATCATCCACAGGTGCAAAGGGCTCCAAGCCATACCTCAAACCTACTATGTAGTCCTCTCTACCGTGTCCCGGTGCCATATGCACCAAGCCAGTGCCAGCGGTAAGTTCCACAAACTCAGATGGATAAACCTTCCCAATTCTTTCTCCGTAAGGTGTGTAATACTCCAAGCCCACAAATTCTTTGCCCAAGACCTCCTTAACCACCTCTCCCTCAAGATTTGCCTTTTTCTTTACCTCCTCAAGGAGTGCCTTGGCAAGGATGTAGGTTTCCTCTCCTACTTTATAAAAGACATACTCAAAGTCTTCTCCCACCATCACACCTAAGTTGGCGGGCAGGGTCCAAGGGGTGGTGGTCCATATGAGAAGGTAGGTGTTGTCTTGATCCTTGAGTGGAAACTTTACATATATGCTTGGGCTTTCCTTTTCGTAGTATTCTACCTCCGCCTCCGCCTCGGCGGTTTTGTCGTATATACACCAATAGACTGGCTTTTTGCTTTTGATCACCACACCCTTTTTAAAGAGCCTTCCCAGTTCCCTTATCTCCTGTGCCTGATATTTTGGGTCCATGGTTATGTAGGGCTTTTCCCAATCTCCCAAAACACCCAGCCTTATAAACTCCTCCTTTTGAATTTCCACAAACCGGCTTGCGTAATCCCTGCAGAGCTTTCTAAAGGCGGTCTTTGACATATCCTCCTTTTTGAGTTTTTTTGCCTTCAGTTCCTTTTCCACCTGCTGTTCTATGGGCAAGCCGTGGCAGTCCCAACCGGGCACATAATCAACCCTGTAGCCCCTCAGGAGCTTATACTTTACGATGATATCCTTTAGGATTTTATTGAGGGCGTGTCCTATGTGAATATGCCCGTTGGCATAGGGTGGTCCATCGTGCAACACAAAAAGTGGAGCATCTTTTCTTTCAGTCTGAACCCTTTGATAGAGCCCTTCCCACTTCTTTAAAATCTGCGGTTCCCTTTTAGGAAGGTCCGCTTTCATAGGAAAGTCAGTTTTGGGAAGGTTCAGAGTATCTTTGTAGTCCATAAAGATATTATAAAGATAAAGGGGGCAAAGCCCCCAAAAGGATTAGCTTTTAGAACTTCCAGTTTAGACCGACAGAGATGGCATTTTGGGCATTTTGGGCTTCTAAGGTATTCGTGTTATCCGCGGCAGACACCTTTTTGTTAAAGGCGTGTTCGTACGCAAGGTCTATGCTAAAGTTCTTGGTGAATTCATAACCAAGACCAAGGGTTATGTGATGCTCTGTGATGGCTGGGAAGCCTATTAGGTTAAACATAGCGATTTGGAAATCGCTAAACTGTGCGGCAAAATTTGGAATTGTTTTGTTGGGAGTTATATCTTTGACCCCACCCCTTATAGGAGACTTTCCGTAGTTGTATCCTGCCCTGAGGGCAAGCTTTTGCGTTGGTTTGAACTCACCACCCAAAGCTATGACCCACTGGTCCTTCCATTGGAACTCTTTGTATCCCTTTGCGTTCTTCCAGTTTATCCACCTGATGTCCATACCCACCTTGAGGTTATCCATAGGCTTTACACCAACACCAAAGGCAAGCTCTTGAGGCTGAGTAAGCTTGAAGTCTTCAAATTGTCCATCAAAGCTGGTATCAAACACCCTCTTATAAGTCATATTCACTGGGCTTTGGTAGGCTAAACCTGCATACACAAAATCTCCCATGTTGTAGGCAACACCAAGCTGGGCACCAATGCCGTAGGTTTGAGACTGCCCGCCACCCAGATTTGCACCTCCAATTGTAGCCCCCATATCTAAGGAGCCATAAGCCAAATGGATTGCACCGGATATAGAAATGGCATCGTTTACCTTATAGGCAAGGGCGGGTATCACTCTCATGAACTGGAAGGTGGTATGCATGTTTAGAAGGTCGTCACCTTTATTTCTGTAGTCCACACCCATACCGGATACACCAAAAGCCCCTATACCGAAGGTAAGTTTGTCGTTAATTTGATGCACTATTCCCACTTATGGAACCACGAACACCTTTGATTGACTGGTGGCAGAGGCTTCGGTGCTTGTGATGATATTACTCTTTGCCTTTACTTCTGGGAAAAGCAGAATTCCTCCAAAGCTCAGGTTAAAGCCCTTGTAGTAGCTCATCCATGCGGGGTTTCTGAAGATGGTGTCAGTGGGTCCTACGGGCATACCCACGCCTAGAGGTTGTTCTAAAAATACAAACCCATTGACACACAAGAGTTTTAAGGCTAAAATCTAACTCTGATGTTTGTTAGCTTACAGTTCAAGCTTGAACTGAGAAAAGAAGCCAAAGAAAAACTCATAAAGCTTATGCGTGAGCAATCCTCTGCCATTCGTGTGGCACACAATATGCTAAAGGAGTTGGAAAAAGAGAAAGCAAAAAACCCACACGCTCAAATATACCATAGACTAAGACAGCTATTTCCTAACCTACCGACCAAATACATTGACTCAGCTATTTACAAAGCTAAACAATATCCCACAAACAAAACAGTTGTGTTTGGAGGCAAAAGACTTTTTGAAAAGCTTTGCAAAAATCGCCTTACGGGAAAAGCAAGGGAAAAGCTTAAAAAACAATGGAGAGAATTAAGACAAGGAACACTTATAAGCATCGGGTCAAAGGCAGACAAAGGAAACAGACTAATGAGATTTGAAGACCTAAACGGACAGCTACACCTTAGAATTACCACAGGAAACAGAGAATTTATCTACGCCAAAGTGTTAAGAGAACCAAGCAATAGCAAAGACAAGTGGATAACCTTTATGGCTATGCTTTTAGAAAGTTGGCAAACAAAAAGCTACTTTCCTTACACAGTGGAGCTAAAGCTAAGAGATGGAGAAGTTTATGGAAGTGTATCCTTTGAACTTCCAACACCTGAAGTGAAATACACCAAAGAAAACGGAGTAATAGCCATAGACACGAACGCATCACCTATCCACTTAGCTATAGCGGAAGTTTCAAAAACTGGAGAACTACTAAGCTATAAGACCATTAGCCTACACCACCTTTTAGGACTTTCTCAAAACAGCAAAGATCACCAAGAGTGGATATTAGCACATCAGATAGTGAATTTAGCTATTGAAAAAGGAAAAGCCGTAGCTATAGAGAACTTAAAGAAACTCAAAAAAGGAATGCGTGGAGATGGGAAAGCTGAGTTAAGAAAAAGACTTCATCACTGGAATGCCAAAAAGTTTATGCAAAAGCTAAAGAGGGTAGCAAGATTAAAGGGAGTGGAAGTAGTAGAAGTCAATCCTGCTTACACCTCAGCTATAGGCATGCTAAAGTATGCACCACAGTTAAACACAGACAAAGACATAGCAGGGGCGTATGTGATAGGGAGAAGGGCACTGGGCTTTAAAGAGGACGTGCCTGAAAATTACGAAAGACTACTAAAGGACAAGGCATATTTGGAGTTTGCACTGAAAAGGTATGAAGAGAGAGAAAAGGAACTTGCGGAACTTTTAGAGAAGGAGACAAACCAATATAAAAGGAATGCCTTAGAAAGCGAACTAAAGAATGTCCAGAATGCAAAGGAGCTATTAGCTAATCAAAGCCTTCAGAGTGAGTCAAGCTCCTGTGAGGGAGCCAACGGAAGGAATCCCGAGCAGGGGAGAGGCAACCTTGCCTCTTCTTCCGCTTGGCAAGTTCTGAAGGTAGCCCTCCTCTTCTCTATCCTTGGAAAGGTCTTGCCGAGGGACCTTTCTCCTCTGAAGCCAGTGTTGGTGGAAGGGGTGTGGGATAGGGTGAGGAGTAGGTTAGTTCCCTTTGAGGCTGGGGGGACGGTCCCAATAAGGGATTTTTAGAACAGCATCTACCCACGCCTATACCACCCATACCCCTTGAAGCAGAAGACACACCTATAAGGTTGTCTCCGTCGGTGGCAAAGGAAATACCTACTGCACTTAGTAGTGCAGACGCCAAAATAGCTTTCCTCATGACATCACCTTCCTTTTGTTGATGGTGGGAATTTTACACCCTGCATTATGAAAAATGTCTTAAAATTTGCTTATGAGAATATAAGCCCTTGCTATAGTTCTTCCTTTTCTCAGGATAGTTTAAAATAGATTTTAAAGAAGGGGATTTTTGATGACGCCGGCGGAGAAGCTACAAACTCAGGAAATAAGGCTTGTAGAAATACTCCATAAAGCAGCTGTTCTAAAGGCATCGGACGTTCATATAACCGCAGGTTCAAGACCTGTGGTCCGAATAGACGGAAAGATAACACCTTTGATGGAATATCCTATTCTGACTCCAGAAATGACGCAAAGACTAATCTACTCGGTTATGTCGGAAAAACACAGGAAGCAGTTGGAAGAAAAAGGGCAGGTGGATTTTTCCTTTGGTGTGAAGGATGTGGGCAGGTTCCGTGCTAATGTTTTCTTCCAGAGAGGTTCTGTAGCTGGAGCCTTTAGAAGGCTTCCCAACAAAATAATGACCATTGATGAGATAGGACTTCCCAGAAAGGTATTGGAGCTCTGTCATAGAAGTATGGGGCTTGTTCTCGTCACTGGTCCCACTGGTTCTGGTAAAACCACAACTCTGGCTACCCTCATTGAATACATAAACGAAACATTTCCTTATCACATAATAACCATAGAGGACCCTATAGAGTATGTGTTCCACCACAAGAAGAGTATAGTAAATCAGAGGGAGATAGGTGAAGATGTCCATAGTTTTGCGGATGCCTTAAGAGCTGCCCTTCGTGAAGATCCAGATGTGATACTTGTGGGAGAGATGAGGGACTTGGAGACCATAGAAATAGCCCTCAGGGCAGCGGAGACGGGACACTTGGTCTTTGGAACCTTGCATACCAACACTGCAATTTCAACCATCACCCGTATAGTAGATGTCTTCCCTCCAAACCAACAGGAGCAAATTAGAATACAGCTTTCCTTTGTTCTGCAAGGGGTTATTTCCCAAAGGCTCATACCAAAAATAGGCGGAGGTAGGGTTCTGGCATATGAACTGCTTATTCCCAACACTGCCATTAGGAGTTTGATAAGGGAAAACAAGTTGCAACAGATATACTCCATCATGCAGAGCGGACAGGCAGAAACGGGCATGCAAACCATGAACCAATCCTTAGCCAATCTTTACAGAAGCGGGCTTATAACCCTGGAGGATGCATTCAGGTATTCCCCAGACGTTAAAGAATTAGAAAGAATGCTTGGTGTTAGGAGCCAAGTGTAATGCCAAGGTTTAGATACAAAGCAATAGATGAAACAGGGAACGTGATTGAGCGGGAAGTGGTATATCCAAGTGAAGATGTTCTTATTGGAGAGCTTGCAAGAAGCGGTCTATCCTTAGTGAGAATAGAGAGGATAGACGAAGAAGAAAAGGAGAAAAAATCCATAAAGATAACACTTCCCTTTGGTGGAGGTGTAAGCGACCAAGATATCTCCATTTTCTGCAGACAGCTTGGCACGATGATTAACGCAGGTCTCAGTGTGGTAGATGCTTTAGACATAATAGCGGAACAATTGCCAAATAGAAGGCTCTCAGAGGCGGCAAAGGATGTGTCTGCCAGGGTCAGAGAGGGTATGTCGGTATCTGCCGCCATGCAAAGGCATCCAAAGGTTTTTCCGGAGTTTGTGGTAAATCTGGTAAAGGTCGGTGAAGAGACGGGCGGTTTGGATGCTTCACTGCTAAAGGCTGCGGAATATTATGAGAAGATGGCTATGATAAAGAGTAAGATAAAAAGCGCTTCTTTCTATCCCACCTTTGTGGTTGTGGTGGCTACTTTAATCGTTTCTGGTATTCTTTACTTTTTGGTTCCTACTTTTGCGCAGATATACGAAGGGTTGGGAGGAGAGTTGCCTTTGCCCACTCAGATGTTGATAGCAGCGTCAAACGCCCTGAGAAACAGTCTTCCAGCAATAATAGCCTTTATAGTGATTTTTTCTTGGATTTTTAGATATCTTTATAGAAATAACTACGCCTTCAGAAAGGCTATACACAAGCTTTCCCTCAGGGTGCCAAAGATGAACGACCTGGTGGTAAAGAGCACGATGGCAAAGTTTGCCAGAACAATGGCTACCCTCTTTTCCTCGGGTGTTGCCTTAGAAAGAGCCTTTGAGATAGCGGGGCAAACGACTGGTAATATCGTAATAAAGGAAGCTGTTGATCAGGCAAGAAAGGCGGTTATGGAAGGAGAGCCTATGTACAGAGCCCTTGACAGAACGGGGCTTTTCCCGAAGATGGTTATAGCTATGATAAGGGTGGGAGAGGATACCGGTAGGCTTGACGACATGTTAGAAACTATAGCAAGATTTTACGAAGATGAGTTTGACAAAACGGTGGAGGGTCTCATAAAGCTAATAGAACCCATGCTAATTGTGTTCATAGGTGGCGTGGTGGGTCTAATACTCATAGCCCTTTACATGCCTATATTCAAGATGGGTGAGCTTATAAAGAGCTAAGTTGTGTATTCCGCATTGATCTTTATGTAATCGTAGGTTAGGTCCGAGGTGTAGTAAGTCCAGCTTTCCTTGCCTTCCCTTAGGTCTAAAGTGATTTCAATTTCTCTGTTTTCCTCCAAGTACTTTTTGGCGGACTCCACTGCCTTTGGATGGGGCTTTCCGTCATAGACAAGATGGTTCCCTATATAAACCCTCAGCTTAAACTGGTCTATAGGAAAGGGAGTAGAGCCAGCACTGGCGACTATTCTGCCCCAGTTGGGGTCCCTTCCAAATATGGCAGTTTTAACCAGGTTTGAGGTGGCGATCTTCTCCGCTATGGTTTTAGCCTTTAGGCTTATGGATGCGTTTTTTACAACCACTTTGATGATCCGAGTGGCACCTTCTCCGTCCTCTACGATCCTTTTAGCCAAGCTAAGGGAAACTTCCTCCAAAGACTGCCTTAGATTTTCCAAGTCTTCTTTTATAAACCCAAGGCTTATGATGCCAAAGCTATCGTTAGTGCTTGTGCACCCATCCACGCTTATAGAATTAAACGTCCTTTCGTTTATTTCTCTATGAAGTTTCCTGAGGACATCACCTTCTACCTCTGCGTTGGTAAAGATAAAGCTCAGCATGGTTGCCATCTGAGGATGTATCATGCCCGCACCCTTTGCAAAGCCAAATACCTCTAAAGCACCCTTTTTGACAAAGGCATACTTGGGAAACCGGTCTGTGGTAGAGATCACCTCGCTTGCCCTCTTTAGGTCCAACGGCTCCAATATCCTACAGGCGGAAGCTATACCCTCAAGAACGCTTTCTATGGGCAAGGGCTTTCCTATAATTCCAGTGGAAAAGACAAGAACCTCCCTATGGTCAATGTCTAAATGCTTGGCGGTTTCTCTTGCCATCATTTCTGCGTGGATTATACCCTCCTCTCCTACTCCACAGTTGGCGTTACCACTGTTTATAACCAGTGCCCTTATGGTATCCCTTTCCCTAAGGACTTTTTCTGAGTATATAACGCTTGCGGACTTAAAGTGATTGGTGGTAAAGAGAAAAGATGCGGTGCAAGGATGTGGCAGAAGGATTACCAAAATGTCTGGCTTGTTGCCCGCTTTTAACCCACCCTTTCCAACTCCCATTAAAACTTCCATAGCATAGATTATAACGAATATAATTTTTCCATGCGAAAAGCCAGAGTTCTGAGGGAAACAAGGGAGACTCAGATTGAACTGGAGATCAACCTGGATGGCTCTGGGAGGTTCAACGTTAGCACACCGGTAGGTTTTCTCACACACATGCTTGAGACCTTTGCCCGGCACGGACGCTTTGACCTTGAACTGAAGGCAAAGGGAGATGTACATGTTTCCCATCACCACACGGTGGAGGATGTGGGCATCACCTTGGGTATGGCGGTGCTTGAAGCCTTGGGGGACAAGAAGGGCATTCAAAGGTATGGCTACAGCATCGTTCCCATGGATGAAGCTTTGGTCTTGTGTAGCATTGATATTTCCGGCAGACCTCTTTTCTTTTATGAAGACTTAGGATTGCGCGGAAAGATCAAAGACTTTGACTTTGAGCTCATATGGGAATTCTTTAAGGGCTTTGCCTTGGAATCTAAAAGCACATTGCATATAAGGGTTTTATACGGGAGGATCCTTCACCACATTGCGGAAGCTTGCTTTAAAGCCTTTGCCTTAGCCCTAAAGCAGTCTGTTTCTATAGTTGGTGGAGAGCTTCCCTCCACAAAGGAAAAGCTCTAGATCTGCCACTTTAGGGCGCCTTTCTTCCAAGCGTAAACAAAGCCCAAAAAGAGTATAGCTATGAACAAGACCGCCTCAATGAGCCCATATTTGCCGATATCCTTGAAGACAACCGCCCAAGGGAACAAAAAGGCAACCTCTATATCAAAGAGAATGAGCAAAAGTCCCAGCAGATAATAGCCTTGCTTGAAGGTGCCCCTTGCTTCTGGATCATACAGTGGCACACCGCATTCGTAAGGATAATCCTCCATCTTTTCCTTGGTCTTTGGTCCAAGGATGCTGTTTGCTACGGTGAAAACAAAACCGACACCCAAGGCTACCACAAAAAAGATCAAAATTCCCAAGTATTCGTTCATCTTACCACCTCCCATTCAGTGATCAGGTGATGTCCCCTCTTGAAGTGGGCCCTAAGTCTTAGATTGAGAACGTTCTTCAGACTCTTAAAGCCCTCACCCCCCACCAACGTGGGCACATTCTCCCCACCCACTATAACAGGTAGGTGTATAAGCCTTATCTCATCCACATACCCCCTCTTGACGAACTCCCAGTTTATGGAGGAACCCCCTTCCACCATAAGGCTCTTTATGCCCCTCTCGTAGAGCATGGGAAGGAGCCTGTCAAAATCCACAAGATCCTCACCCACTATCCAGACCTCTGCCCCCAGTTCCCTGATCTTTTCTATCCTCTCCTTTGGAGCCCTCAGGGTGGAAACTATTACGGTGGGTGCGTCCTTTGAGAAGATGTTGGCGTCTAAGGGCACGTTGGCGGTGGAGCATGGTATTATGCGCACAGGGTTTTTACCTTCCGCGTACCTAACCGTTAAACTCGGGTTGTCTGTTCTGACCGTCTCACAGCCCACCATTATGCCATCCACTTTAGCCCTTATTTCGTGTAAATACCTGTATGCCTCCATATCCATAAGGCTCATCAGCTCTTTGCTTGAAGCCCCCCGGTAGAGGGTGAGCTTTCCGTCTACACTAACCTCAGAAACTATGATCACATAGGGCCTCATTCCTCGTACACCTTTCCGAAATGTTTATACAGATACGCTATGCGCAAAAAGAGGGAAAGCAGTGTAAGGACTGCTATAAGCTTTATGCCAAAGGATAGCCCCAAGGGCATGTTGAACCTCTCAAGGACCGCAAAAAGGGCTAAGGTAAGGTGGGTTTCGGGTCTTCCAAAGAAGCCGACCCCCTCCAAAGGATCCTGGATCTTTCCCTTGACCCTCGCGCTGTAGCCTATTTCTGAATAGACCACCGGCTTTATGAAGGAGTGTAGCATGGATGCGGTAATTGCCAGCATGGCTGTAAAGGGACCCGCATATAGGTATCCTACGGTGCCGAGCACAAAGCCATCCACCCACTTGTCCGCCAACCAATCAAAAACTGCACCAAACTTGGAGGCCCTTTCGGAAAGCCTTGCCACTACGCCATCCATAAGGTCCAAAAGCCCAGAGAGAAGCAAAAAACCCACCGCGGTTAAAAGTTTGCCATGCCAGAAAAAGTATGCAGAGAGCATGCCCGTTATAACAGACAGCAAGGTTATAAAGTTAGGAGGAAAGTGTAGCCTGTAAAGGGCAACGCCCAAGGGCGTGTATAACTTTTTTAAGGATTCCCTCCTTTTAGTCAGGTTCATTTTAACTCCTTACCCGTGATCCAAGGCATCATCTTTCTGAGTTCTTCTCCTACCTTTTCTATAAGGTGGTGTCTATCCCTCTCAAGGAGGGCATGAAAGACAGGTCTTCCCGCTTGATTTTCAAGGACCCACTCCCTTGCAAACTCGCCTTTTTGGATCTCCTCAAGGGCTTCCTTCATCAAGGGCTTAACTACCTTGTAAATTCTCTCACCTCGGGTGAGGTCTCCATACTTGGCAGTGTCTGAAATGGAATATCTCATGCCCGCTATACCATACTGGTATATTAAATCTACGATCAGTTTTAGCTCGTGCAAACATTCAAAGTAGGCAACCTCTGGCTGGTAGCCTGCTTCCACGAGGGTTTCAAACCCTGCCTTTATTAAGGCGGTTACACCACCGCACAGAACCATCTGTTCCCCAAAGAGGTCTGTTTCTGTCTCCTCTTTAAAGGTAGTTTCTATCACACCCGCCCTAGTACATCCAAGGGCTTTGGCGTAAGCCAGGGCTTTTTCTTTGCAGTTGCCGGATGCATCCTGATAGATGGCTACCAGGGCAGGCACACCTTTACCCTCTTCATACATCCACCTTACCAAATGCCCAGGTCCCTTGGGTGCCACCATAAAAACGTCCACATCCTTTGGTGGAACTATCTGCTTGAAGTGTATGTTAAAGCCGTGGGCAAAGGCTAAGGTTTTCCCCGGGTTTAAGTGGGGCTCCACGCACTGTTTGTAGAGTTCCGGTTGTACAGGGTCTGGCGTCAAAAACATTATAATGTCCGCCCTCTTTACTGCTTCTGAGGGTTCATAAACCTCAAATCCATCCCTCTGTGCCTTTTCTCTGGACTTGCTGTTTGGATGCAGTCCAATTATCACATCAATGCCACTGTCCCTTAGGTTGAGGGCATGGGCATGCCCCTGACTGCCATAGCCCAAAATGGCAACCCTTTTACCTTTTAGCGCTTCTAAACTGGCATCTCCGTCATAGTATATTTTTGCCATCTAAGCCCTCCTGTTTAAAGCTTCTATCCTATGATTATACTTCTCAAATACTCTTTAAGATACTGCCCTGTGTAGGAGTTGGGATTTTCCATCACCTGCTCTGGAGTTCCCTCCGCTACAACGTACCCGCCCCTGTCTCCACCCTCTGGACCCAAATCTATGATCCAGTCCGCACACTTTATCACATCTAAGTTATGCTCTATGACCACCACCGTGTTTCCCCTATCCACGAGCCTTTGTAGAACCTCTATTAGTTTTTTCACGTCGTCCATGTGTAGCCCGGTGGTGGGCTCGTCCAAAAGGTAGAGGGTTCTTCCTGTTTCCTTCTTTGAAAGCTCTCGGGCTAGCTTGATCCTCTGGGCTTCTCCACCGGAAAGGGTAGTAGCCGGCTGACCCAGTTTTATGTATCCAAGCCCCACATCCCTCAAAAGTTCAAGCTTTCTGCGTATGGAAGGATGATGATAGAAGAACTCGTAGGCTTCATCCACGGTCATGTCTAAAACTTCTGCTATGTTTTTACCCTTATAGAGCACTTCTAAGGTCTCCCTGTTGTATCGTGTCCCTTTGCACACTTCACAGGTTACATACACGGGGGGCAAAAAGTGCATTTCTACCTTTATCACACCCTCTCCTTGACATGCTTCGCACCTTCCACCCGGCACGTTAAAGGAGAACCTACCCGGTGTATAGCCCCTTGCCCTTGCGGTAGGCGTCTGGGCAAAGAGGTTTCTTATTAAGTCAAAAAGCTTTGTGTAAGTGGCTGGGTTGCTTCTGGGAGTTCTACCGATGGGAGACTGATCCACGTTGATAACATAGTCAAAGTACTCAAGCCCCTCTATACGATCCACTCCTTCCACGTCTACGTTACCACCATAGAAAAGTCCCCTTGCATACTCCCAAAGTATGTCGTATATTAGTGTGGATTTTCCACTACCGGAGACCCCCGTTATACACACAAAGAGACCCACAGGAATCTGGACGGTTATGTTTTTCAAATTGTGCTTTCTGGCGTTGATTATTTTTAGCCATCTTTTGCCTGGGGGTCTTCTCTTTTCTGGCAGAGGTATGCCCTGCCTACCCGAAAGGTACGCACCCGTTAAAGAGTTTGGATTTTTCATTATATCCTCGGGCGTACCTTCTGCTACCACATAACCTCCGTTTTTCCCAGCCCCTGGACCAAGGTCTATGATCCAATCCGCAGAGAGTATAGTCTCCGGGTCGTGCTCCACCACTATGACCGTGTTGCCAAGGTCCCTAAGGTCCTTGAGGGTTTCTATGAGTTTGTGGGTGTCTCTGGGATGCAAACCAATGGAGGGCTCATCCAAAACATAGAGCACACCCGTTAGCTTGGAGCCTATTTGGGTGGCAAGTCTTATCCTTTGCATCTCTCCCCCAGAGAGGGTGGTTGCACTGCGGGCTAAGTCCAAATAGTCCAAACCTACCTTTATCAAAAAGCTAAGCCGGTCGGTGATCTCCTTTATGAGCCTTTCTCCCACTATGCGGTCTTTGCCTGTCAGTTTTTCGTAGGTTTCCTTGAAGAATTCCATAGCCTGTCTTATAGGCATACTACATACTTGGTATATGTTTTTACCGTTCAAAAGCACGGAGAGGGCTTCTGGCCTTAGCCTTGAACCTCCACAAGCAGGGCACGGTCTTTCCTTTATATACTCTCCGATTTCTTCTCTTAGCCTTTCTGAATCCTCTTCCAAAAAGCGTCTTTCAAGGTGTGGAATTATGCCTTCAAATTCTGTATTTAGCACCTTGCCTCCATAAAGAATGAGCTCTTTAACAGAATCGGGTAATTCTCTAAAGGGTGTTTCTGGATGGTAGCCGAGCCTTCTCAGTATGTTGGCAACAGGGTATCTAAGGTAGTCAAAAAAGCCGTTTTTTGTGATCCTAAAGGCGTCTACCGCAGGTTCTTTTTCATCCACCAAAAGTTTGAGGTTGATCTCCCACCTTACACCAAGCCCCTTACACGTAGGACATGCACCGTAAGGAGAGTTAAAGGAAAAGAGCCTTGGTGTTAGCTCCGGCACCGAAAAGCCATGTTCAGGGCATGTCCTACTCTGACTGAATATTAGTTCCTTCCCACCATCCACGTCATCAATTTTCACAAGACCCTTTGAAAGTTCAAAGGCTTTCTCTATGGCGTTTAAGGCCCTTGCCCTTTCATCCTCTTCCAAAACGAACCGGTCTATTACAAGGTCAATATCATGCTTTTTGTTTTTTTCCAAAGGTGGAACATCCACTATGCGGAGATACTCTCCATCCACCTTAACCCTGCTATAACCCTTTTTGTCAAGCTCCCTCAGGAGGTCCCTAAATTCTCCCTTTTTACCCCTGACCAAAGGTGCCAAAATTGTGATCCTTTTGCCTTTTAAATCTTCATACACCTTTTCCAAGATCTCATGGGCGGATAGTCCTTCCAAAAGCCTTCCACACTCTGGGCAATGAGGCTTTCCCACGTTTGCCCAAAGGACCCTCATGTAATCGTAAATTTCTGTGACTGTTCCCACCGTTGAGCGAGGGTTTTTAGAGGTGGTCTTTTGGTCTATGGCTATGGCGGGAGATAGCCCTTCTATAACGTCCACCTCCGGCTTTTCCATAACACCTAGGAATTGACGGGCGTAAGAGGAAAGGGATTCTACGTACCTCCTTTGCCCCTCCGCATATATGGTATCAAAGGCTAAAGAAGATTTTCCACTGCCGGATGGACCAGTTATGACTATAAGTTTGTTTTTGGGAATTTTTAGGTCTATGTTCTTTAGGTTGTGCTGTCTTGCGCCTTTTATGATTATGTGGTCGTACATGGGAGACATAAGTATAATATAAACCCCCGGGACGACCTACTTTCCCGTGCCGTTCGCCCGGCACAGTATCATCGGCGCTGGAGGGCTTAACTGCCGGGTTCGGAATGGAAACCGGGTGTTTCCCCTCCGCTATGGTCCCGAGGGAATCTTGGCAACTCAATAGGTCTTTCTTCCTGTGGGTGTGCAAGTCGAACGGGCTATTAGTACCGCTCGGCTACACCCCTTACGGAGCTTCCACCTGCGGCCTATCAACGTGGTAGTCTCCCACGGCCCTTCAGGGAGTCCTTATCTTGGGGTGGGCTTCGCGCTTAGATGCTTTCAGCGCTTATCCCGTAGCAGGATGGCTACCCGGCGCTACCCCTGGAGGGATAACCGGTACACCAGAGCCTGCCCCGTCCCGGTCCTCTCGTACTAGGGACGGACCCCCTCAAGACTCCTGCGCCCGCGGCGGATAGGGACCGAACTGTCTCGCGACGTTCTGAACCCAGCTCGCGTCCCCCTTTAATGGGCGAACAGCCCAACCCTTGGGACCTGCTTCAGCCCCAGGATGGGGGGAGCCGACATCGAGGTACCAAACCTCCCCGTCGATGTGGGCTCTCGGGGGAGATTAGCCTGTTATCCCCGGAGTAGCTTTTATCCGCTGATCACCGGCCCTCCCTCGTGGGACCGGTGGGTCACTAGGCCCCGCTTTCGCGGCTGCTCGGCCTGTCGGCCTCACAGTCAGGCACCCTTCTGCCCTTGTACTCTACGGCGGATTTCCGACCCGCCTGAGGGTACCTTTGGACGCCTCCGTTACCTTTTAGGAGGCAGCCGCCCCAGCTAAACTGCCCGCCTGGCACGGTCCCCGCCGAGGTTAACTCGGCTGGGTTAGAGTCTCAGCCTACCCAGGGTGGTATCTCACCGGCGCCTCCATCCCTCCCGGAGGAGGGACTTCACAGGCTCCCACCTATCCTGCGCAGGATAGACTAAGACTCAGTACCAGGCTGCAGTGAAGCTTCACGGGGTCTTTCCGTCCTGCCGCGGGTAGCCGGCGTCTTGACCGGCATCACAATTTCGCCGGGACTCCCCTCGAGACAGTGCGGCACTCGTTGGGCCATTCATGCAGGTCGGAACTTACCCGACAAGGAATTTCGCTCACCTTTCTCCTTGGCTTTCGCCAAGGGGTGGACTGTATCTTACCTTTGCCTCCAGGTCCCTTTTTATGCGAAGGAGGGCTTCCCTTTGCTGTGTGTTCATCCGGAGGGCCACATCTATAATCTCCAGAAGACCTTCTACGCTTAGGTGTCTTCCTTCAAGCATGTAGCCCACAATCCGACAGAACCTAATTCTGTCTACGTTTTTCTTGGTTTTGAGAGGGTGCTTCACGAAAAACTCGCATATAGCCCTTAAGCATTCCAGCTTTCTAACTCTGTAGCACCACCTATCTCCGTTGTTCTTCCTTACCACTCCGCATTTGAAGAAACTCTTCAGAGCGTAGAGTACCTGTATATCTCTCTGATGCTGAACCACCACAAACTCAGGAAGAACCTGATAGCCCAGCTTGGTCTTTGGGTTTTCATTTACGCTAACGTGAAAGCAACCCTCTCCATCTACAAAGCCTACAACCCAATCTGGAGAAAGTTCCATCCTTTCCCTCCTTCGCGAGGCAAAGGCCCTCGCGTACAGTCTCTGAGGATCTCCCCTTTAGGGATTTCCTGCGGATTGCCCAATCTCCAGCATTTTTACGGGTGCCTTTTTGCACCTCGTAGCTGGAGCTCTAAGGGCTTCCCCGCATACAGCGAGGTTCAGGCAGCAACTGCTACCTTAGGACCGTCAGAGTTACGGCCGGCGTTTACCCGGGCTTCGGTTTGGGGCTTGCACCCCGCCCCTTCACCTACGGGCACTGGCCAGGCTTCAGACCACATACATCCCCTTACGGGTTTGC
>JAJHRQ010000031.1 GCA_020833645.1 Thermocrinis sp.
TCACAATTTCACCCCTGTAGCCCATGCTTTTAGCCTTCTCTAAGGCTTTCTCTGCATTTTCTTTTGAGCTAAAGGCACCTATTTGTATAACATACTCTCTAACCTCTCCCTTTGGTTTCTCCGCTTGCTTTTCCTGTTTAGCTACTTCCCTCCGAGCTTCCTGCTTTTGAGCTGTTAAGTTTTTGCTCTCTTGGGTTTTCTGAACTTCTTTGGCTTTCTCTTCCTGTATCTTTTGGGCTATTAAGTCTTCCTTCTGTTTTTGTGGTTCTGGTGGAGGAGCTTGCTTTTTCTCCTCTACCTTTGGTTCTTCCTTGGCTTTTTCTTCTTGTTGTGGAGAAGCCGGCGGTGGAGGAGTGGGTTTTACCACCACAGGTGGTGGTGCACTCTCTGATTTGCTTTCAAGCCATTTATTTAATCCCACATAGAAGGATATCAAAGCTATTAGAGTTCCCAACAGGATCAAGAGCCTCTCTTTTTTCATCTTTCCCTCCTTCTACATACGCTCTGGTGCATTAACTCCTATTAAGTTTAAACCAACCTTCAAACCAATCTCAACGCCTTTCAAAAGGGATAGCCTACCCATCATAACGCTTTTATCCTCTACCATTACCCTGTGATGATTGTAATAATTATGAAACAGCTTAGCGATTTCTAAAAGGTCATAGACGATTAGGTGAGGAGAAAGGTTGAGCACCGCATCCTTAAGGGTGTCTTTAAAGAAGAGAAGTTTTTTCATAAGCTCTAGACCTTGCTGATCTTTCATGTAGTTTACGTATTCTGTTAAACTCTCTTTATCTGGGTCTATGCCAAACCTTTGACGCACTTCCCTAAAGACTCCCCTAACGCGGGCGTGGGCATACTGCACATAAAAGACGGGGTTTTCTGCGGTGTTTTGTTTAACAAGGTCTATATCAAAATCAAGAGGCGTGTCGGAGCGCTTTGTTAGAAAGATGAACCTGACCGCGTCAACGCCAACCTCTTCCAAAAGCTCCCTAAGGGTTATAAACTCGCCGGTTCTCTTTGACATCCTAATTTCCTTTCCATCGGAGAACAGCCTTACCATCTGCACAAATTCCACCTTTAACCAGTCTTCCGGTATGCCAAGGGCTTTTAGGGCTCCCTTCAGCCTTGGGAGATAGCCCCAGTGGTCCGCCCCCCATAGGTTTATAACTTCTTCAAAGCCTCTCTCGTACTTGTAATAGTGGTAGGCTATATCTCCCGCAAAGTAGGTGGGAGTGCCATCGGACCTTATCAAAACCCTGTCCTTGTCATCGCCAAAGTCTGAACTCTTGAACCAAAGGGCACCATCTTGGGTGTAGGTATAACCCTTCTCTTCCAAGAGCTTTATGACCTTTTCCACAAGCCCCCTCTGATGGAGGCTCTTTTCGCTGACCCAAAGGTCAAATTCTACGCCCATAAAGGCAAGGGTTTCTTTTATATCCTCCAACATCCTTTTTACGCCATACTCACCTAACTTCTCTATTGCCTGTTCCTTCTCCCAGCCCAACACCTCTTCTCCAAAGAAGGCTTTAACATCCTTGGCAAGCTCTTTGACGTAATTTCCCTTGTAGCCCTCTTCTTCAAACTTCTGCTTTAATTCTTGGTCCTCTTTACCAAAGAGCTCATAAACCCTGTAAAGGACGGAAAGTCCAAAGAGATAGACTTGGTAGCCTGCGTCGTTTATGTAGTATTCCCTTACCACGTCATAGCCAAAAGCCTTTAGAAGCCTGTATAGGGCGTCTCCCACCACCGCACCCCTGCCATGTCCCAGATGCAAGGGTCCCGTAGGGTTAGCACTAACAAACTCAATCTGCAACCTTTTACCCTTTCCTATGTCTTCAAAGTAGTAGTTGGAAGCACGGCTCAAAAGTTCCCTAAAGCCATCTTTTATCCGACCTTCCGAGAAACGAAAGTTTATGAATCCCCTCAGTGGTTCCGCCTGAAAATCTTCATTGCTTAGCTCCTTTGCCATTTCCTCTGCGAGGAGATGGGGTGGTTTTTTAAGGTGTTTTGATAGCAAAAAGCAAACGTTTGTAGCAAGGTCTCCAAGATGGCGGTCCTTTGGCTCCTCTATGGTATAGTTCAAGCCTTCAATAGAATACTTTTCTCTCAGGATGGTTTCCAGCTTTTCTTTTATAAGCTCTTTCATAAATGCTATAGTATAATCAATACTCGTGAAGGTTTTGATAGTTGGCAACGGAGGAAGAGAGCACGCCCTCTATTGGAAAATCAGCCAGAGCCCTTTGGTTAAAGAGGTCTTTGTGGCAAAGGGGAACGGGGGAATTAAGGGAAAGAGGGTTCCCATAGACCCAACCAATGTTAAAGAGCTTGCGGACTTTGCCCAAAGGGAAGGCATAGACTTTACGGTGGTAGGTCCCGAGGCACCCCTCGTGGAGGGCATTGTGGATGAGTTTGAAAGCAGAGGATTAAAGATCTTTGGACCCTCCCAAAGGGCATCCATGCTGGAAGGTAGCAAGATCTTTGCCAAAAGGTTTATGCTAAAGCACGGCATTCCCACTGCAAACTTTGAGGTCTTTGAGGACCCAGACAAGGCAAAGAGGTTTGTAAAGGATTTTGGTGTTCCTCTGGTGATAAAGGCGGATGGGCTTGCCAGTGGAAAGGGTGCGGTGGTCTGCAAAACCGAGCAGTCTGCCTTGGAAACTATAGACCTATTTATGAACAGGGGCATCTTGGGTCCTGCGGGCAAGAGGGTAGTTATAGAGGAGTTTTTGGAGGGAGAAGAGGCATCTTACATAGTTATGGTAAATGGCACCGAGTACGTTCCACTTCCCACCTCTCAGGACCACAAAAGGCTCTTGGACGGAGACAGAGGACCCAACACGGGCGGAATGGGGGCATACTCGCCCAATCCCTTCGTGGATGCAGAAACTGAAAAGGCAATAAGGGAGCAGATCATTGAGAGGACCATAAAAGCCCTTGCCCAGGAGGGGATATACTACAGGGGCTTTTTGTATGCGGGCTTGATGCTAACGTCAAGGGGACCAATGGTTTTGGAGTTCAACGTAAGGCTCGGAGACCCAGAGGCACAGCCCCTCTTGATGAGAATAAAGGGGGACTTTTTGGAAAAGCTTTTAGACTTTCACGAAGGTAAAAAGGTAAGCTTGGACATAGACGAAAGGTGTTCGCTGTGCGTGGTGTTGGCAAGCAAAGGCTACCCAGAAAAGCCAGAGGTGGGCAAAGAGATCCACGGTCTTGAGGATGTCAAGGATGAGGATGTGATAATCTTCCACGCGGGCACGGAGGTAAAGGATGGAAAGCTGATCACTACGGGTGGAAGGGTTCTCAACGTCTGTGCATGGGGCAACAGCTTAAAAGAAGCGAAAGAAAAGGCATACAAGGCGGTGGAAAAAATACACTTTGAGGGCATGCACTACAGAAAAGACATAGGAGACCGGGCTCTTAAATTCCTTTAAAAACCCTATAAACTGCGGAAAAGTCCAAATCTTTTAGTCCCATAGCCCTTGCCAAGCCGTAAGCTTCCTTTACATTCTGAAGGCTAAAGGTAAAGGCGTTTAAGTCTTTTACCAGATCTTGGGCGTAGTGAAGGTCTTTGTATATCAAATCCACGGAAAAGTGGGTGGAAAAGTCCTCTTCTAAGAGTTTTTTCTTTTTCACATCAAGGATGTAGGACCTGCCCGCACCGTCGTTGAGAATGTTTATAATCAGCCCTTTGTCAAAGCCTGCCCTCTCACCCAAAGCTATGGCGGACGCCAGAATTTCCATAAAACCACCTAAAACTATGTTGTTTATAAGCTTTAGCTTTGTGGCATTGCCCACCTCTCCCACATAGTAGATAGCCCGGCAGAACTTTTCAAAAAGTCCTTTGTGCTCTTCATACTTCTCCTTTTCTCCGGCAACCAGTATGGTTAGCTCTCCCTTTTGGGCGGGGATCACGCTTCCAAGTACTGGGGCATCCAGGTAATACGCACCCAGTTTTTTTAACTCCTGGTATGCAAACTCCACATATCTGTAATGGTTGGTGGTCATATCTATGATGGTCTTTCCCTTTATGTCTCCCTGCACCAAGCCTTCCTTTCCAAAGATCACCTCTTCGCTTGCCTGCGAATCAAAGACCATAACAAAGATGGTATTTACCTTTTTGCTAAGATCTGCGGGGCTTTGGGCAATCTCCACACCCAAGTCCAAAGCCTTCTCTTTGGTTCTGTTCCAGACCACAAGGGGGACACCCTGATCTATTAACCTTTTGGCTATTGTCTTTCCAAGGTTTCCAAGACCTATAAAACCCACACTCATGGTATAAGATTTTAATCTGATGGAACTCAAAGAAAAAAGCATAATTAAGGGGAACTTTTTCCCTGAGCCGGTGGAGGTAATAAAAGTAGATAAAAGAAATGGGGGAGTAATAATATACGGCAGGCTCATACACAGTGGAATTATCCGCGATTGGTTCCTCACTGAAGAGGAATTAAGGGAAATAACCATACAGAACACCGATTTTTCCACCAAAGGTTCAGAAGCCTTTTTGGCTACAGAAGCCCTAAGGCTCAGGTATGCATACCTCTTTGACCCATATTTGGCAGTAAGCGTCTCAAAGATAGACCCTTTGCCCTTTCAGATAGAGGCGGTTTATGAGTATGCCTTAAAGCTCCCTCAGGTGCGTTTTATGATAGCGGACGACCCGGGGGCAGGAAAGACCATAATGGCGGGGCTTATAATAAAGGAGCTAAAGCTCAGAGGTCTTGCAAAACGGATCCTTGTAGTAGTTCCCGGGCATCTGAAAGACCAATGGCTCAGAGAACTGAAAGAAAAGTTTCAGGAGAACTTTGAGGTCTTTGACAGAAACCTTTTAAAAAACAGCTACGGAAGCAATCCCCTTCAGGAAAAGCATCAGGTAATCCTTTCTATGGATTTTGCTAAGCAGGATGATGTGAGAAACATTATCGCCAGTACTCATTGGGATTTAGTGGTGGTAGATGAAGCCCACAAAATGTCCGCTTACAGATATGGACAAAAGGTGAAAAAAACTGAAAGGTATAAACTCGGACAGACATTAGCTAAAAACTCCACCCACATGCTCCTTTTGACCGCCACTCCTCACAGGGGAGACCCGGAGAATTTCCGACTCCTTTTGGACCTGCTAAGAGAAGGCTTTTTTGCCACTTCAGATATGATAGAGGAATCTATAAAAAGCGGGGACAATCCGTTGTTTATAAGAAGACTAAAGGAGGATCTGAGGGATTTTGAAGGCAAGCCCTTATTTACCAAAAGGGAAGTGAAGACCATATCCTTTAACCTTTCGGACCCAGAAGTGGAGCTTTACAACCAGCTATCAGACTACATAAGCACGCAGTATGGCAAAGCAGAGCAGGAGGATAAAAAAAGAAACGTAGCCTTTGCATTGGTGATCCTCCAAAGAAGGTTTGCGTCAAGCCTCTATGCACTCCTGAAGTCCTTAGAAAGAAGGAAGGAAAGGTTGGAGGAGTTTTTGAGGGCAGGTTCTGTGGAAAAAAGGGAAGCCTTCTTGGAACTGGAGGAGTTGGAGGAGGTTGAAGATTCTACAGAGGATGAAATCCTTGAGAAGGAAAGGGAGTGGGAAAGTGTAAGCTTGGCTAAGAACATAGAGGAGCTAAGACAGGAGATAGAAACTATAAAAAACTTAATCAAAAAAACAAAGGAAATTATGGAAAGGGAAGGAGAGACAAAGCTAAGAGAGTTGAAAAAAGCCTTGGAGGAGGGTTTAAAAACCATAGAAGAGAAAGGAGGAAACAGAAAGATTTTGATCTTTACCGAATCAAGGGACACCTTGGAGTATTTGCAGAAAAAGGTAAGGGATTGGGGCTACTCGGTATGCACCATACACGGTGGAATGCCCTTGGAAGAGAGAATAAAGGCGGAGAAGGACTTTAGGGATTGGGCGGATGTTATGATTGCCACCGACGCAGCGGGGGAGGGCATAAACCTCCAGTTTTGCCACATTATGATCAACTACGACATTCCTTGGAACCCTAACAGGTTGGAGCAGAGAATGGGAAGGATCCACCGGTACGGACAGCAGAGGGATGTGCATGTTTTTAACTTGGTGGCAAGCAACACGAGGGAAGGAAAGGTCTTAGAAAAACTCTTTAAAAAGCTAAAGGAAATGGAAAAAGACCTTGGGAACAAAGTTTTTGATGTTATAGGTGAGATTTTCCCTGACAAAAACCTTTACGAGCTTATAGTTTCCGCAGTGATGCAGACAAGAAGCTTGGAAGAAATAGAAAGGGAGTTGGAAGTTAAGTTAGATAAGGAATACCTTGAAAGGCTAAGGAGAGATGTTCTTGAGGAAGCTTTGGCAACGAGAAACATTGATTACACAAGGCTTGCGGAGAACTACGAAAGGGCAAAGGAAAACAGGCTTGTGCCAGAGTATGTGGAAGAGTGGTTCAAAAGGGCTTTTGAAAAGTTTGGCGGAAGGGTTAAGGAAGGAAAGGATGGATTTTTGAGCATAGAGAAAGTCCCCAACGACTTAAGGAAAAGGGCAGAGCAAAACAAACAGGTTGTAAAGAGGGAATACCCAAAGGCGACCTTTGATAAAGAAAAGGCTTTCAAAAATCCAGAGGTAGAGTTCATCTCCTTTGGGCATCCCCTTTTGGAAAACCTTATAGACCTTGTACTTGAAAGGTACAAAGAAAAGCTCTTGAATGGTGCAGTCTTTGAAGACCCTTCTGGAAGACTTGAAGGATTTTTGTGGCTCTTTGAGGGAGAGGTTTGGGATGGAACAGGCAAAATTGCAGGGAAAAAACTCTTTTGCATCTACGACAATGAAAGGGAGCTATCCCCTATAAACCTTAACATTCTTTGGGATT